>NZ_LMPY01000023.1:0-619609 GCF_001424445.1 Methylobacterium sp. Leaf361 | reverse complement strand
GGCAAGCAGCACGTCCTCGACGCCGCGGTTCCTGAGCTCGTTCATGACCCGCAACCAGAACTTGGCGCCCTCGTTCTGCTCCAGCCAGAGGCCGAGGATCTCCTTGGAGCCGTCGGCGCGCACGCCCAGCGCGATGTGGACGGCCTTGTTGCGGACCACGCCCTCGTCACGCACCTTGATCCGCAGGGCGTCAAAGAACACGATCGGGTAGACCGGCTCCAGCGGCCGGGCTTGCCAGGCGGCGACCTCCTCCAGGACCGCGTCGGTCACCGCGCTGATCAGGTCGGGTGAGACCTCGATCCCGTAGAGCTCGCGCAGGTGCGCGGCGATCTCTCGGGTGCTCATGCCACGCGCATACATCGACACGATCTTGTCGTCGAAGCCCGGGAAGCGGCGCTGGTAGCGGGCGATCAGCTGCGGGTCGAACGTCGCCTGCCGATCGCGCGGGATCGCCAGTTCGATCCGGCCCGTCTCGGTCGTGACCGTCTTGCGACCGTAGCCGTTGCGCGTGTTGCCGGCGTCCTCGCCCGCCAGATGATGGTCCATCTCTGCGTTGAGCGCCCGCTCGGCCAGGGCCTTCTTCAGCTCGTCCAACAGACCGTCGGCCTCGAAGGCCGTCTTCGGATCGGCCCCGGCCAGGAGCTGGTCCAGGATCGCGTCAGGGATGCGGGGTGCTTTGCGTCGTGCCATCGGGAACCTCCTTCGGGTCCACTATGGCCGCCCCCACACGAAATTCCTGACAGTCCCGAGGATCGCGTCAGGGATGCGGGGTGCTTTGCGTCGTGCCATCGGGAACCTCCTTCGGGTCCACTATGGCCGCCCCCACACGAAATTCCTGACAGTCCCCTTCACCGGCGGCAGCTCAACCGTCCGGGCCGTCGCTATCAACGTCACGGGCGGCACCAACAGCCTGACCCCCAGCATGGGAACGCTGAACGGCGGCCTCGGGATCGCCGGCGGCGCCACGACATTGCGCGTCCTCGGCAACGCTCCCAACAATCTCGGACCCGTAGCCAACGCCGGCACGTTCGACATCTCGGGGACGACGGCCGGTGCCTCGATCACCACGCTCTCGGGCACCGGCGGGACGACGCTCGGTGCGCAGGCCCTGACCATCACCAACAGTTCGACCAGCTACAGCGGCGCGATCTCCGGTACCGGCGGCGTGGCGGTCACCGGTGGCACGCAGACGCTGACAGGGGTCAGCACCTACTCCGGCGGCACCGCGATCGGTTCGAACGGCGGCGCGGTGTCGAGCACCCTTCAGCTCGGCGGTCCGACCTCGGCCGGCACGGGGACGATCACCTTCGGCACGATGTCGGGCACGGCGACAGCGCGCCTCGGGCTCAATGTGGCGGCTCAGCCGACCAATGGTGGCACCTTCGCCAACACCATCTCCAATTTCGGTTCGGGCAACGAGATCGCGCTCGCCGGCCTGACCAACTCCAGCGTCAGCTACAACAGTGCGAACAGCTCGATCACCATCACCGGCACCCGCTCCGGTGGCGGGCCGGTGAGCGAGAACTTCGTGCTGTCGGCCCCCCGCACGACCAGCTTCGCGGCGGTGTCGGACGGCCAGGGCGGCACGATCGTGCGCGCCGCTACAGCCCCGAACCCCACGAACCCCTCTCAGCCGGCCAACCCTGCACCCTGCTACGTGACCGGGACGCGGATCCGTGTCCTGCGCGATCGAGTCATCTCGGACGTGCCGGTGGAGCAGCTCGCGGTGGGCGATCTCGCCATCACGGCTGCCGGTACGCCGCGCCCGATCCGTTGGATCGGCACCCGCGCGTACCGGGGATCGATGGTTCCCCCGGCCGAGCGCCCCGTCCGCATCCGGGCCGACGCGCTGGGCGAGGGCGTGCCCGCCCGCGACCTGTTTGTTTCTCCAGATCACTGCCTGTGGCTGGACGGGCTGCTCGCGGCCGCGGGACATCTGGTCAACGGCTCGAGCATCACGCGTGGCGAGGCGGTGGCGGATCTCACCTACTGGCACGTCGAGTTGGACACGCACGACCTGCTGCTCGCGGAGAATGCTCCGGCGGAGAGCTTCCTGGCGGCGCCCGGCGTGCGCGGAGGCTTCGATGGCGTGCGGGCCCTCGACGTCGGCATTGGGCGCATGCCCTACGCTCCGCGCGCCGAACTCGGCCCCGACTTGGCCGCGCTGCGCGGCCGCTTAGCCCTCCGCGCTGTCTCGTTGGACGGTGCGGCAGAGCCGGGCCCGGTGCGAGCGTGGCTGGACCGATGCGGCGTGACGGGCGATGGCCTGCTGCACGTCGGGGGCTGGGCGCGCGACGAGGCGCATCCGAACACCCCGCTGTGCCTGGACGTGTTGGTGGACGGTGCCGTCGTCGCGTTCGCGGTGGCGGCCGAGTTCCGGTCGGACCTTGCTGCGGCCGGCTACGGCGACGGGCGATGCGGCTTCGACCTCGGTGTGCATGTACGCCTCGCTCCGCACGTGCATCATCGTGTCGAAGTGCGTCGCTCGGCCGATGGCCTCTTGATGTGCGCCAAGCGGATGGATGCGGCAGGGGCTTGGATTGCGCTGTTGGCAGCGTAGCGTCGATCGCGACATCCAGCGCCGACCCTCAGCCCCACCGGCACCGCCGCGCGGGGCTTTTTCGGCGGCTTGCGCGGACGGAGGGGAATGTGGGCGAGGCGCAATCGTGCGACGGTGACAATCGTGAGCCAGTCCCCTCCATCGACGCGTATTTTCGAAGCCGACCGTCAGAACTCAATCTCGAAGCGCTGCGATGGCTTGGCGAACCGAATCGTAGCCCTCGGCCATGAAGCGAGGCTTCCGCGGACTTGGCTCGCCCGTCGCAGTTCGGTGAACGGAGAGCGGTTCAACGCTGCAATGAAGATTGTTCGTCGCTTCGCCTTCTTACCCTTCGCTCACCGGGATTGAGGTCCGGTTCGCAGAAAGTAGGCTAAGTCTTGGTGGGCGCACTAGGGTTCGAACCTAGGACCCGCTGATTAAGAGGCTCATGGGACCGTACCTTTCGGACGCACTCCTGAGTACCCAGTTTTTGGCACCCGGCCTGTTTCGCTCTTGAAAAGTGGCGTTCGGGCATAGTACCCGGTGACTTCGTCGCGGAAACGGCCGGTTCGGATCGGACCGACGGAGTACCCAGAGAGTACCGGATGCGCCTCACCAACACCTCCGTCGCCGCCCTCGAACTGCCGCCGGGCAAGGACCGGCTGATGGTCTACGACGACGAGGTGAAGGGCTACGGTGTCCGCGTCAGCGCGAAGGTGAAGCAGTTCTTCGTCCAGTACCGGACGCAGGCCGGCGAGAGCCGGCGCGAGACGCTGGGCAAGTTCCCCATGCTGTCCGCCTCCGAGGCGCGGAAGCTCGCCAGCGACCGCATCATCCGGGTCCGGTCCGGTGAGGATCCGCGCGCCCAGATCAAGAAGGCGCGCCAGGCGCCGACGCTCGGCTCCCTCGTCGAGCCTTACCTGGCCGAGCGCGAGAGCCAGGTCAGCGAGGCCTGGTTCAAGAACATGAAGCGCTACCTGACGCAGCTGTTCGAGCCGCTGCACAAGGTGCCGGTCCGCGAACTGACCCGGTCCGAGGTCCACCGGGTGCTGCAGGAGATCAAGCGCGACAACGGCGCTACGACCGCCAACCGGGCGCAGGCCGCCTTGTCGCGCTTCTATGGATGGCTGGTGGCCACCGACGCCGCCGATCACAACATCGTGACCGGCACCGAGAAGCCCGCTTCGGAGAAGAAGCGGGACCGCGTCCTGAAGCCGGCCGAGCTGGCCGCGATCTGGAAGGCCACCCATAGCAACGGGGCCAACGACTTCGCCGACATCGTGCGCCTGCTGATCCTGACCGGGCAGCGGCGCGAGGAGGTCGCGGCCATGCTCTGGAGCGAGGTCGATCAGGCCGGCGCGCTGTGGAGCATGCCGGGTGAGCGCACCAAGAACGGCAACCCGCACGACGTGCCGCTCTCGGCCGAGGCGCTCGCCGTCATCGCGCGGCGGCCGGTGATCGAGGACCGGGACCTGATGTTCGGCACCGGCTCCGGGCCGTTCTCCGGCTTCAGCAAGGCGAAGGCCGCGCTCGACAAGCGCTCGGGGATCAGCGACTGGCGACTGCACGATCTGCGCCGCACCGCGGCGACCATGATGGCGGACGTGCTCAAGGTCCCGCCGCACGTCGTCGAGGCGATCCTGAACCACGTCTCAGGCTCGAAGGCCGGCGTCGCCGGGATCTACAACCGCGCCGCGTACGCCACCGAGAAGCGCGAGGCCCTAGACCTTTGGGCCCGCCACATCGCGGCTCTCTAGCCACTGTTCCAGGTCCCCGCGGCGCACGCCGTAGCAGCGGGGCGACACGCGCAGTAGCCGGGGCCCCTCCCCGGCATGGCACATCTTCCGAAGCGTGTTCGGGTGGATGCCCAGCTCGGCCGCCACGTCTGGCAGGCGGATGACGTTGCGTGGGTTCGGAGCGGCGTCTGACATACGATCACGGTACGAAACGGACTGTGTACGGTCAACGATCTGCTAGCAGATTTTTGCCTGACGGTCCTTTACGTACCATCGGGATCCGTGGCAAGAACAGCTTGCCCCGGGGCGGGCAGTGTGCCCGCAACCTACGGTACGGTTCGTACCGACACCCAGGAAAATCGTTATGCGCCAGATCATTACCGACGACGGCACCGTCATCCGCAACGGTGTCAGCCGGCCGTTCCGCCCGAGAGACGCCGGCACGCGCCGGGCTCCGCCAACCAGCGTGGATCCGCGCGAGCGCGATCCGCACTCCGACCCGCAGGACCGCTCGTTCCTCGCCTTCCGCGCGTTCGCCCGGCAGCTCTGATGAGCCAGCTGACCGCGACGTTCCTCACCATGCTCTTCGGCCCGATGGCCGTGGCGCTCTTCGTTCTGGGCCTCGTCGTCCTGCTGGAGAAGCGGGAGGCGAAGATCGCCCGGTATCTGCAGCCCCCGCAACCGTCGCGGTCAGCGCCCCCTCCCCCGCGGAAGGAGCGCCCGACGCTGACGCTTGTCCGCAACTGATGGTCCGTTTCGTACCATGCGCAGCCACCACGAGATCCTGACGGCGGCCCAGGCCGGGCTCGCCGAGGGCAACCACTCCTTCTTCACGACGCTCATGGCCGAGATCGGCGAGGAGCGTCCGACCAAGCACGGCTTCGAGGAGCTGGAGCTGGTCATGATGGAACGGGCCAGCGACGCCTTCGCGGAGCTGTACCCGGACCAGGTCGGCGTCGGCCTGATCGACGCCGTCTACAGCGGGATCCCCGCGCTCGGGCTGACCGGGCGCGAGGTGTCGGCCGCGGTCGCCCGCCGGTGCATCGAGAACTGCCCGGCATGACCGCTCTCAACCCCATCACCGCCCTGCGCATGAAGCGCGCGAAAGCTCGGAGAGCACCCATGCCCGTGTCCCAGAAGCCCCGCCGGAAGAAGGGCGAGAGCAGCGGCCCATGCACCTACTCGGTCGCCGGCACCCTGCTCTATTCGTTCTACGAGGCCGGCGAGCTGCGTAAGCGCATGCACCGCGTCCCGACCCAGGCCGACGTCGATCACAAGATCCGCGTGACCCGGCGCCGCTACTCCTCCACCGGCCACGCCGGCTGCGACATCGCCGGCTCCCGCCCCGCCGAGCGCCGCCGCCGGCAGGGCGCGCACCTCCACCAGCACCCGAGCGTGATCGCCCGGTTCGCCAACTACCCGACCCGTGCGCAGATCGAAGCCGCCGCCGCCCGCATCGAGGCCGCGCCGAAGCCGAAGCGCGCGCCGCGCAAGAAGAAGGTCGAGGCCGCGTGAGCCTCACCACCACGATCCTGGTCCTCCGCTGCGCCGCGTGGCTGATGGCCAACCTGTTCCTGCTGCTCGGCATCGCCGGTCTGGCCTTCGGGACGGACGGTGAGCCTGGCACCAGGGTCTGGGGCGCGCTCGGCCTGATCGCCGTGTTCTTCGCCCTCAACGCCTACGGCCTCGACCTGCTGGCCACCTACTACGGCGTCTAGCCGTAAGTCCCTGAGATAGCAGGCATATCCAATATGGCGACGGTCCGAAACGGACCGTCGCCTCAGCCCTTGAGGAGGACGACATGGCGGCTCGGCCGCATCACCAAGCCATTCACTTCGACGAGCAGACCCGCACCGGCCACTTCGGCCGCAACGGGACGATGCAGGCCCACGGCATCGCCGTCGAGGTCTTCGGCGGCGAGACGCACCTCGTCGGCCTCGTCTCGCGTGGCCGGCGCTCCGGCGCCGCCCGCCTCTCCATCCCCTTCCGCAACCTCGACGCCGTGATCGCGGCGCTCATCGCCGTCCGCGACGGCACCGACTGAGAGGACACGCCATGAACATGCACACCCCACTCGCGGCCGGCCTGAAGCTCTTCCGCGTCGACTGGGCCATCGAGACGGCCGCCTCGTCGCCCGAGGAGGCCGCCGCCTTTGCGAGCGAGATCCAGAGCCAGGGCTCGACCGCGACCATCTTCTCGGTCGAGGACCGGCAGACCGGCAAGGTCACGACCGTCGACACGGCGCTCGACGGCGCTAAGGGCGAGAACCTGATCGCCCGCCGGCCCGAGGACACCACATTCGTCGCCCGGACCCTAAGGCCGGGCCGCGAGTATCGGACCCGCGAGGGCCTGCCGGTGGAGATCGTCTCCTTCAACGATCCGGGCGAGTTCCCGGTCGGCGTCCGCATCACCCTGCCGGATGGCGGCACCGCGGCCGGCCTGCGCACCAAGGCTGGCCTCCACCCGGCCAGCCAGGGCGATCACCCGGGCGACGTGTTCGAGGTGAACCCGCCGATCACGAAGTGGGTGCGGGTCTACGACCGCAAGCTCAACGAGGCCGGCAAGCAGGTCGTCGGCGGCAAGGAGTTTGCTGCGGAGCGCGGCCTGAACTGGTACATCTTCGACACCGAGGAGGAGGCCCGCGCCAGCCTGCAGGGCGTGCGTGCGGTCTTCTCGATCACCTACCGCGAGGGGGAGGGTCTTGGGTAAGTCGAACGCACCGAGCTGGATCGACCAGGCTCGCACGAAGACGGCCGCCGATGTCGGCACGCTGGACGAGTGCGACGCCTACCTGACCCGGCTCAAGCGCAATCTGGAAGAGCTGAAGGAGCAGAGCGCCAACACACCGGACGCGCCTCGCAATCTTCGGCTCGCCTACTTCCACCGCCAGCAAGCAATCCGGGAGCTGAAAGCCCGGCGTGCGGAGCTTTGCCAAGTATAGGGGCGTACGTGCCCCAATAAATCGACGACATTAGACTGATTTTTGTTGACCCCACACGGTACGAAACGTACCGTTCAGCCTCTCAGGAGAACTCCAATGCGTATGGTTCATGCTCTCAACGAGACCGTTGGCGAAGGCGCGCAGCAGGTCAAGCAGACCGGCGTCGGCGGTGACGCGAAGATCGTCTACGCTCTGCTCACCGGCATGGTTTCCGACAAGATCGTCTACCCGGTCCGCGAGTACGCGACCAATGCTTGGGAGGTTTCGCCGCCCAAAAAGCCCTTCGAGATCGAGCTGCCCACGCGGTTCAACCCGCAGTACACCATCCGTGACTTCGGGCCGGGCCTGCCGCACTCGTTCATGATGAACAAGTACGCCAAGATCGGCGAAAGCACCAAGGACGGCGACGACGACGCCGTGGGCGGCTGGGGCTTCGGCTCGAAGGCCGCGCTCGCCTACCTGATGCGCTCGGACGGCGCCGGCGCCTTCACCGTCATCTCCCGCTTCCGCGGGTTCCGGCGCGTCTACTCCATCGGCGTGTCCGAGGCCGGCAAGATCCAGATCTCGTTCCTGGGCGAGTGGGTGCTTGAGCCCGAGGATCGCGGCACCGGCCTGGAGATCTCCTTCCCGGTCCGCGAGGCCGACATCGGCCGCTTCCACGAGCACGCCAAGGCCGTGCTGTGGTCGTTCCACCCGCGTCCGGTCATCTCGCCGGCCATCGACTTCGGCGAGCCGAAGGTGCTTAACAAGGGCGACGGCTGGACCGTCTACCGCAAGGGCACGGTGCCGTTCGAGGGGCCGCAGGTCATGCTCGGGCCGGTCATGTACCCCATCGACCCCTACAACATGCCCGACACCAACATGCTCGACCACGAGACCTGCATCGTGTTCGAGGCGAAGATCGGCACCATCTCGGTGTCTGCCTCGCGTGAGAACCTGCAGTACGACGACCGCACCCAGTCCGGGCTGGAGGCCCTGTTCGAGGCCTACCGGATCGACTGGATGCGCAACGCCCGTGCCCAGGTCGATGCCTGCCGGACCTACTTCGATGCCCGCTGGAAGGCCATGGACATCGCCGACACCCTGCCGGGTCGGCAGTGGCACGTCGTCCGCGAGATCGGCTGGCGTGGGTTCGGCTTCTTCGACCAGCTGTTCCCCGGCAGCGGCCCGGTCAAGGCCGTCCGGTGGCCGGAGCTGCGCGACCGGACCCGCAACGGCGTGCCGGTCACGTTCAAGGCCGACTGGGAGATCAACCCGGGCGAGCTGCAGGACCGCAAGGTCGTGATCCAGCACAACACCAGCCGCTCCGTCGAGCGCCTGGAGGCGGCCGGCCTCACCGAGGAGAAGCTGCTCTGGGTCCGCTGCAAGCGTGCCGACCTGGCCTTCGCTCTGGCGCGGATGGGCAACCCCGACTACGTGCTGCTCGACGACATCAAGCTGCCGAAGAGCACCCGCGGTCCGAGGGAGAAGCGGCCGGAGAGCGTCAAGCGTCGCAAGGTCGTCAACCTGCAGACCCTGGAGACCTGGTCGGAGTTCGTCGATCACGACGACGAGCTGCTGTACCTCCGCATCAAGGGCCGAGGGAAGAAGCTCACGCACATCCTCACCGTCGACGGCGAGGTGCATGAGTTCACAGACCGCTACAGCACCAACCTGCGCGGCATCCTGCACGCGATGCGGAAGAACAGCCTGATCGACCAGATCGGCGGCGACATGACCTGTGTCGTCGTCAACGAGGACGAGCAGCCGCTCGACCACTGGATCTCGCTCGGCGACCACCTGGTCGAGCTGCTCGACGCCGCCATCGACCCGACCCAGGTCGCACCGACCATCCCGTGGTCCTACGCCAGCTTCCCGGAGGCCCTGCGCCGCACGGTCGACAAGGAGATCGACCTCGGCCTGGCCCCGCCGGAGCTGAAGGAGATGATCAACGAGATGCGCCGGCTCAACCGCGAGCGGGACATGCTGGAGCGCGACGACAATGATCACGACCGCCTCGCGGCCGTGCTCCTCTCCCTGACCGGCACCGACCTCAAGTCGGTCGCCAAGGACCCGACCCAGGGCGTCAAGACCGCCTGGAAGGAGTTCACGGCCAAGTATCCGCTGTTCGTCACCCTGCTGAACGCACTGTTCCAGTACCACTACACCAAGTGCGACGGCGACGTGCAGCGTAAGTTCGACCACTACTTTAGTCTCATCAACAAGTAGTCGTCCGCCAACGCACTGATCCTACGGGGTCAGTGCGCCTGCAATACATCGTCCGTTTCGTACCAACGGCCAGCCATATTGGATATGATCATGACCAACGCTGTTCGTCTTCCCTACACCATCTCGAACCAGTCGCTGACCTTCTTCGTGAAGGGCAAGCCGTACTCGCTGACCCGCGAGCACGAGCGCTACGCCGAGGCCAAGCAGCTCCTGCTCGCCCCGGGCGAGCACGACGCCGAGCACCTGATGGCGCTGGTCGACGTCCGCAAGGCGCTGCTGCGCGACAGCTTCGGCGCCATCACGTTCATCGGCCAGGACATCGTGTTCAAGGGCCAGGTGCTCACCGGCCTCTGGGTCGAGCGCATCCTGGAGTTCCAGAAGGCCGGCGAGCCCTTCGCCCCGCTCTGGAACGCGCTCGGGTCGCTCGTGCAGAACCCGACGCAGGCCGCCATCGAGCGCCTGCCGGTGTTCTTGGAGAAGTCGCAGCTCGGCTTCCTGGAGGACGGCCGGTTCGTCGCCTACAAGGCCGTGCGCGGCGACTACATGGACATCCACACCGGCAACTCGTTCCGCAACATGATCGGCGACACGCCGCACATGCCGCGCGACCGGGTCAACTCCGACCCGAACGCCTGCTGCTCGACCGGCCTGCATGTCGGCACGCCCGACTACGTGAAGGACTTCGGCCTCGGCGCCGATGGCCGCCGGGGGATGCTGATCGCCGTGTGGCCGCACGACGTCGTCTCCGTGCCCTACTCCTACGACGGCACCAAGATGCGGATCTGCGCCTACGAGGTGATCGACGAGCTGGACGAGGAGTACGCGGCCACCATCCTCGGCCGCCCGGTCCTCACGCCCCGCTCGCAGATGCCGGCGCCGAACGACGCCACCCTCGACGAGGTCGATCAGGACGAGGGTGTCGACGACACCGTCGAGGAGGAGGACGAGAACCAGATCGAGCTGCTGCCCGAGGAGGACGACGAAGACGCCGTCATCCATCAGCCCGGCACGGTGGTCGAGTACGTCGAGTTCGATGCCGTCCTCTACGGCGTCGTGGGCGACGCGGACCAAGTCCGCGGCCTCGATGGCGACCTGATCGAGCCGGATCGGATCAACCGGGTGCTGAAGGACCACGAGATCACGGCCGCCGCTCTGGTCTGCGAGGGTGCGCAGATCCGGGTCGAGAACGACCCCGTCATCAAGGACGGCGACTACACCGTGGTCGGCTACTCCGAGGATGACGACCACAACCAGATCGACACCGACAGCTGGTTCTGGCGGGTCGAGCTGCGCGATGTCGATGGCGGCGTGGCGGTGATCAACCGCGCCATCGTGGCCGTGACCGTCCGCGGTGAGCGGCTGTGGCCGCGCACCGTCGCCGAGCAGGTCGAGTTCCCGGTCGAGCCCGAGGCCCCGGCACTCGAAGCCAAGGTCGGCGACCGCATCGAGACCGTGGACGGCGGCTGGCCGCCGGCCGGCATCTACGAGGTCGCCCAGGTCGACGAGGGCGCCGAGTTCCGCCTGATCGTCCAGACCGAGCACGACGGCCTGCAGGGCGTCCTGAACCGCTACGTCAAGCGCATCGTCCGCGACTGACCGGCACCGCACCCCGCCTCTGGGCGGGGTGCTCGTACTAGCACTCCGAAACAGCCAAGCTTGGGAGAAGTTTGATGAGGATCACCGCACAGGCGGTCGCCTTCAGCTCCGTCGTGGGCTCCAGCATCACGCTGCACAACGAGGCCGGCGCCGTCGTCGGCATGCTCGGGCTGATGAACGCCACGCAGGCGCGGACGCCCGAGGAGATGACGGCGTTCGCCGAGCGCATCGCGGCGGCGATCAACGCCGGCCAGGCCGAGCGCCAGGTCCGGCACTTCAAGAACGGCCGCACCTACGACGTGATCGCCGAGAAGGCGCTGTTCCAGGTCTCCTACAAGACCGAGGAGATGGGCCGCGCCAACACCCGGGCCATCCACGATGGCCAGCCCGTCACCGTCTACCGCAACGAGCACGGCACCTTCGTCCGCTTCCCGGACGAGATGGTACCGCCGCGCTTCAAAGAGATTTGAACGTCAAGGGCGAAGTGCTTTGATCATGCTGTTGATTTTTGTCTGGGCTGCGAGATTAGACCCGTGCGCATACGGCATTTCTTTAGTTGCGTAAAAGCAATGCTCGCCCTCGCTGCTGCCGTTAAGACCTCTATCTGTCATACCTTGCGTGTTATCAATAATTGCCTTTAACTCGACTAAATCTTTTAGATCAACTGGCTTAAATAAAATTGCGAGCAAAGAGGGAAGCATGGACAATAAGAGAAGACATATGCCAGCAGTCCTAAAATAGATGATTTGCCGACGATCAAAATTGATCGAAATATTTTTCAGCTCAAGCTTGAAATCGGCGCCAGCTACTAGAAGGACAAAGGCCAGGAATGCTAACAACTTATCTATTTTATCGAAATAGATGACAAGCTGCTTAATAAGCTCAACGTGATCCATCAGTTCAATCACCTCTAGTTTAGGTGAAAGGACCTATAGGACTGAAATTGGCGGGAGACGACAGATGAAAAATGCTCCGATCTACATTGTTATGAACCGGCACATTATTGCCGCAAATCGCAAGCTTCCCGCTGACCAGCGCCAGCCCGCGGTCCGGGTCACCCGCGGCAAGCATGGCCAGCCCTACTACTACGACGAGGTCATCTTCCACGGCCCGTCGCAGCTCCTGAACGGCAACGGTGAGCCCGTCATGCCGTGCGGGGCTACCATCGCCATCATGACCGAGGGCGCAGTCACGCTGAAGGCCCGCGGCCGTGAGGACGTCCACCTCGCGGCATGCCAGCCGCTCGATATCGCCGCCTGACGCATGTCCACCACCCGCGGTCCGAAACGTACCGCCAGCCCATGAGGATCACCATGTTCTTCCACTTCCGCCGTGCCTCCCAGAACCGCAAGCTCGGACCGATGCCCGCCGTGATGGCTTCCGCCGCGACCTGCCCCGCCTCCTGCGGCCTCCGCGGCGCCGGCTGCTACGCCGAGCACGGGCCCGGCTCGATCTTCTGGCGCAACCTGACCGCCGGCACCGCCGTCAATCAGGTCACGCTCGACCAGCTCTGCCACCTGATCCGCGCCCTGCCGAAGAAGATCCGCTGGCGCTACGGCACGGCCGGCGACCTGCCGCCGGCCCACGACGACGTGCTCAAGCTAGCTCGGGCCAACGGCGGTCGCGAGGCGATTGTCTTTACCCATGGCCGACAGTACGAAACGTACCGTCAGGCCAGGAAGTTGGGCTTCCACGTCAACTGCTCCACCGACAGCGCGGCCGAGGCCGACCGCCTGCTCGACGAGGCACCGGACATGAGCGTCGTGACGGTCCTGCCGTCCGACGCCGGTCGAGGCCGCCACCGCACACCGGCCGGCCGCGAGATCGCGGTCTGCCCGGCCACCTACGCCGAGCGGGTGACCTGCTCGACCTGCAACCTCTGCTCTCGCGCCCGACCCCGAGGGGTAATCGTCGGCTTCCCGGCCCACGGCACGCGCAAGCGCATGATCGACCGGAGGCTCGCCCAGTCATGACGCCCAGCATCGCCAAGGTGCAGGCCCTCATTCTTGAGGGCCTGTCCCTCAAGGAGGTCCAGGAGGCGCTGCCGAACCTGAAGCCGACCAGCGTCCGCACCTACTACGGCACGGCCAACTCCGCGCTGAGCCCAGAGCAGCGCCTGCAGCGGGACAAGGCCCGAGCGGGCCGGCCGCAGCAGCGCGCGACCTACCACAAGAAGTTCCAGCAGCGCGAGGTGCTGGGGCCCGTGCATATCCGCATCGGCCGCAAGCTTCTGGCTGCTCGCCTCGCCGAAAGTCTCACACACGGTCAGTTCAGCGACCGCTACAAGTTCGCTAATCGCGTCGTTCTCGCCGCGATGGAGCAGGGATACCATGACTTCACAGTCTCAGAGGTCAGCGCCATAGCCGATATCGTGGACATGAATGTGGAAGAACTTCTCACACCGCCGAGTTTCGGAGCACTCCCCGAATGATCTTGCACACCAAGCCGTTCTTCAACCTGCTGCGCATCCACCACAAGCTGCCGCTCGCCCACCGCGCGGCCGACCTGACCGGCCGGCTCAGCACCATGGCCGATCCGGCGACCGGCGAGCGCATGCGGGTCGATCCCCTCACCCGCCGCTGCCTCGGGCTGTTCCTCGCCCGCCGGCTGCAGCCGTCCACCTCGAACCAGCAGGAAGTCGGATGATCCGGGCACCGGGCTACGGCCTGCACCGACACGACAACTTCGTCTTCCTGCACGAGCAGGACGGAGGCCGGTGCCTCATGCCTCGCCTCGCCGGGCTCGATAGCCCGTTCGAGGTCGAGAACCGCTGGTGGCTCCCCTGCCCTCACAAGTTCGGGGAGCCCGAGGCGGGCCCCGCGCTGGCGCACTCGTTCGTGCGGACCATGAGCCCGGCCCAGACCGGCGGGCTCTATCACGTCCGCCCGGCCGACGTGCGCTGGCTGTGGCGCCTGTCGGCGATGATCGGCGGCGCCCAGCGCGTCGTCGAGCCGTTCGGCTTCGTGAAGCGCCCACGCGCCCGGCGCGCCGCGCAGCTGCTGACGCTCACGAACGCCGCGCCGCAGTGCTTCATCGACATCGAGCCGTCCGACTACGTCGACCTGGAGACGCTCGCGCAGCTCCCACGCACCCGCAACCTGATCCTCTGCGGACCGATCCGGCTGCCGGGCGCGATCACCCTGAACCCTGACGGGCTCGACTGGGACCACGACTGGGCGGCCGAGGGCCGGCGCCAGCTCTACCACTTCATGAGGAGGCAGCCATGAACAACTTCCAGGCCCGATGCCAGGAATGGCTCGACGTCGTCACGGCGGGCGACCCAACCGACACGCCCGAGCGGATCGCCCGCTTCTTCGAGGAGGCGACCGAGTGGGTGCAGTCGCTCGGGATGACCCAGGCCGACGCGGAACAGGTCCTCCGCTACGTCTTCAGCCGACCGGCCGGCGATCCTCCGCAGGAGGCCGGCGGCATGCTCACCACCGCGGCCGTGCTCGCCCAGCACGTCGACCTCGATCTGCTGAGCTGCGGCGAGGCTGAGCTGGCCCGGGTGTGGGATCCGGCGGTGATCGAGAAGATCCGCGGGAAGCGCTTGCGCCGCCACGGCCGCGGGCCGCTGCCCGGCACCGAGGGCGACCTGGTGCCGGGGAGCTGAGCCGGACCAAGCTGTCTCCAAGCTAGAGCATCATCTAGTATTTGTAGCCACCGCGGCAGAGAAATGAAACAAAACAGCTTTATCGCCCGCCTTGTTCCATATGGTGGTGTTCAGTCCCCAAAATATGCGGTGAAGTATCCTGTCGTTGGCCTTGTCAGCGTAGCGCTCGTACGTGCCACGCCTTGTGTTTAGGACGACATATTCTCCCAAAAGTATCTTTTTAGGTGGAAACCAAAAGAAGTGCCGTTCTTTGTTGGACGGTTTGTCGTCGTGAACATAGGTACTATCGCAGATACCGTACTTAGATAGATCTGGAATGTCCGCATCAGCTCTGAGCATAACGTGCTCGGTTGCATTGTTGCCGTGATTAAAAATCTTGATTACACGCAGGTCCATTATTCACTCCCTAGCTACCGAGGGTTGTAGCATGCCAGATCGAGAACTTCGACCTGACCAGATCCAGGACCTGGGCCGCCTGTTCTTCCAGGAGCGGAAGTGCATCCACGGCGGCGAGCCCGGCACTGGCAAGACGCCGACCATCTGCGTCCTGCAGCGGGCTCGCTGGGACAAGCACGGCCATAAGAGCGTGTGGCTGATGCCCATGAAGCTGCTCGACAAGAACTTCGACGAGGCCATGCTCTGGGGCGAGTGGCAGATCGGCGACGTCGCCATCGTGGACGGCTCGCCGGAGGAGTGCTTCCAGGCCCTGAACAGCGGCGCGAAGCTGCTGCTCATGGGCTACAAGCGGTTCGAGATGTGCGCCGAGGACATCTCGCTCGACTACAAGGCCATCGACATCGACGAGTGGCACAAGGCTTTCGGGGGCCACGAGAGCAAGCGCACCCAGGCGCTGTACCGCTGGTGCCAGCGGCGCGGCGAGGACCTGTGGTTCGTGCCGATGACCGGCACGGCCTACAATGGCCGGCCGAGCACGGTCTACCCGGCGCTGCAGATCATCGAGCCCCGCTACTACGGGACGCCCGAGGCCTTCAGCATGATGCACGACATCGTGGATCCGTGGACCGGCAAGGTCACCGGCCACTGCAACCTCGACCGACTGGAGGCGATCCTCTCGAAGCACTCCATCAAGCGCCTCTGGACGGACGTCCACGGGCCCGAGGAGATCGTGGTCGAGGTGTCCCGCACGCCGATGAATGAGCGCCAGCGCGCCGCCTACGACCGCTTCCGCGACGAGGCGATCCTGGAGCTGGAGAACTTCTTCATCGACGGCACCAAGCCCGGCGTCGCCTTCACTCGGGCGCGCCAGATCATGGAGCACCCGAACGTCTTCCCGAACCTGATGGAGGGCGGGATCGGCACGGTGGACATCTGTCGCGGGGAGACGCCCGGCAAGCTCTCGGAGTTCATCGACGACTGCGAAAAGATGACCGGGCTCGGCCGGCCGATGCTGGCCTACGCGGCGCTCGTCCCGCAGCAGAAGCAGATGTTCGAGCACGCCGTCCGGCTCGGCCGGCGCGCCGGCATCATCAACGGCGAGGTGTCCCCGGCGCAGGCCGCCAAGATCGACCGTGGCTTCCGGTCCGGCGAGCTGGATACAATCATTGGCTCACCGCAGGTCGCGGACTGTGGGTACAACTGGCAGTTCTGTGGTGCAAAGGAAGTCCAGGACGTGTTCTTCGTCTCGATGGACTACCAGGACACTGCGTTCTTCCAGGCCTACAAGCGCGCGATGCGTCAGGCCCGGCGGTCTGCACTTCGCATCAAGGTCTACACCTATCTCGACAGCATCGACCAGCACATCATGCGTCTGACCAAGCGGAAGTCGCAGGATGCCACGCAGGTCGAGCGCGGTCGTGTCGCTTTGCCCTGGTAGCTTGGTCCGAAACGGACAGAATGCCGCGGCCTCACCAATCGCGGTAGACGGGCTGGACAACTAGCAGATCCCCGTCTATCTCGATGTCTGTCGGTACGAAACGTACCGGCAAGTTCCAGTCCGCAACGCAATCGAAGTTAGGAATTTCACATGACCGACGCCATCGCCCGCGCTCTCGCCGCCGCCGAGACCGCCGCCGCCGAGACCCCCACCCAGACTGCCAGTGTTCCTGCCGCCGCGCCCGCCGCGAGCGTCCCGGCCGCTGCTCCGGCCGCCCCGCGCTCCCTGATGCAGTTCATGGAGAGCGCCTCCATGAACGTGGAGGTCTACCTCTCGGTCTCCGACCTCGGCATCCGGTTCGGCAAGGACAAGCAGCTCCACGACGCCGTGGAGGTCGAGATGGCCTTCAAGGACGCCAAGGCCGGCTTCGTCCTGCGCGTGAACACCCCCTCGGGCGTGCAGTACCTCACCTCGTGGGACGGTGTGACCGAGGCCCGGTCGCGCCAGAACTGGTCCGCCGTGATCGCGGACGCGAAGAAGATGGACGGCAACTCCTACCCGTCCGATCTGATCGAGCTGCCGGTCCGGCTGCTCTCCGACTACTCCCGCAAGGAGGGTGGCCCGCTCGCCGCCGGCACCGTCGTCGGCCTCTCGCTCTCGTACATGAACGCCAAGGCGTTCGGCGCCTTCTTGAAGGAGCAGTTCCCGAAGGTCGGCACCGACACCCCGTTCAAGGTCCGGCTGATCGCCGTGCCGAAGAAGGGCTCGGGCCAGGACTACGGCGTGTTCGGCTACGAGGTGATCGACGAGGCCGGCGCCAAGGGCGGCAAGAAGGCTGCCTAAGCCCGACCGGCGGCTGACGCCGCCCTGACTGACAGCCCGTGTCTCGCCCGAGGCACGGGCTTTTTTGTCCGTCCGTTTCGTACCGAGGTGCCGCCGTGAACGAGAACCAGAAGCCATCCACCATCATCGTCGACCGCGAGACCTTCTCGCGCCTCTGCAGCGAGGCCTCCATCAACCGCCGGCCGCTCGCCCGGCACCTGTTCAGCGTGGCGAAGTACCTGGGCGTCGGAGCCCTGGTCCACGCCTGGCTGATCGGCCCGCGCTTCGAGGTCGAGAGCCTCTGGAGCTGGGCCTACCTGCTCGCCTGGCCCGTGCCGCTGACCGGCTGGGTGCTCACGAAGCTGGGCATCTTCTTCCTCTACGCCTTCGTCATCAGCGCGATCTGCGCGCTCCTGTGGTGGGCCGCCGTTGAGATCGCCGAGCGTCGGGGCGCCGCGCGCCGCCGCCGCGACCCGCGCTTCCGGCAGCCGCCGCGCAGCTGGGACGCCCGCCAATGATCCACATCTACGACGGCATGGCGGTCCTGCGCCGCCGCTTCGACACCGACCACCTCGGCCGCGGGCCGCGGACGGTGTTCACCGAGATGCTATCCCTCCCGGCCGCGGACGTGGCCGTGTGGGTCTTCGAGGGCGCCGGCTCGATCAAGGCCCGGCGCGAGATCTTCCCGGGCTACAAGGACCGGCCCTCGTCCCTGATGGACGGCGTGCGGTCGCTGATCGACCTGACCCGGGATGCCCTGCGCCACACCCGGGCGATCCAGGTGGCGGTCCCGGGCCGCGAGGCGGACGACGTCATCGCCCACCTCTGCCACACCTACGGCACCACCCAGGACGTCCGGGTCCACACCATCGACCGCGATCTCCTGGCGCTGCAGCAGGACCGCGTCCTGGTCGACGTGAAGCCGCTCAAGGTGGTGCTCGATCCGGCCGACCACTCCAAGGACGTGACGGTCCCGCCGGCCCGCATCCGCCTCTACAAGGCGCTGTGCGGCGACCCCTCGGACAAGATCCCGGGGATGAAGGGCTTCGGCCCCAAGGCCTTCGTGGCCTGCGACTACGCCGCCCTGCAGCTCGCCATGGACGCGCTCGTCGCCGGCCAGCCCGACGACACCCTGTTCGTCGCCGCGGGCGTGAAGGAGGCCATGGCCGCTCGGATGTGTCTGCCCGAGCAGGCCGAGCTGCTGCGCGCCTTCTGGCAGATCGTCGGCTTCCTGCCGATGCCGGACGACTGGCACCGCTACCTCGCCTCCGGGACCGAGGACGCCGCTGCGGGCGACGCGATCCTGCGCCGCTTCATGCACTGAGGAGGTCCCGATGAACGCCCACTCCCCCGTGGCCGTCGAGCCGCAAACCGTCCTGGTCGATGCCCGCAACCCGGAGGTGATCGCCGAGATCGCCGAGCTGATCCAGCGCTCCGAGTTCATCGGCTTCGATCTGGAGACCGAGGACAGCAACCGCCACGACGGCATCAACCGTTACTGCAAATATAACGACGAGGGCTTCAAGTCTAAGACCAGTCGAACCGTCTTCGACTGGCGCCGAACCATCATCTGTGGTGCCTCGTTCTACTCGGAAGAGCAGCCCGACCGGGCCTACTACATCAACTTCGGCCACGCCGACGTCGAGAACCGGCTGCCGATTGACGTCCTGGGCGACCTCCTGGGCTGCCTGCCCGAGGGCAGCTACTTCATCGCCCACAACTCGGCGTTCGAGCAGACGGTCTGCAAGGCCGTGCTCGACTTCGATTTCCGGCCCGGCTCGATCATCTGCACCATGACGCAGGCGGTCTCGGCCTACGGCCCGGACACCTACAGCATGGACGCCTGGCGGGCCGCCGGCCAGGGCGCCATCGGCACCCTCGTCGACCAGCTCATCCGCGCCTCGACCACCGGCTGGAACAAGGAGACCGGCGAGATGTCGCCGGCCCTCTCCGAGCTGGTGTTCAAGATCATCGGCAAGTCCTCGAAGGCCGCGTTCTCCTGGAACGGCTTCGTCAGCTCCATCGCCTACGGCTACGGCCTGAAGCAGGCGGTGAAGAGCCACTTCGGCGTCCAGATGCGGACGTTCGAGGAGACCCTGGACGGCGAGGCCCACATGGGCCTGGTGACCGGTGAGCAGGTCGCGGCCTACGGTGCCGACGACGCCTACTGGGCGGTGCGCCTGTTCCGGCACCTCCTCACCTACATGATCCGCAACGGCGGGACCCAGCTGGTCAACACGTTCTTCACCCAGGAGAACGTGATGCCGGCGGTGTTCGCCAGCATCGCCATCGGCGGCATGCGGGTGAACGCGCCGGCGATCCGGCAGCGCACCGAGACCGAGCGCGCGGTCGCGGCGCAGATCCTCCGGGAGATGAAGGCCGCCGCGCAGCACTTCACCTGGCCCGAGGGGCCGAACGAGAAGCTGCTGCGGTACGAGAAGTGGTACGGCCCCAATAAGGACGGGGTCATGGGCTGGCCCAAGTACCGCGAGCGCGTGCAGGCCTGGCTCGACGCGCCGGACAGCGACGACGACTACCAGCAGCTGCTGCAGGTCCGCGGGCCGGTGACGAACGGCTGGGCGGCCGAGAACGGCGTCAACGAGAAGACGCTCACGGGCGTGAACCTCGCCCACTACATGCCGGTCCGCACGGTCCTCTACGACCTGCTAGGCTGCCACGTCGTGATCTCGAAGGGCAAGGTGGCCTCGGACGGCGAGGCCCGCGGGCGCATCGTCGACCGGCTGAAGGACGGCAAGCACCTCTCGAAGGCCGAGCTGATCGACGCCTTCAACGGCATCCAGTCCGAGCTGGCGATCCGCATGCAGGCCGGCGGTGAGGACGCGCTGGCGGCCAAGGTGGTGTTCGACGAGAACGACGCTCGGTGGGCCCGCATCGAGGCGGCCGAGAAGCCGGCGCGCGAGGACCTGGAGCCGTTCGCAGTCTACCACAACCGCCACGCGCTCCAGGTGATCGACTGCCTGAACCGGCTGTCGGGCGTCGAGCAGCGCATGAAGCTGTTCCTCACCCCCTACGGCATGCTCACCGACCCCGAGACCGGGCGCATGTACCCGTCCGTCACGTCGCTGCTCGCGACACGCCGGATGGCGGGCTCGAACCCGAACCCGATGCAGCTCGGCAAGCGCGGCGAGGCCGCCTACGTCCGCGGCTTCTACCTCGGTGACCACGACGACCACCTCATCGTGTCGCTCGACTGGTCGGGCGTGGAGCTGGTGGAGATCGGCGAGTTCTCCGGCGACCCGGAGTTCTTCAAGGCCTTCGGCCAGATCCCGCACCAGGATCTGCACGCCGGCACCGCGACCGCGCTCCTGACGCTCGACTGCCCCGGCATGAACCTCGGACTGTTCAAGACGCTCAAGGGCATGTCGAGCTGGCCGGAGTGGCTGGAGGCGCACAAGGGCGAAGCCGACCGGCTGCCGCGCCTGATGACCAACCTGAAGGGCGAGCTGCTCGTGGCCGAGAAGGCCTACGGCTACTGGCGGACCGTCTTCGGGAAGGAGGCCAACTTCAACTACTTCTACTCCGGCTGGCTCGCCACCATCGGCGAGCGCGCGGGGTGGTCGCAGCAGAAGACGGCCGACGCGACCGAGGCCTACCGGGCCCAGTTCCCGGTGGCCGAGGCCTGGCGCGTCCAGCAGATCTCGGACGTGAACATGGCCGGGTTCGTCACGCTGCCGGACGGGCATCGCTACTGGCGCTACGAGGCGACCAACCTCTGGGCCCAGGACTGGTGCGACAAGTTCCTGCTGCAGACGCTCGGCAGCGAGAACTTCAACGCCGTGATGCGCTGGATCATGCGGAAGATCCAGAAGCGGGCCGGCAACCAGACGGTGAACGCCCTCATTCAGGGGACGTGCGCCACGCTGGCGAAGCGCTCCATCGTCCGCACGATCCAGCACTTCCGCTCGCTCGGCTGGACCGACCGCGAGTTCCGGTTCCTCGTCCCCATCCACGATGAGCTGGTCTGGTCGGTCCACCAGGACCTGGTGGTGCCGTTCGTCCGCGACGCGCACCGGATCATGGTCGACCACGGCGACATCTTCAAACGGTGCAAGCTCGACAGCTCGCCGGCCATCGGCGTCACCTTCGAGCCCTGGAACGGCAAGAAGGCCTTCGGCGGCCAGATCGAGCTGTTCGAGCCGGACGCCGCGGTCGTCGGCGAGGAGCGCGCCGGCAAGCGCCTGAACGACCAGGGGATCCTGGACGTGGTCGCATACCTCAAGGAGGCCCGCATCCGTATGCGGGAGGCCGCATGACCTGGCCGCATACGCAACGCCTGTTCGACGACGCCGTCATCCTCGCCCGCGAGGCCACGATGAAGGCGATGCCGGACCGGCTCTACCCATCGTCCGGTGATCGGGCGGCCCTCGCCGCCGCCCAGATCACCGCGACCGCCACCATCTTCGCGGCCCTCGTCGAGGCTGACCTCGCCGCGCAGATCCGATCCATCAGGGAGCAGCACGATGCACGGACCCAAGATCTACAAGCGTGACGCCAGCGGCGGCATCCGCGTCTGGCAGTACCAGGTCGACCAGGTGAGCGGCTGCTGGCGCTCGCAGAGTGGCCTGCTCGATGGCCAGCTGGTGACGTCCGGCTGGACGACCTGCGTGCCGAAGAGCCGCGACACGGCCGCCGCGCAGGCGCTGTTCGAGGCCGAGGCCGAGATGGGCAAGAAGCTCGATAAGGACTACGCGCTGACCATCGAGGGCGTGGACGAGCCCCGCGACTGCGGCGGCAAGGTCATGCTGGCGCACAAGTTCGAGGGCTTCCCCGTGTTCTCGGGCGCGGTGTTCTCGCAGCCGAAGCTCGACGGCATGCGCTGCAAGGTGAACCGCCACGGCATGTGGAGCCGGACCGGCAAGCCGATCCTGTCGTGCCCGCACATCTTCGCCAGCCTGGCGCCGGCCTTCATCAACACGCCGGACCTGGAGATCGACGGCGAACTCTACAATCACGAGCTGCGGGACAACTTCAACAAGCTGATGTCGGTCCTGCGGAAGTCGAAGCCCACGGACGCAGACATCGCCGAGGCGGCTTCTGTTGCCCAGTTCCATGTGTACGATCTGTACCGTCCCGGGAAGAACTTCGGTGACCGCTATCGCGCGCTGGAACTGTTCGTCGACAACCTCGGCGCGCCGGAGATCGTGCTGGTGCCGACCGTCGAGGTGAGCGGCATCGAGCAGCTCGACACCGCCTACGGCTCCTACCTGGCCGCCGGCTACGAGGGCCAGATCATCCGCCTCGATGCCGAGTACGAGCGCAAGCGCTCGAAGAACCTGCTGAAGCGGAAGGAGTTCGAGACTGCCGAGTTCCCGCTGATCGCCATCGAGGAGGGCAACGGCAACTGGGCCGGGCTCGCCAAGAAGGTCCGCTTCCGCCTGCCGGACGGTCGCGAGTGCGGCGGCGGCATCCGCGGGACGGCCGAGCAGGCCAAGGAGCTGCTGGCCCGGCCGAAGCCGAAGGTGGTGACGATCCGGTACTTCACGCCGACCCTGGACGGCATGCCGCGCTTCCCCGTGGCCATCGACTTCGACCGGCCGGATCAGGTGGCGGACGCGGCCTGATTTGCCCCCGGCGCACGGTACGTTTCGGACCGTGCGCCACCATATCTTGTGACCCTATCCAACCCCCAGAGCATCATGTTGACTAATCAGCTCCCATCGGTGCGCGCTCAGTTCGTGCATCGCCGTACCTACCTGCGTCCGCTGGACGAGGACGGTGTCCTGTTCGAGACCGTGGACCAGGCCATGGACCGCGTTGTCGGGCACCAGCGCTGGCTGTGGGAGACCCAGCTGCAGCGCGCCCTCAACGAGGCCGAGCTGGACGAGCTGTCCGAGCTGCGCGCCCTGATGGAGGCCAAGCGCGTCTCGGCGTCGGGCCGCGTGAAGTGGATGGGCGGCACCGCCCTCGTACGCGAGCGCGCCGCGGGCGCCTTCAACTGCTCGTTCTCGGTCGCCTACACCCCGGCCGACCTGGTCGACATCTTCTGGCTCCTGCTGAACGGCTGCGGCGTCGGCTTCAAGCCGGTGACCGGCCTGCTCTCGGGCTTCCCCAGCTCGATCAAGACCGTGACGGTGGTGCCGAGCACGCGCACCGACCGCGGCGGCCAGGAGCACAGCTCCGAGCACATCGACATGGCGGCCGGCACCTGGCGCATCGTCTTCGGCGACAGCGCCAAGGGCTGGGCCAAGGCCATCGGCATGCTGTTCGGCGAGAAGCCGCGCGTCTCCGAGCTGGTGCTCGACTTCAGCGAGCTGCGCCCCGGCGGGAAGCGCCTGCGCGGCTACGGCTGGATCTCTTCAGGCTGGGAGCCGCTGGCCAAGGCCATGGCCGCCATCGCGGCGATCATGCAGGCCGCCGCGCACCGGACGCTGACCAAGGGCGAGCTGATCGACGTGATCAACTGGCTCGGCACCGTGCTGTCGTCGCGCCGCTCGGCGCAGATCTGCCTCATCGAGACCGAGGCGACCACCTGGGAGGAGCTGCTGGCCGAGCTGGGCTGGTACGTCGACTTCAAGACGGATCGCTGGGAGCGCGGCCAGGGCCAGCGCGAGCAGTCGAACAACTCCATCGGTTTCATGAAGAAGCCCACGGCCGAGGTGATCGAGCAGCTGCTGCGCCGGATCCTGCCGACCGGCGAGCCCGGCTTCGTGAACGTCGAGCACGCCCGTCGGCGCGCCCCGGAGATGGAGGGGCTCAACCCCTGCGCCGAGATCCTCCTGTCCAACAAGGGCTTCTGCAACCTGATGCAGACCGTCTGGCACCGCTTCAACGGTGACCTGAAGGGCCTGATGCGGGCGCAGTACCTCGCCGGCCGGGCGAACTACCGCCAGACCTGCGTCTCGATGCGCGACGGCGTCCTGCAGCTGCAGTGGAACGACATGCAGAAGCTGCTGCGCCTGTGCGGCGTGTCGCCGACCGGCGCCGTCGCCTGGGAGGGCATCGAGAGCCCCGAGATGCTGGAGGCCGTCCGCGACGCGGCGATCTCCGGCGCCGACAGCATGGCCGACGACTTCGGCACGCCGCGCGCGCGGCGCGTCACCCAGGTGCAGCCAGCCGGCACGTCGTCCAAAGCCCTCGGGCTGGAGGGCGACGAGGTCCACGAAGGCGCGCACCTGTCCCTGTCCCGGTGGATCTTCAACTGGGTCAACTTCCCCGGCAACGACCCGATGCTGGAGAACTTCCGGGCCGCCGGCTACGACCTGAAGCAGAACCCGAACGACCCCACCGGCATGCTGGTGTGCTGGCCGGTCGAGTACCCGGCATCGGCGAAGTTCACCGAGGTGGTGACCGAGGACGGTCAGCACCTGGAGGTGAACCAGGAGCCGGCCGTGAGCCAGCTGGAGCGCTACCGGCTGCTCATGAACCACTACGTGCAGCACAACTGCTCGATCACCGTCAGCTTCGACGAGGCCGAGATCCCGGCCATGGTCGACTGGTTCATGGAGCACTGGGACGAGTACGTCGGGGTGAGCTTCCTGAAGCGCAACAACCCGCTGGCGACCGCCGAGGAGCTGGGCTTCAAGTACCTCCCGCAGGAGTGTGTCTCCCGCGAACGGTACGAAGCGTACGTCGCCAGGCTCTCGCCCATCGACATCGACGCGGACAAGTCCGCCGAGCTGTTGGAGGTCGAGGACTGCTCGACCGGCGCCTGCCCGGTCCGGTGACCGCATGACGATCCCGGAGATCATGCGCCGCCTTCGCGAGAAGGCGGCCGAGAGCGGCGACGCAGAACTGGAGCAGCTCGCAGACGAGCTGCGCCGCCGGCCCCCGGTCCGCCGGGCGCCCGTCACCTCGAAGAAGGTGACCCCGGAGCTGCGTATCGAGATCCATCGGTACGCGACGGACAATCCCAAAGAGAGCTACGCCGCCATCGGGCGCCGCTTCGGCGTCAACGGTGGGCGGGTCTCCGAGATCATGGCAGGGTTCCGCGAATGACGTGTAAGATCGAAGCCAAGGTGCTGCGCCGCTCGGTCGGCGAGGACGCACCGCCGCTCACCACCTTCCAGCTCCGCTACCCGCTGCAGATCCACGCGGAGCTGATGACCCACCGGGTGTTCTCCCGGAACGCCCGGTCCAGCCGGGCCGTGCCGACCGCGCGTATGCTGGAGGAGGTGCGGACCAATCCGTTCGTGCCCCGCTACTGGGGCGCCAACCAGAAGGGCATGCAGGCCGGCGCCGAGCATGACGCCCAGGTCCTCTCCAACGGCCGGTGGCAGTGCCGCGAGCGGGCGTGGCTCGATGCGCGGGACGCCGCCGCCCAGGTGGCCGAGGCCTTCGCAGAGGCCGGCTACCACAAGCAGACCGCCAACCGGCTCCTCGCCCCGTTCCTGCACATCGACGTGGTGCTCACCACCGTCGACCTGTCGAACTGGAACGCGCTCCGGGACGACAAGGCGGCCGAGCCCCACATCCGGGACCTGGCGGTGGCGATGAAGGAGGCCGTCGAGGACTTCGGCCCGGCGCAGATACTGGACCCGGGCCAGTGGCACCTCCCCTACGTCACCAAGCCCGGGGAGCGGCCCACCTTCCACGGCCCGCAGCACCGCCGGGTGAAGCAGTCGGTGACCCGCTGCGCGCAGGTCAGCTACACGCCGTTCCACGAGGCGAAGCTGACGCCCGAGGAGGAGGAGGCGCGCCACGATGCGCTCGTCGCCGCCCGGCCGATGCACGCCTCGCCGGCCGAGCACCAGGCGACGCCGGACCGGATCATCGGCCGTGACGCTGACGGTGAGCCGGTGTGGGAGCACCCGAAGCTCCACGGCAACCTGACCGGCTGGATCCAGTACCGGAAGACCCTCGCGGGTGAGCGCGCTCTGGCCAAGTAGTGTCGAAATCTTCAAGCCGACACTGGGACATCAACCGAGTATGCGGTTTGCAACCACATACTCGGTAATAACATAGATGGTGCTAGCGATCTGCGCAAAGCACAGCGCTGTGCGCCCCAATATCACTGCTCGATCAGCGCCACATACTCGGCCGAGAGCTTTAATTGATAACCAGTCTCCAAAAGGAAGCATCTGAGGTTTAATGCCCCACCATATTATCGGTGCGACGAAAGCGAGCAGAGCGGCGATGTAAGCAACGGTAGCGAGATTTAGCCGTAACAGTGATCCACCGAAATGCCACCAAACTGCAAATACACCAGCGTTGAATGCAATAACTGAAGCAAGCAGAAATATATTGACCGAAAATTTGGTCAGTTCATTTGCTTTTTCCGGCTCAGATTTTGAGCGAATTAAGATCGCGTCGGTGAATGCCTTGTTTGTAGATATTATCAAGGTCGCGACGGATATGAGTGAAGCCCAAATCATGCTTTATAGATCCTTATTACCATCGCGCTTAGTCAGATTGCCTATCGGCAGTAAATCAACTCCATAGTTGGGAACGTTGGACTATCAACGTTAGAATTATGCTGAAGGCCACTTAAGGATACCGACCGCATCTCACAGGTGATGTGAAAGGTCTGACCGGGCACCAATCTGCGCTTGCGTGCGTGCTAGTAGTTCGGTACGAAACGTACCGTCATGAAGAACACCGGCAAACCAACCGAGGCCCGCTTCGAGGCGTCCATCGCGGCGCTGGGCAAGGCGGGCTACTTCTACCGGATCAAGGACGCCGCCGCGGTGCGGGGCCTGACCGGCCGGGTCGGCGCCGGCATGGACGCTACCCCATCGGACTACATCTGCGCGGTGAAGGGTCAGACCTTCTTCTGCGAAGTCAAGTCGACCCAGCACCCAACCCTGTTCGAGTTCAAGCTCCTCAAGAAGGGGCAGAATGCTCACGGCGCCCGCATCGTTGCGGCCGGCGGCGGATACTTGGTGCTGGTCCACCGCCTGGAGACCGACGACTGGTATCTACTCGCCATGTCTCGGATCCGGGCTCACCAGAATGACACCGGCCGCAAGTCGCTGAGCTGGGACGAGATGAGGTGCTTCCAATGTACGACGGAGCAGACCCCCGCGGGAAGCCGCCCACTGTGGTGAAGGAAGAGCTGGTCCAGATCGGGCCGAACGAGGTGGCCATCGAGCGTGAGCACCGCACGGCCTTCCAGCCGCAGCCCGGCGCGCCGATGTTCGACTACATGATCGACGTGGAGACCACCGGGACCAACCCGGAGGAGAACGCGCTGATCCAGATCGCTGCCGTGCGCTTCAACCGGCACACGAAGGAGATCGACCCGAAGTTCTTCGACCGGGCCCTGCAGGTCCCGCCCGGCCGCTATTGGGCCGAGGACACCCGCGACTGGTGGATGAACCAGCCGGACGTGCTGCGCGGCATCCTCTCGCGCGCCGAGCCGCCGCAGATCGTCATCAAGGCGTTCTGGGACTGGGTCGCCGAAGGTTCGAGCCTGTGTCCCAGAGCATTTTGGGGCAAGCCAACCACGTTCGACTTCAACTTCATCGGCTCGTACTTCCGACAGTACGGCCTGATGCAGCCGTTTCACTATCGCGAGGCCATCGACCTGAACAGTTATCTGCTGGGCCGGGGACACGAGAACCGTCGCGAGTTCTGGAAAACCATCGAGCCGGTCGGGGACGCGCACAACGCGCTGCACGACTGCCTCTACCAGATCCGGGCCATCTTCAATGCGTGACGATGAGATCTACCGCCTCGGCGACCCGCACCTGGGTCGCCGTTTCCTCAAGGGCGTGCCGCTCGACCGCCGGGGCGAGCGCGAGAACCTGGTCCGCCTCGACCTGAACCGGCACCTGTCGGTCGACGGGCTCAAGGCGCACATCACCATGGGCGACCTGTTCGACAAGCCGCAGGTCTCCTACGAGGACCTGGCCTTCGCCGCCACCGCCTACACCACGGCGGCGCAGCTGAACCCGGGCACCACCTACTACATCCTCCAGGGCAATCACGACGACAGCCGGGACCTCGGCGAGGTCACCGCCTGGGACATCTTCTGCCGGCTGATGCTGGTGCTGCCGAACGTGAAGCCGGTCACCGACGTCCTCGTCGGTCCGCACTTCACTCTGTTCCCCTGGGATCCGGTCGAGCCGGCCGAGGCCATGGTGGAGAAGGCGGCCTGGCTCATGCGCGAGCAGGGCTGCACCGTCGCCTACGGCCACTGGGACGTCGATCCCCGGACGTCCGGCCACAACCTGATCCCGACGAAGGCGCTCGCTGCCGCCGGGATCACCCGGGCCTACACCGGCCACGTCCACCTCCCCACCACCTTCACCCGGGACGGCGTCCTGGTGGACGTCGTGGGCTCGATGCAGCCCTACGCGCAGGGCGAGGACGGCGGCCAGGGCCATATCCGATATGCCACCCTGACGCTGGCCGAGCTGGAGGCTGCCGGCGACCTGTCGAACACCGTCGTCCGGCTGCAGCTCGCGCCCGGTGAGCAGTTCGACGGCGAGCCGCCGGCCTGCCTGTCCTGGAACATCGAGCGGGTGAAGGGCGAGGACGACGAGGCCCCCGCCGACATCTCGATGGAGGGCTTCGACACCAGCGCAGCCGCGCGCGAGGCGCTCGATGCCCACGACATCATCCCAGAGGTCCGCGCTCAGATCGACGAGCGCCTTTCCGAGGTGTTCGGTCGTGACGGGTAACTTCTACCAGGTCGGACTGGGCCTCCTGATGAAGGACGTCCAGTTCACTCAAGACGAGCTGGCCATGCTGGCCTTCCTCTGCAAGCACGCCGCTCGTGGAGACGCAGAGTTCGAGGCTGCGCTCGACGTGATCCACAATGATCTGGCCGCGACCAAGGCGTTGAACCGTCTGAAGGACACGTTCCGCTCGCTTGGCAAGGCCCCTATTCTGCAGGCGCACTATGATCGAGCAAATCGCGTTTACGGTTAGGTTCCCGCCGACCGACCACTTCCCCCTCGGCCGGCACTTCGACCGCACCATCGACTTCAAGGCCGGCATGACCGGCATCGTCGGCCCGAACGAGGTCGGCAAGTCGCTGTGCCTAGAGATGATCGAGTTCCTGCTCTTCGGGAACAAGGCGCTCCGTGGCGCGGCGGCCGACTACAAGCACCTGAAGGCCTCCGGCACCGTCCTGATCCGGGGCGAGCGCTACTACATCGAGCGCACGGCGAAGAACGCCTCGCTCGGCACCGAGACCGGGCCGCTCGCGGTCGGCACCAAGCCGGTCAACGCCCTGCTGCTGAAGATCCTGGGCTACGGCCTGGACGTGTTCCGGGTAGCGAACGTCGCGAACCAGGGCGACGCCGAGCGCCTGTCGAAGATGCTGCCGACCGAGCGCAAGGCCATGGTCGACAAGCTGATCGGCGCCGACCAGATCGAGGCCATCGCCAGCTGGTGCGGCGAGCAGGCGCTGGGCCTGTCGCGCGAGATCGCCGGCCTGGAGGCGGGCCTGGGCGCGGAGCCGGTGAAGCCGGTGCAGCCGGAGGGCTACTGGCCGGCCGGCGAGCTGCACGAGCTGGTGCGCCAGCTCCGGGACGCCGCCGACGCGGTGGTCCGGGCCGAGGCGTTCCTGGCCAACGAGCCGGTGGTGCCGGTGGTGGGCCCGGCGCCCACCGACATCCCGCTGGCGACCCTGGAGAAGGCCGACCAGATCCTCGGTCTGCGCACCTACGACTTTAACCTGGCCGACGCCGAGCTGGCCGCAGTGGCGATGGAGCGGTGGGAACGCCGGCAGCGGTTCGTCGAGCGCTACTTCCCCCGGCCGGCGCTCACCCGCGAGCAAGCGGCGGCCGAGCAGCAGGCGCAGGGTCTGATCCGCGATCTGAAGCGCCTCAAGCAGACGCCGGAGATCCTGTGCCCCTGCGGGAAGCCGTTCACCACGGCCGATGCGGAGATCGCCCGGGTGGCGGCCGAGCTGGGCGGCCTCGACCGCCCGGATCCGGGCTTCGACCTCGACACCGAGCTGGCTGCCCTGAAGCGCTGGACCTCGGAGGTTCTGGCCCAATGGGAGGAGCTGGAGGGCGTCCAGCCGGCGGCCGAGCTAGTCCACGACCCGCGCGAGGCCAAGGGCGCCGTCCACGTCGATGACGTGCAGAAGGCGCTCCGCGAGTTGGGCGTGGACGGCAAGAGCCGGATGGAGATCCAGGCCCTGGCCGGCGAGCTGCGGGCCTACCAGGCGGTGTGCGCCGCCCGGGACGGCTGTGCGGCCCGCCATGCGGCCTGGGAGGCCGAGGCGGCCTCGGTGCGGGACACGCTGGCCGCCGCGCGCGCCGTCGCCTCCGCGGACCGGCTGGCGCAGGCTGAGACCCTGCTGGCAGCCGTGCAGGTCTACGACGCCCAGCTGGCGACCTACCAGCGCTCCTTCGCCGACTGGGCGCAGGGCCGCGACCGGCTCACCGATCTCCGGCGCGAGCTGGAGAGCTGGCGCAACGGCAAGCAGGCCATGAACGACCTGCGTGCCGACACCAAGACGTACCTCGTGCCCGCGCTCTCGCGCGTCGCCTCGCATCTGCTCAACCAGATGACCGGCGGTGCGCGCGGCCGGATCGCGGTCGACGAGGACTTCGAGATCCAGGTGGACGGGCAGCCGCTCAACACCCTGTCGGGCTCCGGCAAGGTGTGCGCGAACCTGGCTGTCCGCCTGGGCCTTGGCCGCATCCTGACCAACGGCGTCTTCCCCGTCTTCATGGGGGACGAGATGGACGCGTCCATGGACAACGACCGGGCCGGCCACCTCCACGACGCCCTGTGCGCCCTGGAGGGCAAGCTCAGCCAGATCCTGGTCATCACCCACAAGCGCCCCGCCTGCTCGCGGGTCATCACGCTGGAGAACTGAGGTGGTAAACCGTCAACTTCGGGCGATGGGCCTGCGCATCCGCGCAGCCGACGCCCCACCAGTGGACGACGGCGTCCGCCGGCCGACAGGCCGGCCGGCGCCGGCCCGGCCCGGCTGGGAAGACTTCCTGGTCGCGGTGAAGCCGGTCGGCGATCCCTGGCCACCAGCGGTGCGCGCTCGGATCCAGCAGGCCCGTGCCCGCTACGAGGCCGGCACCCACGAGATGGTGACCTGCACCACGAAGGACGGCTGGACCCAGCTCTACAGCCGTCCGCGTCGGGTGCCTGCCGGCCCCCGGCCGTATTTCACGGAGGCGCGGTCGTGATCCAGGTCGCCACACCCGCCCCCGCGTGCCCGTTCCCGGGCCCCCAGGTCTACTTCGGCTCCGGTCGGCGCATCGACGCCTACCACTTCGAGGCCGACGACCTGCCGCCGCCACTGATCGGCCGCGCCCTGTCCCGCCTGAACCGCTACGGTGGTGCCGGCGAGCGCGCCGTCAACGTCGCCCAGCACTCGCTCCTCCTGTCCCACCTTGTCGGTGACTGCCTGCACCGGAAGCGCGCCGCGCTCATGCACGACGTGCCGGAGATGTGGACCGGGGAGATCCCGCGGCCGATCAAGCGGATGTGCCCCGGCATCGAGGCGGCCGACGCCTGCATGATCGCCCGGATCAGCGTCGTGTACGGCATCCCCATGTGGGCGTTCGAGGCGATCAAGGACGCCGACACAGCCATCTCGTTCGACGAGCGCCTGTTCATGTTCGAGCACATGGACCCCGCCGACCGGGAGATCGCCGAGGAGAACAAGCTCGGCATCCACATCGTGCCCGTGACCCCGGAGATCGCCGCGGTGTCGTGGACGCGGCGCTTCTACCAGCTCTTCAAAGAGGACCTCATCTGATGGCCGACGAACCAGAGTTCATGATCCGCAAGCTGCCAGGACCGGACGACGCGCCGAGCTGCGGCCCGGATCCCGCGCTGGAGCGCATCCAGGAGCTGACCGCGCCGGCTGGACCCATCACCCAGGAGCACGCCGAGAAGATCATGGAGGGCATTGCTGTGCCCGCAGTTGACGGTACGGACCGTACCGTCGATGGCATGGACCGCTTCAACTCCGGCAAGCACCGCATGACGCTCATCCCGGCGAGCCTCGGCCGGTACACGGCGGCGGTGCTCGAATACGGGGCGATCAAGTACAACGCCAACAACTGGCGCAAGGGCGGCAGCTGGACGTCGGCCATCGACAGTCTCCAGCGCCACGTCGATGCGTTCCGGGAGGGCGAAGACTGTGACCCGGAGAGCGCTCTACCTCACCTGGCTCACATCGCCTTCAATGTGATGATCCTGATCGAGTTCTTCGACAAGAGCCGGGGCCAGGACGACCGCTTCCGCTACCCCGACCAGCCGCCGGGGCAGCAGCTCCCCGTCCGCGATCTCACCTTCAACCAGCCGCCGGAGAAGAAGTCGTGACGTCGATCAAGCTGAAGCGGCTCACCGAGACCGCGATCATCCCGACCTACGGGTCCGACCAGGCGGCCGGCATGGATCTCCATGCCGACATCCCGGCGCCGGTCCGCATCGAGGCCGGTGGCCGGGCGCTGATCCCCACCGGGATCGCCATCGCGCTGCCGGTGGGGCTCGCCCTGCTGGTCTGCCCGCGGTCCGGGCTGTCGGCCAAGAGCGGCGTGACGGTCCACAACGGGCCGGGCGTCATCGACGCCGACTACCGGGGTGGCATCGGCGTGATCCTGCACGCGACCGAGCGCGCCTTCGTGGTCAACCCGGGCGACCGGGTCGCGCAGGGCGTGATCGTGCCGGTGGCGCGGGCCGTGTTCGAGGAGGTCGACAGCCTCGACGAGACGGCGCGAGGCACCGGCGGCTTCGGCTCGACCGGCGTGGGGAGGGCCGCGTGATGAAGCTCTCTCAGCGCTACCGGGTCGACCAGCTGATGAAGGAGCGCGAGCGGCTGCGCACCAGCATCGCCGCCGCGCTCGGGGACGAGGACATCAAGGTGCAGATCCAGGGGAGCGAGGCGCAGGGCGCGGTCCGGCAGGCATGCCTGCGCGCCATCAGCCAGCTCTACAACGACCAGCTCGTGGTAAACACCAAGGCGCTGGAAGACCTCGGGGTCGACGCGGACGACGGGCCGGTTCATCCGGCCAAGCCGGACCGCGGTGTGATGGTGGAGGACCGGCGGCGATGAAGCTCGAAAACCTGTACGCGGTGAACCAGCTCACCAAGGAGCGCAGCGACGTCGTGTCGAAGCTGAGCGCCGTACGGAACCCGGACACCCGCTACTTCAACGTCCACTTCCACGGCATGGCCCAGGAGCAGGCCATCGCGGAGGCGGCGGCAGCCGGGCTGGTCCCCTACTTCGAGGATCGACTGTCCGAACTGGACCGTCAGCTCACAGCCCTTGGTGTGATCATCGAGGAGTGAGACAGGGGCCGGCGGGTGACCGCCGGCCTCTCGCGTTTCAGCTGTCGAGGTGGTCCGGCTCCAGCTGCGAGTTGACGGCCTTGGTGAGCCACTCTGCCGTCGCTTGCTGCACCGTGCTGCCTACGAGGCGGTTGTTGGCGTCGAAGACGAAGCCACCCTCGTGGCGCCATGGCAGCGGATGCTGGTCAGCGCCGGCAGGCGGCTTCGGCATCGGCTTGGCGCCTCGGAACGGGATGATCTTGGCACTCTCACTCATGCCGGCGTTCTAGCCGTCACGGTCCGTTTCGTCCAATCGCGCCTGCCGGTCGGCGACCCAGGCGACTACCGAGCAGGCGACGATCACCACGACCCAGACGGTGGGTTCTGTGAGGGTCCCGAACATCAGACCTTGTTCGAGATCATGCCGATCTGCATCGCCGCAGTCGACACGGTCTGCTCCCACACCTGGTAGTCCGTGTAGATGAACATCCGCAGCTTATCGCCGGCCGTGCATTTCGCGATCCGCGCGTAGCTGGCGGTGTAGCGCGAGGCGTTCGGCCGGAAGGTCCAGAGGAAGTGGGGGCCGTCGCCCTGCGCGGTGTGGACGCCGAACCCGAACTCGTACTGCTTGCCGCTTCCGTCCGGCGGGCGGAAGGAGGCGTTGATCAGGTAGAGCCCCGTCTCCGGGACCACGTACCAGTTGCTGGGCCCGTCGAAGAGGTTCTCCGCATCCGCCGTCTTCTGGTTCATCGGGACGCGCGGCCAGGCCGTGTTGCCGTCCGTCACGTAGGGCTTCACGCCCTGGCCCGACACGTCGCAGAAGTGCGTCTGCGGAAGGATCGCAGGGATCGCCCAGCCGAAGGAGTTGGCCGCATCGCTGGCCCGGATCAGCATCATGCCGCCCGCCCCTCCCGGGGGGAGGAGGCGGGGTGCGATCTTGTTATTGTACTGAGCCTGCATCCGCTGGGAGAACAGGATCAGTCGCTCGGCCAGCGAGGACATCTTACGCCGCGAGCCCCGTCTCGAAGATGGTCACCAGGTCGGTGTCCGGGTTGCCGATCTCCGACTTGGTGTAGGCGTCGGTGATGCCGTAGCCGGAGATGCTGGTGGGCCGGTTCGCGATGGCCGCCCACTCCGGGGTGATGTCGGCCAGCTGGATGTAGCTGCCCGCGGCGGTCTTCGAGCCCGAGCCCGAGTAGACCCACCGGAAGCCGTCCGTTGTGGTGACCACAGTGCCCTGGCCGATGGTGCTCTGCTGCGCGGCCGTCAGCGCGGTCAGATCGCCCGAGGACGCCACCTGGATCTGGGAGGCGATCACCGGCAGGCGGGCCGGGTCGATGGTGCCGGAGGTGATCAGCGAGGCGTCGTGCGCGCTCGGCGGGAAGCTGGCGGGCTTGTTCGAGACGTTGCCCCACGCGACCGCGTCCGCCGAGGCGGCCGACGCCGCCCGGTCGACGGTGCCGTCGCCGTTCGTGTCGTAGGTCGACTTCAGCATGTCGCCGCTGCCGGCGCCGGCCGCCTTGTCGAACAGCTCGTTGATCGCCGCCACCAGGTTGCCCTTGGCGGTCGTCTTCAGGGCGGCGTTCGTGCTCGCGTTGCCGTTGACCAGCGTGCGCAGCGACTTGAACTCGGTGGCGATGCGGGTGGTGAGGTCGGTGAGGCGGGTCGCCAGGCTGGCCATGATAGTCCTCTCAGATGAGCTTGTTGTCGAAGAGCAGGGTGAGGTCGCCGGGATCGGTCTCGGTGCCCTCACCGGGCGGGCCGGCCTGGCCCGGCGGTCCGGGCGGCCCTTCCCGGCCGGGCACGCCGACCTTGGCGACGACGTACTCGACGACCTCGGCGGCCGGCGGTGTCTGACCGGCCGTGGAGCGCGTCACGCGCCTCGTCGTCACCCGCCGCTGGATGCTGGTGGAGACGATCTCAACCACGCTGGGAGACCCCCCGCTTCAGCTCCAGGTTGATGATGTGCGTGACCAGGTCCCGGCCGCCCGTCAGCGTCACCAGCACGTCGCCCGAGTAGTTGCCGGGCGACATGACCTCGAACACCTCGCTCTCTGCCGCCGTCACCAGCTGCTTCTGGGCGGCGTCCACCGTCACCGGCAGCTCGATCCGCCCGCCGCTGGTGCTCAGCAGCGTGCAGATCGCCGTCGCCCCGACCAGGTCATCCATGTCGAGCGGCAGAACGAGGCTCCAGTCCTCGTTCGTGCGATGCACGACGTTCAGGATGAGATAGTCGACAGCGCCGGTCATGATCTTCTCGAAGTTCGATCAGGATATGGTGCCCGACATCTTGTAATGCCAGGCACGAACATCTTCAGAAGATCAGGGCGGCGAAGTGCTCGGCCCGTGCCCCGACTTGCTCTGCGAGGCCTTGACCCCGATGCCGTCGAAGCTGCCCGGCGCCGGCAAGGTGACCGTGTTCTCGGCGAACTTGAAGTTCAGGGTCCAGCTCTCGGCCTCGGACGGCACGACGTAGTCGAGCCACGAGCACCAGCTGTAGGCCTTCGAGTACATCTGGGCGTCGCCGAGCGAGGCCGCCGGGTCGGTCGGGACCGGCAAGATGTACTTGTCGCCCCCGAGCGGCCCGAAGTCCTCCTCGAACGCCTGCTTCACCGGGATCCGCTGGCCGGTCGACGTCTTGATGGTGCGCTTCACCACCACATCGCACTGCTCGCGGCGGTCGACGTGCTGGGCCAGCAGGATCGGGTCGCCGGGCTTGACCTCGGGCGTGAGGTTGACGCGCTCGATCATCGAGAGCGGGTAGCTCTTCTTCGAGATCTTGGTTCCCATCCAGCCGCCGCAGCCGCCGACCATCGCGATGAAGGTCCAGAAGGCGATCTTGTTCACCGTGTGCCTCATGGTTTGACGAGCTTCAGGGCGCTCAAGATCCAGCCCCAGATCTTCTGGAGATGCTCGCCGGCCAGCACGACCGCCGCCAGGCCGGCCAAAAACGATGCCACTGACCATTTGATGACCCTCCCGATGCCAAAGAGAATATTGATCAGCTTCAGGACGGTCTTGAGCCGGGTGAAGTCTTCCGGCTCAAACCGCACCAAGATGTTGATCCCTTGCTTGAGGTTCTTGGCTTCCTCATCGTCGATCCTGATCAGGATCTCTTGCAGCAGGGGATGGACCTGATCGAACTCGATCCGCGGAGACTGGTCGATCCGCGGGCCGAAATGACCGTGCGACAGCAGCTCGATGTCCGGGTCACGCTTCTCGTGAGGGACATCGGGCATGCTGCCGCGCTGGAAGCGCGAGCCCTTGGCCACGGGATCAGCCCTTCTTGACCGGCTTCCCGGGCACGAGGGCTGCCGGAGCCGGGCGCTGGATGACGCCGGCCAGCTTCTCCTTGGTCTGCTGCCAGGCGGTGACGCCCGCCACGGCGCCCGCCGGGATCAGCACGGTGGTGATCGACGCACCGAGGTTCACGACGTGCGTGAGCGCGGTCGGATCCTTGGTGACGATGGTGTTGATCGCCGCCGCGACGCAGACGAAGCCGTAGCTGAGCGTGACCGCCCCGACGCAGTACATATTGAAGGGCCGCGCCCAGCGCTGGAACCGGTCACCGGCCGTGATCTCGGCGCGCAGCGACAGGTTCGCCTGCTCGATCTGGACCTGCTTGGTCTGCTCGACCATCGCCTCCAGCTTCGCCTTGTTGTCCGCCTCGAACTGCACCGCGGCGGCCTGAGCCGCCGGATCTTGCAGCGTGGTCGAGATCGCCTCCGGCGTGGTGTCGGGGGCACCGATGGCCGAGGCCAGCGAGCCGATCAGGTTGCCGGCGATGGCGCCCGGGACGCCACCGATCACCGTGCCGAGGATCGGCGCGCCGATCTTCATGAGCTGGCCGGCGACTGGGCCCCACTCCACGTTCTTCAGCCCATCGAAGTTCATGGCTCAGACCTTTGCTGCTTCGGCCAGGAAGGCGTTGGCGCGCTCCTGGTGTGCTCGGATGAAGTGGAAGGCGACGAACAGCGCGATGCCGACCACGGCGACCGCGATGCCGACCTGCAGCCAGTCGACACCCTGCTGCGCCGCCGCGATGGTGCCCGTGCCGCCGCCGGCCGCCGTGGTGGTGGCGACGGTGGTCCCGGTCTTGACCTTGGTCTGGGACGTGGCGGCCTCGCCCTTCAGGGCGGTGTTCACCGCCACCGGGCTCGCGCCGGCAGCCGCCAGCGCCATCTTGATCGCGCCCGCCTCGATCTTCGCGACGCGGGCCAGCCAGCCCTTGCCGAAGGTCTTGAAGGTCGAGAGGCCCTGGTAGAAGGAGCGGCGCTGGCCGGAGATCGCCTTGATCCGGGTGACCGCGTCCGCGATGGCGGCGGTCGCTGCTGCGAACTTCTTCCCGCGGCTCGGGCCGGAGTTCACCGAGCTGTCGAAGATCGGCAGGTCGACGCCGTCCGGCAGCTGGTCGCAGCCGGCCGTGGTCCAGTATTTCGCGCGGTAGATCTCCGCGGCCTGGTCCTTGGTCAGGTTGGCGATGTCGAGCGTCGGGAACGATGCGGCGGCGATGCCGTACTTGGTGCCCTTCAGGACACCCTTGCCGACCTTGCCCCCGGTCCAGTTGCCGGGGTCCTTCGCGTTGTTGGTGTAGCCGCCCTCACCCTCGAAGATGTAGGGGAGGCAGCGCTCCAGGCGCACCGCGCTACTTGAGGCCGGCATGGATCTTCTCCGGGTCAGCTTCGCCATAGACGGCGGCGTATTCGGCCCGGATCAGCTTCAGCAGCCACTCGCTGGTCGACTTCTTCGCCAGCTTGGCCATGACGGCAGCACGCGCTCGATCAGCGCGGGTTCCGTAGGCCATGATTGCTTGGTTGCGGGGCATGCCCGCATATAGGTGCGTCTGCTAGTAGATTTGATGCCTTCCCCTAAGTCCTAGGGGAAGGTTCACGCGAACATCTTCAGATCAAGTCCCAACTTGTTCAAGATGTTAATCACGTCGGCGGCGCTGGCCGCCGCCTCGATGTCGACGTTGACCTTCATCCGGGCCAGCTCCAGGTCGGCGGACTGCTTGGCCATATCCAATATGGTCGTCGCCAGCTCGGCCGGCGTGACGCCGCGCAGCGCCGCCTCGCCCTCGATCAGCGCCGAGCTGCCGCCGGCCTGCACCGAGGCGGCCTCGGCCGCCTTCATCACGTACATGGCACGCAGGGTGGCCGGCGTGCCGTCTGCCTCGGCCCGGTCGACGAAGTGGCTCCTCGCCAGGTTCTTGGCGGCCTCGCGCAGCGCGGTGAGATCGGGTCCGAAGATCATGGCGTCACCGTCAGGTCGAAGCTGCAGGGCAGGTTCGGGAAGGCCTCGAACGAGATCCGGTAGGTGCCGGTCAGGGTGAAGCCGATCTTGAGGCTGCCGCCCGGGTGCTCGTGCGTGCCGCTCACCGGGCCGTCGAACCGGACGGTGCAGGCCGGCACGCGCGGGATCGAGACCTCGGTCCCCACCGACGCCGTGGCCTGCTCCGGCACGCCGGCCAGCACCGGGCGGTCCACCAGCTTCGGTGTCTTGCCAGTGAGCTTGACGTAGCGCGTGGTGCGGAACTCCTGTTGGTCCCAGCCGGCATCACCGATCAGGATCCGCTCACCGCGGTCCTGCCAGTCCTGGGTGAAGCCGATGGCCTGGTTCACCACCCCCGTGATCCGCCCTGTCTCGTCGTAGACGGCCGCCTCGGCGAGGGTCTTGTAGTCGCGCTCGCCGCTCATTTCGCCAGCTCCGTCACGGACAGGTAGACGCCACCAACGTTCTCGCCGTTCGTGTCGCGCACTCGTAGGATAAACGACCTGATGACGCCAGGCGTCCAGCTGAACACCAGCGTTGTCGGCATCATGAATAGTGAGCTTGCACTGACGTTTGGCTGATAGAGATACGAGAAGATGTTGACGATGCCGTTTAGATTGGCCCAGTTGTTGCCACCGTCGTCAGAGTAGTCGACGTACAGGTTGCCGTTCGTGGCCAGCGCCGGATGTGGCTGGCCGCCGTCGCCTCGCCGGAACGCGAGGATCTGGAAGGAGCTGGTCTCCGAGCGGCTGTCGATGGCGAGCTGTGCTGTCGGACCAGTCGAGGTAGCCGACACGGTCTGAGAAACGGCCTTGCCGGCGATCTTGATCGTGTCGACCGCGAGGTCGCCGATCTTGGCGTTAGTGATCGTGGCGTCGCGGATGAACGCGCCCTCGATCACCGCCTCCTTGTCGGTGACCTTCAGGACGTTCTGCCCGCGGCCGTCGCGCAGGGTGAGGCCGTAAGCGTCGGTCCCGTCGAACACGCCGACGTAGCCCATCGAGAGATGCTCGATGCCGTCGTTGCCGTAGAGGCGGATCAGCTGGTTGGCCGAGTTGATCTGGAAGTTGATGCCGCCCACGAAGATGAAGTCGGCCGTCAGCGTGCCGGCCCCGACCTTCTCGGCGGTGATCGCCCCGGCCTTGATCGCGTTCGCGGTCACGCTCTCGGCGCCAAGGTGCTTCGCCTGGATCGCATTGGCCGCGATCTGGTCAGCCTGGATCGACCCGGTCTGGATCCGGGTGCCGTCGATGATCGTGCCGCCCACTAGCACCGACAGCCCGGTCACGCCCGAGATGGTCGCGATCAGGATGGTCTCGGCGTCGTTCGAGATGTCGGGCCAGTTGTCCTTGCCGGCATGCAGACCGCTGGTCGGCTGGCGCTTGTCCCACCACACGTACCAGAAGCCGCCGTCGATCCCGACGAGGGCCGCCGGGACATCGTACGCCTTGGGCGTGCCATCGTCGGCCGTGATCAGGATCTGGCCGGCTGTCCAGCCGAGCTTGTTGGTGAGCGCGCCGTTGGCGTCCCGCTCAGCGTAGAAGTAGACGCCCACGAGCTGCACGCCGCGCGCACCGATCTTCAGGCTGTTGGCCTGGATCGAGTTGGCGGCGATGGCGCCGCCCTCGATCTTGGACTGGTCGGTGCCGTTCAGCCACGACGCCATGGTGGACGAGCCCACCGTGATCTTGTCGGCCGTGACCGCACCGGCCTTGATCCGGTCGCCCTCGATGGAGCCCGCCTTGATCCGGTCGCCCTCGATGCTCCCGGCCTGGATCCGATCACCCGTGATGGTGCCGGCCACGATCTTGGCGTTCGTGACCGAGCCGTCCGCCAGCTCGTCGCCGGAGATCGCCGGGTTCGTGGCGGTGGCCGGCGCCGAGTAGCCGTCCGCGGTGACGCCCGAGGTGGAGACCGAGCGCAGCCAGAAGGTCCGCTGCGTCTGCACCGGCACCGTGCCGTCGTAGGAGAAGGTGGACCCGGCCGACACCTTGCGCATCGCCGAGCCCGAGGGCGGCGACTGGGCGACGGAGGCGCGGTCGATGGACCACACCTCGATCCAGGCGAGGTCCTTGGCGGCCGGCGCCGTCCACGAGAGCGTGACGCCCTGGTAGGTGCCGGTCGCGACCACGCCGGTCGGGTTGTCGGGCTTGGCCTTGCTCGATGCCGTGGTGATCGAGGCGACCGGCGACCAGTCCGACTGGCCGAAGCCGGACGCGGCCACGGCCCGGACCTTCACCTGGACCGGGATGGCCGGCCGGAGCCCGTGCAGCTCGAAGCTGGCGTCGCTGACCGGGAACTCCAGGAAGCCACCACCGCCCTGCGCCACCGCTACGGTGTAGCGGCCGGCCGGGCCGTCCCAGGTCGCGCGCAGCACAGCCGTCACCGTGCCGTCCGCCGCCGTCTCTGCGTCGGAGGTCAGGGTGGGCTTGGCCGGCACCGGCGGCGGCGCGGCGTCGAACAGGGTGACGGTGGCCTTGCGGGACACCTCCCCGCTCACGTTCAGCCCGGTCTTCCCGTAGGCGTCGTAGCCGGCGATGCGGACGAAGTAGGTGGTCTCGGGGACCGCCGGCAGCGCGATGTTGGTGTTCGGCCCGTCGTAGGCCGGCGGCACCACGGCCGGGTCGTAGCCGGAGGCCGGCTCCATCCACACCAGCACGCCCGCGAAGTCGCCGGGCGGCGCGTCGTAGGAGATGAAGATCGTCTCCGACACGCTGTCGAGCACCGGGGTGATCGCGGGCGGCGCCGGGTGGCTCACCGACAGCTCGACCGGGGTCGAGAGCTGGCCGGTGGTGTCCCGGGCCCGCACGCGCACGGTGAAGGCGCGCAGCGCCTGGCCGTTCTCGGCCAGGTTCTGGGCCAGCGTGTAGGGGAAGACGAGCTGGCCCTGCACGGCCTCGCTGTGGACGACGACGCCGGCCGGGCTCACCACCTCGACCAGGTAGTCCTTCACCAGCGGGTCGGCCGAGGCGCCCCAGGAGAAGCGCGGGTTCACGGCGCGGAAGATCGGCGCCTCGGGCTCGTCAAGGAGCACGAGGTCGGTGGGCGGCACCACGGAGCGCACGGTGGTGCTGTCGGCCACCGTGTAGCTCAGCGTCACCGGGGCGCTCTCGGTGGAGCCGTCCAGGCTCACCGCGGTCACCATCAGGGCGTAGACGGCCGGGGCCGGCGACAGAAGCCGGAAGGTGGTGTCGCCGGGCTCGGCCACGATCTCGGCCGGCTGGCCGTTCACGGACTGCCGGACCCGGTAGCCGCGGATCAGCTTCGTCTCGGAGGCGTCCCAGTTCGCGATCAGGCTGAAGGTGCCGTCCGCCGCGAGGTCGGGCCCGATCCGGGCGTTGGTGACCGGGTAGACGAACTTCGAGAGCGGGCCGGTCTGCAGGCCGGTCAGGTCGCGCAGCTCGACGTCGCCGTCCACGAAGGCCCACTTCAGCCGGTTCACCTCGATGGCGGTGATGTCCAGCTGGTCGGGCTCATCGTCGGCCTGGCTGATCGACGTGATGCGGAACGCCTTCGGCGCGCCGATGGAGAACACGGCGTATTCCGGCAGCGTGTCGGCGAGCGCCTGGGCGAGCACCAGCTCGCTCTGCGCGCCCGGCTGATCGACCTGCAGCGGGTAGGTCACCACGCGCAGGCCGCCGGCCGCGTCCGACACGGTGAACTGGACGCTGTAGCTGATGCCGGCCTCCAGGTAGATCTGGTCGCGCAGCGGCAGCCGCAGGGTGCCGGCCGGCAGCGGCTCCATGTTGCGCACGCGCCCGGAGATGACGTTGGTGGACTGGTCGTCGGCGACCAGGATCACCTGGAACGGCAGCAGGTAGCGGCCGAGCCGGTTCGTCTTGAAGTTGACGATGATCTTCTCGGTCAGCGATGTGGCCAGCCGCAGCCGGCCGCGCTTCACCGCCTCGGCGGCATCCCGGCAGCCGACCGCCACGAACTCCTCGGGGTTGCGCCCGTGGACGTCGATGGCGTTCTGGTCCCACACCCGCACCCGGTCCTCGCGGTACTCCAGACCCGGGTTCTTGAACGACACCTTGAAGTCGTTCTTGCGCTCGGTGATGTCGGTGAGGCTGTAGTTGAAGCTCCCCTCGATGGTGTTCTCGGGCGCGAAGATCGCCACCGCCGGCTGGTCGTCGGCGTCCCAGATCACCGTCGAGAAGCCGTCGCCCCGGTCGACGTACCGACCGCCGGCGATGCCCACGACGTAGTTGATCAGCTCGTTCAGAGACCGAGCTTCCTGAATGTATTCGTTGAACCGGAAGCCGTGCGCGGAACAGTGCTTGCCGAACTCGTAGTAATCCCACTGGTCAGGGACCTCGGGATAGTAGGCGTTCTTGCCGTACCGAGCGTTCTTGATCAGGTTGTACGCATGCCAGGCCGGGTTGTTGGTGTAGGCCATCTTGAACGTGCCGTCCCACAGCCCCGGAAACTCGGACAGCTGGGTGGTCTCGTTGAAGACGTGGTTCGACGGCACCGGGATGATGACGCCCCGGTAGATGCCGGTGAACTCCGGCAGGCTGGTGAAGGTGTCGGTGGCGCGGATCGTCAGGTGCGCGAGCGCCAGGTCCGGGAAGCTGTAGACCTGGGCCACGACCTCCTGGATGCTCTCGAACGTGATGTCCTTGAAGTTGTCCTTCGTGGTCGGCGGATCGAGCCGGGTGACGCGCACGTCGTAGGGCTCGTTGATCCGGGCGACCGGGATCCGGTACTCCTTCGGGTAGTTCGAGCGCGTCAGGCCGGAGATGACCACGTTGCCGGGCGCCGCGATGGGCGTGTCCGGGAAGGTCTGCGTGCCGACCCAGCTGGTGTCGTTGTAGCTGTAGACGATCTCGCCGCTCTCGGGAGTGAGCAGCCAGTCGAACACCGTCACGCTGCCGGCCGGCGGCGCGGCGCCCGAGGGCGAGAACCAGGCGCGCCGGGTGTCGCCGACGTGGTCGGTCCACTGCCAGACCCAGAAGCCGGAGATGATCGAGCTGGTGAGGCCGGTGGGGACCTGCCAGGCCTTGCCGTCCCACGCGCGCGGCGCCCAGTGCTCCTCGGTGGTGATGAACCACATCGCCCCCTGCTCCTTGGCCTGGAGCGGCGGATCGGTCTCGGGCGCGAGGTAGGTCTCGTGCAGGGCGGCGTTGACCAGCGAGCCGGCCCGGACGCTGTCCGGGCGGTAGTTCGAGCCGCCGGAGGTGTCGGGCGGCGGGGGAGGCTCGTTGTCGAACGGGATCTGCCAGACGCTCGACGAGCGCGGCTTCACCTCGATCTTCATCGTCATGCCGTTGGCGAACTCGCCGCCGGTCGTGCTCACGACCAGCAGGCGGTTCACCACGAACCGGATGTCGATGTAGTCGATCTGGGTCTTGTCGCCCTGCGCCACCACCATCTGGTTCTGGGCGCGCATGGGCAGCCCGACGTTCTTCGACGAGGCGAAGCCGCCGAGGTTCGGCCGGATGCTGTCGGCGGGGTTGGTCCCCTTCAGCATCCGCAGCTCGAAGTTGGAGATGTTCGGGGTGCCGGTGCCCTTGTCGAGCAGCGGCACGTCGCCGACGTAGAAGCTCGACGCGCCGTCCTTCAGGCCCTGGATCGGGCCCTCGGACAGGGCGAGGATCAGCTCGACGGTGTCGGCGCCGAACAGGTTGTCGTCGTAGCGGGTGGCCGAGCGCGGCTGCGAACCGGTCAGGCTCTTCCGACCCTTCAGGGGCGCGTTCATCAGATCCCCCCGGTGTCGACAGCGTCGATCTGGAACGACAGGTACTGGCCGCCGATCTTGTCCTCGCCGCAGAGGATCGGGATGCGGGTGCCGATGTCGACGGTGTTGTGTGGCGTGCCCAGGTAGTGGCTCTTCTTCTCCACCTGGTCCTTGTTGTCCCGCTTGGGCGTGTTGAACATCTGCAGGATGCCCCCGAGCACCATGAGGATGCCGAGCTTCAGCAAGATCGGCGCGAACACCTGGCCGATGCCCGGGATGAACGAGGCGGCCACCAGCACGGCGCCGATCAGCACCTGGAAGAAGCCACCATTCTTGCCGCCGTTCAGCTGCGGGAAGATGTGCAGGTCCTGCACCTTGGACGGGGCGATCAGGTCCTCGATGGTCTCGTGACCGGCGACCTTCACCCGGAGCGGGCCAGACACGGCGTTACCGCGGAACCCCGGCAGCTGCCGGGTCACGGCCTTGATCGCCTCGGCGACCGTCGCCGCATGGACCACGATGGGCTCGGGATGGATGCTCTTCAGGCTTCCGTGGAGATGGATGCGTCGCTGCACGGATGACCTGCCCCCGCTCTACGGCGTAGCAGGCAACGCCGTCCGAGCCGATGATATAGTGTTGAAGGTGTGGGTAGTTCAAGAAACTGATAAGATCATCCCGGGTAAGGTTGCAGTCTGTCCCGGTATGTGTGTGCCATGAGGCGGCGGCGAGATCTTCGTACTTCAGGAGGTCATCGCCGGAGATGTCGAAGCCGTTGGCCGGGTCGTGGCACAGGTTCTTGACCTCGACCACCTCGCCGGTCTTCAGGACGAAGCCGCAGCGCTCGGGGGCCAGGAGGTCATCCTCGTACCGGCCAGCCAGATCGGATATGGTCGCCTCAGACATCGAGGCGGCCCTGGCGCGCGTCTTCGAGCTGGTCGCGGATCCGCTGCGGGACCAGGTCCCAGGCGTCGATCTCGGTCTCGGTGAGGAGCTTCGAGCCGTCGACCTGCGGATGCCGGAGCACGGCGACGGTGGTGTCGCGGAACAGCGGCCGGTTGTAGCTCTCGATGCACGACACCTGGCCGGCCAGGTGGTGCAGGATCTTCTCGCCCGGCAGCAGGATCGCGCCGTGGTTGGCGACCGGCGCGCGGATCGCCATCAGGATGACGTCGCCCGGCAGCCGGCTGCGTGGGTGCCCGTGGAACAGGTCGAAGCCCACCTCGTGGTAGAGATCGAGGTAGAGGTTGAGGTGCTTGCCCTCGGCGTCCGGCTCCCACCAGTTGTCTGGTCGAGCGACGTCGGGCACCTGGATGCCGAAGTTCGTCGCGTAGAACTCGCGCATCAGCGAGAAGCAGTCCGCCTCGCCGTGCTTGAACTCCCGCCCCAGGAGGCCCGCCGTCTTCATGGCGAGTAGATGGTACGTTTCGTACCGATCTGCTAGTGGGGATCACAGCGTTGCTCTGTCGACATTGAGGCCCAGCCCACATACGATGCGAGGCACAAACTGAGCCATAAATGTGAGATCTAAATGATGCCGGAGGCAGACGAGCCCGTTCAGTTGAATACCGTGTTTGGTAAAGATAAATATTATGATGATGTTAGATTTAGTTATGAGGCTATACGAGATGTAATGAAGGCATATGGCGAGAAGCTGAAGTCAAGATCTGACGAGGTTCGATATTTTAATGTGAATTTTACTGAGGGCGGGGATGATTTCTCAGTAACTAATCCCCGTCCAGCCCATACCCAGCGGGCGGTTAAGTCAAAGTACTTTACTATTCACGTCTATAGCGAAAGTAGCAAAACATCTTTTTCGTTACGATATCAAAAGAACACACTTCAGTGTTCAATTGGCGGATTTTCCGATGAGAGAGATTTGGACGAATTGTTTTATGTTTTGGATAAAAGATATGCCGAAAGTAAAATCGCGGTTGGAGAAGCTCTGAAAGACGTGACCATTTTTATTGGTCACGGCCGAAGCGGCTTGTGGCGCGATTTAAAGGACCATTTGCAAGACAAGCATCATTTTAAAGTCGAGGCTTATGAGACCGGCGCTCGTGCTGGTTATAATATTCAAGATATATTGAAAGAGATGTCAAGTAGAGCTTCAATGGCTCTTTTGGTTCATACGGGTGAAGACATTGATCGTGAAGGAAAAGAACATGCTCGTGAAAATGTTGTACATGAGACTGGTCTTTTTCAGGGAAAATTAGGTTTCAAGCGTGCGATAGTCTTGTTGGAAGATGGCACGAACGAGTTTAGTAACATAGCGGGATTGCAGCAATTGCGATTTCAAAAGGGAAATATCAAAGAGATCTTTGGGGATGTAATTGCAACCATCAAGCGTGAGTTTGCCCCTCGTTGAATAATAGACGCTTCACAGCGTCACGAACGGGAAGCCCTCACTCGGGAGGAACATGCGCGCGGGGATCAACTGATCCGGGCCGTCCGACAGCGAGCGCAGCTCGAACGAGATGCTCTGGCCCGAGATCAGGTCCTTTACCCGGCCGATGAAGTACATCTCGTTGTTCGAGATCACCACGCCCCGCTCCAGGTGGTCGCGCAGGACCGTGTAGCGCTGTAGCAGCGCGCCGTCGAAGCGGCCCTCGAAGGCGGCCTCGTTGAAGATCCCGACCGGGTTCATCAGGCGCAGCGTCGGCCGGCTCTTCTCCTCCTCGGAGGACCGGGAGTAGCCGGAGAACTGCACGGCCAGGTGGTCCCAGGTCTTCCCGTCCCACTGGGTCGAGGAGCCCATCGGGCCGTCCCGGAAGCGCAGCACCGCGCTCGCGCCGTCCGGCACGTTCATCAGATTGATCTCGTAGAGGATCACCTCGCCGTCAGCTGTGAGCTTCAGACCCTCGTCGACGTGGGAGCTGGGAACGGTCATGGCTGGATCAGCATCTCGATGTCGAAGGCTTCCATCTGGAAGACGCGCCAGCTCACGCCGTTCACGACGCGCCCGCCGATCTCACCCGGGCTGGTCTTGATCGGCTTGGGCATGACCAGGGGCTTGTTGAAGCGGCAGATGATCTGGCCCTGCCTTGGGTGCATGACGTAGAACGGCAGGTACATCCTGTGGAACTTGTAGAAGTCCTCCAGGGCGTGGATGTTGAGCTTTGGCTCGACGGTCGGATCCGGCGCCGCGCCGAACACCGCCTGGAAGGCGAACATGGCCGGGAAATTCAGGTGCAGGATCACCTCGTCCGGGCCGGTGGGCGCCGAGGCGAAGCGATACCCGCGCCCGAACTTGACCGTGGCGCCGGCGGGGTACTCGTCCTGGGGCGTCGAGTACGGGAAGTCGAAGGTCTTCAGTGCCATCTCAGCCTCGCGCCGCCACGCTCTTGATCAGCTGCCGGATCGCCCCGCCCCGCTGGATGTTGTCGCCGATCATGTGGACCACGTCGTTCTGGCTGGGCGGCGGGACCTGCTCGCGGTCGACGACGTAGACGTTCGCCGCCGCCGAGGCGCCGCCGAACCGCTGAGCGGCGTCGACCTTCGGCGCGCGGTTCACCATGGCGCCGCCCAGCGCGTTCACCTGGTCGAGCTGCTCCTGGCCGATGGCGTCCACCGCCGACCGGCGCAGCAGGTACTCGCCCGGCTGCGCCAGGATCATCTTGCTGTCGCGCATGGTCAGCGCCGCGTCCGCGCCCGGCACCGCGCCGCCGCCGGCCATGCGGATCGGGCCGCCCGAGTACATGCCGAACAGCGAGCCGATCCCCGACAGGATGCCGCCGCCGGCGGCCGCGCCGCCGCCCGTGAACAGCGACTGGAAGATCGAGTTCGTCAGGCTCTTCGAGATCTGGCTCATCAGCCCCGACAGGATCGAGGTCGCGAACTGCTTCAGGGCCTCGCCGGCCTTCATCGACCCGTTGAACAGGTTGGTGAAGAAGTTGTCGAAGGCGCCGCCCACCACGTTCAGGCTCTCGGTCAGGGTCTTCTGCGCCTGCACCACCGGGTCGACGACCTGGCCCTTGAAGTCGAGCACGCCCCGGCTCTTCAGGAAGCTGTCCATGGCGCCGGAGGCCGCCTCGCCGTAGGTGCGCTGCGTGCCGGCCTGCTGCCGCGACAGGTTCACGGTCGGCTCCAGGACCTTGTTCCGCTCGCGCAGCTCCAGGATGCGGCGCTGGACCTCGACACCGTCACGGTCGACGTCGAGCCCGGCGTCCTTCATCTGCTTGAGGGTCTCCTCCAGCGCGACGATCTTGGCCTGGTTGCTCTCGTAGGTGCCCTGCAGCTCCTTCTGCTTCTCCAGCTGGTTGATCTCCTCGCGGAGCACGTTGAGCCGGTCGGTGTTGCCGGCGCGGCCCTCGTTCTCGGGACGCTCCAGCTCCTTCTGCTCCGCGCGCAGCTGGGTCAGCCGGTCCTCGTAGGCCTTGAGGCTGTCCTTGCCGATGGTCTCCGCGGTGGCCAGGCCCTGCTGCTGGAACAGGCCGGCGAAGCGCTTGCGGGTCGCATCGGACTGGGCGGCGCGCGCGTCATCGTCCAGGCCCGGCTTGTTGCCGTCCTCCTGCTTCGCGATGTCGAGGAGCTGCTTCAGCGTGCCGTAGGCGTCCCGGCTGGCGCTCATCGCCGCCGCCGGGTCCTGGGCGCGCTTCACCGCCTCCAGCTGGGTGTCGTAGGTCTCGGACAGGGCCTTGTCGGTCCGCTTCAGCTCGGCCAGCTGGCGGGCGCGCTCGTTGGCCTGGGCCTTCTGCTCGTTCTCGGCCTTCTTCCGCTCCTCCTCGGCCGCCGTCTTGTCGTCCGTGGCCTGGCGCATGCGCTTGACCTCGGCGTCGCCCGTGGTGCCGAACGGGTTGCCGATCGCGGCCGAGGCCGCCCGGAACTTCCGCTCGATCAGCGCCACCAGCTCGTCGGCCGTCATGTCGGCCCGGCCACCGTTGCCGGTGATCGCCGCGCGCGCCTTCGAGGCGTCGCCACCGTAGACGCCGGTCAGCGCATCGAGCGCCGAGCCCGAGCCGGCGCGCAGCAGCGCCAGCGAGCCCGCCGCGCCCTGCTGGTGCATCAGGTACAGCTCCTCCGGCGTCGCCTCCCGGCCCATGTTCGAGCGGAAGGTGCCGGCGTTGCGGTCGGTGAACTCCTGGAAGGCCTTGATCTGGGCCGACAGGCCCGTGTCCACGTCCCGGGTGCCGTACATCTTCTGCCAAGTGGACGGCATAAACTGGAAGATGCCGGCCGCGCCCGCCGACGAGCGCCGGGCCCCGGAGATGACGTCGGGCGAGTAGCCGCTCTCGATCTGACCGGCGCCGAGCGCGTACCGGATCCGGTCCTCGCTCGCGCCGGCCGCGCGCAGCTGGTCGACGATGGTCTGCTGCGCCGAGCCGGCGCTGAACGCCACCGTGGGGCCGAGCGTGGACGGCAGCTTCAGGTCCACCTTGTCGGCGTTGATCCGGTTGATGCTCTGGCCGATCTTGGCCACCTCGCCGAGGAGCCGGTTGATCTCCTGCACGGCCGCGCGCATCTGCTCGGGCGTCGAGCGCACGTCATCGCGGACCTTCTCCAGGCCCTTGATCTGCTCCTGCAGCAGGTCGCGCCGCTCGGTCGCCCGGTCGCCCGGTCGGCCTGGAAGGTCAGCATCTGGGTCTGCACCCGGCGGTGGATCTCCGCGTAGGTGACGACCAACTTGTTCAGGTCGGCCTGGCCCTTCTCGGTCAGCTCCCGCTGCTTGTCCTTCAGCTCGGGCGAGTTGGCGATGATCTGGTCGGCGTTGACGCCCTGCTCGATCTTGAACAGCCGCTCGCGCGCGGTGTTGATCACCTCCTGGTAGTGGGTGGCCAGGCCCTGCAGCTCCGGCACCCGGGCCGGGTCCTGCGTGGTCGAGGCCTGCCGCTGCAGCAGCTCCATCTGGGACTGGGCGTTGCGGATCTGGGCGTTCAGGTCGGCCTTGGCGTCGCCGGACACCGCCTGGAACTTCTCGCGGATCTCCTTTGTCGAGCCCTTCAGCAGGGTGTTGAAGCTGTCGATCACGTCGCGGAAGGCGTCATCGACCGCCTTCGGGTCCATGCCGTCCGCCAGGGCGCGCCGCTTCGCCTCCTCGATCTCGGCCAGCTTGGCCTTCACGACGTCGTCGGTGGAGCGGGCAGCACGCTGCATCGCCTCGAAGGCGGGGAAGCCCTGCGCATTCCGGCCGGCCTCGGCCACAGCGCGATCCTGCTGGCCGTAGATGTCGTCGCGCGCGCTGCGGATCGCGCCGAAGTCGGGCGACGCCTGGATGGTCGCCGCCTGGAGCCCGCGGTTTACGCGCTCGGCCTCGATCACGATGGCCTGCTGGCTCTGGACCGAGCCGACCTTCTCGCCGAACTCCTTGATCGCCGTCTCGACGCGCCCGATGGTCTCTTCGAGCTGGCCGAGCATGGTCCGCCGGTCGCTGTCCGAAAGGCTGCCGTCGAGCGACACGTCGGTGCGCGACCGCTGCAGGTTGAGCAACATGGTCGACATCGCCGAGGCGATGGGCGCGGTCTGGGACCGGACGTTGCCGGGCCGCAGCCGGGTCTTGCCGGACAGGATGTCGGCGGCCTGGACGAACTCGGGCCCGAGGTCGCGCATCTGCGCCAGCGGGTCGAGGTCGACCGAGCCGGCGTCGCCGAGGCCGGAGAACTCGCCGCCCGGGATCACGACCCGGCGGGTCCGGTTCTTCTCCTCGCGCGCGGCCTCCAGCTTCGTGAGCTGGTCCATCTTCTCGGTGATGGCGGCGAGCTGCTGCGCGAGCAGGGCCGGCATCTCCTGGTTCAGCTCACCGCGCAGCTTCTGCAGCGCCTGGATCAGCTCGTCGACCGAGGTGCTGCTGCTGTCGACCACGAGGCCGAGATCGGCGAACGCCTTCTGCGCCTCGATCACCGCCGTCTGGCGCAGCAGGCCGTCGCCGTTCAGCTTGTCGCGACGGTCGATCAGCGTGGTGATGGTGCTGTCCAGGCTGCCGGTCTGCTGGGTCAGGGTCTGCTGCCGGCCGGTCAGCTCGTTCTGGATCTTCTGCAGCTCGTCGAGCTTCTGGCTGGCCTTGCCCGCCGCGTCCTGCACCGTGGATAGGTAGTAGACGAGCCCGGACACCGCGGCGATGCCAACGGCGCCGACACCGACCGGCCCCGTGAGGAGCCCGGTCAGGGCGCCCCCGCCGAGCAGACCGCCGGCCAGGTTGATGGCCTTCAGGGCAATCGCGGCGGCGGCCAGCGAGGCGACACCAGCGGTGATCACCGGCAGCACGGGACCGAGCCCGGAGATGTTCGAGGCGAACGTCGCCACGCCACCGGCGGCCAGCTGCAGGATCGCGACGAGCGGCCGGAAGCCGGTGTCCACCGCGCCGAAGATGGCGTTGGTGGCCCGCTGCATGGTGGCCGTCAGGCTCTCGTTGGCCTTGGCGGCGGCGTCGGTCGCCGCGGAGGTGAGCAGGAACTCCTGCTGCAGCTGGGTGATCTTGTCCGACTGGCCGGACAGGGCGGCGAAGGCCGACGCGGCGCGCAGGTCGAGGGCGCGCAGGGCCTCGGACGTGCCGAAGCCCTTGGCGCGCAGGTTCTCCAGCACGCCGGCAAAGCCCTGCGTGCGCAGATCCACGTCGGCCAGGTTGATGCCCAGCTCCTTCAGCACGCCGCGGAGCTTGTCCGTGGGCGCCGAGAACTCGGTGATGAGCTGCCGGATGCCGGTGCCGATGGTCGAGCCCGACTTCACGCCGGCCTGGGCCACCGCGCCGATGGACGCGGTCAGCTCGGAGAAGCTGATGCCGCTGTCGCGCGCGATGTTGGCCGCGTACTGGATGCCCAGCTGCAGCTGGTCCATCGTCAGCTTGGTCTTGTTCAGCGCCGCCACGAAGACGTCGGCGACCTCGGCCGAGCGTCCGGCCTCCAGGTTGTAGGCGCCGAGCACCCCGGTGATCGCCTCGACCGACTGCTGCAGCGTCGAGCCCGAGGCCGCTGCCAGATCGACGACCGGCTTCAGGGACTTCGCCACCTCATTGGCCGACAGGCCGGTCTGGCCGAGCGCCACCGCCACCTGGGTCAGCTCGCCTACGGAGAACTTGCTCGTGGCGGCCACCTCCAGGAGCTTGCCGCGGAAGCCGTCCATCTCGGCGTCGGCGGCCCCGGTGATGGCCTGGAACTGCTTCAGCTCCTCGTCGAACTGGACCACCGCCACGACCGCGCCGCGGATCGCGGCGGCGGCCAGGCCGAAGGTGGCGTAGTTCAGGGCGAGCTTCGACTGGAACGTGAACTGGTCCGCACCGCCGTTGAGGTCGAAGGCGGCGCTGCGCGCCTCGAAGCTCTTGCGGGCAGCCTCCTGCTGGCCCTGCGGGGAGGCGCGGTACTCGGCCCGCGCGTCGGAATACATCTGGGCCTGCTGGCGCCGGTAGGCGGCGTCGATGCCCTGGTTCTCCCGCTCGGCGTCGCGGCGGGTCCGGTTGGCGGCGAGCGTCCGCTGCCGGTCCTCGTAGACCGCATCGGCGCGCATCTTCGCCTCCGACGCCCGGTACTCGGCGTCGGCTGCCTTCCGCTTCTGGTCGAAGTTCCGGTTGTCCCAGGCGGCCTCGGTCTGGAGCCGGGACATGCGCCGGCTGCGCTCGGCGTCCTCGTAGGCCGCCTCGGCCATCAGCTTCGACTGGGCCTGGCTGGCGATCCGGTCACGCTCGGCGTTCTCGCGCTCGGCATCCCGGCGGATCCGGTTGGCGGCCAGCGTCCGCTGCCGGTTCTCCTCGGCCGCGTCCGCGTACATGCGCCGGCCGGCGTCGCGCTCGTCGAGCGTCGCGCCCGTGCCGGCGCGCCGGACAGCCGTCTCCGCGGCCACGCGCGCGTTCACGACGGAGGCATCGAGGTAGCCGGGCACGGACAGCTGGGCGTTCGTGCTCATGGCGCGGTTCGCCGCGAGCTGCACAGACTGCTCGACCTGCTGCGCGGTGCCGGCGATCAGGCGCTCCATGGCCTTGCCGGTGGCGATGCTCAGCCGGGCGGCGATCTGGTCCGCAGTGGTGTTGATGCCCGTGATGGCGTCGGCGACGGCGCGCTCGGTCAGCCGGACCTGGGCAATCTGCCGGCCGTCCGCAACGGTGCCGCCCTCGGCCGCGCGCTGGCCGGCGCCGCGGGCGAGCGACAGCTCGCGCTGGATCTGGACCTCGCGCTGCAGCTCGCGGTTCAGCGAGGCCTGCTGCTGCACCGCGGCGTTGAGCTGCTTCTCCAGGCCGATCTCGCCGGCCGTGCCCTTGGCGGCGGCCAATTTGGTGTTGAGGTCGGCGATGACGCCCGGCAGCTCGCGCGCCGACTTGGCCGTGCGCTCGAACCAGGTCTGCATCTCCTGGGCGGTCCTGAGACCACCCTGGAGCGCGTCGAACGTGCGCCGGAGGCTGGCCTCCAGGTCGTTCGTGCCAATCCCGAGGTCAACGTTCAGATCATCAGCCATTGACCGCTCGGGCAAACGCCATCATCTCGTTGAGCCCGTTCAGGTCCTCAGCCTCCGGCTCGGCCTTCCCGAACAGTTTCCCGGTGACGAAGAGCAAGCTCTCCGTGACCGACATGGCTTTGACCATCTCGTAGCGGATGAAGAGACCAGTCATCCGCCTGAGATCGTCGAGGGTGCGCTTCCAGTAGAGCTTAGGGAGATCGCTGGGCGCGCACCGGAAGACCAGGATCAGGCTGTCTTCCCAGGTAAGCTCGCCGAAGAAGTCAGAGATGATCCGGCTGCCGCTAGCTTGTCCGCCCTCGTCGCGAAGAGTGTCGCGGACTTCGCGAGGCGGCGGACGAAAAAATCCAGGACGTGCTCGCCAGCCCAGTCGAGCAGCTTCTCCGCGGTGTCGAGGTCGAGATCGAGCGGCACGGCCGGCTCGTCCTCATTCTCGGGCAGGATGTTGCCGCGCTTGTCGCGGGGAGCCAGCATCAGGTGCAGGGCGGCCGTCGACACGGTCGAGTTGAAGCTCAGCTCGGGGACGTTCTCGGGGCTCTGCACAAGGGCCGCGATCTCGTTCAGCAGCCCGAAGCTCATGAAGATAGTACGTTGCGTACCAGCAACATCGAGCGTGATGCGGGCTTCTGGCTTCTTATCCTCGGACGGCATCTCGACCCCTCGTTTCGCTGGGGGAGATGTGGGTTCCAGATGTCCAAAAGAAAAGGCCCCGGTTGCCCGGGGCCTGATCTTGTCGCCGACCCGGATTATCGGGTGAAGATCGAGAGCTTCTGGTTGAAGTCGGCCATGTAGCCTTCGTCGTTGGGCGTCGGCACCAGGGGCGTCCACTCGAACGGCATGTTCGAGAAGTTGTCCGAGCTGAAGCCCATCGAGAAGCCCTTGGTGATGCGGCACTTCGGGAAGTGCAGGGTCACCGGGGTGTTGCCGTCGAGCGCGATGCCGATCACGCGGACCGCGAAGTTGTTGTTCGCCTTGCCGGGATCGCTGTCGATCTTGTTCAGCAGGCCGACGCGGGCGTTGGCCGAGAACGACATGCCCTCGGGGACCGGGTAGCCGTCGAACGACAGGGTCGTGGCCGCCACCGCCGAGAGCTTGGCGATGTGGATCTGGTCGTCCTGGTTCTCCTGGATGTAGATCCAGGAGCCGGCCTTCGCGCCCACGATGGCGCTCGCCGACGTGACCTCGGTGGCTGCCGCCGCGACCGGGCCGGAGACGCCCACGGGCTTGGCCATGTCGACCAGGCCGGTCGGGTCCTGCGACAGGCCGTAGGCGAAGTTCTTCGCGGTGTACTCGTACACCTCGGCCGAGCCCGTCATCGGCATGCCGTTCACGACGGACGCCACGATGTCGTTCTGGATGCCCTGCGTAAGGTCGACCTTCGAGGTCGTCACGTCGACCTTGCAGTTCTTCACCAGGCCCACGGAGTGGAGCAGCGGGTTGATCTCGGCCTGCTCCGTCATCGGCGCGATGCAGAGGGTGGCGGTCGAGAAGTGGAAGCGACCACTCTTGGCGGTTCCCGGGTTCATGGCAAGGTCTCCAACAGTGGTCTGCAATCTGTCGCTTGCAATATGATGATGGATCCCCATTTGTCCAAAGACTTCCCCTAAAAATTAGGGGAGCTGGGGAAGATGTTATGCCGCGCGAATACAAGACCTCGGGCGAGAAGCCGATAACCGTGATGGTGAAGCCCGACCTGCACGAGATCCTGAAGCACCGCGCCGAGCAGAACCACCGCTCGGTGACGAAGGAGGTCGTCTACCTGATCGAGACCGCGCTTGGCTGCGCGAGCGAGAACGTGCGGGAGACGATGCACCTCCTCTACAAGGCGGGCGTCGAGTTCACTGAGGAGACCACTGACCAGCCTGCGTCACCCGCGCCGTGACCACCAGCTCGACGGTCGGGCGCATGTCGACCCGGCCCATCGGCGAGGCCGCCACGCCGTCGAAGGCCACGGCCTCGAACCCGGTGGGGGAGCCATCGTCGTTGAACATCGGCCACTTCGAGCGCGCCTGGAGCCGGCGGTAGAAGGCGTCCACGTAGTCGGTCGAGCGGGTCAGGCCCGGGTCCTGGACCGTCATCACCACGACGCCGAACGACAGGTCGTGGAACTGGTCGTTCTCCGTGCAGGAGAAGGCCACCAGGCCGATCAGGTCCGCGTTCGGCAGCTCGGTCGCCTCGGCGTGCGCGTCGAACTCGTAATACTGGGGCTCGCCGGGCATGTCGCGGATCGCATCCACGATCATGCGGACAGTCGAGTTGCGAGCGATCTTATACACGGGTCTTCCCCTTCTTCTTGGACTTGGCCACGGCCGAGCGCAGCGACTTGTCGAGAACGAGCGGCAGCCGGCGGCTGATCCAGTAGACCAGGGTGTTCTGCAGGAAGGGCCGGTGCGAGCCGCGGGGGTTCTCCAGCTTGTAGGCCAGCGGGTGCTTCGGATCGCGGTCCGGCGCGCCGGCCTTCTTCAGGTAGCGGACGAACAGGCTCTCCTCCCGCGCGATGCCGCCGCCGGCCGCGCCCGGGAAGCTCGCGCCGGTCACGCCGGCCTTCTCCCGGCCGGACGCCTGCGCCATCAGGCTCAGCGTCACCGACACGCGCCGCGGTCCCTTCCGCACGACGATCCGGGGATCGACCAGGGCGGCCATGGCCGGGCCGAGGTACTGGGTCAGCAGGGCCTTCAGCGCGCCCGTCTCCACGAAGAAGGTGGTGGGCGCGCCGGCCTTGCGCCGGCGCTTGTTCGCCACAGTCTGCTTCGTGAGGGCTAGCCACTCGGTGGTGGTCTTGCCCTGCAGCCGCTTCGACATGCTGTCGGACGACAGCACCCCGGCGTTCCGGCTGATGTCGTCGAGCGAGATGGTGACGGAGCCCGAGGACGGCGACTTCAGGCGCGTGAACACCCGCGCCGCCTGGCCGGCGAACTTCTCCGCGTCGGCGGTGATCGCCCCGACGATGGCCTTCTCGTCGGCGATCACGGCCTCCATCAGGCGCTCGATCCCCTTCGCCTCGGCGCGCTCGCGCAGCAGCTCGACGGCGCGCGCGGCCACGAAGCCGGGGTCGCCTGTCTTCGAGCCGCCGACCCGGAACAGGAGCTGCAGGTCGGCCGCCATCACTCGATCTCGGCGATGGTGACCCCGAGCGTCGGGTTGATCCGCTTCACGGTCTTGCCGTTGACCTGGTCGCCGAGCTGCAGCGGCGCGGCCGTGATGCAGCGGAGCCGGTCGGTGGCGATCCGGGCGCCGGGGTCCTCGTTCCCGTGGGTGTAGCTCTCGATGCTGACCCAGATCGGGCCCTGCTCCAGGTACGGGCCCTCCGACATCGGCAGGCCGGTGACCGGGTGCTTCACGGCCGTGCTGCGCCGCTGCCAGCTGACCTTGCCGGTCATCTGGAACAGCACGAAGCAGCGCGAGACCACATCGTCCAGCGCGAGCGGCAGCTCCCAGTTCCCGGCCAGCATGACGCGGCCGGCCGGGTCACGGAACAGATCCTTCGCCTGGACCGGCTCGCGCGGCCGGGTGCGGAGCCCCAGGCGCGGCAGCACGAACACGCTGGTCGGCAGCGCGGTCGGGTTGACCGGGAAGATGACGCCGCGGAACCGGGTGGCGGACGGCGGCAGCTTGCGGAGCCAGACCTCGTTCTGGGCCTGGATCCGCGACAGGAGCATCGGCATGGCTTAGCCTCCGGTGCTGGTCGCGGGCGCGGCCCCGGTCACGGGATCGGTGGTGATGGTGGTGAGCGCCAGCAGGGTCGGCAGGGCGTCGGCCGCCGACGTGTCGCCGGTCAGATCCTGCGTGATCTGGCGCAGCTCGTCCGCGGTCGCGGCGACCAGGCCGTCGAAGGCGGCGGCGTCCTTCAGCCGCTCGAACTTCAGCGTCCCGTCCGTCTTCGCCTGGGCGATCCGGTAGCGGAGCGACGGGAACAGGGCGGTGGCCGCCGTCAGCATGACGGCGCGGCTCGCGCGCACCTCCACCAGCGTGCCGGCGCTCAGCGCCGCGTCCAGCCGGTCCTTCCCGACCGCGCTGGCCAGGGTGAGGTAGGCGGTGAACAGGTCGACCTCGTCGTCCCGCAGTTCGTCCTCGTTGAGGGCGAGGTAGGTCCGCACGTCGACCGGCATCACGCCGTAGTTGGGGAGGTCGATGATCCGGTAGCCGGCGCGCGCAGTGTAGCCGCGCCCATCGGCGACCCAGCTCACCAGCGCGGTGCGGCGCTCGAAGTAGCGGTCCGGGGCGATCACGTTGTTGATCGCGAGGACCTGGATGGAGACCCCGGTGGCGTCAGCCTCCGGGGTCAGAGCCTGGTCTACGACGAGTGGGACACCCTGGCCGTCATACAGGCTGTAGGACACAGAGCCGACATCGGGGATCACCAGTCCCTGTGGCGCCTCGAAGTCGACCCAGAGCGTCACGGGGGTTGAAGATACGATGTCCACAGCTCAACCCTACTTCTTGTGCGGGGCGCCCCGGCGGTTGTGCGTGACCTGGGCGGTGGTCTGCGGCTTCGGTGCGGGCTCGGGCCGGCGGGCGCTCTCCTCGTCGACCGGGAAGCGGTCGAGGAAGCTGGCCAGGGCCAGGTCGCGGTCGCCGTCGCTCTCTTCGAGCGTCTTGAGCCACTCAGCATCGGAGGCCTCGTCGTTGAGCTGCGCCGAAACGAGGAGCTGGCCAATCGAGACCTTCTCCTGCGCCCACTGGGACTTCTCGATGACGGTATCGCCGGTCGCGCGGATGTGTTCGTGCTGCTCGGAATGCACGAGCTGGAACGCGCCGGTCGTAGAGACCAGGATCTTCATGGTGTTCGGGCTCCGGCGTCAGGTGGCCCCCGGGTTTTCCCGGGGGCCGGCGGGATCGGCCGACTACTTGGTGTAGTCGTAGATCTCGCGGGTGTCGCCGAAGACCAGCCGGAAGCCCGAGACCTCGGACTTCACGTACGTGATCGACTGCGTCTGGACAGCGCGCTCGCTCTCCGAGATCAGCGACCCCGCCTCGATCAGCTGCTCCAGGGTCTCGCCCTTGCGGAAGCCGAGGAGCTGGCCGGCCGGCATCGTGGTCGAGAGCACGAAGTTGATCTGGCCGTTCAGGATCGGCACGCCGCCGATGCGGAAGCCGGTCGCCGCGAGGTTCTCGGCGTCGGTGCGGGTCGTGGCGTTCGCGGTGGGCAGCGCGAACAGGAACAGCCAGTCGAGGTAGGCGTCCCAGTTGCCGACGACGGTGTCGATGGGCACACCGGCCTTGGCCCGCGCCACGAACCACTGGAGGAGGTTCTTGTAGGCGATCCGCCCCTTCTCCGCGACGCCCGCGCCGTGCAGGTTGTCGAAGGACGACTGCGGCACGACGTTGGCCGGCACGTTGACCGTGTCGCCGTTGATCAGCAGGTCCGTGGCGAGCCCGACCTTCGAGAGGTTCAGCTCACGCTGCATGCGGTTGGCATACGGGGTGAGCAGATCCAGGCGCGAGCGGCGCTGGAACTCGTAGGAGGTGCGGTAGCCGCCACCGATCTTCCACATCTTGACCCGCGTCTCGCTGGTCTTGATGCTGCCGATGCGGAACCGGCCGAACTCGGAGACCGGGCCGAAGACCTTGTAGTCCTCGGGGTTCTCGTCGTTCACGACGGTCGAGATCATCTCGACGCCGTTGATCGTCCGCGTGGAGGCGATCAGGCTCTCCAGGTTCTCGTAGTCGACCTGGCGTGAGGCGAAGCGCACGACGTCGTCGACCACCTCGGGGAACAGCGCACGGGTGCCGGGGCTGTACTCGAAGGTGTCGGAGGCGAGGTCGAGGACCACACCGCTGTCGTAGTCGTTGCCGACCGGCAGGTTGAGGAACTTCAGCGCGGCCTCGTAGCCGTTCAGGCCCTCGTACAGCTCGGGCTTCTCGGCGGCCATCGGGTCGACGGCGAGGCGCAGGAAGTCGCGCATCTCCAGGCCGTAGGAGCGGGCCTCGTTGACGAGCTGCAGGCCGGCGTCGGCCGACGCGCGCTTGTTGTCCCGCACGGCCAGCGCGGCGAGCAGCCCCTCGGGCGCCTTCCGGTTGGCGGTGAGCTGGGTGAGCGGCTTGAGATCCATGTCCCGTACTCCTCGGGGGTCTGTTGGTGGTACGAGACGTACCGTTGAAGATGAGCCTGGTAGTTCTGCCGCCCCGGCCCGCGGTACGATCCGTACCGCTGGCAAAAGGCGTAGTTCTGGTGACCGGCCGGGAAGCTTAGAGCTTCACGACCGAGGCGTACTTCACGCCCTTGACCGTCAGGACCTCGGCGACGAAGGCGCCGACGTCGTCCGCGCCGCCCTTCTTCACGAAGCCGTCGCCGCCGCCGACCGCCGTGTCGCCCTGCGCGAGGGGATCACCGTCGAGGATCGGGACCAGGTCCGTGAACTGGAACTGGGCCGTGATCACGCCGCCCGCGCCGGGGCCGCGGTTCTCGAACACGTCGATGCGCGCGACGCGCGGGCCGATGGCGGTGCCGGCCTCGACCAGCTTCATGCCGCACGGCACGGCCGGATCCGGCTCGACCAGGCGACCCTCCAGCTGGGCCTTCGTGAGCCCGCCCGGGTTGGCGAACGCCATGGTCCGGTTGGACATCTCGTTCTTGATCGAGTGGACGTGGACCTTGGTGTGGAAGGGCGTGCTCATCGCCGGGTCTCCTGTTGCGGTGTCGGGTGGAGCCGGCGATTAGGCGCGGCGCTTGAAGGCGGCGTTGCCGCCCGTGCGGGGCGCGGCGCTGCCGAGCGACAGGCCACCCGAGAGCCGGGCGCCGAGCGCCTTGAGGCTGTCGAGGGCACCGGTCACCTGGGTGACCGCCTTGGCCTCGTCCTCGTCGAGCGTCGCGGTCGGCTGGCCGATCATTGCGAACAGCGGCGACAGGAGCTTGCCCGGGAGCGCCTTGGCGTTGTCGAGCTGGGTCTTGAGGGCGTCACGCTCGGTCGTCAGGTCGGCGACCTGCTTCTGGGCGTCGGAACCCTTCAGGGCGTCCAGCTCGGTCTTCAGCGCGTCACGCTCGGTCTTGAGCGCGTCGCGGGCGGCCTCGGCCGCCGCCTTGGCGCTCTCGGCGTTGGCGAGCTTCGTGGCGTTCTCGGCGACGATGCCGGCGAAATCCTTGGCGTCCATGTCGAACGTGTCCTTCTGGGGCGCCGGGGCCGGCGGCTTCGGGGTCGGTGTGGGCGCAGGCCCGGTGGAAAGTTCGAGGGTCATGGAGGGGACCTCCTGACCCGAAGCGGAGAGCTGCAGCTGGCGGCCCTTGATCCGGGCCCCCTGCGCGCCGCCCTGGCCGACAAGGCTCATCTCGAACCAGCCATCCAGCTCGTCCACGATGACGTGGGCGCCATCGACGCCCATCTTGTTCCCCTTGTCGTCGACCCCGAGCCAGATGTTCTCTAGATCGGCGTCCGGGCCCATGAAGTCGAAGCCGGTCTTGTTGGACTTGGCCGACTTCCCCAGGATCGCGACGCTCACCTGGTCGATGGTGCCCGAGTTGACCTTGGCGATCAGGCTCTCGTGCTCGTTGTCGATCCAGAACAGGGTCAGCAGCTCGGTCGCGCCGTCGACACCCGTCCCTTCGGAGATCGAGCCGTGGAACACCCGCCCGATGGGCAGCTGGTCCCCCTCCGACGACCCGTGCATGATTTGCAGGGGCCGGCTCTCCTTCTGCAGCTCGCCCATCATCTGGGCGAGAAAGTTCGCCGTATGCACCGCGCCCTGGTAGACGGGGTGCTTCTTGCGAACCGGAGCAGTCGAGAGCGCGGCGGCCTCGAACACAGCCACCTTCTCAGGATCGGTGTCGGGTGCAGCTGCTTTCAGCTTCGCTCGCAGATCGTCGTTGAGGGGTAGCTGCTTCACTGCAAGAAGTCCGCTCTTTTCTTGCGAGCAGATAGGAATGATCGCAGATTGCTGCAACAATCGGCGCCGTGCTGTCCCCTAAATCTTAGGGGATGAGCTTCACGGTCTGCGTGTCTCGTTTGAGACATGGTACATGCTGGGTACGCAGCAATCACATCCGATGGGCGCAACAAACACAGTCAACACGATAGATGGATCCGTTAACGTGTAAATATGTCACACATATTTACTTTTTTCGTGGGCGGCTTGCGATTTCGAGTTGGGCCGTGATCTTCTGCCCGCCGATTTGAGGGCGCTGAGCCATGAATTTAGGTAGATCGAGCTTGATTGCTTTGGCCGCTTGCCTGTTTCTCGGACAAGCGGAAGCCAGGCCGAAAGAGCGTACTATAGTCAAGCGGCATACTACCAAGGCTTTGAAGCATCGGCATGGTGTCACGCCTAAGCATGCTGCTGAACGTCAAAAGCCCAAGCGGCCGGTTAGTGGTGATGTGATTGATAGACATACTGGACTACCAGTTCCTGGTGGCAAAGGAGGGTTTGCTACGCTTACCCACCGCATGAGTGGGCTAAACCTTTCGATCCAATCTGAAGATACAGGTATTGATCCTTCTTTTGCTGAAAATCTAGGAGAAGATGCGAAGTTATTTAAGGTTACGCCCCGTGGGTTGGAAGCTGATGCGCTGTCCAGCGGCGATGCGAAAAGAATAATAAAAAACCTAGTTCCGAATGCGTCGCCTTCGAAGGTCGACGCTATAGTGGATGAAACAAAAACATCTCCAATCGGCGGCGGCTACAGTGTTAATGTGAAGTAAAATCAATGAAAATAAGCCAAGTTTTATTTGCGCTTATGGTCGCGCCGTGCAGCTTTTTTCTAAATTCTTGTGGCGTTTCGCCCCCTCAGATTGCTGAAGCTTGGGAGGAGAGGGATATAAATAACAATATGTCTTCTCGTATAAAGCAAAAGATCTTCTGTGAGCTGGTCGACGCGCTGTATAACGTCAATAGCGATTTATCTTATGGCAATGTGCCGATCATTCCGCCGTCTTACTCGGTACAAATGGTTACAACTCTCACAGTTGAGGAGAATACCGGCGTTAACTCAACAGTGACATACAATAATGCGTTACCTAATGGCACTGACGCCGGTATGAATATATCGCAAATGTTTAATCTGGGATTTGGTGGCAATATATCGTCATCGGCGACAAGGATTAACACGGCTTATACATTTTTCATTGTTGGTCGTATTATGGATGTCAGAAATGTCGAAAGATGCCACAATTATTTTGACCCGATAGATACTCGGGGCAGCTCGTTGTTGCTGCAGTCAGATTTAGGTATCTATGACTATTTGAAAAATGAGATTACTGCAGCCCGCGTTCTTCCATCCTCTATTGGGGGAAAAGAGGGTCAAAAACCTGATGTGTTTAGTTACGAAGTAAAATTTATTGTTGTTACGAACGGCAGCATCAATCCGACTTGGAAGCTCGTTAGAGTTTCTGGCGGTGGGAGTGCGCCATTTTTAACTACGGGACGAACTCGAACTCACGATCTAATATTGACCTTTGGCCCAAGTAAAGGTGGTCTGGTTCCATCTGATACTGCGCAACAGCAGGCATTGCTTCAGCAGCAGGGATCAATTATCAATCGTAGCATTCAGGGCCGGTGACACTTATCTGGTGATCACCTCCCCGGCTGAAGCGACCAGCGGGGTGTTGACCAGCCGGCGGGTCTGGCGCCGGTTCGTGGCGGTCGCGCGGGTGCGCGCCGGGCTCGCGGCGCGGCCGACGCTGTCGGTCTTCGGGCTCACGCTCTCGGGCTTCGCGCCGCCGCCCGTGTTCGAGCCCGCGGCGCCGGAGGCGTCGGCCACCTCGGTGAGGAAGCCGGTGCCGGACAGCTCCGGCGCGCCGTCCGGCGGCAGGCGCTTGTAGACCCACAAGTGGTACTCGACGTCGGTGATCAGCCCGTCTGACAGGTCCTGGCGCAGCCGCTGCGAGCGCAGGGTGAGCTGGGGCTCCAGCTCGGTCCAGGGACGCAGCTCGGCCGGGTCGAACTCGACCTTGGCGAAGCCGGCGTAGCCGCCCTGCTGCAGGATGAAGGAGAACATCCGGGACAGGAGGTCGGCCAGGGGCTCGTTCAGCTGGTCGGCGTAGAGCGCGGCCAGACGCGCCTCGACGGAGCCAGTGTTCACGCCGGAGGTCCCGCGGCCGAGGATCGTCGACATGGTCTTCAGCGCCGCCTGGTTCTGGGCGTTGAGGACGTTGATGATCGGCTCGACGTTGAGCGCTAGTCCCGGCGACTTCTCGTTGATGATCTTCAGCTCGATGCTGTCCGAATGGACAATCGACTGGTCGACCGCGATGTTGTCGAACGAGGTCTGGATCTCGGCGAAGCGCGCGTTGATCCAGTCCTGCCGCGCGCCCTCCTGCCCCGGCTGGTTGAAGTTGGCCGGCATGTTCTTGCGGAGGATCTCCTCCAGGACCTTGATCTCGATGCGCGGGTAGCCGTTCACGCGCATGATCCGGTAGAGGTCGTTGATGACCTGCTGCCGGGCTGCCACGGTGTTGATGACCGAGACGAAGGGCGAGTTGGTGTAGATCGCGGTCGGATCGCGCCGGTAGAAGCCGACCATGAAGGCCGGCGTGTCGATGGGGACCGGGTCCGAGCGGCCGGCCACGACTTGGCCGGGCTTGTACTGGCCCGGCTGCTTCTCGGTCCAGCGGATCGAGGCCATGTCGACGTTGCGGATGTTGTCCGGCAGGCCGGCCTTGTCGAAGACCAGCTCGGCCCCGATGGCGCCGCGCATCAGGAGCATGTAGCGCAGCTCCTCGCACTGCCGGTACATGCCCTGCTTCAGCTGGAAGCCCTGCGTGAAGTCGGTCTGGTTCGAGAGCTTGGCGATGAGCTGCTGCAGCTCGCGGCTCTTCTCGACGTCCACGTTCCCGTCGATGTCCTCCACGTAGGCGATCATCTGGGTGTCGGCGAGCGTCAGGTAGCCGTTGACCGTCCCGGACACGTCCGGGTCGGCCTGCATCAGCGTCCGCATCAGCGTCTGGCTGTTGTCGGCCTGACGCGACGTGAAGATGTCGTCGAGGTGATCGCGGTACGTCGGCTGCGTCAGGACCTGGTCCGCCGCAGTCGGGTTGTACGTCGAGGTGATCGAGGAGCCGCCGGCCTTCGCCTTCTTCTTGAAGGGGATGATGGACAGCAGCTTGCCGGAGAGATTGTCGGCCACTAGCGTAATACTCCGGCGTTGTCGGCCCCGCGATACATGGGTCGGCCTGTGGGCAAGAACAACCGAGAGCCGGCGCCGAGGAAGACAGCACTGCGCTGATCGGTGGTGAAGTCGATGCCAGCCTTGAGCCGGACCGCGGTTTGCTGCAGCGCTGCGGCGTGCAGGAAGTGGTCGTCGCCGTTGATCTTGTTCCAGACCGGCGGTTCGTCCGGCGCCTCAATGCGGATCATGTCCCGGAAGTGGGTCTTCACCAGCGAGGCGTAGGGGCCGTAGCCGGCGAGCTGCCAGGAGCGGTTCCGACACTGCTTCGCGACCAGGTCGAGGGCGTTCGTCCGGTTGATCTGGTAGTGGGTGATCTTGTCGAACTCGTCCGTGACCTCCTTCATCGGGGCCGCGGTCTTCGAGGTCGAGTAGGCCATCGGCATGACGATGCCGTTCGTGGCCTCGCGCACCGCCTCGGTGGTGGGGGTGTAGGGGTAGTAGTCCATCGCCCCCTGGACGATCCCGAGGCTCTCGACCCGGCCCTTGATGAACTCGACAATGTCGGCCTGCTGGACCTGGTGGAACTCCAGGATCGCGTGGGGCTTCCCGATCACGACGTGGCAGGTCTGGCCGACGTCGCAGCCGAGGAACAGATCGCCGTTCGCCAGCTCGCCGGGCTCGACCTGCCGGGGGTTCATGATGGCGGTCAGGTCCTCCTCGGAGATCCGGGCGTTGCTGTCGTTGAAGGCCTCGCCGATGACGGTGTTGAACCAGCCGCGCAGGTTGTCCTTGCGCTGGTACTCCAGCAGCTGCCGGAAGATGTACGGGATGGTGATGTTCGAGATCGAGAACGGCCGGACCCGGTAGCCGCGCGCGCGGCGCGATGGGTACTCGGCGACCCACTCGCGCTGGCCGCCGTCCAGGTCGAGCGCGCGCGAGCACCGCTCGCAGCGCACGTAGGTCCCGTCCATGTCGATGGCGTCGACCTCGTCCTGGCCGAGCTTCGACAGGTCCTCGTGGTCCCCGACCAGCCCCGGCAGGCAGAGGAAGCGCGGGTGGAAGATCGGGGTCTGCCAGTGGCCGCAGGCGCAGCGGATCGGGTACTCGTGCTTGTCCGATGCCTGGTAGGCGGCGTCGATCCCGTAGCCGAGGTAGGTCGGCGTCGAGAAGCGCTGCGTGATCTTCCACTTCGAGCCCTGGAGGCGCGACTGGAACAGCGAGCGCATCGCCTGGTCGGCCAGATCGACCTCGTCCTCCATGAGGATGTCGGCCGAGATCGAGGTGGCCTCGCCCTCGGTGGTGCCGGTGATGTAGCCGTAGCTCTCGTCGACCTGATAGAGCGCCTTCTGCCGGACGGGCTTGGCCACCATCGGGCCGTTGAAGATCGGCTCGTTCTCGATCAGCGTCTTGATCCGGGTCTGGGACAGCCGGTCGCGCATCGGCTGGGTCGGCATCGAGAAGATCCCGGCCGTGCCGACGTTGCGCTTCAGGAAGCCGAAGAACTTCCGCATCTGGACCTCGGTGAGGCCGATCTGCGAGAGCTTCATGCACGTCAGGTCGGGGTGCATGTCGTCCACGATCTGACGCTGGAACTCGTAGCCCTTGAAGCTGAATTTCTTCTGGCGCAGCCGCGTGTTCGTGGTGATCCACTCCGACATCGACATGCTGGTGCTGTCGTCGGGGAACCGCTCGTCGAGCCCGCCGATGAAGCCGGTCAGGTGCGGGTTGGTCATGACCGGTGGTCCGGGTGGTTCCACCAGTCGGCCGGGCCGAGCGCCTTCTCCCGGTCCTCGGCGTCCAGCTCCTGCACGGCCTCGGTGAGCGGGCAGCTGTCGGACCAGAGCGGCGGCAGCTGCCGGGGCAGCGGCTCGATGATCCAGGCGATGTGCTGGCCGAGGTGCGCGCGCCGGTAGAGGTCGGCGTCGGCGCGCCGGGCGAACTGCAGCGCGTCCTCGGCGCGCTCGGACCCAGCAACCAACCCCGGGTTGACGGGGCTGGTTTCATCACTCACTTCCATGGGAAGCAGGGCCACAAACCACGGCGCGAGAGGGCTCGCGTCGGGGTGCCTTATGACCCATGGTCCACGGTACGTTTCGGACCGGGCGGTTTTGGCAGCAAGGTCAGACATTTAGCCCAGCCAGTACATCTTCCGTTCCCTCTATGTGGTGATGACGTCGCAAAGAGAAAAGACGGCGAAATCAGGCACATTATCACTAATGTGTCGATATAGCCCGCCTGGAAAACGGATTTGGCAACAACTATGTTCGGTCCCCCACGAGGAATGGCCACGATGACAGACCGGGTGTTTCCCAACCTCCCGCAGACGCTCGGCTTCAGTTTCGAGGCCATTCGCCAGCAGATGGAGGTCGACCCCGGCTTCCTGACCGATCCGGCCTGCCCGTACCCGGACCAGCTCAAGGGCTTCCTGCGCAAGCTCGTGGCCCCGGCGCGCGGCGCCGAGATCGACCCGGAGGACGCGATCTTCCGAGAGGGCCAGGGCCTCGACGACGAGGCCGACAGCCTGATCCGGGAGGTGAAGACGGCGATCAACTCGATGAAGCGCCTCCAGCGGGACATGGAGAGCAGCGACGACATCGGCGAGCGCCTCCAGTTCCTGAAGAATTACTCCTCCCTGATGGACCGCTACCTGGGCATCCAGGAGAAGGCCCACGGTCTCAAGCAGATGTACGAGTTCCAGCGCCTGGTCATCGAGATCATGGAGCAGGTTCTCGACAAAGATGCCCGCCTCGATTTCAAGGAGAGATTGAAAAAGATCAATGCCGGCTGAGCTTTTCTCAGTCCGAGTTCACGGTACGAAACGTACCACTCTGTCCGTATGAGGTTGGAGAAGAGCCAGATGTCTGCCGAGACTACGAAGCCGGTGGAGAATATCTTCGCGGAGCACTGTGAGCGGTTCTGGACCGCCGGCCTCCCAGTGATGCCCCTCCAGCGAGGGGACAAGAAGCCGATCATCATGAACTGGCAGTCCCTGCAGAGCAGGATGCCGAACGAGGCCGAGCGCACCAGCTGGCGCGCCTTCCACCGCCACGCCAACATCGGCCTGCCGCTCGGGCCGCAGTCCGGGCTGGTCGCCATCGACGTCGACACGGACGATCCGACCGTGCTCGGCGTCCTGCAGAAGGTCCTGCCGCCGTCGCCCTGGCGCCGGATCGGCCAGAAGGGCTTCGTGCTGATCTACAAGTACGACGGCCAGCCGATCATCCGCATCAAGCACCGCGATGCCGAGGGCAAGATCCAGTCCCTGGTCGAGATGCTCGGCGCCGGCTCGCAGATCGTGCTGCCGCCCTCGATCCACCCGAAGACCGGGCAGCCCTACTACGCCAACAAGGACCTGCTGGACTGCCTCGCCGACATCCGGTCGCTGCCGCCGAACATCGAGCAGATCCTGCGCGACGCGCTCGGCCAGGCCGGCGTCCAGGTGGGCTCGGCGGCCTTCGGCGCGGTGACGAACTACATCTCGACCGGCAACCGGGACAACTCGCTCGTGTCCATGGCCGGCCTGTTCGCCCGGGACGTGCTCCGCGGCCAGCGCACGCTGCTGGAGGCCTGCCGCGAGATCGAGGTGGCGATCAGCCAGTTCATGCAGAAGACGTACGGGGACAACATCGACCCCCAGAAGGGCCCGCAGAAGCTGATCGAGTTCCTGATCCGCGACGTGACCGGGCCGAAGGCCAAGTCGCTGCCGAAGGGCTGGGACGAGGGCCTGTCGGACGAGCAGCGCTCGGCGTGGCACCTCGACGCCTTCTCGTCGGACAACGAGACCTGGGATGCCGGCGAGATCTTGAACTACTTCAACGCCCACATCGAGAAGGCCGGCGTGAAGGACAGCGCCGAGCAGTTCACGACGGTGGTGAAGCACGTCCTGAACCGGATGGCGGCCTCGAACCTCGAACCCATCGAGGAGGACCAGATCATCAACTACGTGGCCTCGGTGTCCGGCAAGAAGCTGACAGTGGCCGCGGTGCGCCGCCAGCTCGCCGCGCTCCGGCAGGGCGAGATCGCCGGCACGAACCACGCCGAGATTGCCGAGGCGGTGGCCCGGGACCTGGAGGAGCTGGGCGGCGAGATCCGCTTCCACCAGGAGAAGCTGTGGCAGTGGCGCGGCTCCTCGTGGGACGAGATGGACGAGGGCGAGATCCTCAAGCACATCATCAACGAGTACGGCGCCTACAAGACCGCCGTGCGCGCCTCGGACCACGTCGGGATCCTGAAGACGATCCGGGGCAAGAGGAAGGGCGACCTGAAGCGCCGGGCCGAGACGGGCATCAACTTCGTCAACGGCTTCCTGACCGAGGACCTGGAGCTGCGCGAGCACCATCCCGACTACGGGATGACCTACACCCTCCCCTACCCCTACAAGCCCGAGCTGGCCGGCAAATGCACCCGCTGGCAGCAGATGCTGAACGACTACTGGGGCGACGACCCGGACTACAGCGAGAAGGTCACCGCGCTCGGCGAGGTGATGGCGCTGACCATGTTCGGCAAGATGACCGAGGTGCAGCTCGCGGTCTGCCTCTACGGCGTCGCCCACTCGGGGAAGAGCCGGATCATGGAGATCATGCAGGCCATGATGCCGGCCGAGGCGCAGACCTCCCTGCCCCCGACCCTGTGGGGCGACAAGTTCGGACCGGCGCAGCTCGTGGGCAAGCTGCTCAACTTCGCGGGTGAGCTGTCCGAGAAGCAGGTCATCGACAGCGCCAAGTTCAAGCAGATCGTGTCGGGCGAGGTGATCGAGGCGCAGGAGAAGAACAAGCCCATGTTCAACTTCCGCCCCCGGGCGGCGCACTGGTTCGCCTCGAACCACACCCCGAAGAGCCAGGACAGCTCGGACGGCTTCACCCGGCGGTGGCTGTTCCTGGTGTTCACGAAGGCGTTCCCGAAGGACGCCCGCAAGATCAACGACTACGACAAGATCGTGGTGGCCGAGGAGCGCGAGGCCATCGCGGCCTGGGCCGTGGCCCACATGAACCGCCTGCGGGTGGAGAACTTCAAGGTGACGGACCCGCCCTCCTCCATCGAGCAACGCGAGATGCTGGAGAACGAGCTGAACTCCGTCCGGGATTTTATTTGCGGCTTCCGGGAGCACGGCTGGATGCGCCTGGGAGCCGAAGCGAACAAGGACTTCAGCGACCAGCACAACTACACCACATTCACGACCCTCTGGAACGAATATCGGTCGTATTGCGTCAGTCAGAGTGTCTCGCCTGTTGGGTCAAAGGTGCTCGCAAAGCGTATGGCGCAGCTCCAGGGTCAGTTCGGGTTCAAGGTGGACAAGGTTTCTGGTGCGCAGGGCCTTCCGATCTCAGTGTTCCGATACCTCACACTTGTGGCCAATCGAAAAGCCGCAGCGTGATGATCGCGAAGACGGTCTGGGATCGGATCAAGGGCGAGTACGAAGCTGCGAGCTGGAGAGAAAAGCGGTAGGCGATACTTTGCCTGCCCGGTTTTGATGGTCCGAAACGTACCAATGAAGGTTCCCAGGACATGGCCGTCATCGAGAGCACTGCGCGGATCACCCGCAAATACCTAATGAACAAGACGAAACACGAGATCTGCGACCTCGTGTTCGACCTGCTCCGGCAGAACGACCGGCTGGAGGCCGACGTCAAGCGCCTCCGGCTCGCCGCCGGCCCGGCGCCGAAGAAGGGGGCCAGCCGTGGGAAGTGACCTGCCCAACATCGCCGAGGAGCCCGGCTTCCGCCGCCGCATGGAGGCGAAGGAGGACCCGCTCAAGCGCTTCGATCCGGCGAGCGCCTACGCCACCGGCCGGAAGGCATTCGAGCAGATCTTCCGCTCGCCGCTGCCGAGCCCGAGCGCGATCCGGGACAGCCTGGCCAACCGTGTCGGCGCGATCCGGGAGCGCCTCGACCGCGGCGAGCGCGTGGTGATCACGGCCGGCGGGAAGCGGCTCGCCGTGTTCGAGCCGGCGCCCGGGGCGGTGCTCGCCGCCTGCCTGCGCCGGGACTACGCCACCGCCGGCCGCGTCACCGACGAGATGGTGGATGCGGCTCGATCCTTCCTCCCGGGCGTTGACCGGGAGGCCCTGCGGCTCGCCATCGACAGCGCGCTGATCGCAGAAAGCAATCTGAAAGCATCAGGAGAGCACTGAGATGCGTACCCGTGTGATCGACAAGACCGGCGTCGAGATGGCCGGCCCGGACACGCCCGGCCTCGCGGCGGCCGAGGCCCGGGAGGGCAACACCGTGCTGATGGCGGGCTCGGCCGGCGCGGTGAGCCGCGATCAGGCGGGCATCCTGCCGATGCGCGGCATGGAGCTGACGCCCGAGATGGTCGACGCGGCCGTGAATGCGGCGGCCGGGCTCGGCCGTGCCTTGGATCCGAGCGAGGCACGCGCCATCTTGAAGGCCTCGCTGTCGGCGCGTTCGCGCGCCTGAACCCCTTCGTCCGAAACGTACACTGGAGATCACGATGTCCACGAGCTTCAAGCCCCGTTCTCCCTCGGCCCTCAAGAAGGCCGGCGATCCGCGCTGGTCCGCGCGCGTGAAGGACGGGATCGTCCTGGTGAAGGACATGGCCTCCGGTGAGGAGGTCCAGGCCACGGCCTACACGGTAGACGGCGACGCGGTGCGCTTCGCGCTCCCGGGCGACAACGGCCTGCGCCAGGTCCTCCGCGAGGAGCCCGGCTTCGACGCCCTCGTGAAGGTGCTCCAGAAGTCGCCGATGGCGGCCCCGGCCGCCGACACTTCGGTGAAGGGCCCGGCGGCCGGCGCCAAGGCCGCCTGACCTACGGTGGTCTGCCTGATTGCCCGCCACTCGAAAGGGTGGCGGGCTTTTTATTGCCTGAACAAGGCGCGGGCAGCCAACTTCTTGCCGCTTTGTTCAGAAACCTATGGTTGCCTCACGGAGCTGTGATGCCTCTATAGGAACGAAATTTCCGATGTTGGCGCGAAGGAAACTGCCCCTAGCCGTAGTGACGATGGTCTACAATGAGGCCGTTCTGCTGCCGGTCTGGCTGAGACACTACGGCCGCCAGGTTGGATCCAAGCACTGCTACGTGCTCGATGACGGATCCTCGGATGGATCGACGCGCAACATCCCTGCCAGGGTCTTCCACCTCGCGAGAGCGCAACCAGATGAGAACCGCCGGGCGATCATCGCCAACGAGTTCTGCGCGGGGCTGCTCGAAGGCTATCACCATGTCCTGTTTACGGATGTGGACGAGCTGGTCGTGGCCGACCCAGGTCGGGCCCCGACGCTGAAGCATTGGGTCGCCTGGAACCGGAAGCTACCGCCTGTGGTCAGCCCGTTCGGCGTCGATCTCCTTCATGATCATGAGAACGAGCGAGAGATCGACTGGGCAAAGCCGATTTCGAAGCAGCGCAAGCTGATCCGCCCGTTTTCAGCTTTGTGCAAGCCGACACTCGTTTCCGAAAAGCCGAATTGGGGTGCTGGCTTTCATTTCACTCAGCATGTAACAAAGGCATATATCGGAGAACTGTATCTTTTTCACCTCGCATTCTGTGACAACCGGATGCTCGAAGATCGGCAGTTGCGCAGAAATGCTGTGGCAAAGGACAAGCCAGTGATGGACCATCATGGCATACCCCCAAGTGCCTTGTTGCGGCACGTCCAAGGTTATGTCCAGTCTTTGCCTAGGACCGGTTCGAGGCTTGGATCTGGGGAGTTTTTCTTCGAATGTACCAAGCGGATGTTTGCGGCGAACCTCAATAATCGCGAATTGGTGCAGGCGGAAGAGCTTTGGGAGCTTCCGAAACGCTTCCGCGGGGCATTCTGACGAAGATGGGCCGGCACCCTTTCGAATGCCGGCCCCGTAGGTACGGAACGTACCGTGTGCTCCAGGCACAATTCGAGTGTGATCAGACGATGATGTTGCCACCGCCGTCGATCACGGCGCCGGCCAGGAACTGGCCGTTGCCCTGCCGGACGTTGTGGTGGGCGCGGTTCGCGCCACCGTTCGAGGCGTTGTAGACGCAGGCCGAGCCGGCATCGAAGCCGAGGAACTCGTTGTCGTGGACGTTGGTGAACGAGCCACCGCTCTGCATCGCCACGCCCCAGATGCCGATGCCGTTGGCCGGGCCGTCCGCGCGGGTCGGGAAGTGCAGCATGTTGCAGTCGTGGACGTTGATCTGGGTCGAACCGTTCACGTAGACGAAGCCACGCTTCCGGGCCGAGCCGGCGTCCAGGTAGAAAAGGCCGTCCGAGATCTTGAACTGCGCCCAGCTCTCCAGGTCGAAGGCGAGACCGTCACAGTTGATGTGACCGCCCTTCCAGGAGTGGCCCGGCGACTGGTAGCCGGACGCCTGCGCCCGAAGACCGGTCTCGGCGCCCTGGATCACGCAGTCGGTGAACGAGCCGCCCTCGACCGTCTGCTGGCCCGCCGCGCCCGTGCCACCGCTCATCAGGATGCCGGTCTGCACGCCGTAGCAGTTGAAGCCCACGACCGAGAAGTCGCCGACCGCCGATCCGTTCGAGGCCGTGTCTCCGAACAGGTACAGGCCGCGGTTGCCCTTGGACCCGTAGCTCTCGTTCTCGAACGCCACGATCCCGACGCCGTTGATGCGCGCGAAGGCGGGGTTCTGGATGGCCAGGAAGTTCGACGGATCGGACCCTGGTCGGCCTTCGAGCACGACGTCGCGGACGGAGATCGTCTCGAACAGCGAGCCGAGCGGCGCGGCGCCGCGGATGTAGAGCAGCGAGCCCTGGTTGATGTTCGGGGCACCCGACGCGATCATGCTGATGCCTTCGCAGGTCATCGCACGGCCGTTCAGGATCGTGCCGTTCTGCATCCCGCCCGTGAACACGAGGCGTGAGCCCTTGTCCGTGCCGTAGAGCTTGGCGCTCACGCCGTCGTTGTTGATCTGGAAGGTGTCGTTGAGGGTGTAGTCGCCGTGCGGGACGACGAAGGCACCGCCCCCGTTGGCGACCAGCTCGCTGGCCGCTGCCGCGAACGCCGCGGTATTCTGGGCACCGCCAGCGTTCGGGTCGGCACCGTAGTCGATGGGGTTGTACTTGCGCTCGCGGAAATTGATGGCCTCGGGCATGAAAGCTCTCTCTTCTGGACCGCAGGCTCTGTGTCCTGCCCCGACGGTACGAAACGTACAGTCGGGGCAGGACACACCTCCCCCTTTGAGTGGGGAGGTGCGCCTTAGACTTGCGAAGACTTAGTTGTTGTAGATGTAGCCCAGCGGGCCCTCGACGGTCTGACCCTCACAGTTCGCGTCGTTCGACGCGAAGTGGTGGTTGCCGGCGAGGCAGCGGTAGACGGCGTGGGTGTTCGGCTCGTTGTTGTTGAAGAACTCGCCGGTCACGCCGAGATGCTGCTGGCCCTCACAATTGGCGGCCGTCGACAGGAAGTAGTCGCCGCCCGTGAAGCACGAGTAGACCTTGTGCGTGGCCGCGGTCGCAGCGACCAGGGCACGGCCGAGGGTCTGCTCGTAGTTGAAGCCCGGCCCGGCGTAGCCGGACGTCACCTTGTGGATCGAGCCGTTGTAGTAACGGTTGATCGGGGCGAACGGGTTGTCCTTGTTCAGCAGCGAGAAGGTCAGCTTCCAGGTGGTCGGCGACGGATCACCGCCCGAGTGGAAGATCTGGATCGTCGGGAAGAACGGTGTGATGTTCCCTGACGGGTCACGGTTGAAGCCCGGCGAGTGGTTCAGGTAGTAGCCGGTCTGGTCGCTGGAGAGCTGGCCCAGCGGGGTCCACTGGAACGGCTGGCCCGAGAGGAACTGCGAGATGGGCATCTTATAGAGCGCCATCTGGTAGGTCTCACGGTCCGGGTTGTGCGCCGGATCCTTGCAGGGCTCGGCGTTGCAGTTCCGGCCCGGCAGCGACGACATCATGTAGACGTCGCCCGTCGCGTAGTCGTAGGCGAAGTCCGAGTTCGGGCCGACCGTGGTGCCATCGGTGGCACGGCCGGGGACGCGGACGGGCGCCTCGAAGTTCACGCCATCGTTCGTGTGACGCACGAAGATCTGCGCGAAGTTCGGATCCGCCGGCACGGAGGTGTCGGTGGTGATGACGAACAGGCTGGACTGGCCGTCCGCATTGAAGGTCGAGGGCTGGCCCAGGCCGTAGTTGTCCGAGGCATTACCGATCGGCTTCAGGACGCTGTCGCCCTGGTAGTCGACCCAGTTGATCTTGTCGTTCGAGTAGGCGAGGCCGAGCTGGTTGTTGTTGCCGGGCGTGTTGTCGGCGCCCGAGTAGTACATGATGTACTGGTAGTGCTGGCCGTCCTGCGGGTTGGTGAAGTTGCCCTTCACGACGCTCGGATCGCAGGTGTAGCGGCTGTTCCAGGTCTGCCGCGGGTACAGGACCTGGGAGATCGGCGAGAAGCCGCCCGAGGCCGAGTAGGAGCGGTGGTAGATCACGTCGGTCGACGCACCCTGGCCGCACCACCACACGTCGGTCGTGCCGTTCTCCGAGATCACGGAGGGGGCGTAGTTGTAGCCCTGCGGACGGACGTAGTTCTCGAACCACGGCTGGGCGTTGGGGCCCTGCCACTCGGCGACAGCCGGGGACAGAGACAGGACGGCAGACGCCGCCAGAGCCAGGCCGAGGCCCAGCTTGCGAAGGGTGGATCTCACGGGAGCCTCACGATGTAGGTGGTGGAGGGTGGTCTCGGGTTGAGAGGCACACGTCTCCCGTGGTGAGAGGCGCGTGCCCCTCACGATCAAGCCGCGGTCAGCGTGGCGGGGCGGACGGACCGCTCCTTGGCCTTGCCGTCCCCGAGGTCCTCGCGGGTGTCCACGAAGATCGAGAAGCCCTTGGTGCCGGGCTGGCCGGCCTGTCGCACGCCCGTGACCTCGGCGATCACGCGGGTGGGCGAGGTCTTCCCCGGTACGAAGGACACCTTGGTCCCGACTGGGTATCGCTTCTGGGCTTCTTCGAGGGTGAGCTTAGCCACGGTACGTCTCCGACTGCTGCCGTCTGGCGGCTCGCTGAAGATGGTACGAAACGGACCATGGACAAGGGGCAAAAAACATCTTACCCCGGGGCTATCCGAGCTTGTTCATAAGATCTGAGATAGCTATCTGCGACCTCGCTGTGGGATCGCGGAGAGATCCCTGGGAGCAACAAGATGATCTTGGTGGTCGGAAACACAAAAGGTGGCGTCGGCAAGACGACGCTCGCAGTACAAATCGGACTGTCGAGGGCGCGCGCGGGCCGGCGCGTTTGGCTGGTGGATGCCGACGTACAGGGCACGGCCTCGTCCTCGATCCAGTGCCGGGCGGACGCCGAGATCGAGCCGGCGCTCGCCTGCTCCTCCTACTCGGATCCGCGCCAGCTCCGCAGCCAGGTGAAGCAGCAGGGCTCGAACTGGGACGACATCATCATCGACGTGGGCGGCCGGGACACGGGCGCGCTGCGAGCCGCCCTCATGCTCGCCGACGTGGTGCTGGTGCCGTTCGCGCCGATGTCCTTCGACCTCTGGGCGATGGAGGACATGGCGAAGGTGATCGAGGAGGTGAACGCCGAGCGCGACGGCCTGGTCTCGCTCGCGGTGATGAACCAGGCCGAGCCCCGGGCGGCGTCTGTCGACAACGCTGACGCGGCGCAGGCGGTCCGGGAGATCGAGACCTTCACCCTGCTGGAGCCCCGGCTCGTGAAGCGCAAGGCGTTTTCCGCATCGAGCGGGTCCGGGCTGGCGGTTGCCGAACAGAAGCCGGTCGACCCGCGGGCGGTGGCTGAGCTAGATCGGTTGGTGAAAGCTATCTACGAGCAGCAGGAAGGATCGCATTGAGATGGCCCTCAACACGAAGCGCCCGACGCCGCGTACTCCGCGGTCCCAGGCCGAGGAGGATGCCGCGTTCGAGCGCGTGGTGGGAGCCGCGCCTGACGCGCCGCCCAAGCCCAAGCCCGGCCCCAAGGCCGGTTCGAGCTATGGTCTCGGGATCGCGACCAAGAACGCCAGCCGGCGCCAGCTCACGGTGACGTTCCCGGTCGAGGTGCTGGAGCGCCTCAACCGGGTCGCCGAGCGCACGCATCACCAGCGCGCCGGCCTGATCGTGCTCGCGGTCCAGCGCCTGCTGGACGGGGACGATCCGACCTTCTCGGATCGCGGTTGATTGCTGCGTCGCAACGTAAGATCTTAGTGTTCGACGGGCTGCGGTCCAGCCGCTGCACGTCATGTCACTTCGTGACGTTTCCTCCCAAGACTTCGGGCCGCTCCTTCGGGAGTGGCCTTTTTTGTGGTTCCGATCCTGCGGGGTGACCTACAAGCGGGTCATGCAAAGTGCGGGAAGCTGAATTCGATGTTAGGGCCTCCGTGAGACGATGGGCCTATGAGCTACACGGTCAAGTTGGCGATCTTCCCGCCTTGGAAAGCGCCTATCCCTTACGAGACCCTCATCGGAGTGTTTGCTACTGCCGCGGAAGCCGCCGGCGCAGGTGCCAAGGCACTTGAACCCGTCACTGAACGTGAACTCGCCGATCTGGCCTCCAGCATAACACCGAGGTCGCAGCGCGTGGGCGAGGGATGGGCCACAGCAATCGAGGTGCCCGATTGGCCAATCCACGGATACCTAATCTACGACAAGATTGGCGTTGAAGTGCACAACTGGACAACGCTGGATGTCGCCGTGGAGCGCGCCGCCAAGGGCTGACTGGGGTCGGAAGCGGAAAGCCGGCCTTCCGGTGCCTTACGTTCGCGCATTCGCCGCTTTCCAGAGTATCATTCCATACATTTGTTACTGAAGTGCAACATAGCTACTCAAAGCTCAATAACCAAGGTTGCGTACAATCGAATTGTGCTAACAGCCGGTCGTCTCGCAACTGGTGGGGGCACCATGATTGAAAACAGGATAACGGAAACGTGTTCGAGGGCCGATTTTGGCCGTCTCGCGGCCAAAATCGCAAGTGCCTACGTCCGCTACAATAATGTGCCGGCGTCGGAGCTGCCAAATCTGATTGAGAGCACCGCCGATGCTCTTATCAATCTCTTAGAGCCGGATGATCCGATTGCTCTGGCGTCTTCAAAAATCCCGCCTGCTCAGATCCGCGGTTCGATTACGCCTGAGGCACTTATCAGTTTTGAGGACGGCAAAGGCTATAAGACCCTCAAGCGGCACTTGACGGCCGTAGGGCTAACGCCAGAAACCTATCGAGCTAAGTGGGGACTGCCGACCGACTACCCGATGGTGGCCCCTGCCTATGGCATCAAGCGGTCCGCTATAGCCAAGAGCTTGATGCACAACCGATACGGTCGTGAGAAGGCCGCTCTGTAGGTCGGTTCAGCACGAGAACTCGCGCCAGCTCCCACGCGAGCTGGCGCGCTTGCCGCTACGGAGGCGAAACGGACCGCTTGGGAACGGCAGCAGCCCCTCGCTGCGGGCACGGAGCGGCATGCGAGCGCCACTAGGGTTTGATCATGGGAGCGAACCAGGGTTCGCGTTGACGCCAGCCCTGGGCTCGGACGTAGCGGACCCAGCCCACCGGGTCCGGGTAGACGGTGTGGCCGCCGCGCCGGCCACAGCCCGAGCACCGCAGCCGGTGCCCGACCTGGTCCATGTCCAGATCGGGCGGCAGCGGGAGACAGGTGGCGGCCAGCTCCAGCGTGTGACGGCAGCGCGGACACGTCGCCGAAAGCGTCAGGCCGGCGTCACGGACCTCGCCCAGCAGTATCGGTGGAACTGGATCTCGGCCCATGCGGTCAAGCTAGGGCCAGAACGTAAAGTGAACAGACGCGGATCTCCGCCATTCGTGCGCTGAGGTGCGAACTGCCTCCTGTCCAGGCTCACGTACCCGGGCCTCTTCCAGTCATTGACACCATGCTAGGCCTCAAAATAGCCTAACCTACCCTTGGGCGATTATAGGTCAGCGATGTCGAGTGATCCGCTAATCACGATATATCGGAATGAGGGTTGTAACAACGATGATGATCAAAGAACATTTCACGAGTGGGTCCCTGATCTAAAAGAAGTGCCGAATGGTTATTTGGGTAATTGGAGGGATGAAACATCCTCAGTTAAGGTGCATCGCGGTACTTGGGAATTGTTCGAGCATCATAATTACGGCGGTGCTAGGACCGTTTTGACCCCGGGGACCTACAATACCCTTAAAGGAACAGAAGTTGGTGACGGTAGGTTGTCGTCATTGAGATTTATTCCTGGGACTTAAGACTTAAAATCTATTGAAGTGATTATTTGATCTTTGCCAGCTCGGGGAAAGGTCGCATGACAACCCCGGGCTGGTAGCAGGTCAGATTGGTGACGCCGCCGAGGCCGTGGATGGCCGGGCGCAGTCCCGCCGGGGTCCAGACGAAGCCCATGCGGTCGATGCCGGTGTAGCCGCCGAGCGCGTTGCGGGCGTTGTACTCGATGCACACCATGCCGCGCCCGTCCGGGCTCACGAGCGGCGCGCTGATGCCAGTGGAGCGGAGCGAGTAAGGATCCGCCAGCACCGAACGGGCCCAGTCCAGGATCACCGCCTTGTCCGAGGCCATCACCGGCGCTGGCGCGCGCGGAGCGGCCTGTGCGGTGGCAGACAGTACGATCAGGACGAAGAGGCTTCGCATCCGCGCCCCCTATCGCTGATCGGATCGTACCGCAAGCGAGGCCGGATTATGGTAATGATACATTCATTAATGGATGGGTACGTCAACCCGAGGTAGAGGAAATAACCTCCGCGACAGGCCTTGACGATCTTGTTAGAAGGCTCGCCGTTCGCGCACCCCCAGGTTCTGGAGGAAGGGTTCAGCCATGAGCCAAGAAATGACCAAGGCCCAACTGCCACATTTCGAGCAGCCGCGGGTCATCACTCCAGAAGACAACCTCTACTGGTATCACTCTATGCAATTCCCGGACGGAACTAGCGTCAAGGGAAGCTGGACGATCCACGATTTCGATCAGTATATCGGCGGGTTTGACCTCGCAGGAAAGACTTTGCTCGACGTCGGGACTGCCTCGGGCTACCTGGCGTTCCACGCTGAGAAGGCCGGGGCGGTTGTGACAGGGTTGGACGCTTCGTCCACTCACGAGTTTCGGCATTTCCCGTTCGCACAGTCCTTATCGTACCAGGACATCGTCGAGAGCCGGCGGCAGTGGGAGGTCCAGAACCTCAACCCGATCAAGAACTCCTGGTGGTACGCCTGGCACAAATTCAACAGCAAGGCGAAGTGCGTCTACGCGCCGATGGCGCAGCTCTACGAGTGGGAGGCCCAGTCGTTCGACGTCGTGCAGGCAGGCGCCATCGTCGAGCACCTCTCGGACCCGGTCTACGCCATTGGTGCCTGGGCGCGTCTCGCGCGCGAGGCGGTGCTGATCCCGTTCACGGACGTGCTGCCGCTCGCTGAGATGCAGATGCGCCCGATCACGCAGCTCGACACGGGCGCGTTCTGGGTGTGGTGGCACCTGTCTCGGGGCCTGTACGAGAAGCTGTTCGACAACCTGGGCTTCGACGTCCACTTCACGACGGCCCACGCCGATCACCACGACGACGAGAAGGTCGAGACTGAGCACGCCACGCGGCCCTCGATCATCGCGATCCGGCGCGGCTCGGCCTCTGAGCGCACCTTCGACACCTCGAAGCTCGTCGACCCGGTCCGCGTGACGCCCGTGGCGCCCCCTGCCCCCGAACCCGAGGCTCCGAAGCCGCGCAAGAGCGGTCTTCTGAGCGGTCTGCTGCGGAGGTGAGCCCATGCAAGCCAATCCGCAGGCGAAATACGAGCGGTTCAGGGGGATATTGGCCCCTCCCTTGGACAATCACCCGAGTGGGGCCTTCCCGATCACCGCTGGTGACCGGCACTTCGATCTGAGCCAATACCAGAGCGAAAGTGCCGGCGCGAACGTCGATATCTTCGACGATTTGATAAAATCGCACCCGAACGAGCTTTTTCTTGATCTCGGGTGCGGAAAACGAGAGAAAACGTACGATAATTGCCTCTATTTGGAAGTTTATCCGTCAAATTCTGCCGATTTGATAGTCGAACCGGACTGTTATTATCCGATCCGAGACCAAAGTCTGTACGGAATTGGGTGCTTCGCGGTGCTTGAGCACGTCCCCAAGCCGTGGGTGGTGGTCCGGGAGATCCACCGGATGTTGAAGCCGGGCGGTTACGCGATGATCGACTGGCCCTTCCTGCAGCCAGTCCACGGCTACCCGTCGCACTTCTTCAACGCCACGCGCGAGGGCCTGACCACGATCTTCGAGGATGCGGGGTTCACGGTCGATCAGGCCTTCACAGGCGCCCACCAGAGCGCCGCCTTCACGGTGCGCTGGATCCTGCAGATGCTGCTGTACCGGCTGCCGGAGGCTGAGCGGCGCCGGGTGAAGAAGATGCAGCTCCACGAGATCGTCTCGCTGGACCCGATGGGGCCCGAGTGGACGCGCCTGGTGAACGCCCTCCCCGCGGCGGCGCAGTCGGAGCTGGCGTGCGGCAACATGCTGGTCGCCCGCAAGGGTGGCGAGCCCATCGAGGCGGGCGATCCGCCTCTGCTGATGGGCGTCGACGAGGATCCGATGCGGGTCGGCGGCCACCTCCGCTCGATCCTGGATCGGATGCGGGGCCGCCTGTAGGTCTCGCGCTCAAGGCCTGCCCCCGAGCCCGGTGGGTTCCCTGGGCCGGGTCTCGGTGGGCGGGCCTTGAGCAACTGATGGGCCTACCCCGCGGGCCTGGTCTCGGTGGGCGGCGCTTGCCTCGCAAGTATTCGAGTGCTAGTACCCAAATATTGAAATTTTCCGGAAAAACACAGGGGCAATAGTGTTCACCAAGGCCTGAAATATTCCACAGAAAAGGGCCCACCCATCGCACTATTCGCTTGACGGTTGTATTTGTGATTATTTGCAAAATAACCTATTTATTCCTACGATAGGAGTTGACAGGGCACAGGCCCGTCTGTATGGTCTTAATGTGCCCTCATATAGAGGGAGTGAGTGAGGCGGCCGCCTCGCCCAACTAGCCATATCGGATATGGCTCACACCCCCCGCACCGGCCTCCGGTGCCAGCCTACGAGGATGTCATGGCCCTGAACAACGCTGCTGTCGCCGATATCGGTTTCGCTTCGCTCGTCGGTGCGGAAAGCATGAAGCTGCACGCCTATAGTGCCTTCACGCTCCTGTTCATGATGAACTCGGGCACCGACACCAAGGTCATCCGCAAGCACCTGGCCGCCCGCGCCCATGATACGGGGCTGATCGCCGAAAACACCTGGCAGAGCTACGTCAAGGGTGTGGAGACGGCGGCAACCATGTTCCACACCCACGCCACGGATGAGGTGGCGGCCATATTGGATATGGCGGCCGATGAGGCGGTGGACGCGGTTCGCCAGCTTTACGAAGGCCTCAATATCCTGTCCGGGTCGGATATCCGGGCCTGGGCCACGGCGGGCGAGTTCCTGCCGCTCGACAAGGCGGCGGCCAAGGCGGCCAAGGCGGCGGCGGCCAAGGCCAAGGCGCTGGGCCGGGACGCCAGCGCGGCGGCCCTGTTCTTCTCCGGCAACGCGGCGGACAGCAGCGCCATATCCGATATGGCTCCCGCGGCCCCGGTTTCGGCCCTGGACGCGGTTCTCGCCGGGATCGCGGCCCTGACCACGGCCGACGCGATGACGGCCCTGGCGGCCCTCAATGAGCGGATCGGCGCCCTACAGGCGATGGTCGACGCCGCCCCGGCCCCGACCACGGCCCCGGTGCTGGCCGACACCGTCGAGCCGGAGGCCCTGTCGGCCCTGGCCAAGCACTTCGCCAAGCAGGCGGCTTAAAGCCCACACCGGGCGCCCTACGGGGCGCCCACCCACGCTCACGCGCATCGGCGCGCACCGAGGCCCTGTCTCGGTGTGCGCCCATGCGCGCGCTCGTGCGCGCCATGCCGCCCGGCATCCAGCCATATCCAATATGGCGCCCTCCCCACATCACGGAGTTTTCCGATGGCCCACGCCAATCCCGAGTTCGCGCTCGGCCTCATGCGCCATGAGGCGAGCCCGGTGCGCTTCCAGACACGCCCGCCGGCGAGCCTGGTCTCGCTGCGCTACGCGATGCAGGCGCTAATCGCGATCCCGACCGAGGAACGCACGCCCGCGCAGCAGCACCAGATCGACCTCTACTTCACGGTCTCGCGCCAGACGCGCCACGCGACCGCACGCGGGCGCAGTCTCGTGGACGCCATCGCGGAGCCGGTGGGCGGCATGCACGGCGCCGACAAGCGCGCCGAGCGCTTCATCGAGCCCAAGCGCCGCTATCCCGCGGACGTCCAGGCCGGCCGCGAGAAGATCAGGCGCGGCACCCTACCGCGATGACGCACTGGAGCGCGCACTGGCCCACCGGGCCACCATGCGGGCACGCGACAACGCCCGAGATCCGTCTCGGGACCTCACGACCATATCCGATATGGAGGACATCATGGACACGAACGCGGACAAGATCATTTTCCTGGTCGGCACCGTGCTGCTGACCCTGTACGTGGTGCTCGGCGAGGTCCTGGTGCCGGGCGCGCCGGGCATTTTCTAGCGTGTCTCGGGCTCACGGTACGGAACGTACTTCCTAGATGGTAGTTGGTGGGGTATGCGGTCGCCCGTCGCGCCATCTAGGAGCTGCCAGCGCACGCGCAAAACGCGGTCCTGGTCTCGTGATCGGTGCGGGGCACGTAAGTTCTTGTCTTTCTTCTTCTTTTCCCTTCTTCTAGGGTGTAGGAGAAAAACTAGAGCTTATAAATTCCGACCCTAAGTAGCTGGAAATCCGAACATTAGGAACAATGTTATTGTTCTATAAGGGGTAAGAGGCGAACTCGTAAGCCTTAGAATTGGTACGAAACGGACTAGAGGGCCATGACCGACACACCGACACCGCTGAGCCTCACCGAGCTACCAACCAGGATCAGGAATAAGATCCGGCTCGACCACGAAAACGAACGCGAGGCTTGCTGGGAGTGGACAGGCTCATTTCGTGCGCCGACCCGCTACCACAAGGAGTACCCGGTGAAGGAGGACACCTCGCGCTTCCGCCACACCACCGGCTGCATGGTGAACGCACGCGGGACACCGACCGTGTGGGTGAGCGCGCTCGGCTACCCGGTGGCCGCCTATCGTGTGGTCTACGGCCTGGTCCACGGGATCGACCTGAAGGCCGTGCCCAAGCTCGGGCGCTGCCACAACGACCGGTGCGTGAACCCGCACCACACGCAGGACATGGGCGCGGTGCCGGACACCCGCCCGCTGCTGGGCGCCATGCGGGTGCTGGAGCAGTTCACGCCCGGCGAGCCACATCCGCAGCCGCAGCTGGTAGGCGACCCGAACGTCGAGACGCCCCTGGAGACCCTCCAGCGCGTGCGCCCGGCAGCCGAGCAGACCATCGAGAGCGCCGAGGATGAATGCGAGCTGCCGCCCGGCTCGGTCACGCCTGACACATGGGCCGCATATCTCGCCTGGGACGAAGCCAACCCGGATTGACGTGTGCCCGGTTCGGACTGTACGGAACGTACCGAGATGTTCGCCGCGACAGCGCGGACGCGTCATTGGTTCGGTACGTTACGTTCCATTTTGCTGGGACATTATGCAAAATTAGCAGGTGGCCAACTCATCCAGAAGTGGATATGTGACGCCTGTAATATGAGGGAAACGAATGCCAGGACGCTCGCTCGGACGCTCGCTCGGAACCGTGCCGAAGCGCCTGCTCGCCCTCCAGTCGACCGTGGTGGAGAGCGCCCCCGGCATCACCTCGCCCGAGCTGCGGGCCTTCCTCTTCGTCGCGGACAATGAGGGCGCCTGCCAGCGCGACGTCCGCGACTTCCTCGACATCCCTCAGGCGACCGCCAGCCGTGTGGTGGGCAACCTCAAGGCGGGCAACTTCGACCTGATCCACTGCGAGCCGAAGGGCCGCCAGCACGAGCTGCGCCTGTCCCCGAAGGGCCGCCAGCTGCTGGCCCGCCTCGCCTGCCTCCTCGGCTGCTTCTGCGCCACCCCGGCTGCCAACTCGATCCTGAACCAGTTCGAGGTCGGACCGCCGCTATCCAGCTTCTCGCATGCGTACGACGCATGCCGTGATCGGCATGTGTTCAGCTGCGATGTGAGCTGATCCCCAGGTCAGTAGCTGCCCCGGGGTGAAACCTGGGGTTGGCGCAACTAGAACAGAATGAGAACATCGCTGCGCGTCGCGAGCCCGACGTGTGGGCGCACCGAGCCAGTTTGGTAAGGAGGACCATATCCAATATGGGCATGCCACGAACGCACACCGACTTCGGGCCACAGAACGTGGCCAACGTCCTCGACGGTATGCACGCCACGCTGCGGCTGCCGCACGAGTGGAGCCGGCGCGCTGGCTCGCACACCAGCGAGGGGATGCCCTGCGACCCCTGCTCGCCCGCCGCCCGGTCCTGGTGCCTGTCTGGCGCGCTGGACCGCATGCTGGGCCAGATCGTGGACCCGGTCCTGCGGGCTCGCCTCGCCGAGGACACCGAGATCCTCCTCCTCGACACCGCGCGCCGCATCTTCGGCACGCCCTGCCTTGAGAGCCTGCAGCAGCTCAACGACAGCCGCAGCACCAGCCACACCGACGTGCTCGACGTCATCGCAGAGGCTCGCGCCACCCTGCCGGCCTATCGCGCCCGGCCCTCGCAGATCGAGTATTTCACGCCGCGCGCAGTCATCGACTACGCGGCGGCGCTCAGCCGTTCCGTGAACGCCTGACGGCCGTGGAACAGGCTCGGCCACGCCCCCTCGACCCGAGCCCGCAGCGCGTGCTCGTTCAGCACCTCGATCCGGCCTTTGTCGACCTGGCGCAGCACGCCCTCGTTCGTCATGGCCGTGAGCGCTTCCGTCACGGACGGGCGTCTGCAGCCCAGGCGTTTCGAGATGTGGATGTGCGTGAGCGGCAGCGTCTGCTCACGCAGCAGGTTCAACGTCTCCAGCAGGTAGGCCGCGACCCGCTCGGGCACGCCAAGCCGTTGCTGACCGGCGGCTTGCTGCGCCAGCTCTTCCAGAGCCAGCGCCGTGAAATTCAGCAGCAGCTCACGCGAGGCCGGCGAGCTGTCCATCATGCGGCGCGCCGCCGAGATCTGGCAGCGGAGCGCTTGCCCGCCGTGATCCACCACGGTCATGCGCGAGGACAGGCTGTTGGAGATCAGGGCCTGGATGCCAACCATGCCAGCGTCACCGTGCATGGCGACCTGGACAGTGTTGTCCTTGTTCTCGCCGGCCACAGAAGCTGGAGCGGCGCTCGGGCTCCATCCTGTGGGGCTTACAAGGTCGACGCATACGCTGTTGATGGGAAAGTGAAGTAGTGCCGGCCGGGTGCCGCCATGAACCAAGGTCTGGCCCGGTCTAACTGTTACACGCTCGAATACATCTACCCAGCTGTCATCAATCTGTACCAGCGCGGCAACTATCTTATTCGTGTGCCCGCTGTAGTACAGCTCACCTCGATTGTCAGTCATGTCGGTCAGATCCTCGGACCGGCTATTGTGGCAGCGGATGCACGCATGTTAAGCCACTTCACCGACAAAATACTTTTGCTGATACAAAGCTGCAGTCGCAGTCATCGCTCAGCTCTGGTCGGTGATTTACTATCATCTTAGGCAAATATTCCGAGTAACGTGACCGTGAGCACTGGATAAATCGTACCGACGCTCGCCCAACGCAGGCTGTCGATATGGTACGCTGATCCACCATTTTCGTTGCACGAAAGTCAACGCCTTCGGCACATATCCCCGTGCGTGTTCTTGTCCTGTTCTCACTGTGCAGTGCGGAAAAATGCGGCGAAGGCCTCCCAACGTCCACTACCAGACCGTGTCCACGCTAGAACTAGATGGTACGGATCGGACTAACAAGTCAAAAGTCCGGCAACAAGTTCGAGGTCGCATTCCATATCGGATATGGGAGAACAAGCCTATGCAGCAGCCACCCAGAGAGACGTCCCAGCAGCGCGCAGATAGGCTGCTCGCTCAGCACCAAGCCCGCCGGGCCGAGCGGAGCTACCCTCAACCCACCACAGTCGCGCATTCGCACGCCTGACCCGCACGGTCCGAAACGGACCCAGCCGATAAGGAGTACCCCCCTATGGCCCTCGTGATTACCGCGACGCCCGCGACGTTCGACCGCCCCGGCCCTCTCGTCGTCATGACGGTGCTGTTCGGCCACAAGATCGAAGGCCTAGCGTGAACCGGGCCCACAACCTGCCGCTCGTCCACGCCCTCGTGGGCGTGGCCTGGGCCCACGACGAGGCTCAGCTCCAGACGGAGAACCCGAAGGTGATCGAGCGACTGCGTCATGCTTCCAATGAAGTACATGAGTGCGCTATGGCTATAGAGCGCGATCTGCCACTTACCGAGCGTCAATCGAGATTGATAGAAGAACTAAATTCGGAAAAATGACACGATAATCAGCACGAATGTAACTTAAGGCGCTTAGAATTAATTCCCGGGCGCGGGCATTCGGAATGATTGCGAGATTATCGATTGCTACACATTAAAAAATGCCAATGCTCGCTCTCCGACAGTAATCGTGTCGCTAAATTTTGGGTCGCTATCCGGATCGGCAAATTTTAGCAGTTCAATCGCGGGAAAATAAAAGTTTCTAGTTACAAATCTCATAAATTTTGCCGGCGATAGGGGAGCGCTAGCGGGTATTCGACATCCTTTGTATTGTCCTAGTGAAAGATGCGATCTAGGATGATCGAACTCGACAAACTCGCTATCCGAGGCAGAGAAATCAAATCTGACCGGAAACTTGACGAGATAATTAGCAGTAATTTCATTGAAAAGAGTGTCATTGATGTATGATTGCGGATCAGCGTCAAAATTCTCCAAACTCGGAGACGGAAATAACGCAAGTCGGTGGGTTTGAATTGTGTTGCGCTTGAAAGTATATAGCATTTGGATCAATGATCCGTCGACCAGTCTTAGATTGTAGGCGCCCGCCTCTCCGAGAGATTTATATATCTCTGGGTAAGGAAGATTTTTTAAACTGATCGACAAATCTGGAGATCCAGTGATATAAATTTCTTGCTCGTGAGTGCCAACGTTTCGGAGCGCTGGAAAATTTTGATGATCCGACAGGCCGGATCTGATAACCCGGCTCATCACGTCACGAATGTTCTGCAGCGTCTGTTGCGGCGTCATATTAGGACCTCAGTATCGCCGCCAACCGCTTCCGGAGTGAAACAGGTAGGTCCTCTAGTTTAACGTCCCCCTGGTCGATCGCGCTTACAACATCAGTAAGATCCGCAACTTTTTTCGAGAGAGTTTCTTGCTCAATTCTCGTGAGGTCCCTGTTAATAGTTCGCATTTCTTTGCGACGAGCCTCATCGGGATATATAAAATTCAGGCAATAGTTATTGTCTTTAACCCGCTCATATTCTTCGATCAATCGATCCATCTTCGGGCCTACACCAAGAACCCTGACCCAGGCTTTGGATCTTGTGATGGCGGTAAACAGCTGGCTCCTGATGCGCGTTAACTTAGCGGGCAGATATGCGCTGTAACAATCGTGTGCATTGATAATGTAGACCATTCCGGCTTCGTTGCCCTTGGCGCGAAAAATCCCGGTAAAAGTGACTACATCATTTTCGAAAAATACATCCGGAGATCCGGAAACGCCAGCAAGGGAGCTATTGATATTCTTCTCGAATAACGCTCCTCTCGCAGCAGAAACAGCACTTCGAGTTGTCATGGGGTCGGGATTGATTACGATTATGTCATCTGGAGATAGATCGTCGACCGAAAGATTTGCCTGGATGGAGTCGACCAGCCAAGCAGTTTGCTCGTCTGCGCTTTCAAAACGTTTGAAAGAAATTAGATCGTCCAAACTCGAATGATTTTCCAGAAATGGGGGACTTGTTTTCTGAGTGCGAGCTAGTGAAACATACTGATTGTCTTTAAGGTCGCCCTCTTTCACCGAGTAGCCGACGTCTCGCCAAAGATGGGCCTGATCAAATGTGGCGATCAAACCGTCAGGCTGGCGGTAAATCCCAAAGCCTAAGGCGTGAGCAGTCGCGAGAATGGGGCGCGAGTTACGATAGCAGACCCGAAGAATAATATCTTGACGAGGTTGGCCTGGCGCCGCTTCGGCGAATTTTACGTGAGCGCGCCCTTTCTTATCTACTCCAAAAAGCTCTTCTGGAGGTGGTAGGGTCGCGTTATTCAAGCTCTGAAGCTCATCGTACGCATAGACTAATCTTTTAGGTGCTTTGAGTGAATGATAGCATAACTGCAGAAAAGAGGGCGGAAGGTCCTGGGCCTCGTCAACTAATATTGCATCGTATAATTGGATAGGGTTTGGGCTGTGCGTCAAGGCGTTCTTACAGGCGCCGTCGAATTCGCGTTCGCTCCCGAAAGCATCTTTTGCTGCACGAAAATCAAAGTACGGAGTATTGTTGTCCTTCGTAAATTGATAGTACATGCCCGCAGGTGTATTAGGCGAGCCCCAAGAGTGAATGATATCTATCTTTTCCCAATCTGGTTCTTCATTAGTCTGCTCGTAGACGAAATTGGTCACTAGTCTTGTGAACTGATCGCGCAATGACCTTGTATTGAAGGTAATCGCAATTCGCCATTCCGGGTGCTGGGCGTGTAGATATGCCACTTTCAGGGCCAGCACGATAGTCTTACCTGATCCCGCTAAACCCCGAATTCTCTGAACTCCGTCGACAGTCTCAATAACGGCGGCGCTCTGATGAGCGTCGAGATTGGCAATTGAGTCATTCAAACGCTGCAACTTGTCGCCGCGAGTGTCAGGGCGCTTCGCTTCGCGCTTTCTCCTGCCTTTTTTTATGGTCGTTAAGGCTTGTATGGCGGAGGCCATAGCTTCGTAGGAGCTCTCTCCCGTCCATTCAATATTGTTGATAAATTTTAAAATCCTGTTCGATGAAAAAAGAGGATGGTCACCGTCAACAATTTCATCTTCAGAAGATGCAGGTGCGAATGTAACTGTCGTGAGCGTTGGGAGCAGTTGCCTTCTCTTCACAAGCGGCTGATGCTGAATTAGTTTGGACTGAAGCTTCGAAAACATATTGTCTTGACGCGCCGCAAAATCGCCGGCCGACTTTCCTTCGACTATATCAAATAAAACTGCGCCATGGTCGGGGCTTAGAAGCACGGCATCAAACGGAAAGGCACCGTCGGGCGTTCCGAGAACTGGATATCCGATGTACAGAGTGCCGTTGATATCTTGATCACTCTCCACCATCGCGGCCAAATGACGGGCCGACATAGGTTTTGTTGTGCTGCCCCAAACCGTTGTCGCCATAGCCGCTCGAAACTCCGCGTAGTCGCCATTTTATCGCATGGAGATGCAGTTGGCGATCTCGAACGCCTCTCCGCGCTTCCCGCCAGCGCCAGATATCTGGCTTCATAACGGCGTAGGCCGTAAACCGCTATATCGGCTGACAACGGCTCGGTTCGGAATGCCACGTCAAAGGAGAAGGCTGCCGCGCTGTTCGGCTACCTTAAGGCTCCCGCGTCAGGATTGGCCTGACGGGCATAAGTGTGTTGCCCACTCTGATGACCATTTCCTGCAGGCGGCGTATCCCTCAGCGGTAATGCTGGACGCTCTCGGCAGATCCGCCGCGACTGCAGCTGGAGGCCAGCTGAGTACCAATCTCGGAAAGTGAGTACCCCGTGAGTACCCCGACCCCAATCCGGTACTCACCGGGACCGAGGTCCCGCCGGATTATCCAACGGATTGAATGGGATGCTTGGTGGGCGCACTAGGGTTCGAACCTAGGACCCGCTGATTAAGAGTCAGCTGCTCTACCAACTGAGCTATGCGCCCGATCGCTTCTGCGACCGCCCGGTGGCCACCAAGTCCGTCCGGGGTGGCGGGCTGATACCAACGCGGCCGGGGCCTGTCCACCCCCGGCCGCCGCTTTTTCTCATTCCGCCGCCGCATGCTGTGCATGCACGCGCACGGAATGAGCCGACAGCTTGTTCAGCGCCGACAGATACGCCTTCGCCGACGCCACGAGCGTGTCCGGATCGGCTCCGCGCGCGGTGACGCTGCGCTCGCCGTCCCGTAGGCGCACCGAGACCTCGGCCTGCGCGTCCGTCCCGCCGGTCACGGCATGGACCTGATAGAGTTCCAGCTGCGCCTGATGCGGGACCAGCGCCGAGATCGCGTTGAACACCGCGTCCACCGGCCCGTTGCCGTCCGCCTCCTCGATCCGCGTTCCGGTCTCGTCGGCGATCCGCAGCGTGGCGCGCTGCGGTCCGCGGGTGCCGGCGATGACCGACAGCGAGACCAGCCGGATCCGGTCATGGGCCGTGGCGAGGTTCTCGTCGACCAGTGCCTCGATATCCTCGTCGTAGACGTGCTTCTTCCGGTCGGCCAAGGCCTTGAACCGGTCGAAGGCGTCCTGGAACTGGTTGTCCGACAGGTGCAGGCCGAGATCCTCCAGCTTGGAGCGGAACGCCGCCCGGCCGGAGTGCTTGCCCATCACCAGGGAGGTCTTGGTCAGCCCCACGGAGGCCGGCGTCATGATCTCGTAGGTCTCGGCGTTCTTCAGCATGCCGTCCTGGTGAATGCCGCTCTCGTGCGCGAAGGCGTTGCGGCCGACGATCGCCTTGTTGAACTGCACAGGAAAGTTCGTGGCGTGGCTCACGAGCTTCGAGGCTCGGGTCAGCATGGTCGACTCGACGCCGGTCTCGTAGGGCAGCACGTCCGCGCGGGTGCGCAGCGCCATCACGATCTCCTCGAGTGCGGCGTTGCCAGCGCGCTCGCCGATGCCGTTGATCGTGCACTCGACCTGCCGGGCGCCGCCCTCGATGCCGGCCAGGGAATTGGCGATCGCGAGGCCCAGGTCGTTGTGGCAATGGACCGAGAACACGGCCTTGTCGGCGTTCGGCACGCGCGCGCGGACGTTCGCGAACATGTCGCGGTACTCCGACGGCGTGGCGTAGCCGACTGTATCGGGGAGGTTGATGGTCGTAGCGCCGGCCTTGATCGCCGCCTCAACGCAGCGGCACAGGTAGTCGAGCGGCGTGCGGGTCGCGTCCATGGCCGACCACTCCACGTCCTCGACGAGGTCGCGGGCCTGGGCCACGGTCTTGAGGATGATCTCGACGACCTCGTCCTGGCTCTTGCGCATCTGGTGCGCGAGATGGATCGGCGAGGTGGACACGAAGGTGTGGATCCGCGCGCGCTTGGCGTGGCGCACGGCCTCGCCGGCCCGGGCGATGTCGGCGGGGATCGCGCGGGCGAGGCCCGCGATGGTCGCGCGCTTGGTCCTCCGGGCGATCTCCGAGACCGCCTCGAAATCGCCGTTCGACGCGATGGGGAACCCGGCCTCGATGATGTCGACGCCCATCGTGTCGAGCAACTCGGCGACCGCGAGCTTCTCGTCGAAGGTCATGGTGGCGCCGGGGCACTGCTCGCCGTCGCGGAGCGTCGTGTCGAAGATCAGGATCCGGTCGCGGGCGGAAGCGGTGCTGGTCGTAGTCATGGCATTACCCTGTCGCGGGCCGCCCGGCACGTGATGGCGCGGCGCGGCGTGGTGCCCTCGCGGGCGGATTCGCGATTGAAAGAACTCCCCTGAAGGCCCAGGCGCGCGCCCGGACGGCCCTCAGGGGCGGGTAAGCAGAAGCGGAAGAAGGAGCCCGGAGCGGCGCGCACGGGACCGCAGCGCCGTAGAGGCGGCGCGGACGGTCTCGATCGCTGAGCCGGCTCTGGCCAAGGCTCGTCTCTCCTGTCGGCGACCCGCGCGGGACGTTCTCACGGCGCGGTGCCGCCCGTAGGTATCCCCGGATCGACCGGAACACAAGCGAGACCGACGTGTCCGGAGGCGCCGGCCGGGACGGGCGCGGCCGGCGCCTCCGCGAGGATCGCTGCCGCGAGATCGTCGTAGAACAGCATCTGCCCCGCGGCCCAGACCTCGAACTCCGCCAGCAGCGTCGGGTCGAGGCCGTGTCAAAACGCGTTGCTCGTGGCTGGCAGCGTCGCTTGGCAGGATGATGACGGCGGCGCGGTGGGCCGCTTCAGGCTCGAATGGCCTGGATGAGCCAGGCTGCGCCGAACAGGCGGATCATCCGCTTCACGTTGTAGGCAAGAATCGCGAGGCTCATCTCGGTTCTCACGCCTTTCAGGCCCTTCGTCAGGAAGGGCGTGCTGCCCATCCAAGCTTTCAGCGTCCCGAAGACATGCTCGACCGTGGCACGCCGGATCGCCATGGCGTCCGGCATGGCATCGAGCCGCCTCTGCATGGCCTCCAGAACCGCCTCGTGCTTCCAGCGCTTGAAGCGTTTGAACTTCTCGGTGGTACAGCGCGCCCGCATCGCGCAGGCATGACAGGCCTCCAGGTTGCGGTAGTGGTCGATGTCACCGTGTCGATCGGAGCGCGCATTAGACTTTGTCAGCACAGCGCCGGCGGGACAGACGTAGTGATCGGCCGCGGGGTCGTAGACGAAGTCGGCGCGCACGAAGAGCCCCTTCTTGGCTCGACCCGACGTGTCGGCGCGCGGCATGGCCGGCAGGATGCCCGTGCCCTCGCAGGCCAGAACCTCGTTACCGCTGTAGTAGCCGCGATCGGCCAGGACCACGATCTCGCCCGCGTCGATGGCCTGCTTGGCCCAATCGCCCATCGGCACGAGCTGGGTCCGGTCGTGGCCCTCGTTGATGACCTCATGGGCGACGACGAGATGATGCTCGGGGTCAACCGCAATCTGGACGTTGTAGCCGACGATGCCGGTGCCGCGCCCGCTCGTCGCCATCGAGCGGGCGTCCGGGTCGGTCAGCGAGACCTGCCCGTCGTCCGCGATCTCCACCTGCGCCTGAATCTCGCGCAGGAAGGCCATCTGTCGGCGCAGGGCGGCGATCTTCTCACCGATGCGCTGCGTGCGTGCCTCGGGGACGTCGCTGCCCTCCCTGTCCGCCCGGTCGAGCGCCGCGAGGTAGCGGGCGATGCTGGCCTCAACCTGTTCCAGGCGCTTGGCGACCTTGGCCACGGTGTAATTGCGGTCCCGGTTGTTGACCGCCTTGAACTTCGACCCGTCCAAGGCGACGGTCGCCCCGGCGAAGAGCTGCAGATCCCGGCACAGCATCACGAACTGCCGACAGGCCGCCTGGATCGCAGGCCCGTTGTCGCGCCTGAAGTTGGCGATCGTCTTGTGATCGGGCGCCAAGCGACCGGTCAGCCACATCACCTCAATGTTGCGCTGTGCCTCACGCTCAAGTCGCCGGCTCGACGGCACTCGGTTGAGGTAGCCGTAGAGGTAGAGCTTCAGCAGCGTGGCCGGATCATAGGCAGGCCGTCCCGTCGCAGCGGGCTCGAAGCGGGTGAAGCCGAGGGCGCCCAGATCGAGTTCGTCGATGAAGACCTCGATCACCCGAACCGGATTGTCGGCGGTGACGTAGTCATCCAGCGAACTGGGCAACAACCAGGACTGCCGACGGTCCTGCCCTTCGACGAACCGACCCATGCTGGACTCCGCAGGTGAGGCCGCAAGTCTATCTCAGGAGGGACTTTTGACACAGCCTCGGTCGAAGGCGGTCAGGTGGCCGCCGGCGATCCGGATCCATCCCGCGGTCTCGGCCTCGCCGAGCAGGTTGCCGACATGGGCCCGCGACACGTCCAGCCGCTCGGCGAGGCTGCGCAGGCTGAGCGACACCGCCGCCGGCGCGCCGGGCACCGTGGCGGCATAGTGGGCCCCGACCAGGGCCGTGAGCAGCGGGTAGCCGCAGTCCCGTCCGGCGAAATGGAGCACCCGCGGGAACGGCGCGATGAGCGTGCCGTGCCGCAGCACGTGGGCGGCCGAAAGGCGCACCAACTCCCCGAGCCGGTCGGGGCCGTCGAGCATCCCGGCGTGGCCCGGGTCGCGACGGGTCACCGCGTCCATGGCGGCGACGAACAGGCGCCCGCTCCGCGCGATCTCGGTCACCAGGGCCGGTGCCGCCTGCAGGCATTTCACGCGCCCGTCGCCCCGATCCGCCACCGCGGTGACGAATCGCCCGGCCTTCAGGGCCGACACGAAGCCGGCCGTCTGCCTCGGGCTCGATCCCACCATCGCCTGGAGGACCGTCAGGGTGGGACGCGGGCCCCCGTGATGGCGCCACGCGTAGTCGTTGTGGATCAGCATGAACGAGACCACGTAGCGCCCGATCTGATTGAGCAGCTTGTGGCTCGGCCAAACAATCTGCGCCGGTTCGATCATGCCCTGGCAGTAACCGGCGACCGCCGGGCGGAAATCGCGCTCGGATCGAAGCAGAGTGATCCGCGCCCGGAAATGATCGTCCAACATCCGCGCCCCGACTCAGCTGGATCCCGGCCGAAGGGATGCCGCGCACCCGGCCTTCGGTCCAGGATTCCCTGCAAAGTTTGGACTCGGTGGTGAAGAACGCGCCGGGATACGACTCGCAGTGCTTGTCTCAGCGCTGCCGGAGCGAGCGGTCCGCCGGGCCTGGCCGGCGTCAGATGCGAAGGGGACCGTCCACCGTGTGCGATCTGCATCGACCCTCTCTCTCCCGGCGCGGCCTGCTGGCCGCGGCCGCGGCCGGTACCATGATGGGGGCTTCCGCCGGGATCCGGCGGGCCGAGGCGGCCCCGACGGCGCGCGATCGAACGCCATCACGCCCGAGGCGGCCCTCACGCGGCTGCGCGACGGCAACGGCCGCTACGTCGCCAACACGTCGACGAACCGGGACTTCTCGGCCGGTCGCGCCGCGCGGGCCGCGGCGCAGTATCCGATCGCGTGTATCGTCGGCTGCGCCGATGCCCGGGTCGCCCCGGATTTCATCTTCGACCAGGGACCGGGCGATCTGTTCGTCGTCCGCGTCGCCGGCAACTTCGTCACCACCGACGGTCTCGCCAGCCTCGAATACGGCGTGTCGGTCCTGGGCGCGCCGCTGATCCTCGTCCTCGGCCATTCCGATTGCGGGGCGGTGAAGGCGACGATCGACGTCATGAAGACCGACGCGTCGCTCCCCGGTCATCTCGCCGTGCTGATCGAGGCGATTCGCCCGGCGGTGGATCTGGCCGAGAAGGCGCGTGCGCAGGATCCCCTCGCAGAGGCCATCGCCCAGAATGTCCGGCACAGCGTCCGGCGCCTCGAGCAGGCCGGCCCCATCATCGCGGAGGCCGTCGCCGCCGAGCGGGTGAAGGTCGTGGGCGGCTTCTACGACATCGGCACCGGCCGGGTCGTGATCCTCTGACCGCGGTGCCCGATCCGTCCCGGCCTGCGGGCCGGCGCTTCGCCGATGCTTGCCAATGACGGTGCAGCCTCGATAAAGCCCGCCGGCACGTCGAGACCAGAACCGCGAGACCGTCATGGCCAGCTACAAGCTCCTGCTCCTCCCCGGCGACGGGATCGGCCCGGAGGTCGCCGGCGGCATGCAGGTGGTGCTCGACACCCTCAAGGAGACCGGTCTCGCGACCTTCGAGACCGAGACCGACCTCGTCGGCGGCAGCGCCCTCGACGCGCACTGCGTACCCCTGGCGGACGCGACCCTGCAGCGCGCCAAGGACGCGGACGCGATCCTGCTCGGCGCGGTCGGCGGACCGAAATGGGCCGGTGTCGCCTACGAGAACCGCCCCGAAGCCGGCCTGCTGCGCCTGCGCAAGGAGCTCGACCTCTTCGCCAACCTGCGGCCGGCGATCTGCTACCCAGCGCTGGCGGAGGCCTCGGCGCTGAAGCGCGAGCTCGTCGAGGGTCTCGACATCATGATCGTGCGGGAGCTCACCGGCGGCGTCTATTTCGGCCAACCGAAGGAGATCACCACGCTGGAGGACGGCTCCAAGCGGGCGGTCGATACCCAGGTCTACACGACCGCGGAGATCGAGCGGATCGCCCACGTGGCCTTCGATCTCGCGGGCAAGCGCTCGGGCCGAGTCGCCTCGGCCGAGAAGCACAACGTGATGAAGTCGGGCGTCCTGTGGAAGGAGGTCGTCACCAAGGTGCACGCCGAGCACTACGCCGACCTGCAGCTGGAGCACATCCTGGCCGACAACTGCGCCATGCAGCTGGTGCGCCGGCCCAAGCAGTTCGACGTGCTGGTGACCGACAACCTGTTCGGCGACGTGCTCTCCGACATCGCAGCCATGCTCACCGGCTCGCTGGGCATGCTGCCGTCGGCCTCCCTCGGCGCGGTCGACGCGAGCGGCCTGCGCCGCGCGCTCTACGAGCCGGTCCACGGCTCGGCGCCCGACATCGCCGGCCAGGACAAGGCCAACCCGATCGCCATGATCGGCTCGCTCGCCATGTGCCTGCGCTACTCCTTCGGGCTCGGCGACGCGGCCGACGCCCTCGACGGCGCCATCACCGACGCCCTCGCGGGCGGCGCGCGCACCGCCGACATCGCCGGCGAGGGCACGAACCTGATGGGCACGCGCGCCATGGCCAGCGCGGTGGCGGACGCGCTCCGCATCCGGGTCGGCTGAGACACGGCTTCGGCGCGTCGCAGCACCGGGGTCGGTCCCCAGCCGCGTGTTTCGACGCATGGCGGTCGGGCGCGACCTTCGCTATGACGCGCCCATCGAGGATTGGGAGCGTCATGAAGGCCGGAGACGGGGCGTCTGAGCGCGCGAGCGCGGATTTCGGCTTCGAGCGCGTGGCGCTCGACGAGAAGCAGGGGCGCGTCGACAGCGTCTTCCACTCGGTCGCCCGCCGCTACGACATCATGAACGACCTGATGTCGGCGGGCCTGCACCGGGCCTGGAAGGCGCAGCTCGTCTCGATGCTGCGGCCGCCGCAGAACCGCGCCTTCGCGCATCTCGACGTGGCCGGCGGCACCGGCGACGTGGCGTTCCGGGTGCTGGCCGCGGGCGGTCCGCGCACCCGCGTCACCGTCCTCGACATCAACGAGTCGATGCTGCGCGTCGGCGCGGAGCGGGCGCGGGAGCGCAAGGTCGACGAGGCCGGCGACCGGATCGCCTTCGTGACCGGCAACGCCGAGGCCCTGCCGCTGCCGGACGCGTCCTTCGACGCCTACACGATCGCTTTCGGCATCCGGAACGTGCCGCGGATCGAGACGGCGCTGGCCGAGGCGCGGCGGGTGCTGAAGCCCGGCGGGCGCTTCCTCTGCCTGGAATTCTCCGCCGTCGACATCCCGCTGCTCGACCGCATCTACGACGCCTACTCGTTCAACGTGATCCCGCGCATCGGCGCCCGGGTGGCCGGGGACGCCGAGTCCTACCGCTACCTCGTGGAGTCGATCCGGAAGTTCCCGACCCGCGGCGCCTTCGCGGGCATGATTGAGCGCGCGGGCTTCCGGCACGTCACCGACCGGGCGCTGACGGGCGGGATCGTGGCGATCCATTCGGGCTGGAAGGTCTCTTGACCGCCGCCGCGCGCGACGGGAGCCAGCACCGGTGATCAGCGCCGCCGTCAACCTGTTTCGCGGCGCGCGGGTCGGCTTCGTGCTGGCCCGCGAGGGCGCCCTCGCCCTCGTCGACCCCTCTGAGCTGCCCCCGCACCTGCGCCTCGCCCTGCGGATCGGCCGCTCCCTCGAGCGGCCCGGCCTCGACGACGGGGCGGCCCGGCTCTCTGCGGCGATGACGCGCCTCGGCCCGTCCTACGTGAAATTCGGCCAGTTCCTGGCGACGCGGCCCGACATCGTCGGCATGCGCGCGGCCTTCGACTTGGAGAAACTGCAGGACCGGGTGCCGCCCTTCCCGCAGGCGGTCGCGCTTCGTACCGTCGAGGCCGCCCTCGGCAAGCCCGTGAGCGCCCTGTTCGTGTCGTTCAGCGAGCCGATCGCCGCCGCCTCGATCGCGCAGGTCCACAAGGCGATCGTGCAGGATCCCGACGGCACGCAGCGCGCCCTCGCCGTGAAGGTGATGCGGCCTGGCGTCCGCGAGCGCTTCATGCGCGACCTCGAGGTCATGCGCTTCATGGCGCGGGTGGTGAACGCCCTGTCGCCGCAGGCGGAGCGGCTGCGCCCGCGCGAGGTGGTGGAGATCCTCGCGCGCTCGGTGCTGATGGAGATGGATTTCCGCCTGGAGGCGGCGGCCGCCTCCGAGCTCGCCGAGAACACCAAGGACGATCCGGACTTCCGTGTGCCGAGGCCGGAATGGGAGCTGACCGCCCGCGAGGTGTTGTCGGCCGAGTGGATCGAGGGGACCCGCCTGCACAGCGCCGCGGAGCTCGCCGCCCGGGGGCACGATCCGCAGACAATCGGCCGGACCGTCATCCAGAGCTTTCTGCGGCACGCGATCCGCGACGGCTTCTTCCACGCGGACATGCACCAGGGGAATTTGCTGGTCGATGCCGAGGGCCGGCTGGTCGCGGTCGATTTCGGCATCATGGGCCGCCTCGGCCCGAACGAGCGCCGGTTTCTCGCCGAGATCCTGCTGGGCTTCATCCTGCGCGATTACCGCCGGGTGGCGAAGGTCCATTTCGAGGCGGGCTACGTGCCGGCCCACCACTCCGTGGAGGATTTCGCGCAGGCGATCCGCGCCATCGGCGAGCCGATCCACCAGCGCCGGGCCGACGAGATCTCGATGGCCAAGGTCCTGACCCTGCTGTTCGACGTCACGGCCCTGTTCGACATGAGCACCCGCACCGAGCTGGTGATGCTCCAGAAGACCATGGTGGTGGTGGAGGGCGTCGCCCGCTCCCTCGACCCGCGCCTCGATATGTGGACCACGGCCGAGCCGGTCGTGCGCGCCTGGATCGCCCGCAACATGGGGCCGGTCGGCCGGGCGCAGAGCGGCCTGGACGCCCTCAAGGTCGTCTCCGACGTCGTCGGCGACATCCCGGACCTTGCCATGCGGTTGAAGCGCGTGCTGGTCCGCCTCGACGAGGCCGGCACCGGCGATGCCCGCCGGCTGGAGCGCTTCGCCCGCAACGAACGCTACCGCGCGATCTGGTCGACGCTGGCCCTGTGGGGCATCGCCGTCGGCGCGCTGATGCTGGCGTTCCGGGGTCTCTGACGCGGCACCATCCCCGATCCGGGCCCGGGACCGCGCGTCGTCCGCGGGCGCTCAGCCGGGCTCGGGTCCCTGGGCGGGCGCGTCCTCCGTCGCGGGGACCAGGGCACGCAGCTCGCGGGCCAGCTCCTTGAGCCCGGTCGAGCCCTTGGCGAGCACCCGGTCGGCCTGACCGGCCAGACGTCGCCGGTCCTCGGCCGTGATGTCCTTGGCGGTGAGCACGACCACCGGCACGTCGCGGCTGTCAGGCCGGGCCCGTAGCGCCCGGAGGAACGCGAAGCCGTCCATCTCGGGCATCATCAGGTCGAGCAGGATGAGGGACGGACGCTCCGTCTCCAGGGCTGCCAGGGCACGCAGGCCGTTCTCGGCCTCGCGGACCGGGTATCCCTCGCGCCCGAGATAGGCGCAGACGTGCTCGCGGACGTCGGCCTCGTCCTCGACGACGAGGATCGCGCCGTCACCCGAGGCGAGGCGGAAGCGGTCGACGATCTGGCGCAGGCTCCCCCAGTCGATCGGCTTCTGCAGGTAGTCGGTGGCGCCGAGGGAGAAGGCGAGGTTCTGCTCGTCCAGGACCGTCACCATCACGATCGGCGTCGCGCCGATCTCGGGATCGGCCCGGATGGCCCGCAGCACCGCCCATCCGTCCATCTGCGGCATGGTGACGTCGAGGAGCACGGCCCGCGGATGCAGGCTGCGAGCGAGATCGAGCCCGCGCCGCCCGTCCTCGGCGACCGTCACCGAGAAGCCCTCGCGCTCCAGGAAGCGCGCCAGCAGATCGCGGGTGGCGGCGTCGTCGTCGACCACCAGGATCGTCCCGCGGTCGCCGTCTCCCGATGCGGCCAAGTCCGCGTCCTCGGCCGAGGCGGCCTCGAAACGGTCCGGCAGCGTCAGCGTGAAGGTGGTGCCCTGCCCCTCGCAGCTGTCCACGGTGATCGAGCCGCCCAGCATCTCGGCGAAGGCCCGGGTGATCGCGAGGCCGAGCCCGGTGCCGCCGAACCGGCGCGTCGTGGAGGCGTCGGCCTGGGTGAACCGCTCGAAGAGCTTGCCGACCTGCTCCCGCGTCATGCCGATGCCGGTGTCGGTCACGGAGAAGCGCAGCGCACCGTCCGCCCGGGCGACCGCCAGAGTGATCCGGCCGTCCTCGGTGAACTTCGCGGCGTTGCTCAGGAGGTTGATCAGGCACTGCCGCAGCTTGGTCACGTCGGTGTGAGCGCTGCCCAGGCCCGGCTCCAGCTCCAGCGCCAGGGTGTTGCCCTTCTTGGCGACGAGACCCTCGACCGTGACCGCGACCTCCTGCACCACGGCGGCGACCTCGAAATCCTCCGCGTAGATCTCGACCCGGTCGGCCTCGATCTTCGAGATGTCGAGCACGTCGTTGATCAGACCGAGGAGGTGGCGGGCGTTGGTCTCGATCTTCTTCATGTCGGTGACGAGATCGGCCTCGCCGATATCCTCCAGCTCCTCCTGCACCATCTCGGAATAGCCGATCACCGCCGAGAGCGGGGTGCGCAGCTCGTGGCTCATATTGGCCAGGAACTGGCTCTTGGCCGCGTTGGCGGCCTCGGCCGCCACGCGCGCCGCCTCGATCGCGGCCTCGGCCTCCTTGCGCTCGGTGATGTCCGTGTGGGTCCCGACCCACTCCCGCAGGGTGCCGTCGGGTTCGAGGATCGGGACGGCGCGCACGCTCATGTGCCGGTAGGTCCCGGAGGCGGCGCGGATCCGGTGCTCGGTGGCGTAGGGTTCCAGGCTGGTGACAGCGCGGGTCCACGCGGCGCGGGTATGCGCACGGTCCTCCGGGTGGACCGCGTCGAGGAAGCCGAGCCCCGCGTAGGCGGCCTCGTCCTGGCCGGTGAAGCGGGTCCAGGCCGTCTGGCGGCGATGGAGGCTCCCTTCCGGGTTGGCGGTCCAGACGATGGCGGCGCTCGCCTCGATCAGCGAGCGGAAGCGCTCCTCGCTCCGGCGCAGCCGGGCCTCCGCGAGGTGGCGGATGGTCTCGTCGACCACCACGAGGCCGACGCCCTCGACGCTCTGGTCGGCCGCCGCGCTCTCCTCGCCCCGGAGCGGATAGAAGCTCATCGAGAAATGCCGCACGCCGCCCGGCGCCGAGGGGGTCGGCACCGCCACCGGCACGTTCGGCGAGACCAGGCCTTCCGTCAGGGCCGCGGCCAGCTTCGGGGCCAGCTCCTCCCGCAGAGTCGGGAGCATGGCCCAGATCGGCGCGCCGAGATCGGCCCCGAAGCCGCGCTCGCTCATGGTGGCGAGCGCCCGGTTCATGTGCCGGATCTTCAGGTCACGGTCGAGGAAGCCGAGCCCCACCGGCGCGTTGGCCAGCACCCCGTCGAGGAGGCGGGACATCCGCAGGGATTCCTGCCGTCGCACCAGGGCGAGGCGCGCCAGCAGCACGATCGCTCCGAGGGCCGCCGCCGCGGAGAGGAGGAACAGAAGGAGTCCGCGCCACGCTTCGCGCGCCTGGATGGTCGCGAGCTGCTCCAGGGTCGCGGCCTGCCGGGCCGCCGACTCGGCGCGGATCGCGTCCATCAGCTGCTTGCCCTCGCCGGTGCGGACGAGGTCGATGGCGGCGTCGAAGCCCCGGTTCCGCCGCGCCTCCACCACCCGGGCGGCGAAGTCGCGCTTCTGCGCGATCAGCCCGGCGAGCGACGGGCCGCCGGCCCGGACCGACTCCTGCGCGGCGGTGCCGAGGCCGGTCAGCTCCGTGTCGATCTTGGTGAGGGCGGTCGTGTAGGGACGGAGGTAATCCTCGCTGCCGACCAGAACGAAGCCGCGCTCCCCGGTCTCCAGGTCCTTGACCTCGGAGATCAGGCGCTCGATCCCGGCGATCGTCGCGTTCGCCCGGGCGGTCGCGGCCCGGTCGGTCTCGCCGGTCACGTAATTGGCCGTGCCGCTGCCCAGGGCAACGATCAGCAGGATGAAGGCGACGGGCGAACCGAGGAGCCAGCCCAGCGGGCCGGCGCCGCGCCAATTGCGCCGGCGCAGGCCGAAGATCGATCCGGCGCGCGACGGGGCGCTCACGTCTCCACCAGCCCGGTGGTGGCGCCCGACGCCTCGGAATCGGGTCGGCCGTGCGGCTGGCCGAGATATTCCCGCGACCGCATCTCGATGAGGCGCGAGACGGTCCGGTCGAACTCGAAGGCCTCGCGGCCGGTCCGGGCGGTGTAGAGGTCCTGCGCTTCGGCGGCCGCGGAGGCCACGAGCTTCACGTGCCGGTCGTAGAGCGTGTCGACCAGCGTGATGAAGCGCTTGGCCTCGTTCCGCTCCGCCTCGCCCATCACCGGGATCCCGTCGAGGATCACCGTGTGGTAGGCGCGGGCGAGTGCCATGTAGTCGGAGGCGCCGAGGGGCTGGCGACAGAGATCGTCGAAGCCGAACCGGGCCACGCCGGTCGCCTGCTCGGGAACCGCCACGGCCCGGCCGTGGACCGTGACCGTCGCCGGGAGGCCGCGAGCCTTGCCGGTCAGGGCCTTGAAGGCGGCGTCGAGGGCCGCGCGCGCCGCCGCGTCGGCGGGGACATGGTAGACCGCCGCGCCGCCGAGCTTCTCGAGCCGGAAATCCGTCCGGGAGTCGAGGCGGACGACGGTCACGCGTTCCTGGAGGTTCGCCACGAAGGGCAGGAACAGCGCCCGGTTGAGGCCGCCCTCGTAGAGTCGGTCGGGCTCGACGTTCGAGGTCGCGACGACGGTGACGCCGCGCCGGAACAGATGGTTGAACAGGCGACCCAGGATCATCGCGTCGGCGATGTCGGTGACAGTGAACTCGTCGAAGCACAGCAGGGTCGCCTCGTCGGCCAGCTGGTCGGCCACCGGTCCGATCGGGTCGTCGCCCTTGACGGTGCCGGCCTTCAGCGCCTGACGGTAGGCGTGGATCCGCTCGTGCGCGTCGGCCAGGAAGCCGTGGAAATGGACGCGCCGCTTCGGCTCCGGCGCCGCCTCGTGGAAGAGGTCCATCAGCATGGTCTTCCCGCGCCCGACCGAGCCCCAGATGTACAGGCCCTTGATCGCCTCCGCCTCGTCCTTGCGGCGGAACAGCCACCCCAGGGCGCTCGTCTTGCTGGCCCGCTTGCGGCGCTGGAGGTCGACGACCAGCCGGTCGAGGGCGCGCACGAGGTGCGCCTGGGCGGGATCGCGCTCGATGGCGCCGGTGGCGACCAGCGCCTCGTAGCGCTCGTGGACCGGGCCGGGCGAGACCGCACCGGCGAGCGCCGCCGGCGACGGAGCGATGGGCTTGCCGGATCTGTCGTTCACGCCGCCGGTTCCTCGCTGCTGATCGCGGTACCGGTTCGGCACCCCCTGCACCCGCATCGGCGGTCAACGACCCGGGGCCTGTTCCAGTGCCGCGCAAGCTCGGCCTGAATCAAGCCTGCGGCCGAACAGCCGCGGGCAAGCGTCCCATTGAGGCGTCCCATCGAAGACTCCCATCGGTCCCACGCATGGCAGGCCCGCGGCCGGCCGGCCCCGCACTCTGCTGCATTGCACAATGAATACGGGGATGCGACATCCCGGCGGTCTCTTGGGAGGAGCGTCCGGATCACCCCGCGCGGCAGCGCGCACGAACCGGAGCTTCATCATGGCGGTACAAGCCCTCGATGGGCCGACCCACACCATCCGGCGTCTCTGGCCGGCGGACCGCGCGGCGGTCCTCGACTATTTCCTGCGGCTGGATCCGGAGACCCGGGCGAGCCGCTTCATGGGCAATGTCAGCGAGGCCGGAGTCCGGGCCTACGCCGCGCAGGCGCTGACCGCGGAGGGCGTGATGTACGGCGCTTTCGTGGGCGGCGTGCTGCGCGGTCTCGCCGAGCTGCGGCCGATGGGGCCGGGCGCGTCCCGCTACGCCCTGGGGCCGCACGCTGAGGCAGCCTTCGCGGTCGAGCAGACCTTCCGCCGCAAGGGGATCGGGGCCGCCCTGTTCGCCCGGATCGCCCGCGCGGCGCGGCATCGCGGCGTCAAGGATCTCCACGTCCGCTGCCTGTCGGGAAACGGGCCCATGCTGCGGCTCGCGGCCAAGCACGGGGCGGCCCTCCAGCACGAGGGGCGCGAGACCGAGGGCGCCCTGCACCTCGCGCGTCCGACGCCGTTCTCGCTCTGGTACGAGGGGATCGCGGAGGCGTTCGACTTCACCCTGGCGGCGGGCTTCCCGGAGCGGGTGCAGGCCGGGCGCTGAAGGCAGGCTCAGCCGGCGATGTCGCCGACGAGGGCGAAGGTCAGGAGATCCACGGACGTCGCCCCGCCGCGCAGGAGCGCGCGGGCGGCGGCGTTGCCGGTGGCGCCGGTGGTCATGACGTCGTCCATGAGAAGGACCCGGCGCCCGCGGACGCGGTGCTGCTCGGCGGAAGCGACCCGGAAGGCGCCGCTCAGGTTCTCGGCCCGCGCCGCGCGGCTCAGGCCGACCTGGGATCGCGTGGCGCGCACGCGCACCAGGGCCGTGGCGACGCACGGCCGCCCCGCCGCATCCGCGATCGTCCGCGCCAGCAGGGCGGACTGGTTGAAGCGCCGCCGCCACAGGCGTCCGCGATGGAGCGGTACCGGCACGAGGCACTCGGCCTCGGCGATCAGGGTCCGGCCGCTCGCGGCCATCATCCGGGCCATCACGCCGGCGAGATCGAGCCGGTCCTCGTATTTCAGGCGATGGACGAGCCGCCGCGCCACGGAATCGTAGAGGGCGACCGCCCGGGCGCGGCCGAAGACCGGCGGTTCCGCGATGGCCCGGGGCGACACCAGCGGGCCGACCCCGAGGTCGACCGCGAAGGGCGTACCGTAGCGCTGGCACACCGGTTCCTCGATCAGGCGCAGGCTCGACCAGCAGGACGGACAGAGGGCGCCCGGGTCGGCGGTGGCGCCGCCGCAGCCCGCGCAGGTGGGCGGGTAGATCAGGGAGACGACCCCGCGCGGCAGACCGCGCAGGGCCGTGGCGACGGCCTGGACGGCCGTCATGCGCGCGACGCGCTCCCGCAGACCCGGCTTACTGGGCCGAGACGGGGCGCGCCTGCGGCGCCATCTGCTGCCGCTCGACCTGACGGTCGCGAGCGTTGGCGCGGTGGCGGCCGATGGCGCAGCCGGCCGCGGCGCCGACGAGGCCGTGATGGCCGGCGTAGTGACCCGCGATGCCGCCGACGATGGCGCCCTTGATGCAGCCCTTCGCCTCGGCGCCGCCCGCGGCGGCCAGGGTGGTGAGGGCCACGGCGGCCCCGACGAGCATGCGCTTCATGATGTGTGCTCCCTGAGGAATCTCGGCCGTTGGGCCGGTTGCAGCAGGAACAGCGACGCTCCCGAGTCGTTCCAGCATCCTAGCGCAGCTCACGAGACCGTGCGCGGCGACGGTGGCGCGACGCGACCGCAGATGCCATCTGACCCCCGATGGATGCTCCCGCCGCCCTGTTCGACACGCGCCTCGCCCGCCGCCGCCTCGCCCGTGCCGGGCGCCTCGGCTACCCGGGCTTCCTCCTCGACCGCCTCGCCGAGGATCTCGACGACCGGCTCGGCGCCGTCCTGCGCAGCTTCGTCTCGGTTCTCGACCTCGCCACGCCGCGTCCCGTGGCGACCCGGCTGCTCGCCGCCCGCTATCCGGCGGCGCGGCATGTCCGCCTCGCGGCCCTTCCGGAGCCGGGCGGCGACCTGATCGTCGGAGATCCCGAAGCGCTGCCGCTGGCGACCGGGAGCCTGGACCTCGCCGTGTCGCTGCTGGCCCTCCACGCCGTGAACGACCTCCCCGGCACGCTGATCCAGCTGCGCCGCGCCCTCCGTCCGGATGGGCTGTTCGTCGGCTGCCTGCTCGGCGGCGCGACGCTGACGGAGCTGCGCCAGAGCTTCGCCCAGGCCGAGAGCGAGGTCGAGGGTGGGGTCAGCCCCCGCGTGGCGCCCTTCGCGGCGGTGCGCGAGGCCGGCGGCCTGCTGCAGCGGGCGGGCTTCGCGCTGCCGGTGGCCGATACCGACACGCTGACGGTCCGCTACGCCGACCCGTTCGGCCTGATGCGCGACCTGCGGGCCATGGGCATGACCAACGTGCTCACCGAGCGGCGGCGGACGCCGCTGCGGCGGGCGACGTTGCTGCGCATGGCCGAGATCTACGCCGAGCGGTTCTCGGACCCGGACGGTCGCGTGCGGGCGACCTTCGAGGTGCTGTGGCTCTCGGGCTGGGCGCCGCACGAGACGCAGCAGAAGCCCCTGCGGCCCGGGACCGCGAAGACGCGCCTCGCCGACGCGCTCGGGACCGTCGAGTTGAAGCCCGAGGGAGGGAACACGCCATGAAGCTGCCCGGACCGGACCACCCGATCACCGTCGAGCCCGAGTCCCGCCGCGTCCGCGTCGTCGTGGCGGGCGCCGCGGTCGCCGAGACCCGGAACGCCCTGCGGCTGCAGGAGGCTCAGTACCCACCGGTCTTCTACGTGCCGCGAAGCGACATCCGCGCCGATTGTTTCGTCGCCTCGGCGCGGACGAGCCACTGCCCGTACAAGGGCGACGCCCACTATTTCGACCTCGTCGTCGACGGCGATCGGCGCCCCGACGCGGTCTGGAGCTACGGCGACCCGTACCCGGCCGTCGCGGCAATCCGCGACCACGTGGCTTTCTACCCGGACCGGGTCGACGCCATCGTGCTGGAGGACTGAGCCGGCCGCGCGTCCGGTTCAGTCGCGCACGAGGCTCCAGAACCCGTGCTTGCGGCCGTGCGCCCGCCGCAGAGCAGCGCGGTAGGCCTGCGGATCCGGATCGACGTCGCCGGTCGCGATGCGCCCCGCCAGGGCGTCGAGCTCCGCGAGGTAGCGCGCGCCGTGCGGGTAGGCGGCGCTGCGGCCGGTCTCGAGGATCGAGTCGAGGAGCCGGCGATACAGGATCGTCGCGGCCCGGGGGTGATCCTGCGCCAGCGCCTCGGCGACCGGCGCCAGCACCGCGTACTGGTCGCCCTGCCAGGTCTCAGGCCGCGCGACGACCAGCGCGGCCGCACGGCGTAGATCCGGCCAGGCCGCCAGGAAGGCGAGCGCCCGGTGCGGCTGCGGGAAGGCCTCGGCGTGGTCGAGGGCGCGCTGGAGCGCCTCCTCGTCCTCGAAATCCGGAAGCTTGGCGAGGAAGGTGCGCAGCATCGGCGCGTCGAGTTCGCGCTCGAACCGCCCCCAGCGCAGGGCCTGCGCCTCATCGCCCCGGCCGAGCGCGTCGAGGATCTCGATCTCCAGCGCCTGCCGTTCCCGCTCAGGTCCGCGCAGGTCGAAGCCGGCGATCAGGTCGGCCCGCGTGGCGATGCGCAGGCCCGGGTCCTGCATGCGCCGGATCCAGTCCAGCGCCTCGGTGGCGCGCCCGGCGTCGAGGAGCCGCCGGGCGATCGCCACGCGGTTCTCCCGCCCCGGCAAGGTCGCCCGCTCCAGGGCGATGAAGGTGTCGGTGTCGCCGCGCCGGTCGGCGACGGCCTGGCGCAGGCGCAGGATCTGAATCCGGGCCGCCTGCCGGTGGTGGGTCGCGTCGCGGCGGGGATCCCCGCCCAGCGGCAGGGCCGCCTCGGCGGCGGAGAGCCGGTCGTCGATCTCGGCGAGGGCTTGCTCGGGCAGCGCCGGGATCATGTCGCCGAGGACGGTTCCGAGGGGGCCGAACGGATCCGTGGCGAACGGCTCGACGAGGCGCGCGGCCACCCCGGCGGCGTCCTCCGGCGGCAGGGCGCCGGCGATCTCCACGAAGGCCGTGGCGGCGCGGTCGAACACCCCCTGCACGGCGCCGGTGCTGTCGTCGACGCGGTTCAGTACCGCGTCGGCGCCGTCGAGGAAGCGGCGGAGCCGGTCGAGCGCGGCCCCCGGATCGAGGGGCCGCAGCTCGTCGAGGATCACCGTCACGGTCGTGTTGAGGTCGGCCGCGAAGGTCCGGCGCTTCTGCCAGTCGATGTAGCCCTGGGCGCCCTCGAGGCCCGTCAGCCGCCGGTCGACGATCGCCGCGACGGCCTCGGGGCCCTGGAGCGAGGCGAGCGCGGCGCTCACCAGCTTTTTGAAGGCCGGGTTGCGCCCGGTCTCGCCGAGGATCAGCGCGATCAGCCGGTCCGGGCCGAGCGCCGCCAGCGTCTCCGGCGACGGGGTCGTCCGCCGCGCGCCCTTCGGCAGGGCGGGCGCCCTGCGACCGGCCGGCGCCGCGGCCGGGGTCACGCGCCGCGCACGCGCCACGAGATTTCCCGCCGTTGCGGACGATCGCGCATGTCCGTCCCGTCCGCCGCGGCTACTCCACGACCCGGGCGCGGGGCCGGTCGCTGCCCTGCGCGGTCTCGTCGTGCCAGCCGCCGGCCTGATCCTGGTAGCGGATCCCCTCGGTCGACCCGGGGACCTGCTGCTCCGCCGCCGCGGCCTGCGCCGCCTGCAGCGCCTCCTCGCGGCTCGGGAACGTCTCGGAGAACACGTCGCCGACCTTGTAGGCGAAGCCGCCGTCGTGCTCGACGATGCGATAGGTTACCTCGGACATCACGCCTCCTGTACGCGCCCTCATCGTTGACCGCGAACCCGCCGGACGCGCCGGGGTTCCAGGCGACGGGGACTCGGCCTCCGATCCGCCGGAAAGTGGCCCTAACCCGGCACGGTCCCGGCACGCAGACGACGACGATGCAGCTTCGCCCGATCCTCGCCCTCGCCCTTCTCCTGGTCGCCCGACCCGTGAGCGCCGAGGAGGGCTTCCTCGACAAGCTGTTCGGCGGCTCCGGGCGCGGGGCGCCGCCGAACCCCTTCGCGTCGAACTATCCCTCGGCGCCGCCGACCGCGGAGGAGGCGCGCGCCGCCCGAGAGCGGCGCTCGGTCGGCGGCGAGCGCGGTTCGCCGGCCGGTCCCCTGCCCCCGGGGCGCATCCCGGAGGAGTGAGGCGCCTCAGGCGTCCCCGACGACGCCGGCCTCGTCTTGCGCCTGCAGCACGTCCGGGCGCGGCATCGAGATTATGTTGTAGCCGGCATCGACGAAATGGACCTCGCCGGTGACGCCGCCCGAGAGCGGCGACAGCAGGTAGAGGGCCGAACCGCCGACATCCTCCAGGCTGACCGTGCGCCGCAGCGGCGCGTGCGCCCGCTGGTGGTTGAACATCAGCCGCGCGTCGGCGATCCCGGCGCCCGCCAGCGTCCGCATCGGGCCGGCGGAGAGCGCGTTCACCCGGATCCCGTCCGGGCCCAGGTCGCTCGCCAGGTAGCGCACCGAGGCCTCGAGTGCTGCCTTGGCGACGCCCATGACGTTGTAGTTCGGCATGACCCGGGTCGCGCCGCCGTAGGTCAGGGTCAGCAGCGAGCCGCCCTGGTTCATCCGCTTGGCCGCGCGCTGCGCGATCTCGGTGAACGAGAAGCACGAGATCGTCATGGTGCGCACGAAGTTCTCGCGCGTCGTCACGTCGACGTAGCGGCCCTTGAGCTGCGCCTTGTCGGAGAAGCCGATGGCGTGGACCACGAAGTCCAGGCCGCCGTCGAAGCGCGCGTCGAGCGTCTCGAAGGTCGCGTCGACGGAGGCGAGATCCTCGACGTCGCAGGGCAGAACGATGTCCGAATCGAGCTTGGCGGCGAGGGGCGCCACCCGGCGGCCCAGGGCCTCGCCCTGGTACGTGAAGGCCAGTCGCGCGCCCTGGGCGTGCAGCGCCTTGGCGATCCCCCAGGCGATCGAGTGATCGTTCGCGACGCCCATGATCAGGCCGCGCTTGCCCGCCATCAAACCCGTCATGCCGACTCACATCCTGACCGAGCACGCCAGACCCGCGAAGCGGGTCCGGACCGCGGTCGCGACCAGCGAACCGCGGCAGGCTGCCTTAACGCGGCTCGCGCCGCGATCCAAACGCGGCGGTGTCCGGCAATGGGCAAAAAAAAGCCCCGCCGGCGGGCGGGGCGTTTGTGGCGTCGTGGGCCGGGCTCAGAAATGCCCGTCCGTGTGGGAATCCGCTTCTTCCAGCGCGGCCTGCTTCGCGTAGATCGCCGCGACACCGGCGATCATGAGGCCGCCCAATGTTCCGAAGATGAAAGTCCCCATCGCCACCACCAGATCTCAACAGCGGGTAAACGCCGGCCCGCGGCCGGCGGTTCCGCGCCGGGCGATCAGGCGTCGACGTGCTTCAGGACCAGGGTGGCGTTGGTGCCGCCGAAGCCGAAGGAATTGGTCAGCACGTGGCCGAGCTGCGCGTTGTCCCGGCGCTGCTGCAGGATCGGCATGTCGGCGAAGGCCGGATCGAGGGTGTCGATATGCGCGCTCTCGCAGATGAAGCCGTTGTTCATCATCAGCAGGCTGTAGATCGCCTCCTGGACGCCGGTCGCGCCCAGGGAGTGGCCGGTCAGCGACTTGGTGGCCGAGATCGGTGGGCAATCCTCGCCGCGGCCGAACACCTCGCGGATCGCCTCGATCTCCTTGTCGTCACCGACCGGGGTCGAGGTGGCGTGCGGGTTGATGTAGTCGATCCGCGCGCCCTTCAGCCCGTCCAGCGCCTGGCGCATGCAGCGCACGGCGCCCTCGCCCGACGGGGCGACCATGTCGTGCCCGTCCGAGGTGGCGCCGTAGCCCGCGACCTCGCCGTAGATCCGGGCGCCGCGCGCCTTGGCGTGCTCCAGCTCCTCGAGGACCAGCACGCCCGCGCCGCCCGCGATGACGAAGCCGTCGCGGTTCGCGTCGTAGGCGCGGGAGGCCCGGGACGGCGTGTCGTTGTACTTCGACGACATGGCGCCCATGGCGTCGAACAGCACCGAGAGCGTCCAGTCGAGATCCTCGCAGCCGCCCGCGAAGATGATGTCCTGCCGGCCGCCCTGGATGATCTCGGCGGCGTTGCCGATGCAGTGATTCGAGGTCGCGCAGGCGGAGGAGATCGAGTAGTTCACGCCGCGGATCTTGAACCACGTCGCGAGCGTCGCCGAGGCGGTCGACGACATCGCCTTCGGCACGGCGAACGGGCCGATGCGCTTGGGACCTTTGTCCCGCGCGATGCCGGCGGCCTCGACGATCACGCGGGTCGAGGGACCGCCCGAGCCCATGATGATGCCGGTGCGCTCGTTCGAGATGTCGCCCTGATCCAGGCCGGCATCCTGGATCGCCTGATCCATGGCGACGTGGTTCCAGGCGGTCCCGCCGCCGTGGAAGCGCATCGCGCGCCGGTCCACCACGCCCTCGGGATCGAGGGTGGGCGCGCCGGAGACCTGGCTGCGGAAGCCGTGCTCGGCGTAGCTGGCGTCGCGCGCGATGCCCGAGCGGGCCTCGCGCAGGGAGGCGAGCACCTCCTGCGTGTTGTTGCCGATGGACGAGACGATGCCCATCCCGGTGATGACGACACGGCGCATGATGGTGACACTACCTCCGTCGCGGTCCCGGTCGCCCGGGCCGCGTCACGGTCAGCTAAGGTGACGCGGACACAATCTCAACCGCCGAGACCGTCCGGCGTTGCGGCCAAGCCGCGAACCGGACGCGCGGCGGCTGCGGCTCAGCTCTGGAACAGGCCGACCCGCATGTCCTGGACCTGATAGACGCGCTCGCCGTCGGCCTCGAGCCAGCCGTCGCCGATGCCGAGCACGAGCTTGCCCTGACGGACCCGCTTCACGTCGACATTGTAGACGACCTTCTTGATCGTCGGCAGCACCTGGCCGGCGAGCTTCACCTCGCCGACGCCCAGGGCGCGGCCGCGGCCCGGCGAGCCCAGCCAGCCGAGATGGAAGCCCAGCATCTGCCAGAGGGCGTCGAGGCCGAGGCAGCCCGGCATCACCGGGTCGCCCTGGAAATGGCAGGGGAAGAACCAGAGGTCCGGCCGGATGTCGAGCTCGGCCGTCACGTGCCCCTTGCCGTGGGCGCCGCCCTCGGTCCCGATGGACGTGATCCGGTCGAACATCAGCATCGGCGGCAGCGGCAACTGCGCGTTGCCGGATCCGAAGAGTTCGCCGCGCCCGCAGGCCAGAAGATCCTCGTAGGAATAGTGCGACCGGCGGCTCGCACCCTGCGCTTGTGTCTCGGCGTCTGGCGGCATTGCGTTGGCTGTTTCCTCGGATGTGCGCGATCTTCGCGTCGCGGGCGACTATACTCGGCCCATCGGCTGGCGCGCGGGTTAGCACGGGGCGCCGCGCCTTCAAAGCCTGCAGCCGCGGGTATGCGGCAACGCTCGGGTTGCGACTGTCCGACCACTTCAATATACTGAGGAGACATCCGTTCCTTCAGGCCCCTCGTCGAGCGTTCAGTCCAGCGATGTCCGAACCGGTGCCATTCCAGGCCGTCTTCAACGGCCGGGTCCCCGCCCCCCAGTTGGAGGCCAACGGGACTCCGCGCCGCGGCTGTCCGCTGTCCGACCTGCGCGACCGTCTGCGTCGGGCCGGCCTGCGCCCGACGCGGCAGCGCCTGTCCCTGGGCTGGCTGCTCTTCGGCCGCGGCGACCGCCACCTGACGGCGGAGATGCTGTACGACGAGGCGATGCGCGCCAAGGTGCCGGTCTCGCTGGCGACCGTCTACAACACGCTGCACCAGTTCACCGAGGCCGGGCTCCTGCGCCAGCTCGCGCTCGACGGGTCGAAGGCCTATTTCGACACGAACCCGACCGAGCACCACCATTTCTACCTGGAGGACGAGAGCCAGGTGATCGACATGCCGGATTGCGGCATCACGGTCGATTCGCTGCCCGAGGCGCCCGAGGGCATGGAGATCGCCGGGGTCGAGGTGATCGTGCGCCTGCGCCGCAGCCGTCCGGCGGGCCGCCGCCAGGGCTGAGGCCCGCGTCCAACGCAGTAAGCGAGCGACGCGAGGCCCGGCATCGTCCGGGCCTTCGCTTTTTCGGGCTGCCGGCGTGCCGGGAGCTGGCGCGCCGCTACCCGGAATGACGGACGGGCGCCGTCGGGGCGCCCGGACCGCTATTCCACGACCTCGTTCGGGTAGACGCCCCACAGGCGATTCTGGCGAATGTAGCCGTCGACGTCCCGCTTGTTGGGAAGCGCGACGATCATGCGGCACCACGTGCCGGTGCAGCTCTTGACGCTGCCGATCACGCCGGTCTGGAGCTTGGCCTCGTCGTCGGCGCCGTCGTCGGCCTTGGCCCGCAGCGACACGGCCGCCTTCTCGACACCCTTGTCGGGGCCGGCATTCACGATGGCGGTGCGGCGCCCGGACAGCAGCGAGTGCAGCACCCAGCCCTCGGTGCCCTCCGAATCGCGGATCCTGCGCCAAGTTTCGAACTCGCCCACGATCTCGACCGGCAGGCCGGCCCGCTGGAACACCCAGAGCGTCCGGTGATCCTTCGAGGGGCCTTCGCGGAGGTTGACGCGATCGGTCTTCAGGCTCGCGTAGCGCGGCAGCGGCAGCTTGGTCACCGGCCCGACCCCGGCCTCGGGGCCGGTCGGCGGCGCCGCGCGGGCACCGGTCGCGAGGCCGCCGGCCAGCACCGCCGCGACGGCGAGGCTGAGGCATGACACGCGCATGGTCGTCTCCCTATCCAGACGTGGGGTTGCTGGGCGCCGGACATGTCGAAAGCGGGGCCGGTTCGACACGCGGACCGGTCCGCATCCGATTGTGTTCCGGCCCACCTCTGGTAGAGAGGCCGATGGGTCGGAACAGGCTCCGGAACCGGCGCCCCGTGACCGATCCTGTCTGGCCGAGTTCGGTTAACGGACGCTTTCGGGACGCGGTCCGGGCGGGAGCCGCCGGGCGCGAGCCGCAATCAAGGCCGCTGGGCTGACGGGGGAGAGAGACGTGTCGAAGCGCAAGCCGCTGGTGGTCGTGACGCGGCGCCTGCCGGATGCCGTCGAGACGCGGATGCGCGAACTGTTCGACGTCCGGCTCAATTCCGAGGACGCGCCGATGGCGCCGGATGCGATGGCGTCCGCCCTGCGCGAGGCCGACGTGCTCGTCCCCACCGTGACCGACGAGATCGATGCCGGGCTGATCGCCCAGGCCGGCCCGAACCTCCGCCTGATCGCCAATTTCGGCAACGGCGTCGATCACATCGACGTGGCGGCGGCACTGGAGCGCGGCATCACGGTCACCAACACGCCCGGCGTGCTGACCGAGGACACCGCCGACATGACCATGGCGCTGATCCTCGCGGTCGCCCGCCGGGTCACCGAGGGCGCGCGGATCATCCCGGACGACGAGTGGACCACCGGCTGGTCGCCGACCTGGATGCTCGGCCGGCGCATCACCGGCAAGCGCCTCGGCATCGTCGGCATGGGCCGGATCGGCCAGGCGCTGGCCAAGCGCGCCCGCGCCTTCGGACTGCAGGTGCACTACCACAACCGCCGCCGGGTGCCGGCCGCCATCGAGAGCGCGTTGGACGCGACCTACTGGGAATCCCTCGACCAGATGCTGGCGCGCGTCGACATCGTGTCGGTGAACTGCCCGCACACGCCCGCGACCTACCATCTGCTCTCGGCCCGGCGCCTCAAGCTGCTCAAGCCCGAGGCGATCGTGGTCAACACGGCCCGCGGCGAGGTGATCGACGAGAACGCCCTGGCGCGCCTGATCGAGGGCGGGGAGGTCTCGGCGGCCGGCCTCGACGTGTTCGAGCAGGAGCCCGCCGTCAGCCCGCGCCTCGTCAAGCTCGCCCGCCAGGGCAAGGTCGTCCTCCTGCCCCACATGGGCTCGGCGACCTACGAGAGCCGCACCGACATGGGCGAGAAGGTCATCATCAACATCAAGACCTTCATGGACGGACACCGGCCGCCGGACCGCATCCTGCCGAGCATGCTCTGAGCGGCGGACACTGAGCAGCGGACGGCGGCGCCTCACAGGGCGTCGCCGGCCACCGCCTGGGGCTTGGACATGCCCTGCACACCCTGGAAGAGCCGCTCGCTGGTCAGCTTGAGGAAGTAGAACCCGAATTCGGGGTTCTGGTAGTAGAGCTGCTTCACGTCCGAGTAGGACACGCACAGCGCGTGTCCCGCCTCGACGCAGACCAGCGAGGCGGTGCGGGCGTTGCCGGGCGACAGGAGCCCGAGCTCGCCGACGATCCCGCCCTGGCGCACCTCGAGGTCGACCTCCGGGATCCGGAACACGCCGCTCTCGATGTAGTACATCTCGGTGGCGAGATCCCCCTTGCGGAACACCACCTCGCCGATGCCGAACGGGCGTCGGGAGCCGAAGGGTCGGAGCCATTCCAGGGACAGGTCGTTCTCGGCGGCCGTCTCCACGTCCCGGACGAGGCGCAGCATCTGCCAGAGCCGGTAGGCGTTGAACGGCATCTGGATCAATTCGGTCAGCACCACCGGCATGCTGCCGATCATGATGCCGTAGGTGATCACGGCGCAGCTCGCGCAGAGCGAGATGATCCGCAGCGGGATCATCGTGCTCATGGCCGTCGCCGTGATGGTCAGCGCCGTCCCGAGATAGCCGATGCCCTCGACCCAATCCATCGCCGCCCCCTGTCGCGTTTCGGCGGGGGGATGCCTGTCTTGTCCGGCTGCGGCAAGCGTTCCGGCAGGTTCCGCGCCGCGCGCGCTTCAGCCTGTGCCCGCCCGGATACGCTCGCCGGCGCCCGTCTGTACGACGGCGGACACGGCCTCGGCGGCCCGGACGCCTTCCGCGTAGGCGCCCCCGACCGTGCCCCACTGCTCCCGGGACAGCGCCTCGCCGGCGAACCAGACGGTGTCGGCGGCGGCGGCGCGGAGGGCCTGTCGCGCCGGCGCGTGGCCCGGCGGGACCACGGCCCACGAGCCGCGCGACCACCGGTCGTGGCGCCACGCGCTCACCGCGGGGATCGTCAGGTCGCGCAGCCGCGCCCGGCCGAAATGCTCGCCCAGGACCGCGCGGACATGGCGGCGCACGCCGTCCGCGCCGGATCCTGCCGCGTCGATCGCCGCCGCCTCGTGCAGGTCGAGTTCGTAGTAGTGGAACGGCGTGTCGTCGATGCGGGTGAGGAGGCCCGGCGGGGCGCGCCGCCCGCCGTGGATCGCCGCCAGCCGGTCGCGGCCGCGGAACGGGCTCGATGGCCAGTGAAGCACCGCGTGCTCGTAGATGCCGGTGGTGAAGCCGTCGATGGCAGCGCGGACTGCGTTCGGCAGCGGCGGCGTGAAGGTCGGCCCGTCCCGGAGCACCATCATCGGCACCGTCACGATCACCGCGCGGGCGGCGTAGACGGTCCCATCCGCGCCGGTCGCGCGGACGCGGCCGCCCGACCAGTCGATCCGGGTCACCGGCGTCGCGAGCGCCACCGGCAGGCCGTCAGCCAAGCGGGCGACGTAACTGCCGTAGCCGTCGGCCAGGAAGTAGTTGTCGCCGTATTCCAGGCTGGGGAAGTCGTGGAGCGAGACCGCCTCCAGCGGTCGGCCCGAGACGAGGCCGTGGACCTGCGCGACCCGGTCGCCCCAGGCACCGAGCCCGGGCGGCAGCGCGCTGGCGGCCGGCCGGTCGGGGCCGGGCTGCGCGGCGCCACGGGTCATGGCGCGGTCCGCGCGGTCGAAGGCGCGCGCGTCGGCCCGGACGTCGTCGGCGCGGCCCGGCCGGCCCCGGACCCAGACGTGGCTCTCCTGCGCGGCCCGGCGGAGCCGCTCGCCGCGCGCCCGGCCGAGCGCCACCAGGGGGTTGATCGGCCCGGCATGGAGCCAGTGGGCCCCGAGATCGAGGGCGTGGCCGCGCAGGGTCACCGTCAGGGCGCGGCCGCCGACGCGCTCCCGCGCCTCCAGCACCGCGACGGACACGCCCCGGGCCGCGAGGGTGTGGGCCGCGCCGATGCCGGCGGCGCCCGCGCCGATCACCAGCACCTCGGGCTTCTCGGGCAGCGGCGCGAGGCGCGGCCTGTAGGTGGGCCGGACGACCGGGTCGCTCCACCGGTGATCGGGCGCCCGCGGCGCCGAGACCTGTCCTGTCGTGTCCTGCACGCGTGCTCCCCGCACCCTGCCGCCCCTGCGACGGAGCCCGATCTTGCACCGGTCGCCGCACCGCTCCACAACGCGCCAGCGCCGCTTCCGGCGCAGGCCGGAATTCTCGCCCGATGCTCGTCGAGTCCGCCGCGGCGGCTTTGCGCCAGACCTTCTCGCCGCCGCTGCGCGCGATCCTGTGGAAGTCCCTCGGCCTGACGGTCGGGCTCCTGCTCCTGATCTGGCTCGGCCTGACCCGGCTGATCCAGGCCTTCCAGGCGAGCCACCACATCTCCGCCAAGTACCCGATCCTCGACAGCCTCGCCTACTACCTCGCGGGTTTCGGTCTGGTCGTGGCCCTCGCCTACCTGATGCCGGCGGTCTCGATCCTGGTGGCGGGCTTCTTCCTCGACGACGCGGCCGAGATCGTCGAGCGCACCGATTTCCCGAACGAGCCGCCCGGACGCGCCATGCCGTTCGGGACCGCCATGCTCTACGCCCTGCGCTTCGCCGGTGTGACGCTGCTGGTGAACCTCGCGGCCCTGGTGATCTTCTTCGTTCCCGTCATCGGGATCGCGGCTTTCTTCGCCGCCAACGCCTACCTGCTGTCCCGCGAGTACTTCGAGATGGCGGCGGCCCGGTTCCGCCCCCTTCCCGAGGCCGCCGAGATGCGCCGCGCCTTCTCGGTCCGGACGCTCGGCGCCGGTTGCCTGCTGGCCGGCCTGATGATCGTCCCGGTTCTCAACCTGCTGACGCCCCTCTTCGGCATCGCCCTGATGGTCCACCTGCACAAGCGCCTCAGCCGGCGCCTGCTGGTGGCCGGGCCGGCGCGTTAGGCCGGCGCGCCGATGCGGCCAATGCACACGCTGGCGGGCCGGGCCGCCGGCCGCTACCCTCACCGTGACCCGGCCGGATGTCCGGGGCGGAGAGCCGATCGATGAAGGCGCACGACGCGGGCTCGGACGTCCCTCCGCCGCCCGGCAAGGCCCCGTTCCTGCTGGTCGGCTTCGCCGGACTCGGCCTGCTCGCCTGGGGTGCCTACGGTCACTGGCAGCGCGACGTGGAGGCGACCGCGACGCTGGAGCGGATCAGGATCCTCGTGCCGCAGGTGCGCACCGTGGCCGCCGAGCGGGCCGAGGGCCCCCTCGATCTCGTGCTTCCCGGCGAGATCCAGGCCTTCACCACGGCGGCGATCGCCGCGCGCGCCACTGGCTACATCGCGGAGCGCCGGGTCGATATCGGATCCCGGGTCAAGGCGGGCGACCTCCTCCTGCGCATCGCCGCACCGGATCTCGACCAGCAGCTCGCGCAGGCCGAGGCGCAGGTCGGCCAGCTGAAGGCGCAGCTGCTCCAGGCGCAGGCGCAGGTCGAGCAGGCCCGCGCGAACGTGAACCTCGCCAACCTCACCAACAACCGCACCAGCACTCTGGCCGTGCAGGGCTGGGCCTCGCGGCAGAACGCCGACAACACCAAGGCGGGCGTGCTGAGCCAGGCCGCCGCGCTCGCCGCCGCCGAGGCCGGCGTGAAGGTCGCCACCGCCAACATCAAGGCGCAGGAGGCCGTGGTCGACCGCCTGAAGGCGCTCACCGCCTTCGAGCGTGTCGTGGCGCCGTTCGACGGGGTCGTGACGGTGCGCAACGTCGATGTCGGCGACCTCGTCCGCGCCGACAACGGGGGCACGCCGCTGCTGACCATGGATCAGGACAGCCTGCTGCGCATCACCGTCAACGTGCCGCAGAAGGATGCCGTCGGCGTCAAGCCCGGCGTCCGTGCCGAGATCACCGTGCCGCAGATGCCGGGCCGGCGCTTCGAAGGCTACGTGGAGCGCAGCTCCGTCGCGCTGAACGCGGCGTCGCGCACGCTGACCACCCAGGTGGACGTCCCCAACGCTGACCGGGCGCTGCGGGCCGGGCTGTACGCCTACGTCACTCTCAAGATCCCCCGGACCGAGCCCGGCGTGTCGATCCCCGCCGAGGCGACGGTGTTCGACGGCAACGACCTCAGGGTCGCCACCCTCAGCGACGACGACCGGGTGACGTGGCGGACGATCCGCGTCCGGCGCGATCTCGGGCGCACGCTGGAGCTCGACTCGGGGCTGCCCGCCGACAGCCGGATCATCTACAGCCCCGCCCCGGATCTGCGGGACGGCCAGTCGGTCGAGCCCCTGAAGTCACCGCCCCCGCCCGGGCCGCTCCGCTCGGCGCAGCGGTGAACGCGGGAAACACTCGACCGCGGGAATCACTCGACCGCGGGAATCATTCGGGCGCGCCGGCCGCGGACCGCGTCGCGACGGCGCGGCCGGCGCGCGGATACGGCCTCTGAGCTGTCGGAAACCGGTCGGTATATCGGTGCCGAGCTGGCGACATGAGCATCGCGCCGGTCGGATCCGTTGCTCAAATGCGCGCCACTCGTAATGAAAGGTTGCGTTCAATCGACGGAATCCGCTCGCCGGCAGAAGCGCGGTGCCGAAGATTTCACCGATCGTGCGGTCGACTGTGCACGATCCGCCGATTGCTCCGTGAAGGTCGCGCGCAGCTGATCCGTGATCTGAGACAAGCCAGCTAATTGCCTCTTAACAAGTGACATTTATCGCTGGCCGGACGTGTGACCCAGCGACCTGTGCGATGCGAGATCCCGAGACACCGACGGCGTGCGCGGACCGAGCCGGGCACACCCACGCGGCCGCGACGCGGACGGGCCGTATCACGTCGATTCGCGCCGCGGTCAGCGTCGCCTTCCTCTGTGTCGGTCTTCTCCTGGGCGCGCTCGCGCTCTCGGCTGGCTTGGCGATCACGCAGGTCGGGACGCTCGTCACACGGACCTACGACGAATCCCTCACCTCGATCAGCTTCGCCCGCGCGGTGGCGGCCGACTTCGCGAAGATGCGCGCTGCCCTCGTCCGGCGGATGCAGACCGGCGACGCTGCCGAGGTGGCGAAGCGGGATGCGGACATCACCGACCTCTCGGCGATCCTGGCCGAGGATCTCACCATCGCGGCCGAGCGGGCCCAGTCCGAGCGGGCGGCGCGGACGGCCGAGGCCGTCCAGACCAGCGTGGCGTCCTGGGAGAGCCTGCGCCGCGCTTTCGATCCCGTGACGGTTCGGCCGGATCAGAAGGCGGCTCTCGAACGGCAGGCCGACGCAATCGAAGGCCAGATCGATCTCCTGATCAACGTCATGGCCGGCGACGGCTTCACCTTCCGACAGGCTGCGCGGCAGCGCGTGCGGGGCTTCGTCCAGTGGCACGCCATCGCGGCGGCCCTCGTGATCATCGCCTGCGGGCTGATCGCCTGGCTGCTCATGCGCCACATCGGCGGATCGGTCGGCGCGGCGGCCAAACGGATCGCGGGCGGCCAGCGCGACGATCGGATCCCCACCGGCGGCCGCGACCGGTTGAGCCGGCTGCTGAACGCCGTCGCGGCGATGCGGTCGACCATCCGGGCTATCACGCTCCGCGAGGGCAGCCAGCGCCGGGGCACCGAGACGCAGGTGACGGACGCGCTGCAGACAGCACGGGAAGGCGTCGTCGTGGTCGATGCCGACGGCCGGATCACCCTGGCCAACGCGCAGGCCCTGCGCTTCTTCGACGGGCTCGACGCTGCCATCGAGGCCGGTCTGTCGCTGACGAAGGTTGCGCACGAGCCGCAGGACTACCGCTCGGATGTCCCGGAGGATCGCTTCGGAGCCCTGGCCCGGGACGGCGACGTCCGGTTGGCCGACGGCCGCTGGCTGCGGGTGAGCCGCACCGCGACCCGGCAGGGCGGCTTCATCGCGGTGTGCAGCGATATCAGCTTGCTCAAGGAGCAGGCGCATTTCCTGACCCGGACCAACCTGCGCCTCGATGCGGCCCTCGACACCATGTCCCAGGGGCTCTGCCTGTACGACGCGCAGCATCGGTTGATGGTGGTCAACCGGCGCTACGGCGAGATCTACGGCCTGCCGCCCGGCACGGTCGTACCCGGCATGACGGCCCTCGAGGTCCTGAGCGCCAGTCTCGCGGCCGGCAACCATCCCGGCTGCGATCTCGAAGCGCTGCTGCGCCAGCAGCGGGACGCCTTCAGCAACGGCGTTTGGCAGACGCATTTCCAGGAGCTGAGCAACGGCCGCATCGTCGCCATCGACCGGCGCGAGGCCGCCGATGGCGGCTTCGTGGCCACCTACGAGGACGTCACGGAGCGCCGCCGGGCCGAGGCTCGCATCGCCTTCCTGGCGCATCACGACCTGCTGACCGGCCTGCCCAACCGGGTGGCTGTGGGGCAGCAGATCGACGTGGCCGTGGCGCAGGCCGGGCGCGACCAGGGCTTCGCGGTCTTCGCCATCGACCTCGACGACTTCCGGCCGGTCAACGAGACCCTGGGCCACGGGATCGGCGACGAGCTGCTCGTCGCGGTCGCGAATCGGCTCACCGCCTGCGTGCGCGAGATCGACTGCGTCGCGCGCCTCGGAGCCGACGAGTTCATCGTGGTCCAGCGCGGCGTCGACCGGCCCGAGGACGCCGCCATCCTCGCCCGGCGCATCATCGAGGTCGTCGGCGCGCCCTACAGCCTGACCCATCACACGATCTGCGTCGGGCTCACCATCGGCATCACCCTCGCCCCGAGCGACGGGTCCGACGCGGACAAGCTCCTGAAGAACGCCGAAGTCGCCCTCGACCGGGGCAAGGCCGAGGCGCGGGGCGCGTTCCGCTTCTTCGAACCGGCCATGGATGCCCGCCTCATGGCCCGGCGGATCATGGAGCGCGACCTGCGTGACGCCCTCGCCCGGGAGGCGTTCGAGGTCTACTACCAGCCGATCTACAGCCTCGAGACGGACCGGATCTGCGGCTTCGAGGCGCTGCTGCGCTGGAACCATGCGGTCCGCGGCTCCGTCTCGCCGGCCGAATTCATCCCGATTGCCGAGGAGCTCGGGCTGATCGTGCCGCTCGGCGAGTGGGTGCTGCGCCGCGCCTGCGAGGAGGCCGCCCGCTGGCCGGACGAGCTCAAGGTCGCCGTCAACGTCTCGGCCGTGCAGTTCACCTCGGCGAGTCTCGTCACCGCCGTGCGCGAGGCGTTGCGGCGGACCGGGTTGCCGGGCCGGCGCCTGGAGCTGGAGATCACCGAGACGGTCCTGGTGGCCAATCCCGGTGCGACGACGGCGATCCTGCATAGCCTGCGCGCGCTGGGCGTGCGCGTGGCGATGGACGATTTCGGCACCGGCTACTCGTCGCTCAGCTACCTGCGCTCCTTCCCGTTCGACAAGATCAAGATCGACCAGTCCTTCGTGCGCGACCTGTGCGTGAAGGACGGGACCGATTTCATCGTTCGGGCGGTGATCGGCCTCGGTGCCAGCCTCGGCATGACGACGACCGCCGAGGGCGTCGAGACGGAGGCGCAACTCGCGCATCTGCGCGCGGAGGGCTGCGACGAGGTCCAGGGCTACCTGTTCAGCCGCGCCGTCCCCGTCTCGGAGGTCGCCTCGGTCATCCGCCGCTGGAACGGCACGCTCCGGGCGATCGCCTGACCATCGTGGCGTCCGGCGGTGCGCGCCGCCCCCGCGAGGTGACAGCGCGCGTCGTTGGCCGGTCGGATGACCGGTCGGTGCTCCGCCCTACTCGGCCGCGTCGAGGCGCGGGCGCTCGATGTGGCTGCGCTCGGCCTTGACCAGCTCGGCCGTGCGGAACGCCACCTCCAGCGCCTGCTCCGCGTTGAGACGCGGGTCGCAGTAGGTGTGGTAGCGGTCCTGCAGGTCGTCCGCCGTCAGGGCCCGGGCGCCGCCCGTGCACTCGGTCACGTCCTTGCCGGTCATCTCCAGGTGGATGCCGCCCGCGAAGGTGCCCTCGGCGCGGTGGACGCCGAAGAAGCCCTCGATCTCCTGCATCACCCGCTCGAACGGCCGGGTCTTGTAGCGGCCGGCCGGGATCGTGTTGCCGTGCATCGGATCGCAGATCCACACGACCGAGCGCCCTTCCCGCTCGACCGCCCGAATCAGCGCCGGCAGGTGGTCGCCGACCTTGTCGGCGCCGAAGCGGCAGATCAGGCTGAGGCGCCCCGGCTCGTTCTCCGGGTTGAGCAGGTCGATGAGCCGGATCAGGCCCTCCGCCTTCATGGACGGGCCGCACTTGAGGCCGATCGGGTTCCTGATGCCGCGGGCGTACTCGACGTGGGCGTGGTCCGGCTGCCGGGTCCGGTCGCCGATCCACAGCATGTGGCCGGAGGTCGCGTACCAGTCGCCGGTCGTCGAATCGACGCGGGTCAGCGCCTCCTCGTAGCCGAGCAGCAGGGCCTCGTGACTGGTGTAGAAGTCGGTGGTCCGCACCTCCGGATGGGTCTCCGGATTGATGCCGATCGCCCGCATGAAGTCGAGCGCGTCGGTCATGCGGCCGGCCACGTCCTGGTAACGCGAGGATTGCGGCGAATCCTTCACGAAGCCCAGCATCCAGCGATGCGCATTCTCGAGGTTCGCGTAACCGCCGGTTGCGAAGGCGCGCAGCAGGTTCAGCGTCGCGGCCGATTGCCGGTACGCCTCGAGCTGGCGGCGCGGATCCGGCACCCGCGACTCCTCGGTGAAGCCGATGCCGTTGATGATGTCGCCCCGGTAGCTCGGCAGGCTCACGCCCTCGAGGGTCTCGGTCGGCGACGAGCGCGGCTTGGCGAACTGCCCGGCGATGCGCCCGACCTTCACCACGGGCGAACCGCCCGCGAAGGTCAGCACCATCGCCATCTGCAGGAACACCCGGAAGAAGTCGCGGATGTTGTCGGCAGAGTGCTCGTCGAAGCTCTCGGCGCAGTCGCCGCCCTGGAGCAGGAAGGCCTGGCCCGCGGCGACGCGCCCGAGCGCGGCCTTCAGCTTGCGGGCCTCACCGGCAAAGACCAGCGGCGGAAAGCTCGCGATCTGCGACTCGACGGCACCGAGGCTGGCGGCGTCCGGATAGGTGGGGACTTGCTCGATCGGCAGATGTCTCCAGCTCTTCGGTGTCCAACGCTCGCCCATGGTCTCTCTCCGCGCACCTCTTCGTGCGATCGCGCCTACGCGCGAAGCGCGGCTTATAGAGAGGTTCCTCTACACTGGCGAGTGCCGTGAACCGGAGGGCAGGCGCGTCCCGGATTCAGGTCTCGGATCAGGCCTCGCCGTCCTCGACCTCGATCCCGTGCTCGGCCAGGATCCAGAAGATCGCCTCCAGATCCTCGGCCGAGACGTCTCGGGGCGGCAGCGCCTCCTCCAGGTCGTCGTAGGTCAGGTTGCGGCTGCGCTGCGCCTCAGCCTTGGCGAGGAGGCGGTCGATCGCCTGCCGGATGTCCGGTGACAGGGCCTCGTGGCTCGGCGGCCGGTGGAAGGCCGGCCGCAGGGCGTCCTCCAGCAGGCCGTCGATGATCGCCTGCCGCCGCGCGTGCGCGTCGTCCTCGCGTCGTCCCTTGCCGGTGCCCTGCTTGCCCATGACCCTGATATGGCTCGGTCGCGCACCGCGTCGAGCCCCGGCCGCGGCGCAGGTCTCAGCCGACGCCGACCGGGTGCTTGGTGACCTCCGGGACGCGCATGGTCACCAGCTCCTCGGCGGCTGTCGGGTGGACCGCGATGGTCCGGTCAAAATCGGCCTTCGTGGCGCCCATGGTCACGGCGATGCCCACCGCCTGGATCACTTCCCCGGCATCGTGGCCGAAGATGTGGACGCCGACCACGCGGTCGCTGGCGCAGTCGACCAGCACCTTCATGAAGATCCGCTCCTCGCGGCCGGACAGGGTCGCCTTCATCGGGCGGAAGCGCGCCTTGTAGACGTCGATCTTGCCGTAGATCGCCCGGGCGGCCGCCTCGTTGTGGCCGACGACGCCGATCTCGGGGGTCGAGAACACCGCGGTCGGGATCAGGCGATGGTCGACGCAGGCCGGCTTGCCGCCGTAGACCGTGTCGGCGAAGGCGTGACCCTCGCGGATCGCCACCGGCGTCAGGTTGGCGCGGTTGGTCACGTCGCCCACCGCGTAGATCGACGGCACCTTGGTCTGCGAGTAGGCGTCGACCGGGATCGCGCCGGCGGCGTCGGTCTCTATGCCGACCCGGTCGAGGCCGAGGCCCTCGACGTTCGGCCGCCGCCCCGTGGCGACGAGCACCTCGTCCACCAGGATCTCGCCGCTGTCGTCGAGCTGCGCGCAGAGGCCGCCGTCTCGGCGCTCGATGCGCCGCAGCGTGCGCCCGAGTCGCAGGTCCATGCGCTGGGCGTAGGCTTCGGCCAGAGCGTCGCGGATCTCGTCGTCGAACCCGCGCAGCAACCTGTCGCCCCGGTGCAGCAGCGTCGTGCGGCTGCCGAGCGCCGCGAAGACGCCGGCGAACTCCACCGCGATGTAGCCGCCGCCGATCACCAGGATCCGGTCCGGCAGACGCTCGAGCTCGAACACCTCGTTGGAGGTGATCGCCAGGTCGATGCCCGGCACCGCCGGCTCCTTCACGGGGTGCGCGCCGACCGCCACCAGGATCCGCTCGGCCCGGATGGTGCGGCCGGACGCGACGAGGCGGATCGTGTGGGGATCCTCGATCACCGCCCGCTCTGGCACAATCTCGACGCCGGCGCGGATCAGGTTGGTGTCGTAGATGCCTTCGAGCCGGGTCACCTCCGCGTCGCGCCGCGTCTTGAGCGTGCCCCAGTCGAAGCGGGGCTTCTCCACTGTCCAGCCGAAGCCCGCGGCATCCTCGAACTCGTCGGCGAAGCGGCCGGCATAGACCATCAGCTTCTTCGGGACGCAGCCGCGGATCACGCAGGTGCCGCCCACCCGGTACTCCTCGGCCAGCATCACCCGCGCGCCGTACCCGGCCGCGATCCGCGCCGCGCGGACACCCCCGGACCCGCCGCCGATGACGAAGAGGTCGACGTCGAACGCGCTCATGCCGGACCGTCCCGCTCGGATCTCTCGATCACGCCGCCCCGAGGGGCCGCGCGCATCCAGGTGATGGCAGCGCCGAGCCCCGCCGTCCACCAGGCGGCCCAGCCGTTGTGCTCGACGAAGGCGATCGAAGCCGCGCAGGCCACGAGGCCGAGCGCCGCGGCGCGGTCCGGCTGCGGCAGCCGCGCGATGCGGTCGAGCAGCAGCATCAGCGTCAGGGCCGCGAGGATCGCGCCGGGCAGGCCGAGCTCGGCCCAGACCTGCAGGAAGCTGTTGTGCGGGTGTCCGACCCCGAGGAGCACGCGCATCTCCGGCGGCACCGTCTGCGCGACGGCCGTCTCGGCGAAGCGCGCGCTGATGCCGACGCTCACGCCGCGCCAGGGATCGGCTGCCACCGCGGCCCCGAAGCTGCGCGCGATCGCGACCCGGGCCCGGGACGAGGACTGGACGAGGCGCTCGTGGGCGGCTTCCGGCATGGCGCGGGCGAGGAGGTCGCCCTCGACCGGGGCGAGGACCAGCGCGAGGCCGAGACCGAGTCCGGCGAGGCCTATGCCGACCCGCCTGGGCAGCGAAAGCGCGAGGGTCGCCATCGCGGCGCCCGCCAAGAGGCCGAGCTGGGCGGCGCCGCTGATCGAGCGGACCACGCCGAGGCTCGCGAAGGCGAGCGTCGCGGCGGCGAGGCCGCGGGCGCGGTCCTTCCAGAGGACGAGGGCCAGCGGGCCGGCCACGAGGTCGAGGGTCAGGGCCGGCCGGTTGTGCACGAAGGCCGCGACCCGGCGCCCGAGGGCCCGCTCCAGGGCCAGATCCGAGGCGAGATCCACCGCGATCAGGAGTCCCGCCAGCGCGACCGCGATCGCGCCGAGCCGCGGCGCGAAGGCCGGGATCCGGCCGGGCGCGAGGCAGGCCAGCAGGTAGGCGGCAAGCAGCGTCGGGATGAACTCGCCCAGCACCCGCAGGGAGGCCGCCAGGAACGGGCTCCAGGCCAGCGAGACCAGCGCCCAGGTCAGGAAGGTGAGCGCCGCCCCGGCGAGCGGCGTCCGCAGCGGGGACAGCAGCGCGCGGCGCAGGGCGGACGCGTCCTCCGCCCATCGTCCGGCCAGGAAGGCGAGCGCCGCCAGCCCGACGACCAGCGGGCTCGACCGGTTGGCCAGCACCATGGCGAGCGGCATGGCCGCGAGGAGCGCGCCGCCCGCCGCGTACATGCGGCCGGCCGCTCTCATGGACGACCTCTCACGGCGATCCGCCCCCGGGAGCGGCTGCCCTCACTGCATCTGGTGTCCGCGCTTGCCCATCTCGGCACGGACGCGGACCATGACGTATTCGGAGACGTCCTGCGTCCAGTCCTGCATCTCCTGCACCATCTCGTCGAGGAGCTGCGGCTGCGCCTCGACGTAGTGCTTGCCGGCGGGCGAGCGGAAGAAGGTTGCGATCTCCTTCAACTCGGTTTCCGAGAACTTCGACGCGTAGGTGCGCGCCGCGATGTCGATCATGCGCTGCTTCTGCAACTCCATCTCCGGCTGCAGCGAGGCCAGGACCTCCTCGAGGTCCTTGGACAGTTCGGGACGGGTGACCGCCTGCTTGCGGATCTGGTCGGCGAAGGCCGGCAGCACCGAGTCGAACGACCGGGCGATGCCGGAGCTGAGCATCACCTCGCGGGCCAGGGCGAGGTGAGCCGGCGTGTAGGTGGCCGCGGCCGGGCTGTTGGCCGCGGGAGCGCCGGCGGCCGGCTGCGCCGCCGGCTTGGCCTGGGCGGCCTTCTGCGGCTGCGCAGCCGCCGCATGGGGGAGCGCCAGGAGCGCGAGGCCGAGCGCGAGGCTGAGCGCGAGGCCTGGCACGGCGGTGAGGCGACGGGACATGCTGGACTTTCTTGCGAGGATGGCCGGCGATGGAGGGCGGCGCCTCAGGTGAGGCTGCCGAGAACGGTGACCTCGGCCTGCCCGTCCCGCGCCGCCGCCAGGATCGCGGCGTCGGCGATGCCGAGGAACAGACCGTGCTCGACGACGCCCGGCACGGCCCAGAGGGCGGCGCCGAGGGCCTCCGGATCAGGAATCGCTCCGAGGCGCGCGTCGAGGATGTAATGGCCTCCGTCGGTGACCAGGGGCTTGCCATCCGTCAGGGCGCGCAGCCGGACCTCGCCGGAGCAGCCGGTCCCGGCGATTGCGGCCTCGACGGCCCGGTGCGTGGCCTTGAGGCCGAAGGGATTGACCTCGATCGGGAGCGGGAAGGCGCCCAGCCGCGCCACGTGCTTGGCCGCGTCGGCGATCACCACCATGCGATGGCTCGCGCAGGCGACGATCTTCTCGCGCAGGAGTGCCGCGCCGCCGCCCTTGATCAGGCGCAACCGGTCGTCGACCTCGTCGGCGCCGTCGATGGTCAGGTCGAGCTCGGGCTGCTCGTCCAGGGTCGCGAGGCGGATGCCCAGGCCCTCGGCCTGCGCGCGCGTGGCCTCGGAGGTCGGGACGCCGACGATGTCGAGGCCGGCGCGGACGCGCTCGCCCAGCATCGCCACGAACGCCGCCGCCGTGGAGCCCGTGCCGAGGCCGAGCCGCATGCCCGGTTCGACGAGGTCGAGGGCGCGGGCGGCCGCGGCCCGCCGCAGGTCCGGCCCACTCACCGGGACACGGCCCGGCTGGCAAGGGGGAGCGAGGGAGCGCGGGTCATGGGCAGCCGGTCTTTCCGTGGGCGTCGGGCGGCCCCTAGCACGGGACCGGGCCGACCGGAACGCCCCGCCCGCACGGCCGCGTCACGGACGGCCGCCCTGTGTCGGGGTGGCGCTGGCGCCCGCGCGACCCGGGGCCGGACCGGTCAGCGGCGTGTCGGACGCGCCCTCGGCGCCCGGCTTGCCCTGCTGGGTGCAGACGACCTGCTCCTTCTTCACCAGCACGAAACAGATGCTCATCTCGCCGGTGCGGTAGTTCACCCGGAAGACGCCGGCCTCGCGGGTATGCCGGCTCGCCACCAGCCCGTATTCGGACGGGGTCTGCGGCCCGGCGCCCTCTCCCGATCCGAAGCACACCGTCTGGCCGATGCCGCCCGCCGATTCCTGGAGGCCGTACTGGCAGGAGGTCACCTCGCCGGTCACCTTGTCGACTCGGTACATCCGGTTCAGGTCGGTCTGCGGGGCGGGCACGAACTCGAAGGAGGTCGCCGCTGCCGGCAGGGCTTGCAGCGCGGCGCAGGCGGCCAGGAGGGGCAGGAAGAGTTTCATCGCGGGTCCCGGGGCTGGTACGCGCTGCGTTTCGCTGCGCTTTCGGGCGAGTCTGGGGCGCCCGGTGAGACGATCCGCGCATCCGGCCTGCCGCGCCGGTCGGCTTGCCCCGGGTGCCCAGCCCCGATAGCGACGCCGTTCGAGATCCCGCCGAGCACGGAACCGCCCAGGCATGTCTACCGAATCGACGCCCAAGCCCCCGATCGCCGTTTTCGACCTGGACGGGACGCTCGCTGAGACCGCGGGCGACCTTATCGGCACCCTCAACGTGCTGATGAAGCGCGAGGGATTGGCCGAGCTGCCCCTCTCGCAGGCGCGCGGGCTGATCGGCGCCGGCGCCCGGGCGCTGATCCGGCGGGGTTTCGAGGCCGAGGGCCGGCCACTCTCGCCGGAGGACCACGACCGGCTGTTCGACGCCTTCATCGCCCATTACGGGGCGCACCTCGCCGACACGTCCCACCTCTTCCCGGGCGTTGTCGAGGCGCTCGACGCCCTCGAGGCGGCGGGTTTCCGGCTCGCGGTCTGCACCAACAAGTACGAGGGGCAGTCGGTCGAGCTGCTGCGCCTCCTCGGCATCGGCCACCGCTTCGCGGCGATCTGCGGTCGGGACACCTTCCCGCAGTCGAAGCCCGACCCCCGCCACCTGACCGGCACCATCGCCCGCGCCGACGGCGATCCGGCCCGCGCGGTGATGGTGGGTGATTCCCGCACCGACATCGACACCGCCAAGGCCGCCGGGATCCCGGTGGTGGCGGTCACCTTCGGCTACACCGACCGCCCGGTCGCCGAGCTCGGGCCCGACCGGGTGATCGAGCACTTCTCGGAGCTGGTCGAGGCGGTCGGCGCGCTCGTGCCGGCGGCCTGACTTCTCAGCGCAGCCACGCCTTCAGGCGCCGCGCCGCCTCACGGCACTCGGTCTCCGAGCCCGCGAAGGAGAAGCGGACGTGGTGGTTGCCCACGTCCGGATCGAAATCGAGGCCCGGCGTCGCCGCGACGTGCGCCTCGTCGAGCATGCGCCGGCAGAAGTCCGAAGCGTCGTTGGTGAGGTTCGAGACGTCCGCGTAGAGGTAGAAGGCGCCGTCGGCCGGGTGGACGCGGCCGAGGCCGAGGGCCGGCAGCGCGTCCAGGAGGATCGCGCGGTTGCGTGCGTAGCCGTCGCGAACGGCGTCGAGTTCGTCCGTCGCGTCGAAGGCTGCCAGGGCGCCGACCTGCGACAGGTACGGCGCGGAGATGTAGAGGTTCTGGGCCAGCCGCTCGATCGGGCGGACCAGCGCCTCCGGCACGACCATCCAGCCGACGCGCCAGCCGGTCATGCAGTGGTACTTCGAGAACGAGTTGATCACGACCGCGTCGGGGTCGAAGCGCAGGGCCGTGACGGTGGGCTCGCCGTAGCTGAGGCCGTGATAGATCTCGTCGGAGATCAGCGGCAGGCCGAGGCCGCGCGCCGCCGCGCAGAGATCCTGCAGGGCGCCCTCCGTGATGACTGTGCCGGAGGGGTTCGCCGGGCTCATCACCAGTGCCCCGGAGACCGGCGTGCGGGCGTGGGTCTCGCGCAGCAGGGCGGCGGTCGGCGCGAAGCGGTCATCGGCGCGCAGCACCATCGGCGCCGGCACGAGGTCGAGGGCGGCCAGGATGCTGCGATAGGCGGGATAGCCGGGCTGCGGGACGGCGACCCGGGCGCCGGAGTCGAACAGGCTCATGAAGGCGAGGATGAAGCCGGCCGAGGATCCGGTGGTGATCACCACGCGCTCCGGGCTCACCGCGACGCCGTGCCGCTCCGCGTAGTCCCGGGCGATGCGGGCGCGCAGGGACGGCAGGCCCAGGGCCTCGGTGTAGGGCACGCGGCCGGTCGCGAGCGCCCCCTGCGCGGCCGCGATGACCGCCCGGGGCGCCGGCGCCGACGGCTGGCCAACCTCCATCCGCACCACGTCGCTGCCGGCCCGCGCCTTGGCGGCGGCGGCGGCCATGACATCCATCGCGAGGAACGGCTGGACGGCGGCGGCGCGCCGGGAGATCGGGATCATGGGGTCTGCTCTGAGCCGGACGACGCTGGAGCCTCCGGGGGTTAGACGCTCCCCCTTCCCGCCTCAAGCCGGCGGCGCACGCCGCCCTCGCCGCGGGAATTGACCGGACGCCGCGAAAACGCCTAACCCAGCCCCTACCGCTCGCGCCACGCGCGGGCCGCCCCGCCGCGCAAGCGAGGATCTATGCCCTTCATCCGCCCCCTGCCCGCGCTGGTCCTGGCGCTCGGCCTCGTCGCCGTCCCGGCCCTCGCGCAGACCGCGACGCCCCCCGCCGCGCCGTTCACCGACGCGCAGCGCGCCGGCATCGAGGCGATCGTCAAGGACTACCTGATCAAGCATCCCGAGGTGCTCCAGGAGGCCCTCGCCGAGGCCGAGAAGCAGCAGGCCGAGACGCAGCGCCTGGCCCAGGCCGCCGCCCTCAAGGAGTCGCGCGAGGCTCTCCACAACGGTCCCCACGACGTCGTTGCCGGCAACCCGTCGGGCGACGTCACGCTGGTCGAGTTCTTCGATTACAATTGCGGCTACTGCCGCAAGGCCCTGGGCGACATCCAGGCGCTGATCAAATCCGACCCGAAGCTGCGGGTGGTCATCAAGGACTTCCCGGTCCTCGGCCCCGAATCGCTGGAGGCCAGCCAGGTCGCCGTGGCGGTGCGCCAGCAGCTGAAAGGCGACAAGCTGTTCGAGTTTCATCAGAAGCTTCTGGAGACCAAGGGCCGGGTGAACGGCGCCCGCGCGATCCAGGTCGCCAAGGACATGGGCGTCGACACGGCCAAGCTGCAGAAGGACATGGCCTCCCCCGAGGTGAAGGCAGCGCTCAGCGAGAACCGCGGCCTCGGCGACCGCCTGGGCCTGTCGGGCACGCCGGCTTTCATCATCGGCGACGAGGTGATCCCGGGCGCCGTCGGCGTCGAGCCGATGCGCAAGACCATCGCCGACGTGCGCCAGTGCGGCCACGCCTCCTGCTGAGCTGACGGATCGGGCCGAGGAACCCCGAAGGCGGTCCGCGCAGCCTTGTCGCGCCGGGGCGCCTTCGTCTAAGAGCCGCCAGCCGCAGGGCCGCGGTGGGGTCCAGGGCCGAGCCCGGATGGACGCACCGACGTGCCGCGAGACGAAGTAGGCCGGATGCCAAAGAACGACGCCATCGATCCCGAGCTCGTGCGCGAGCTCGCCAACCTCGTGACCGAGACCGGCCTGTCCGAGATCGAGGTCGAGAAGGGCGACCTGCGCATCCGCGTGGCGCGGCGGCTCGAGCCCGTGAGCGTGCAGGTCGCGGCGCCCGCGCCGCTCGCGGCCGTCGCCCCGCCTCCGGTTTCCGCGCCCGCCGCGTCGTCTCCCCTCGCCCCGGCCGAGCCGGCCCGCGCGCAGCCCGGCACCGTGCCCTCGCCGATGGTCGGAACCGCCTATCTCCGACCCTCGCCCGACGCCAAGGCCTTCGTGGATGTCGGCTCGACGGTCGCGGTCGGCGACAAGCTGCTGCTGATCGAGGCGATGAAGACCTTCAACGAGATCGTGGCGCCTCGCGCCGGCACGATCAGCGCCATCTTCGTCGAGGACGGTCAGCCGGTCGAGTTCGGCGAGGCCCTGCTCGTCATCACCTAGGACGTCCGCCGGGCGCCCGCCGCCCAGTCCCGGACGACGCCGCAACACGAGAGGATAGAGCATCCTGCGCGGTCCGGGATCGCCAGGACGCCCTAACGGGTCCGATGTTCGACAAGATCCTGATCGCGAACCGCGGCGAGATCGCCCTGCGCATCCTGCGGGCGGCGAAGGAGCTCGGGATCGCTACCGTGGCGGTCCACTCCACCGCCGACGCGGACGCGATGCACGTGCGCCTCGCCGACGAGAGCGTCTGCATCGGGCCGCCGGCCGCCCGCGATAGCTACCTCAACATCCCGTCGATCATCGCGGCCTGCGAGATCACCGGGGCCGATGCCGTGCATCCCGGCTACGGCTTCCTGTCGGAGAATGCCCGCTTCGCCGAGGTTCTGGCCCATCACCAGATCGGCTTCATCGGACCCAAGGCGCAGCACATCCGCACCATGGGCGACAAGATCGAGGCCAAGCGCACGGCGCTGAAGCTCGGCATCCCCTGCGTGCCGGGTTCCGAGGGCGGCGTCGACGACATCGACACGGCCAAGCGCGTGGCCGCCGAGATCGGCTACCCGGTGCTCGTCAAGGCGGCGGCCGGCGGCGGCGGCCGCGGCATGAAGGTCGCGCGCTCCGAGGCCGAGCTGGAGCAGGCGATCGGCATGGCCAAGTCCGAGGCCAAGGCCGCCTTCGGCGACGACGCGGTCTATCTCGAGAAATACCTGGAGAAGCCCCGGCACATCGAGGTGCAGGTGCTCGGCGACGGCCGCGGCGGCGCCGTGCACCTCGCCGAGCGCGACTGCTCCCTCCAGCGCCGCCACCAGAAGGTCTGGGAGGAAGGCGGCTCGCCGGCGCTCAACGAGTCGATGCGCGCCGAGATCGGCGGCATCTGCGCCAACGCCATGAAGGAGCTCGGCTATCTCGGCGCCGGGACGATCGAGTTCCTCTACGAGGACGGGCGGTTCTACTTCATCGAGATGAACACCCGCATCCAGGTCGAGCATCCGGTGACCGAGATGATCACCGGGATCGACCTCGTGATCGAGCAGATCCAGGTCGGGTCGGGCGGCCCGCTGTCGGTGAGCCAGGCGGACATCAAGGTCGAGGGCCACGCCATCGAGTGCCGGATCAACGCCGAGCACCCGGAGACCTTCCGGCCCTCGCCCGGCGAGATCACCCACTACCACACGCCCGGCGGCCTCGGCGTCCGCGTCGATTCGGCCGCGTTCCAAGGCTATCGGATCCCGCCGAACTACGATTCGCTGATCGGCAAGCTGATCGTCCACGGCCGGACCCGCAACGAGTGCCTCATGCGGCTGCGGCGCGCCCTGGACGAGTTCGTCATCGACGGGATCGACACGACGCTGCCGCTGTTCCGGACGCTGGTCCGCAACCCGGACGTGCAGAACGGCCTTTACGACATTCACTGGCTGGAGCATTTCCTGGAAGACGGCGGCATGAAAGCCTGACCGGACCTGGGCGGGGCTGCGGCGAGCGCGGCGCGCGCGGGATCTGGTCTTCGCGCCGTCCGCGCGCGACATTCACGGCATGCACGACACCGCCCGCGTGGACATCACCCCCGAGATCCTGCTGAAGGCCTACGCGGCGGGCATCTTCCCGATGGCGGAGGATGCCGACGACCCCACGCTCTACTGGGTCGAACCCAAGGCGCGCGGCGTTCTGCCCCTCGACACGTTCCGCGTTCCCCGGCGCCTCGCCCGGACGGTCCGGTCCGACCAGTTCGTGGTCCGCTGCGACACCGATTTCGACGGGGTGATCGACGGCTGCGCTGCGCCCCGGCGGGACAGCGAGCGCACCTGGATCAACGGGCGGATCCGCGAGCTCTACGGCGCACTGTTCGACATCGGCCACGTCCACACGGTCGAGGTCTACGCGGGCGCGGACGGCCGGCTCGTCGGCGGCCTGTACGGCGTCTCGCTGGGGGCGGCCTTCTTCGGCGAGAGCATGTTCCACGAGGTCCGCGACGCCTCGAAGGTCGCCCTCGTCCACCTGATGGCCCGCCTGCGCGCCGGGCGCTACCGGCTCGCCGATACCCAGTTCGTCACCGAGCACTTGTCGCAGTTCGGTGCCGAGGAGGTGCCGCGCCACGTCTACAAGCGCCGCCTCGCCGAGGCCCTCGATCAGGTCGCCGACTGGAACGTCTGGCCCGGCGACGGTTCGGTTCCGGGTACGCGGGTCCTCGAGGCGCTCGAAGCTCCGGATCGCCGTTAGTGCAGTGACGCGGGCCGGTGGCTGCTAGCGCCGACGCCGGTGGCGGTAGCCGGTCGAGAACGAGGCGTATTGACGGCCGCGCACGGACCGGTAGCGTCGACGCCGGCTGGTGCTGGCCTCGACCGTCTCCTCCACCTGCGGGATCGGCTCGGCCATGGCTGCCGCGGGCGTCGCCGCCATGGCGACCGCCGTATCGGCCGAGGCGTAGCCCCCGGCGACGTTCTTGGCCGCCGGTCCGAACATCGCGAGACACTGGTTGTAGGCGAGGTCGTTCTTGAGACGCTCGCATTCACCGATGGAGCGCGGTGTCCCCTGCGCCAGGGCCGGCAGGGGCGCGAGCAGCACGACGAGAGCGGCCAGCGGCTTGAGGCAGAGAGTCGGGCGGTGCACGGAGGGGGTCTCGAGCGGCGACGGCAGGCTTGTGATCCCCGAGTGCGGCAAAATCGAGGGTTGGGCCTCAGCGATCGGGTCGCTCCATCCACCGGATCAGCGGCATCAGTGGGAAGATCCACGCGATGCCGAGGATCGAGTAGATCACCGCCTGCACCGCCGCCGGTGTCTCCGAGATGCGGCTATCGGCCAGGGTCATCGCCAGCGGCCCGTAGAGGCAGACGAAGACCAGGATGGCGAGGGTGCCGATCAGGGTCCGGGTGCGGCGGCGCATTGCTGTGTTCCTGGACCGTGCCTTCGAACAGTGCTCCTGGTCCCGCGGGCGGCGCCGCGGGCTCGGACGGGCGACGGCTACCGTCCTAGAACCCGGTTGGCAACGCGCCCGCTGACGCGGGCTGCGGCGCCGGCGCCGTTGATGGGCGCTCGGACATCCCCTAACCCGGGCACTGCGGGGGGCATCTCGGCATCCGCGGAAGGGACGTGTATGGACATGAGCGGCGCGGGCGACCGGCGGTCGGGGGCGGTGCGAACCTGGCTCTACGTGGTCGCGGCCCTGGTGGTCGCCATGGTGGCGGTCGGCGGCGCGACGCGGCTGACCGGGTCCGGCCTGTCGATCACCGAGTGGCGCCCCGTCACGGGCGCGATCCCGCCGCTCACCGAGGCCGACTGGGCGGCCGAGTTCGCCAAGTACAGGGACACGCCGCAATACAACATCCTCAACCAGGGGATGGGGTTGTCGGCCTTCAAGGTGCTCTACGGCTGGGAATGGGGCCATCGCCTGCTCGGCCGCGTGATCGGCCTCGTGTTCTTCCTGCCGCTGATCGTGTTCTGGTGGCAGGGCCGGATCAGCCGGCGGCTCGGCCTCGGCCTGCTCGGTCTCGGCGCGCTCGGCGGCCTCCAGGGCGCCATCGGCTGGATCATGGTCGCCTCGGGCCTCCAGCCCGGCATGACGGCCGTGGCGCCGCTCAAGCTCGCCCTGCACCTCACCACCGCGAGCCTGATCCTGGCCGGGCTGGTCTGGCTGGCCGCGGGCCAGCGCCCCGGCGTCCTGGCGCCGGCCCCGGCGCGCCTGCGGGCGACCGCCCTGCTGCTGCCGATCCTGGTCCTGGTACAGATCTTCCTCGGTGGCCTCGTTGCCGGCTCGCATGCCGGCCTCGTCTACAACACGTGGCCGACCATGGACGGCCACCTCGTCCCGCCGCTGGACAGCCTGTTCGCGATCCGGCCGTGGATCGAGAATTTCATCGACAACCACGCCTTGGTTCAGTTCGACCACCGGGTGATGGCCTACCTCGTCTTCGTCGTGGCGGTGCTGCACGCCGTCGACGCCTGGCTCACCGGCCCGAAGAGCGCGGCTGGGCGGGCCACGGGGGTCGTCATCCTCGTCCTCGCCCAGATGGCGCTTGGGATCGCGACGCTGCTCCTCGCCGTGCCGCTCTGGGCGGCGCTCGCGCATCAGGTGCTCGCCATGGCGGTGCTCACGATGGCCACCGTCCATGCCCGCCTCGGCCGGGGATCCGGCTTGGTCGAGCCCGCAGCCGCCGAGCCGCCGCTGGGCTTCGAGGGGCTCGCCGCCGGCCGCATCTAGGCTCTCGTGCGGTGCAGCGGCCTTGCTGCGCCGCACGAGACTTTTACCGCTTTCAGTGGAACCTTGGGATAACTCACCATCAGCAATCTGCACATGGAACGACTAAGACTTCTCAAGCTTTAAGCTGCACGCGTGGCAGGAGGCTTCAAGATGTCTCTCGCGGAGGATGGTCGACCGCTCTCCCTGACCTGGCACTACACGCCGCGGGAGATCATGGCGGATGGCGTGATCCATGGTCTCGGCGTGGTGTTCGGCCTCGCCGGTGCCGTGGCCCTGGTGGCGACCGCGGTCACGGCGCATCTCGGGCTCGGCGAACGTGCGGCCGTTGTCGTGTACGCCACGGCCCTCGTCCTGATGCTCGGCGTCTCGGCGGTCTACAATCTCTACCCTGTGAGCCCGCGCAAATGGCTCCTGCGCCGCGCCGATCACGCGCTGATCTACCTGATGATCGCCGGGACCTACACGCCGCTGGTGGCCCTCGTCGGGTCGGGCCCGCGGGCCTACGCGCTCCTGGCGATGATCTGGGTCGTGGCCCTCATCGGGATCGCCGTGAAGCTGTTTCTGCCGGGCCGGTTCGACCGCCTGTCGATCGGGCTCTACCTGTTGCTCGGCTGGAGCGGGTTGTTCGCCTACGAATCAGTGATCGCGGCGCTTCAGCCGACCGCCCTGTGGCTCTTGGGAATGGGCGGAGCGCTCTATTCGATCGGCGTCGTGTTCCACATCTGGCGGACCCTGCCCTTCCAGAACGCGATCTGGCACGGCTTCGTCCTCGCCGCCACGGCCTGCCACTACGGGACGATCTGGGCCAGCCTGAACGGCTCGCCGATGACGTAGCGTTGGGATCGATTGCGATCGTGCGCGTAAAATTCCGGTTACCGTCCTGGTGGAAAGGTCGAGACGCGGCGACCTGCTTTAAGTTTCCTGCGACCACGGGTGAACCACAACCTAGGGACTGATATTCCCGGGAGCTGGACCGTGATCCCGAAGACGAACGACTCTGGCATCGCTCAGCGTTACCGGATCCTGCACGTGTTCCGCGCGCCGGTGGGCGGCTTGTTCCGGCACGTGATGGATCTCGCTCGCCTCCAGGCGGCCGCGGGGCACCATGTCGGTCTCATCTGTGATTCCAGCACCGGCGGCGACCGCGCTGCGGGCGCCCTGGCGGACCTGGTGCCCTGCCTGGACCTCGGCCTTGTCCGGCTGCCGATGCGCCGCAATCCGCATCCGTCGGACTGGTCCTGCCTCCGGGCCGTGGCGCAGAGGGCCGCGGAGGTCGGCGCGGAGGTCCTGCACGGACACGGCGCCAAGGGCGGCGCCTATGCCCGGCTCGCCGCGGCGGGTCCGGCGATCCGCGCCTACACGCCGCACGGCGGCAGCTACAATTACCGGCCGGGCAGCCCGCTGCACCGCCTCTACATGGGCGCCGAGGCGGTGCTCGCCCGCCGCACCGACGCGTTCCTGTTCGAGAGCGAGTACGTCGCCGGCCGCCATCGGAGCTTCGTCGGCGGTCCCGAGCGGGTGACGCGGATCGTGCACAACGGCATCGCCGAGGCCGAGTTCGCGCCGCTGGACCGCGTCGCCGAGCCCTTCGACCTGCTCTACGTCGGCGAATTGCGGGAGGCCAAGGGCCTGCCCTACCTGCTCGAGGCCCTCGTCCGGCTGCGGGCCGAGGGCCGGGCGCTGCGTCTGCTCCTCGTCGGGTCAGGACCGGATGCCGAGATCCTTCGCGACACCGTGGCGCGGCTCGGCCTCGCCGACGCAGTGGCGTTCGAGCCGCCGCAGGCGATCCGCTCCGTGCTCGCCCGCGGCCGCATCCTCGTGGTCCCGTCGCTCGCGGAGTCGCTGCCCTACGTCGTGCTAGAAGCTGCCGCGGCGGCGCAGCCCCTGGTCGCTACTCGGGTCGGCGGAATCCCGGAGATCTTCGGCGCGGCCGCGCGCGACCTCGTGCCGTCGCGCGACCCGGCGGCGCTCGTGGAGGGGATCCGACGGGTCCTCGACGCCGCGCCGGAGGCCCTGGCCGAGCGGACGCAGAGTCTGAGCGCCTCGATCCGGCAGCGCTTCTCCCTGGAACGCATGGGCAGCGAGGTGATCTCCGGCTACGCCGCGGCCTTCGAGGCCCGCGCGGAGCGCCGCGATCCCGCACCGCGCGCGATCACCGGGGCCCGGACCGCCTGACGACGAGACCAGCAACAAGAGGAACGGGGGCCTGTGCGCCACGGTGGAAAAGGCGGCGGCGCCCGCGCTCTTAAATGTTCCCACAACGCCCCGTGCCAGGGTTTCGCCGAGGCAGCGACCGCAAGGCTCGGGGGGAGCCGATCGATGAGCGCGTTCGACATTCGCGATCTTCTCGAGGCCGCCGTCCCGATGGAGGCGTCCTCGACCCCGGCCGCGGGCAGCGTGCCCCTCGCCGAGACCGCCGTCCCCGGCCCGACGGCGATCTCGCCCGTCGTGGTGGCCGGTCTGGTGCGCGGGCTGGAATGCGCGCTCATTTTCGGCTTGGGCGCATTGCTGCACGTGCTGATGCTCCGCGGCCGCGTCCCGTTCGGACTGACCTACGCGGGCGCGATCGGCATGATCGCGGTGATCACCGTGACGCTGATCCAGGCGTCCGGCGGCTACCGGGTCGCTGCCTTCCGGAGCTTCTTCAAGACCGCCGTCCGGCTGATCGCGGCGTGGTCGATGACATTCTTGATGGTCGCCGCCGGCCTCGTGCTGGCCAAGGTCGCCGACCACTACTCGCGCCTCTGGCTCGCGACCTTCTTCGGCACCGGCCTCGCGATGCTGCTGGTCGGCCGCTTCGTCCTGTTCCGCATCATCGATGCCCAGACCCGGGCGGGACGGTTCGACCGGCGCACCGCGATCGTGGGCGGCGGACAGCCCGCGGAGGACCTGATCGCCGCCTTGGAGACGCAGAGTGAGAGCGGCATCCGCATCGTCGGGGTGTTCGACGACCGCAACGCCGATCGCTCCTCAGACGTGGTGGCGGGGCACCCGAAGCTCGGCAACGTCGACGACCTCGTCGCCTACGCGCGGCACGCACGGCTCGACCTGATCGTCTTCACTATCCCGATCACCGCGGAGGCCCGGATCCTCCAGATGCTCGCCAAGCTCTGGGTCCTGCCGATCGACATCCGCCTCTCGGCGCACGCCGCAAAGCTGCGCCTGCGCCCGCGCAGCTACTCGTATCTGGGCTCCGTCCCGGTGCTGGACGTGTTCGACCGTCCGATCGCCGACTGGGACGTCGTGGTGAAGGCGCTGTTCGACCGCTGCGTCGGACTGATGATGCTGCTGGCGCTGTCGCCGCTCATGCTGGTCATCGCCCTCGCGGTCCGGCTGACATCGCGCGGGCCGGTGCTGTTCCGGCAGAAGCGCCACGGGTTCAACAACGAGCTGATCGAAGTCTACAAGTTCCGCTCGATGTACGTGAATCAGTGCGACGCCGGCGCAACCAAGATGGTGACACGGGGCGATCCCCGGGTCACGCCGGTCGGGCGCTTCATCCGGAAGACCTCGCTCGACGAGCTGCCACAGCTGTTCAACGTGCTCAAGGGCGACCTGTCGCTGGTCGGCCCGCGCCCGCACGCGCTGCAGGCCAAAGCCGCCAACACACTCTACGACCAAGTGGTCGACGGCTACTTCGCGCGCCACAAGGTGAAGCCCGGCATCACCGGATGGGCGCAGGTCAACGGCTGGCGCGGCGAGACCGACACCTCAGAGAAGCTGCAGCGGCGCGTCGAGCACGACCTCTACTACATTGAGAACTGGTCGGTGCTGCTCGACCTGCAGATCCTGCTGACCACGCCGTTCGCGCTGTTCAAGACCGAGAACGCCTACTGAGAGGAAGGGCCGGCACCGGAGCGGTGCCGGCCGGAAGCCCACTACGGCAGCGCGCCGGCCTTCTCCTTGGCCTTCAGGATCGTGTCGCGGCAGCCCTGGGCGTCGCCGGCCTTGTCCTGCTGGCGCGCCTGGGCGACCAGCTTCTTGGCCTCCTCAACGCCAGAGGCGGTGGGCTTCACGGCGGCGTCCGACTTGGTGAGCGCCGGCGGCGTGTCGAGCGCCTTGGGCGAGTTCGAGGACGTGGTGCCGCCGGGCGGCGTCGTGCCGGTCACCGAGGCCGCGCCGGCGCTGTCCAGCCGCCGCTGCAGCGTGTCGACCTCGTCGGCGCACGGGGTCGCCAGGGCCGGCGTCGCGGCCGCCAGGGCCAGGGCTGCGACGGCGAAACGCATGATCATCGGGACGAGCTCCACGGTGTCGGGATGCGGCCGGTGCCGACCCCTCATGCATGAGCGGACGGTGATGCGCCGGTGCGGCTACCGGGGAGACGCCGGGCGAACGGGCCCGTTCCCGAGACAGGAGGCCGCATGCGGTAGCGCGGAAACGCGACGGGCGCCCCGCGCGGCCTTCTGGCCGCGGGAGGCGCCCGCCTCTCGACGCCTCTGACGGATCAGTACTTCCGGATGATCGGCTCCGGCGACATCGGCACCGGATCGGCGCCGAAGGCGTAGCGGATGCCGGCGTAGACCGAGAAGGGCTGCGCCAGGGTCGTGGTCCGCGGATCGCTGATCCGCAGGTTGCCCGCCACCGCGCCCGGCTCGGCGTAGGTGCCGAACGTGGTGTAGCGGTTGTTGGTCAGGTTGGTGATGAGGCCGAAGACCTCGAGGTTCTTCGTCACCTGATACTTCGTCTGGAAGTTCAGAACGTAGTATGGCGGCAGCTTGCGGTTCAGGTTCGACTCGTCGCCGCGGAAATAGGACGAGGAGAAGGCCTGGAGGTAGAGGCCGAACTGCCAGTTGGGCGTGACGAAGTAGTCGAACCCGGCCTTGATCTGGTGGGTCGGCACCAGCGGCACGACGTTGCCCTTGCGGACCTGGATCGCGCCGTCATCCGCGAGCGGGTTGTTGGGCGACGACAGGGTGCCGTTGAACTGGAAGGTCGCGTCGACCAGCGCGTAGTTGGCGTAGACCCGCAGGTAATCGGCCGTGTACTCGCCGCCGACCTCGATGCCCTGCCGCTGCGTCGACGGCACGTTGACGAAGTAGGCGCGGGCGGTGTTGCCCGGGGTGGCCAGCGACAGGATGTCGTTGGCGAGATCGGTGCGGAAGGCGCCGATCTTGTAGGTGATGATGCCGCCGTCATAGGTGTTCGGCAGCTGGCCGCGGAAGCCGACCTCGTAGGTCCGCCCGGTGACCTGCTTGAGCGGCGGGTCGGCCACCAGCGAGTTCGGCAGCAGGCACGGCCGGTCCGGGTTGGCGCAGGCCAGCTCCAGCGGGGTCGGGGCGCGGTTCGACTCCGAGTAGCTGCCGTAGAGGTTCAGCGCGTCGAAGAACCGGTAGGTCAGGCCAGCGACCGGGTTGATCTTGTTGAAGTAGTGCGTGCCGGTCACGTCCGGCGAGAAGCCGGTCAGGTCCTCGCTCTGGATGCGCGCGAAGTTGAGCCGGGCGCCGGCGGTCAGCGACAGCCGGTCGGTCACGTCGAGCGTGTCGAGGGTGTAGAGGCCCATGTAGAGGTTTGAGCCGTTGACCGAACTCGGCGCGATGCCGAGCGCGCCGGCGGTCCGCAGCTGCGGCGTGCCGAGGCCCGGGACGTTGCCGTAGAACGGGTTGCTCGGGTTGGTGGTGATCGACAGATCCGGGTTGATGACGCCGAGCGTGCTGGACGACTTGAACCCGTAATTGGCCGCATCGATGCTGCCGCCGACCACGAAGGTGTTGGACAGGCCGAAGATCCGGTCGCGGTTGGCGGCCTGGAGCGAGCCGCCGAAGCCGGTGGCTTCCGTCCGGGTCGTGTCCAGCGTGCCGTACGGGATGCCCGCCCGGAACGGGATGCGCTGGTTCTGCTGGCCCAGGATCAGGAACTGGTTGCGGAAGGCGAGCTGCGACTGACCGGCGGCCGGGCTGAAGCCGTCATCCTCGAAGCAGAGGTTGCCGCGGAAGCTGGAGCGCGTGCTGCAGTTCTCGAAGTTACCGTCGTTGCCGTCGACGTAGGTCTGGCTGAAGCGGCGGAAATAGGCGTTGCCGGCGAGGTCCCAGGTCGGCGAGATGTCGACCCGGCCGGTCAGCTGGAGCGTGCCGACCTCGGTCGTGGTGGTCTGCGGGAAGGTGAAGATCGCCCGCGGGTCGCGGTGGGTGAAGTCCACCGGCGTGGCCGCGGCCGCGCCGAAGAAGCTGCGGGCGGCGAGCCCGATCAGGTGGAACTCCGCATCCTGCGAGCGATAGCCGATGTCACCGTAGAGGCGGCCGATCGTGCTCGGGCTCTCGTAGCGCCAGCCGCGGTCGTTCAGGCCGTCGCCGGTGAAGTAGACGCTCCACGGGCCGGAAACCTTGCCGTACTCGAGATAGCCGGCGGTGCGCGCGTCCGAGCCGCCCCAGGCCGAGATCTCGGTGCCCTGCCAGGTGAAGCCGTTCTTCATCTGGATGTTGACCGCGCCGCCGAGCGCATTGAGGCCGAAGACCGGGTTGCCGGTGACGACGTCGATGCGCTGGATCGCCTGCGGCGGGATCAGGTCGAAATTGACGATGTCGCCGAAGGCCTCGTTGATGCGCACGCCGTTCTGGTAGACGGCGAGCCCCTGCGGCACGCCCTGCACGGGCGAGGCCGTGAAGCCGCGATAGGTGATGTCGACGCGGTTGTTGTTACCCTGCGAGTCCGAGACGTTGATGCCGGGCGTGCGCCGGGCCAGCGTCGTGGTCAGGTTGTCGCTGGCGCGATCGATCGTGATATCGCTCGCCGTGACCGATTCGACGGTGCTGGGGATCTTGTAGAGCGGCTGCTCGGAGCCGCGCAGCCGCACGCCGGTGCTCGGTCCCAGGGAGCCGGCCGGCGGCACCGGTCCGGGACCGTTGAAGATCTGCGCCTGGCTCGAATTTCCGCCGCCGGACCCGACCGGCGACGTCGAGACGACGCTGATCTCGCCGAGCGTGACCGATTGCTGAGCCTGCACTACCGCCGGAACGACAGTCCCGGCGAGAACCGACGCCGACGCGACCAGGCTGCTCCGAAGCGCCCGAAGTGACATCCCCAACCCCCTCAAACCCAAACACGTGCTCGTGACTGCCGAGCTTGGGTCTTTCTTGGCGGGTGCCGGGAACGCGCACAATTGGTTCAAGAACACGTGAGACGCGTTTCGGCCTCATTTCCGGGCCGCGCCGACCGAAGCCGCCGCCACGTGGTTAAACAGCAACAGTTTCGGTAAAGATTTCAGGCACTTAAGGATATTTCGGCAATCTGCCCGGGATAGTTTGGCAATGATCGCTGGCGCGGGGTCAGAGCCGCGCCTGAATCAGGCGCGCGATCTCGCCGAGCCGCTGCTCGAGCAGCTGCGGAACCTCGCAGACATAGGTCAGCGACTGGCTCCGCTCCTGAAAGATCCGGCGATCCCAGGCGAACTTCGTCTCCAGTTCGGACTGGTCCTTCGGGAGTTCCGTGGCGTCGGAGGCGCTCGGCGCGTCCTTCACCTGACTGATCTTGTCGGCCTCGTCGCGGATCCGCTCGGCCATCCGGCGCTGGCCCTGCGTGTAGCGCGCGATGCCGCCGACCACCTTGTTGCGCTCGCCGTTCAGCACCTCGAACACGCCGGCGTAGACGCGGGTCAGGGCCTTGTCCTTCGCGTCCTTGTCGGAGCCGAACTTCTCCGCGAACGTGTCGAGAAGCGGGCCGACCTGCGAGAGGTCGGTGCGGCGCGACGCGATCTTCTGCGCCAGGACGGCGGCGTCGTTGTCGCTGCCCCAGTCGCCTGCGGCCTCCACGTCGGGGCCGGTCCAGAATTGGCCGGGGCTGAGTGTGGCGACCTTGCGCTGGACGCAGGGCCAATCCGGATCCTGCTTCGGCTGCGCCAGGGCGGGACCGGCGAGGATCGCGAGCCCCAGCGCCGGGCCGACGATGCGGGTCAGGAGGACGTTCATCGGGCGGACTCCATCAGGTGTTGTCGCCGGCCGGGCCGCCGCGCCGGGCCATGATGCCGCGGCCGGGGTCGTAGGCGACCACCGCCATGCCGAAGAAGGCGAGCCCCACGCCCACCACAACGGCGCAGGCGACCGGCTCGAACTGAAGGTAGAGGGCGAAGCGGACAAGCTGGACCGCGTGGCTGAACGGGTTCAGCTCGCAGATCCAGTAGAGGGTCTCGGAGGATTCGCGGATCCGCCACAGGGGGTAGAGGGCCGACGAGGCGAAGAACATCGGGAAGATCACGAAGTTCATCACGCTGGCGAAGTTCTCGAGCTGGCGGACCAGCGAGGACAGGAACAGCCCGATCGCACCCAGCATCAGCCCCGTGGCCAGGAAGGCCGGGAGCGCCGCGAGGTAGCCCAGCCACGGGATGTCGCTCTCCCAGAAATACGCCACGGCCAGGAACGCGTAGGCCTGCACGATCGACACGGCGACGCCGGCGATCAGCTTGGCGAGCAGGAGCAGCCATCGCGGATAGGGCGAGGTGAGCAGCACCTTCATCGAGCCGACCTCGCGGTCGTAGACCATGGACAGTGACGATTGCATGCCGTTGAACAGCTGGATCATCACGGCGAGGCCCGGCACCACGTAGACCTCGTAGAGCACGTAGGTCTGGTAGGGCGGCTCGATGGACACGCCGAGCGTGTTGCGGAAGCCGGCCGCGAAGATGAACAGCCAGACCAGCGGCCGGACCAGCGCCGAGAAGAACCGCTCCTTCTGATTGAAGAAGCGCAGCAGCTCGCGGCGGACGATGCCGCCGAGGCAGATCAGGTAGCCGACCGCGTCGAGGCGGCCGATCCGCGCGGCCTGTCCGCGCGGCGGGGCGGGGCCGATCCGGGTGGCGAGGGGCGTCGGGTTCGTCATGCCGCCGCCCTCCCCGGCTCGGCGACCAGGCGGCGGAACGCGTCGGCGAGGGCCTCGCCGGGCCTGCCGATCCCGCCGGCCCGGCCTCGGGCGACGATCCGGCCCCGGTGCAGCACCACGGCGTCGTCGTCGTCCGCGATCTCCTCGAAGATGTGGGTCGCCCAGAGCACCGACAAGCCCTCCTCCCGGACCAGGGCGCGGACGATCGCCACGATGTCGGCCCGCGACTCGAGGTCGAGGCCGACCGTGGGCTCGTCGAGGAGCAGCAGGTCCGGGCGGTGGATCAGCGAGCGGGCGATCTCGATCCGGCGCGACTGGCCGCCCGAGAGCGTGCGCACCTTGTCGTGGCGCCGGTCCGCCAGACCGACGCGGTCGAGCAATTCGCCGACACGCACCTTGGCGGGACCGCGGGCGATGCCGTGCAGGCTCGCGTGGTAGAGGAGGTTCTGCTCGACGGTGAGATCGGTGTCGAGGGTCCGGGCCTGGAACACGACGCCGAGCCGCGCCAGCGCCCGGGACGGCTCGCGATCGAGGGCGTGGCCGAAGATCGAGACCCGTCCCGTCTGGTTGTTGTAGAGCCGGGTAATGACCGAGAACAGCGTCGTCTTGCCGGCACCGTTCGGTCCCAGCAGCGCGGCAAAGTGCCCGCGCTCCACCGTGATCGAAACGTCGTCCAGCGCGGCGCGGGCGCCGAACTTGTGGCCGACATGCTCGATCAGGAGCGCCGCCGGCTCGGGCGCGCTCATCGGCCCAGCACCTTCCGGGCGTCGGCCACGGCGTCGAGGCACTCGTCGAACTCGCCCTCCTTCTGCTCCCGCTCGGCGACCCGCAGGGCCTTCCTGAGCTTCGGCACCGCCGTCTCGGGCGGGTTCAGGGCGAGGGCGTCGCGGATCATCGTGATGCCCTCGGCGCAGGACGAGGCGTCGTCGGCCGCGAGGGCCGGGCCGGCGGCGAGCAGGCAGGCGGAGAGGAGGAGGATGCGCATCACTTCACCGTCAGGGTGCCGGTCATGCCCTTGGATTCCAGGCCGTGCACCGACCACGTGTAGGTACCGGGCTTGATCGCGACGAACTCGATGGCGATCTCGCCGGGATCGTCGAACTCCAGGTGATCGGGCGGCCCGCCGCCGTGGATCTCCTTGTGCTCGATCACGATCTGGTTGAACCAGATGTAGCGGAAGAACTCCGGTGCGTAGAATTTGTATTCCTGGCGCCCCTTGGCGACGATCCGCAGCCGGTAGGCCTTTCCCGATTCCAGCGTGATGTCCTTGTTCTCGACCACGAAATCGTTGCCCTGATCGTCGCCCAGGACCAGGTCGGGCAGGTTCTCCCGCTTCTTGGTCAGGTCGAGGGCACTGGCGGGTGCCGCGGCGAGCAGCCCTGCCAGGCCGAGGGCCGCCGTTCGAAACATGCGCGTCATGTCGTGTTCCACCCTATGGCCGCTAGGTCAGCGGCAATCCTCGCTCGGCGCCCGTAGGTCGCGCGGATCAGTTCGGCGAGATCGCCACGCCCCAGGGCAGGAGCCCGACCGGGATGCTCTTCACCACCTTCTCGGCGGCGACGTCGATCACCGAGACGTCGTTGGAGGTGCCGTTCGTGGTGAACAGCTGCTTCTGATCCGGCGTGAAGGCCAGCTGCCAGACGCGCTGGCCGACAGGCAGGTACTTCTCGACCGCGTAGGTCTTGGCGTCGATCACGGCAACGCGGTTCGCCGGGCCGAGGGCCACGAAGGCTTTGCTGCCGTCCTTGGTGATCCGGATGCCCACCGGCTGAATCGCCTCGTCGTTCACGCTCGGGATCTTGAAGGTGATCTTCTTGATGACGCGGCGCTGGGCGACGTCGATCACGCTCACCGTGCCGCCGACCTCCGCGGAGACCCACAGGAACTTGCCGTCGGCGGTGAACTCGGCGAAGCGCGGCCGGGCATCGACCAGCACGTTGTCGATGACCTGGAACGTCTTCGTGTCGATGAAGTGGGCCATGTTGGTCGTCTCGGAGGTGTTGACCAGGATCTTCCCGTCCGGCGACAGGCCCATCCCCTCCGGCTCGACGCCCACCGGTACCTCGGCGAGCACCTTGTTCTTCTCGATGTCGATGATCGTGACCTGGCTGTCGTCCTCGTTGGCCACGTAGAGCGGGTTCCCGGTGGCGTCGAGGATGAACTGCTCCGGATCCGGCCCGGAGCGCAGCGAGCGCACCACCTTTCCGGAACTGGTGTCGAGCACGTCGATCCGGTCGTCGTCGCTCGCGCAGACGAACAGCTCCTTGCCATCCTTGGAGACGGTCACACCGCGCGGGCGCCGCCCGACCTTCCACGTCGCCGTCACCGCCATCGTGTTGGTGTCGATGACGCTGACCGAGTTGCCCTTCTCATTCGTCACGTAGGCGGTGAAGGCGGCGGCCGGCCCGCACAGGGCGAACCACGCACCGAGGGCGACCCCACTCAGACATGCCTCGACGCGGCGGCTCATACGGTTTCCTTCCCTTGCGACGGCCCGGCGCCCTGGGCGGACGTTCTCGGGGGACGTTTGTAGTGCGATTTCCGCGCGTTGCGAGGGCCTTGGCCGCTCGCCATCGCCGCAGGCCGCGGGTTCACTTGAACTTGCAGGTGGTCTCGGGGAGGTCGACGCCCAGCGTGTCGAGGGGCGTGCGCTGGTGCAGGAAACCCTGCTCCGGCGCGACGGAGACCAGCGCCTTCGGCTGTACCACGATGATCGCCTGCCGGAGCTGGTGGTCCCAGGGCCGGAAGCTCAGCGGCACGCCCTTGTAGGCCGGCAGCGTGAAGGCGGGCTCGACGAGGTACGGGGCGATCACGGCCGGGTCGTTGGTCTTCTTGGCCGTCACGGCCTCGCCCACCGTCCGCACCGCGGCCCAAACCTGATAGTCCAGCGGGCGCATCAGCCGGGAGGCGAGCCGCCGGAACCGGTTCTGGGCCTGCGCGGCACCCCAGGTCTCCAGCACGGGGGACCAGGTCGTCGGCGTCAGCGCCTGCGTGCCGCCGACGGGGCGCGGATCGACGGTGCGGTAGGGCACGTAGTCGCCCCAGTCGCCCTCCTCGTCGGCCACGATGGCCATGTCGTAGTCGAGGCCTCGGGTGAAGACCATCGCCTCGGCGCGGGTCGGCGTGTCGCCGCGCGCCTTGGCGAGGGGGCCGAAGGTCCAGGGCTTCTCGGCGGTGATCTTCAGCGCGAACTTCCGCGCCGAGTTGCGCATCGCGTCGGCGTAGGCCTTGTCGGCGTCGGTCGGGCCGACGATCAGGAAGAGCTTCCGCCAGCGCATCACGGTCAGGTACTGCGCCAGGGCGTCGGTGAGCATCGCCCGCGACGGCAGGATGTGGAACACGTTGGCGCGGCACTCGGCGCCGCGCAGACGATCGTCGGGCGCCCCCGCGTTGAGCACGACCGCGCCCGTGTCCTTGACGGCGTCGGCCACGGCCAGAACCGCGTCGGCGGGGAGCGCCAGGACCAGGTAGCGCACGCCCTTGCCGATCAGCTCCTTGGCCGCCGCCACCGCGTCCGGCTTGTCGTCGGTCAGGGCGACTTCGTCCAGGACGTACGTCTGCTTGGTGAAGCGGCCGGTGGTGTTGTTGTCGGCGATGCCCATCTTGGCGCCGGCCAGGCCCTCGTCCTCCGGCGCCGCCTCGGCATCGTACGAGGACGGGGCGGGCTGCGGCCGGTAGATCAGGCCGACATGGGTCTCGAGCGCCTGCGGAGCGGCGGCCTGGGCCGGCTGCGCCGCCGCGGCCGGCGCCGGGTCCTCGGCCCGCGCCGCCGCCGGGGCGATGGCGAGCGCGACGGCGACCGCGCGCAGCCAGGACGGGCGCGTCTTGCGCCGGAGGGCCGTGTCGGGTGCAGGATGGTGCATGCGCGCGGCCTCTATCAGCTTCCGCTCAGGCCGCTCAACCGCGGCGTCTCGTCCCGACGTTCACGTTACCGTCGTGGGATAGGCGGGCGCGGAAGTACATTGCCAAATTGTCCCTTCGCCCGACCTATGGCGGGAACGATGCCGCCGCCTCGGGCGGTCGCACGCCTCGAGAGGAAGCTCCCGCCGATGCGCCACACGTCTCTCCGCGCCGCGCTCGCCTGCGGCGTCGTCCTGTGGACCGCCCTGCCCGGTGCGGCCGGCGCCGCCGAGAAGGCCGCCGTCTTCCCGGTCGAGCTGTTCGATCCCGGTGCCGCCTACGGATCCCGGACGCGGCCGATGGACGCCCGGAAGCTCGCCCTCGTCACCGACGAGTTGCGCAACGCCCTGCGCGACAAGGCCGGTCTGGACATCGTCGATACCGCGCCCAAGGCCGACGTCGTGGCCAAGGAGGGGCCGCTCTACAAATGCAACGGCTGCGCGGCCGACATCGCCAAGAGCCTGGGTGCGGACCTCGTCGTGACCGGTTATGTGGAGAAGGGGTCCGGCCAGATCTTCAACCTGAGCGTCGCGATCGCCGAAGCCGATACCGGCAAGGTGGTGCGCGGCGGGCAGGTGACGATCCGGGCCGACACCGACGATACCTGGGCGCACGCGATGCGTTGGGTGGTGAAGAACCGCCTGCTCGCCGAGCCGCTGCCCGGGAAGTCCTGAGACGGCCCGTTCAAGTTCGAGTGTTTCGTGCCCGCGTCCACCATCCAGCAAGACACCCTGCCTCGGCTCCTCGTCAGCGTTCGCGATCCGGCCGAGGCCGAGGCAGCCCGCCTCGCCGGCGCCGACCTGATCGACGCCAAGGACCCGGAGCGCGGGGCGCTCGGCGCCCTGGACGAGGACGTCGTGCGGGAGATCGTCGCCCGCGTGTCCGGCGGTGCCGCGACGAGCGCGGTGGCCGATCCGGCGGCCGGATCCGTTGCCGCCCTGGCCCGGACCGGCGTCGACTGGGTGAAGGTCGGTCTACGTCCTGCCGAGATCCGGGACGCGGCGGCGCTGGCCGATCGCGTCGCGGCCGCGCCGGGCCGGCTGATCGCCGTGCTGTTCGCCGAGGACGGGCCGGCGGCCCCGCATGTGCCCGCCCTGGCGGCGGCCGGCTTCGCCGGCGCCATGATCGACACCGCCGGCAAGACCGGCGCCCGCCTGCCCGACCTCGCCGCGCCCTCGGACCTCTCGGCCTTCACCACCGCCTGCCGGGCGAACGGCCTGATGAGCGGCCTCGCCGGGTCGCTGCGGGTCATTGACATCCCCGGCCTCTGCGCGCACCGGCCGGATTACCTCGGCTTCCGCGGCGGCCTGTGCCGGGACTTCGACCGCCGCAACGGCATCGATCCCCTGCGCGTGGCCGAGGCCCTGCGCGCCCTGCGGCCGAGCCGGCAGGACGCGGCGTGACGAGCGTCATCAAGATCGGCGGCAGCCTCGAGGCGGATCCGCATCGCCGCCGCGCCCTGCTGGAGGCGATCGGCGACGGCACGCACGGGCGCTGCATCGTGGTGCCGGGCGGCGGCGCCTTCGCGGACGCCGTCCGGGCCGCGCAGGCGCGGGAGCGCTTCGGCGACGCCGAGGCTCATCGCCGGGCGCTCGACGCCATGAGCGACGCGGCCGGCATCTTCCGCGGGATCGAGCCGCGGCTCGTGCAGAGCCTGGAGCCCTGGGCTGAGACGGCGCCCGCGCGGATTCGGGTCTGGAACCCGCGCGCTCTCCGAGCCGGCCACCCGGACATCCCGGAGACCTGGGACGTCACCTCGGACAGCCTCGCCCTCTGGCTCGCCGCGCGGGTCGGGGCGGAGCGCTGCGTCCTGGTGAAATCCGTCGATGCGCCGCCGGGCGTCGACCCCGCCGCGCTGGCGCGGGACCGGATCGTGGACGCCGCCTTCCCGGGCTTCGCGGCATGTTTCGGGGGTACGATCGAGGTCTGGGGACCGCACCGCCGCGTCGCGGTCGAGACGAGGGCCGCCGCGTGAGCACCGCCGAGCACATCGTCTTCGTCACCGGCCGCCTCGCCCGGGCGCGGCTCGAGAAGGTCGCGGCAGGGCTTCCGCAGACCCTCCACTGGAGCATCGCGGATGCCGGCGTGAAGGTCGCGGCGCTGATGACCGAGGAGATCATCCGCCGGCGGGTCGTGCTGCCCGAGGGCGCCACGCGGATCGTCCTGCCGGGCCGGTGCCGGGCCAATCCCGAGCACCTCGCGGCGCATTTCGGCGTCCCGGTGGAGCGCGGACCCGACGAGGTGGTCGACCTGCCGGCCTGGCTCGGCCTGACCGCCCGCAAGGTCGACCTGTCCCGGCACGACCTCCGGATCTTCTCGGAGATCGTGGACGCGTCGAAGATGAGCGTCGACCAGATCCTCGCCAAGGGGCTCGATCTCGCCGGGCGCGGCGCGGACGTCATCGATCTCGGCGGCCTGCCCGATACCCCGTTCCCGCACCTCGAGGATTCCGTGCGGGCCCTGAAGGGCGCCGGCCTGAGGGTCAGCGTCGATTCCTTCTCCCGCGAGGAACTGGTCCGGGGCGCCGGCGCCGGCGCCGACTTCCTGCTGAGCCTGAACGAGGAGACCCTCGATCTCGCCTTCGAGACCGACGCGATGCCGATCCTCGTGCCGATGCGGCCGGACGACCTGCCCTCCCTCGATCGCGCGATCGAGCGCATGCTCAAGGCGGGGCGGCCGTTCCTGGCCGACCCGATCCTCGAGCCGATCCACCACGGCTTCGTCGACTCGATCGCGCGCTACCGCGACACCCGCGCCCGCTGGCCCGAGATCGACATGATGATGGGCACCGGCAACCTCACCGAGCTGACCGAGGCCGATTCCCTGGGCATCACGGCGCTGCTCGTCGGGATGTGCTCGGAGCTGTCGATCCGCAACGTGCTGATCGTGCAGGTCTCCAACCACACCCGCCGCACCGTCGAGGAGCACGACGCCGCCCGGCGGGTCATGTACGCGGCCAAGGCCGATTCGGCGCTGCCGAAGGGCTACGGCCGGGCGCTCCTCGCCCTTCACGACAAGCGCCCGTTCGTGCAGACCGCCGACGAGATCGCCCAGGCCGCCGCCGAGGTGCGTGACCCGAATTACCGGATCGTGATCGCCGAGGACGGGATCCACCTCTACAACCGCGACATCCACAGGGTCGGCACCGACGCGATGGCCTTCTTCCCCGACCTCGACGTGGCGAGCGACGGCGCCCACGCCTTCTATCTCGGCGCCGAACTCGCCAAGGCCGAGACGGCGTGGCGGCTCGGCAAGCGCTACGTTCAGGACGAGGCCCTCGACTGGGGCTGCGCGGCCGACGCCGACGTCGAGGATGCCACCGCCTTCAAGAAGGCCGGCCACACCCGCCATTCCGGACCCGACGCGCCGCCGCCCGGGACCCGCGACGCGCGCCTGGCCGGGCCCGAAGCCGGCGCGAGCCCGCCCGAGACCGTCCCGGAGGCCGCGGCGCGCGCCGCGGTCGCGCCCGAGCGCCCGCAGGATCCGCCGTCGAAGCTGGTCTGCGGGCGCCTCGTCCCCGCCGACAAGGCGTGAGGCCATGCCGCTGATCCTCGAGACCATCGTCACCACCCTGTCCCCGGCGGGCGAGCTGCACCTCGTCCCGTTCGGGCTGATCGGCGAGGATGAGGGCTACGTCCTCGCGCCGTTCCGGCCATCGCCGACGATCGTCAACTTGGAGGCCAATCCCTGCTTCGCTGCCTCGAGCCCGCGCGACATCCGCGTGATCGCCGGCGCGGTGACGGGCCGGCGCGAGTGGCCGACGCTGCCGTGCGCGGCGATCGAGGGCCGCCGCCTCGCCGACAGTTTCGGCCACGCGGAATTCGCGGTCGCCTCCGTCGAAGCCCACGAGACCCGGCCGCGCTTCCGGGGCCGGATGGTCCACAGCGCCGCGCACGCGCCGTTCATCGGCTTCAACCGCGCGCAGGCGGCGGTCCTCGAGGCCGCCATTCTTTCGACCCGGCTCCACATGCTGGAGCCCGGGAAGGTGTTGACGGAGATGGCCTACCTCGCCATCGCCATTGGCAAGACCGCGGGACCGCGCGAGCGCGAGGCCTGGGGTTGGATCGAGGACAAGGTCGCGGCGGCCCTCGGCCCCGAGGCGCGCGTCCTCGATCGCGACGACCGCTGAGGGCGGGAGGAGAAGGACAAGATGAAGAAAATCACCCTGGCCCTGGCGGCCACGGCGGCTCTGGTGGCGGCGACCGCGCAGGCCCACGGCCCGACCCGGCGCAAGATCACCGAGTCGATCGAGATCAACGCCCCCGCCGACAAGGTCTGGGCCGTGGTCGGCGACCTGAAGAACGCCGACTGGATGCAGAACGTCACCAAGACGGAACTCAACGGCGACCCGGCCGGCAAGTTCAAGCGCGTGCTGACGCTCAAGAACGGCAATCAGATTTCCGAGACCAGCAACAAGTACAAGCCCGAGGACAAGATGTTCTCCTACTACATCGACAAGGTCGATGTGAAGGATCTTCCGGCGAACGACTACTCGGCGACGATCACGGTCGAGCCCGAGGGCAACGCCAAGTCGAAGGTCGAGTGGAAGGCCGCCTTCTATCGCGGCTACATGAACAACGACCCGCCGCCGGATCTGAACGACGAGGCCTCCGAGAAGGGCGTCGGCGACTGGATCAAGGCGAGCCTCGCCAACCTGAAGGCCAAGGTCGAGAAGGGCTCGTGAGCCCAGCACGGGGCCGCGCGGCCCTCGCCGCCGGCCTCGTCCTCGTGGCGACGGCCTCCCGTGCCGAACCGGCCCGGGAGGCCGTCGTCACCGCCCAACTCGGCGGCGCGGTCGAGATCGTCGATCTGGCGGCCAGGAAGGTGGTGCGCCGCATCCCCGTCGACGGGGCCCCGGCCGGGATCGCCCTGTCGCCCGATCGCCGGCTGGCCTACGTCACGCGCCCGGAGGGGCACGGCCTCGCGATCCTCGACCTCGACGCTGGCAAGGTCCTGTCCGAGGTGCCGCTGCCCGGCGGCCCGCTCGGCGTCGCTTCCGACCCGCGGGGCGGCGCGGTCTACGTGGCCGACTGGTACGGGCACCGCCTGTTCGTGCTGACCGAGCGCGACGGCACCCTGGTGCCGGACGGCGAGATCGCGGTCGGCGCCTCGCCCTCGGGAATCGCCGTCAGCCCCGACGGGGCGACGCTCTACGTTGCCAACCGCGAGGCCGACACGGTCTCGGTCGTGGACGCCGCGACCCGGCGGGAGACCAAGGTCATCCCGGTGGGGCAGCATCCGTTCGGAATCACGCTCGATGCTGCGGCGGGGCGCGCCTACACGGCCAACGTGACCGGCGACGACGTCTCGGTGCTGGATCTGAAGACGGGGCGCGAGATCGGCCGCATCCCGACCGGCCGCCGGCCCTACGTCATCGCCCTCGCCGGCGGGCGCGGCTTCGTGACGGACCAGTATGCCGGCAGCGTCACAGCGTTCGACCTCGCCACGCTCAAGCCGATCGCCGACGTCGATGTCGGCGACCACCCGGAAGGGATCGCCGCGGATCCCGACGGACGCCTCTACGTCGCCAACTGGGGCGACAACACGCTGAGCGTCCTCGATTCGAAGACGCTCAAGGTGCTGGCGACCATCCCGACGGGCAACGGCCCGCGCTCGTTCGGCGCGTTCCTGCGCTGAGCGTCAGCCCGGGCGGCGCTGGGGCGCCCGCCGGTAGGCCGCCCGGGCCATCAGGAGTGCGCCGCCGACCTGCAGGAAGCCGGTCTCGCCGAGATCCGAGGGGGCGAGATGCGCCTGGATCAGCAGCCGTGTCAGCGCGTTCAGCGCGAGCAACGTCAGGCAGAAGGCCGCGGCGGCGAGCAGGCTGGCGACTAACTCGGGCATGATCTCCCTCCCGTGTCGAACGGGACGAGATTAGCAAGCCGCGCGCCAAGGCCAAGCTGTCGAGACGTCCGATCTCAGCGCTTGCGTCCGGGGGGTGTGGGCGCCGGAGTCCCGGCCTGAGCGGCCGGTGTGGGCCGCGGCGTCTCGACGGCGAGCCGCTTCACCGGCCAGCCGTCGCTCCAGCGCTCCATGTCGGCGAGGCGCGGATTGTTCTTCAGCGCCGCCGCATCCGACCCGGCGAAGGCCGCCGCGGCAGCGAGGTCGAAGGTCTTCCAGAAACCGAGATAATCGAGCGCGTCGACCCGGGCGAGGTTGATCTGCGAGACCAGGGTCTGCTGCTCGCCGGACAGCGCCATGTCGGCGGACCAGCGGAACGGCGGCGGCTTCGCCGCGTCCTTGGTCGCGTCCTTCGGCTCTGGTCCCGGCTTGATGGCGCCGCCGTCATAGGCCGTGTCCACCCCCGCCGGGGACGCGAGGGTCGCCGTCAGGGCCGGAAAGCCGTGATCGTCCGACAGGGCCCTTACGAAGAGCTTGCGCTCCAGCGGCACGGCACTCGCCTCGTGCAGGAGGCGCTTGGCCGCGAGATCGGCGGCCCGCGTGTCCTTGTCGCCGACCATGGTCACGATCAGCGTCGCGGGATCGATCGCCGACAGGTCGGTGAGGGCGATGCCGCGGGATTTCGGCCCGCTGGCGATGCCACCGGGCATCACCGCGAAGATCAGCTTCGGCACCGGCAGGCCCTGGGCCTTGGCCGCGGCAGCCAGATCCATGGCGAGCGGAGCCCCGGCGAGATGGCCGATCATCGCGACGCGGCCGAGGTCGGGCTTCGCCTCGCCGTCCGTCGCGATCTCGGCGAGGGCCGCCTTGACGAGGGATTCCGCGATGGCCGGGGCGTCGGCCGGGCGGGTCCGATTCACCTCCTGAAATCGTGGATACAAGACGAGCCAGCCCTGGCGGGCGAGATGATCGATCCAGCCGCCGTAGCTCTGCGGATTGACCGCGCCCCACCCGTGCAGGACGATCGCGACCGGCCGGCCCGTCTCGGGGGCCGCGCCCGCGGCGTAGAACGCGTAAGTCGAGGCCGTGCCGCGCCCGAGCAGCCGCTTGGTCACCGTCGCCTTGCGGTCACCCACACCGCCCGCGCCGTCGGCGGGCTGGGCGGGCGGGGTCGCCGCCTGAACGGACGCGAGACCGGCCAGGGTCATGATCGCGGCGGCGGTGAGCGATCCGCGAAGAACTGTGAGACGCATCCGGGACTCGACTGAGAGACGCACTGCGTCGGCAGGTCAGAATGCGCTGAATAGCAGATTCTCTCGTCTTGGCGACCCGCTGGCGCAGTCTCCTGTCAAGGTTCCGCGGCGGAAGCTAGGTCGGGCCGCAGCCCGTGGGACCCGGACGGTCGAGCTGCCGCGCCAGCGCCGCCAATTCCGCCGGCAGGTCGCGATCCGCCGTGCCGTAGACACTGAGCAGCCCCTCCCGGACCGTGTCGAGAACGGCGGATTCGGCCGAATCCCGCGAGCCGGGGCGTCGGAGTGAATCGGCGTGGTTGGTTGCGACAATCTTCATGGCGGCGTCGGGGATCGGTTGTACTGCGGAAGTCCGGGCGCAGCGCGCTCCGGAGTGGCGTACAACTGTGCGGCCGCCTCAGGTTTCCAAGCCGGACGGGATTATTTTGCCGCCCGGTCCTATAACGGACGGTCCCGACCCGGCCGAGGGTCGCCCGGCCGCCTGCTCCACCCAGGCGAGGATGTCTTCGGCGCGCCACGGCTTCGGGATGAAGGTCGCCGAGACGCGCAGGTCGCTCGGCTGGTCGCCCGCGTCGCCCGAGGTCAGCAGGACCCGCACGCGCGGCCAAGTCACGCCGATGATCCGCGCGAGCTCGAAGCCGCCGATCGGTCCGGGCGTGCGGACGTCCGAGAAGACGACACTGACCTCGTCCGCGCGATCGTTGAGGATCGCCAGGGCGCGATCGGCGGTCTCGGCCTCGATCACCGTGAAGCCGGTATCCTCCAGCAGCGTGGCCGCGAGGAAGCGCTCGTCGGGCTGGTCCTCCACGACGAGGATCACGGGCTTCTGGCCAGGCTGTACCGAATCGCTCATGGACCAGGACACTCTACAGGGGCTGAACGGCGGTCGCTTCGATCGGTTCAACGCCCGAGCGCCGCGAAGGGCCAGACCCGCGCGGGCACAGATCCTCCTTGGATCCTTGCACGATTGTGAAGTTGTGGCCGTGTCTTGGGTAACACAGCCACCCCGGAACGCGCCCGATCGGGCGTCCTAGGCCGACTATTCAGCCGACGCCGTGCGATTTCAGGAAGGCCAGTGCGCGCTTCCAGCCGTCCTCCGCCGCCTCGCGGCGGTAGCTCGGACGATAATCCGCGTGGAAGCCGTGCGGCGCGTCCGGGTAAACCACGAGTTCGACGCTCTTGCCGGCCGCCCTGGCGCGGTCGCGCGCCTCCTCGACCGCCGCCACGGGGATGCCGGTATCGGCTCCGCCGTAGAGGGCGAGGAGCGGCGCGTGGATCTCGGCCGCCACGTCGCCGGCGGTGCGCGGCTGGATGTCGGTCCGCTCGCCACCGACCGGCCCGTACCAGGCGACGGCCGCCTTCAGGTCGCGACGATGCGCCGCGTAGAGCCACGTGGCGCGCCCGCCGCGGCACCATCCCATGACGCCGAGGCGGTTCGGGTCGCCTTTCGCCGCCGAGGCCGCCCAGGCCACCGTCGCGTCGAGATCGCCGATCCACTGCGCGTCCGGCGTCTTCGCGATGACGTCGCGGATGATCTGCTTCGGATCCGACATGGTCGAGAGGTCGCCCTGGCGGGCGTAGAGCTCGGGGGCCACGGCGCAGTAGCCGGCCTTCGCGAGCCTGCGGCAGATGTCCTTGATGTAGTCGTGGACGCCGAAGATCTCCTCGATCACCAGGACGATCGGGAACGGGCCCGCGCCCTCCGGAACCGCGCGGTAGGCCGGCATCGGCCCGTCCGCGGCCGGGATCTTCACCTCGCCGGCCTCGATGCCCGCACTGTCGGTGTGGATCACCTGGGCCTCGACGCGGGTGGTCGCGAGCGTCAGCCCACTCATCAGGCTCGTCATCACGAAGCCCCGTCGCGACAGGGGCGGCGTGATCAACCCGTCGAGTCCGGCCCGGTCGTGATCCGCCATCGTGCTCTCTCCCTCGTTCCGAGGCTGAGGGCTATCCGCGGGCGGCCGCCCGGGTCAAATCGGCCGCCGTCGCCGGGCCCTCAGGCGCCGGCGGCCGCCAGGGCCCGGACGGGCCGCGGGCTGGCGGCGCGCGCCGGCTCGGCGATCTCGCGGGGCTTCAGCATGTCGCCCAGGCTCACGAAGGTCTCGGCGGCCGGCGAGATCACAGCGCGGATGCCGTAGCCCAGCGCGAAGGACCGGATCAGCTCGGCGTCCCGCGGGATGCCGAACCGGTCGAGAGCGGCGAGGAACGCCTCGCGGAACAGGCTCGGCCGGCACCAGCGCTTCTCGGCCATCTGCAGCGGCCAGTCCCACAGGCCCTCCGCCCGGCGCGTCGCGAGCGCCGAGCGGGCGATGAAGTAGCCGGTCTGGCGGTGCTCGATACCGTCTGCCTGCACCGACCAGTCGTCGTTGCCGAACAGTTCGACCTCAGCCGCGTCGCCCATCGGGTCCTCCGCCCTGAACCAGCCTTCCGGCGCACCGGAACATTGCCGGAACACTGGAGCGGAAATCGGCGGTGGTCAAGGCGCTTGTTCCCGGTGCGTTCGCGAATCGCGCGGGCGCGCCTCAGCGGTCCTTGAACATGGCGTGCTCGATCCGGTCGCCCGGGGCGATCCCGAGCTTCGCCGCGGTGCCGGCGTTCAGCTCGAGCACCGCCACGACCGGGCCGCCCGACGGGATGATCGCCGTGGAGAGCGGCTCGGTGTCGGCGGCGATCCGGCTGATCGTCCCGTCAGGCCGGATGAACACCATGTCGAGCGGCAGGTAGGTGTTCTTCATCCACATCGTGACGGGCTGGTTCTGCTCGAAGTCGAACAGCATGCCGTGGTCGGCCGCCATGTGCCGGCGGAACATGAGGCCGCGGGCGCGGGCGGCGTCGTCGCGCATCACCTCGACGTCGAAGCGCTTCGGCCCGGCCTTCGTGACGATCGTCAGCGGCTCCGACTTGGTCGCGGCGGCCCGGGCGGCCGCCTGCGCCACGACGGCGGGCGCCGGGGCGATCGCGGTCAGGGCGAGGCAGGCGATGGCGGCCGCCCGGGCGGTGCGAAGGAGGGATCTCACAGGCTCATGCCTCTCGTGGGATGGCGCGCGGACCTTGAGGCCCGTCGCCCGGTGATAGACCAGGACATGCCGAAGGGGAATCAGGCTCCGGATTTTCCGAGCATCGACAAGGAGATAGGGCGGAGTATGCCGGGCTGGGGAAACGCGGCCTCAATGGGACGCGGGCATCGTCCCGTCGATCAGCCGCACCTCCGCCGCCATCACGCCCTTCGAGCCGTCGCCGTAGCGCACCAGGACGGACTCGCCGGGCTTCAGCTCGGCGATCCCGTAGCGCCGCAGCGTCTCCATATGCACGAAGATGTCCGGCGTCCCGTCGCCGCGGGTCAGGAATCCGAACCCGCGCAGGCGGTTGAACCACTTCACGACGGCGGTCTCGAGCCCGCTGGTCGGCGTCACGGTGACGTGCGTGCGCGGCATCGGCAGCTCGGAGGGATGCACCGCCGTCGCCTGATCGAGGGAGATGACCCGGAAGGCCTGCCAGCCGCGGGGCCGCTCGACGGCCTCCACGACGATGCGGGCGCCCTCGCTGGCCGCCTGGTAGCCGTCGCGCCGCAGGCACGTGACGTGGAGCAGGATGTCGGGCGCACCGTCGTCGGGCACGATGAACCCGAAACCCTTGGAGACGTCGAACCACTTGATGCGGCCGGCCACCTCGACGAGGTCGAGCGCCTCATCCTCGTGCTGATCCAGTTCGCCGGTTCGGGCGACAATCCCCCGTTCGGGGTTCTCCGGCCCGGATCCGCGTTCGTCAGACATGGCCGAGCAACCTACACCGAATCACGCCGCGCGCTCTCCCAGCAAGATTAACGAAGTCCTGATGTCCGGGAAGCCCATTTGGCCGGCAGAACAGTGACGCCAAGTTGCAATCTTGGCGCAAGGAGGCGGGGCCGCAACAGTCGATCGGTCGCAGGCTCGGGCGAAACCGGCGTTTAAGCGTCGGGGCTGCCGAGGGGTTTTCCGGATGCCGGCTCTCCCTCCCGGCACTCCCGAGCACGCCGCGTCGGCGTTCACGTTTCCGAGAGCCGACGCACCCGCTTCGGGCTCGGTCGAAGCGTCCGTCGCACGGCGCGATGGAAAGGGCGGCCCCGACATGGTTTGGGTGCACCATCATGTCCGTTGACGTCACCCTCGACCGTTCCGTCGCCGTCTCCCCGGTCGCGCCCGCCTCGCAGCGGCGCCGCCTGCCGGTCATCGACGCGGCGCGGGCGGCCGCCCTGCTGGCGATGGCGAGCTACCACACGCTCTGGGATCTCGGTCACCTGCGGCTGACCGCGGAGAACTACGCGCTGACGCCGACGGGGCGGCACGCCGCCGAGGCGATTGCCGGCACTTTCCTGGTCCTGGTCGGCATCGGCCTCGTGCTGATGAACGGGCGCGGGGTCCGGCTTCGACCGACCCTGCTGCGGTTCGCTCGGATCGGCGGGGCGGCGCTGCTCGTGACCCTCGGCACCTGGGTCATGTTCCCGGACGCCTTCGTGTTCTTCGGCGTGCTCCACTGCATCGCCGTCTCGAGCCTGCTCGGGCTGCCGTTCCTGTTCCTGCCGGTCCCGGTCACCGCCGTCGCGGCCGCGGCCGTGCTCGCCGCGCCGCACGTGGTGCACGCGCCCGTCCTCGACGCGCCGGCCCTGTTCTTCCTCGGCCTCGGCTCGGTCGTGCCGCGGACGAACGACTACGTGCCGCTCTTCCCCTGGTTCGGGCTTGTGCTGGCCGGCATCGTCCTGGGTCGTCTGGCCCTGCCGCGCCTCGCCCGGTCGCGGCTGGGAGCCTGGGCGCCGCGCACGCGGCTCGGCCGCGCCGCCACCTTCGCGGGCCGGCACAGCCTCGCGATCTACCTCATCCACCAGCCGCTGCTGCTGGCGCTGCTGACCGGGCTCGTCACGGTGGTCGGCGCCAATCCGCGCGCCGGGCTGCGGGCGTTCCGCGCCGATTACGTGACGATCTGCGCGCGCACCGGCGGCGAGCCGCCGCTCTGCCGCATCGCCGCCCGCTGCACCTCGGAGGCGCTCCTCCGCGAGGACCTGTTCCGGGAGGATGGCCGTCCCTTCAGCGGGACGGAGCGCCTGCGCGCGCAGGCGATCTCGCAGGGCTGCTACGCCACCCTGGAGGCCGCCACGCGATCCGCGCGCTGAACGCGGCGACCGACCTCGCAGGGTTGGTCGCCGGCGCGGACCGGATCAGTCCTTGGCGCGCTCGACGTAGGATCCGTCGGCCGTCATGACGACGACGCGGGTGCCGGCGGCGATGTGGGGCGGCACGGTCGTGCGCACGCCGTTCGACAGGGTCGCGGGCTTGTAGGACGACGAGGCGGTCTGGCCCTTCAGGACCGGCTCGGTCTCGGCGACCTCGAGCGTGACACGCTGGGGCAGCTCGATGGTCAGCGGGACGCCGTTATGGACGGAGAGCATCACCGCCATGCCCTCCTGCAGGTACGGGGCGGCGTCGCCGACCACGTCCTGCGGCACCGCGATCTGCTCGTAGTTCTCGGGGTTCATGAAATGGAACCCCTCGCCGTCGCTGTAGAGGAAGGTGTGCTCGCGATCCTCCACGAAGGCGCGCTCGACCTGCTCGGTCGTCCGGTAGCGCTCGGACACCTTCACGCCGTCCGTGATCCGGCGCATGTCGAGCTGGGTCACCGGGGTGCCCTTGCCGGGGTGGATGTTCTCGGCGAACAGGATCACGTAGAGCTTGCCGTCCTTCTCGACGACGTTGCCCTTGCGGAGCGTTGAGGCGATCACCTTCACGGAATTGCGTCCTGCATTGACATGGGGGCCGGCACGCGCCAAGCGCGGGCGCTGCATCTCGGACCCCGCCACTATCGCATCTGCGCCGCGGTTGCCAGCGGGCGGGCGCGGACCGTCGATGGCAACCGGCATCGGCCGCGGCGCGTCCCCGCGGTCCGGACCCAGTCAGGGCCGAGGATGAGAGTGCTTAAGAACGCGACGCGTCTCCGTCGGAGCCGGCCGGTCCCACCCCGGCGAGGAAGCCGGTCGTGAGCGGATCCGCCTCCCCGTGGTGGTCGGCCGGCCGCCACGCCGACCGGCGCCCGGCACTGCTCCTGCGCAACCGCATCCTCGCGGCGTTCCGCGCGTGGTTCGCGGACCGCGACTTCGTCGAGGTCGAGGCCGCCTGCCTGCAGGTCTCGCCCGGCAACGAGGCGCATCTGTCGGCCTTCGCCACGGAAGCCATCGGCGCGAGCGGCGCCCGCACGCCGCTCTACCTGCACACCTCGCCGGAATTCGCCTGCAAGAAGCTCCTGGCCGCGGGCGAGACGCGGCTGTTCAGCGTCGCCCGGGTGTTCCGCAACCGCGAGCGCGGGCCGCTGCACCATCCCGAGTTCACGATGCTCGAGTGGTACCGCGCCGGCGACCCCTACACGGCGCTGATGGCGGATTGCGCCGCCCTGCTCGCCGGCGCGGCCGAGATCGCCGGCGCCCGCCGCTTCACCTTCCGCGACCGGGAGACGGACCCCTTCGCCGAGCCGGAGCGCCTCACCCTGGCCGAGGCCTTCGACCGCTTCGCCGGGATCGACCTGCTGGCGAGCGTCGCGCCGGGCGGCGAGACGGACCGCGGGACACTGGCCGCCGCCGTGGCGGAGTCCGGGCTCCGTCTCGCCCCAGACGATACCTGGGCAGACCTGTTCTCCCGCGTCCTCGTCGCGCGAATCGAGCCGCATCTCGGCCTCGGCCGCCCGACCATCCTGTGCGAGTACCCGGTCAGCGAGGCCGCCCTCGCCCGTCCGGCGGCGCACGACCCGCGGGTGGCCGAGCGGTTCGAGCTCTACGCCTGCGGCGTCGAGCTGGCCAACGCGTTCGGCGAGCTGACCGACCCGGCGGAGCAGCGCCGCCGGTTCGAGGCCGAGATGGCCGAGAAGCAGCGGGTCTACGGCGAGCGCTACCCGATCGACGACGAGTTCCTCGCGGCGCTGGCCGTCATGCCGGAGGCGTCGGGAGTCGCTCTGGGCTTCGACCGCCTGGCGATGCTGGCCTGCGGGGCTACCCGGGTCGAGGACGTGATCTGGACTCCCGTGGCGGAGACGCGGCCATGAACCGGGTCCTGCGCAGCGCGGACGACCTCCTCACCGCCGGCCTGATCTCGGGGGCGGAGGCCGAGGCCCTCGGCGCCGTCCTCGCGCGCTACGCGGTGTCGGTGACGCCCGACATGGCCGAGCTGATCGACCCGCAGGACCCCGACGACCCGATCGGCCGCCAGTTCGTGCCCCGCGCCGCGGAGGCCGTGGCGACGCCGGAGGAGCGCGCCGACCCGATCGGCGACGCCGCCCACGCCCCGGTGACGGGGATCGTGCACCGCTACCCGGACCGCGTGCTCCTGAAGCCGCTCCACGTCTGCCCGGTCTACTGCCGCTTCTGCTTCCGCCGGGAGATGGTCGGACCCGACGGACTCGGGACCCTCACCGACGCCGAACTCGACGCCGCCCTCGCCTACATCGCGCAGGATCCGCGGATCTGGGAGGTGGTGCTCACCGGCGGCGACCCGTTCGCGCTCTCGCCGCGCCGCCTCGGCGCCATCGCGGAGCGCCTCGCCGCCATCCCCCATGTCCGGGTCATGCGGGTCCACACGCGCGTGCCCGTGGTGAAGCCCGATCTCGTCTCCGACGCCCTCGTTGAAGCGCTCAAGCGGTTCGGGCGCGCGGTCTTCGTCGCCGTCCACGCCAACCATCCGCGGGAATTCACCCCCGCCGCCAGCGCCGCCTGCGCCCGCCTGGTCGATGCCGGCATTCCCCTGGTCAGCCAGTCGGTGCTCCTGCGCGGCGTCAACGACGAGGCCGCGACCCTCGAGGCGCTGATGCGGGTCCTCGTCGAGAACCGGATCAAACCGTACTATCTCCACCACGGCGACCTGGCCCCCGGGACGGCCCACCTGCGCACGGACGTGCCCGAGGGGCAGGCGTTGATGCGCGCCCTGCGCGGCCGCCTCTCTGGCCTCGCCCAGCCGACCTACGTGCTCGACATTCCCGGCGGCCACGGCAAGGTGCCGATCGGACCGGGCTACCTGCACGACACCCCCGACGGGGTGCGCGTGACCGATCCGGGCGGGCAGGACCACGCCTACCCGCCGAAGGCGTGACGGAGACTCTTCGATTATGCGCAGGCTTTGGGGCCGCCTCACCTCGGTGAACGTGCAGAAGGCGGTGTGGGGACTCGACGAGACGGGCCTGCCGTATGAGCGGGTCGAGGCCGGCGGCGCCCACGGGGTCGTCGACGACCCCGGCTACCGCGCGATGAACCCGAACGGCCTCGTCCCGACCTTGGAGGAGGACGGCTTCGTCCTGTGGGAATCCAACGCGATCCTCCGCTACCTGGCGGCGGTGAGCCCGGCCCTGGCCCTGCCGGCTGACCCCCGGGCGCGCGCCCACGCGGAGCAGTGGCTCGACTGGCAGGCCACGAGCTTCACGCCGGCCATGCGCGACGCCTTCTGGCAGCTCTACCGCGCGGCCGACCCGGACCGCGGCCTGATCGCCGCATCGCTGAAGAAGAGCGAGGCCATGGCGGAGATCCTCGACCGCCATCTCGCGGACCGGACCTACGCGGTCGGCGACAGCTTCGGCATCGCCGACATCGCCCTCGGCTGCGCGGCGCATCGCTGGCTGAACCTTCCGGCCGAGCGGATCGAGCGCCCGGCGCTGCGGCGCTGGTACGACCGGATCGCCGCCCGGCCCGGCGCCGCCCGGGCGCTCGGCGAGCCCATCGCCTGACGGCCGCCGCGGGCGCCCGGAGCCTTGCCGGCACGCCCGCGCGATCCACCTTCCCCGACCGCGCCGCCCGGACCGGGACCGGCCTTTCACGGAGCCCCCGATGGCGATCGACCCGACTCTGCGCGACGCGCTCTCCGCCGTGACACCGGCGAGCCTCGCCCGCGCTCTTGCGCGGACCGGGGTGAAGGCCTGCACGCCGCACGGGCTCTCGGCGCGGGGGAGCGGAACCGTGGTCGGGCCCGCCTACACAATGCGGATGATCCCGGCCCGCGACGACGCCGCGGGCGATCTCGCCGCGGCCATCGATGCCGTCCCCGAAGGCGCTGTGGTCGTGATCGATGCCGCGGCCTCCGCCCTCGCCCTGCCATTCGGAGCGATCCTGGCGGCACGCTTCGCCCAGCGCGGCGCCGTCGGTCTGATCACCGACGCGGCCCTGCCCGAGGAGATCGGCCTCCCCGCCTGGTGCCGGCCGGCCGCGGCCACAGGGGCCCTGGCCCTGGTCGGCACGCAGGAGCGCGTCGCCTGCGGCGGCGCCGCCATCCATCCCGGCGATATCCTGGTCGGCGACTCGAGCGGCCTCGTCGCCGTGCCGGCGGCGCTCGCCGAGCGGGTCGCCCTGGAGGCCGTCGAGCAGCAGCGCCTCGATCTCTGGATCCAGCGCGAGGTCGAGCGCGGCGCCGACCTCGCGAGTCTCCTTCCGCCGGACGCCGCGGCGCTAGCCCGGTTCGAGGCCGAGACGAAGCCGGCCTGAGCACCGTGTTATTCCCCGTCTCGAAAGTGATCTTCTTCCTGATCACCCCGTCGAACTTCTGCATCTTCGCGATCTTGCTCGGGATCGCCGTCGCGGCGGTGACGCGGTGGCGGAGGGCCGGCCTCGGCCTGGCGCTGCTCGGCACCCTGCTGCTCGGCGCGGCCGGGCTGGCGCCCCTGTCGGACGTGGCCCTGATCCCCCTCGAGCAGCGCTTCCCCGCCTATCCGGATGACGGGCCGGCCCCGGCCGGGATCATCGTGCTGGGCGGCGGCATCGAGACGGGCCTCTCGGAGGCGCGTCGCCAGATCGTCGTCAACGATGCCGGCGAGCGGCCGATCTATCTCGCCGACCTCGCCCGGCGCTACCCGGCGGCGCGGCTGGTCTTCTCCGGCGGCAGCGGCTTCATCGCGGGCGGCATGGCCGAAGCCGACATCGTGAGCCGGCAGGCGGACGTGATCGGCGTGCCGCGGACGCGCCTTATCCTGGAGAACCGCTCGCGCAATACCCACGAGAACGCCGCCTTCTCGGCGGCCCTGGTCCAGCCGAAGCCCGGCGAGCGCTGGCTGCTCGTGACCTCGGCCTGGCACATGCCCCGGGCGGTCGGCTGCTTCCGGCAGGCCGGTTTCACGGTGGACGCGTTCCCGGTGGATTACCGGACCCGAGGCTGGAGCGACGTCGCGCATTTCCACGGCTTCGCGTCGGACGGGCTGCTCCAGTTCGATCTGGCCGTGAAGGAGTGGATCGGCCTCGTCGCCTATCGCCTGTCCGGCTACACGCCGGACTGGCTGCCGGGACCGGATTCCAGGGGGGCTTCCGAGGCCGCATCGGAGGCCGGCAGCGACAGGCGGTAGATCCCGCGGAAATCGTCCGGGTCGACGGGCTTCCCCTTCCGCAGGATCGCGATCCGCCCGGCATGGGCGAGCCGCACCGCGACCCGGCGGACCGGCTGCATCAGCGGGCCCCAGCCGTCCGGGTGCGGGCCGCCGAGGGCGCGGGCGACCTCCGAGGGACAGACGGTCTTGTCGGCGCCGCGCTCGGCCACGAGGCGCAGCATCGCCGTCTCGATCGCGGCGTCGTCGGGTCGTGGGTCGGTCATGTGCGGGCCTCTTCGGCGGGCGACAGGAGCGGCGCCTCGAGCGGTCCCTCGTGAGGCCCCTCCCCGGCTTCGAGGAGAGCCTTGCGGATCTCCGAGGCAAACTGGCGGCGCCACATGATGATCACGACGGCCGTCGTCGAGACGAACAGCACGTAGGGGCTGATGAACCAGCCGAGATAGGCCAGCGCGAAGAAGAACGCGCGCTGACCGCGGGCGAAGTGCCGCCCGGCGCTGACGTTCATGGCCGCGAGCCGCCGCACCGCCCGCAGCATCTCGACGTCGCTCGTGCCGGACCCCTTGTGCGGCACGGCGCCCAGGAGGATCGCCGTGTAATTGAACAGCCTGTAGGCCCAGGCGAATTTGAAGAACGCGTAGACGAAGATCAGCGCGAGGCCGGCGACCTTCAGCTCCCAGGTCAGGCGATTGGCCACCGTCCCGAAGGGCAGCGTGGCGAACAGGTTCAGGACGTCGTCCCCGGAGCGCGACAGGGTCAGGACCGAGCCAAGGGCGATGAGCGAGGTCGAGGCGAAGAAGGCCGTGCCGTTCTGCAGCGAGGCGTTGATCTGCGTGTCGACCACTCGGTTGTCGCGGCCGATGACCTGGCGCGCCCAGTTGGCCCGGTGGCCGTTCATGATCTGGCTGAGGGAGACCATCCTGCCGCGCAGCCGGCCGACGGACAGGCCGTAGGCGATCCAGGCGAGGACGAAGTAGAGCAGCGCCGCGAGATCGAGATGCGAGAAGGCGGCGCTGCCGGCGGACAGGTCGGTCATGGTCTCCGGATGGCGGATACGCGAAGGGGCCGTCCGCCATACCAGTCCGCGGGCGCGCGCTGAACCCGCGGCGGCGATCTCACTCGCGCAGGATCCGGAATTCGCCGCCGCGCGGCACGTCGCCGCCGTCCCGCGCGGCCACGTCGGTCACGCGCGCACCCGGCGGACCCGACCGGCACAGGGCCGCCATCTCCGCCACGGCCTCCGGCGCGCCGCTGAAGACCGCCTCGACCGTGCCGTCGTCGCGGTTGCGCACGGAGCCGGCGAGGCCGCGGGCACGGGCCTCGGACTGCGTCCAGGCCCGGTAGGACACGCCCTGGACGCGACCGGTGACGATGACGGAGATCGTCTGGGTCTCGCTCATGCGGGCGCGGTCTCGCCTGGATGGGCCCGCGCCGGCGGCGCGGGCCGGGATGGCCTCACTCGGCCGCGATCGGGCGACGCATGCCGGCGCCGAGGGCCGGGGTCCGCGTCGCGCCGGTGCGGACATGCGTGGAGTAGAGCATCAGGCCCGTGAAGGCGATGCCGCCCACGATGTTACCGATCAGCGTCGGGATCTCGTTCCAGAGCAGGTAGTCCATCACCGTCAGGTGGCCGCCCATGAGGATCGCCGACGGGAACAGGAACATGTTCACCACCGAGTGCTCGAAGGTCATGAAGAAGAACACCGTGATCGGCATCCACATCGCGATGACCTTGCCGGGCACCGAGGTCGACAGCATGGCGCCGATGACGCCGGTCGAGACCATCCAGTTGCACAGCATGGCGCGGACGAAGAGCGTCAGCATCCCCGAGGCGCCGTACTTCTCGTAGCCGAGGGTGCGCGCCTCGCCGATCCCGGCGATGAGCTTGCCGACGGCGTTCGGCTCGGTGGCGAAGCCGAAGGTGAAGACGATCGACATCATCACCGCGGTGGTCAGGGCGCCCGCGAAGTTGCCGAAGAAGACCAGCACCCAGTTGCGGGCGACGCCGGCCACGGTGACGCCGGGGCGCTTGTCGATGAGGGCGAGCGGCGTGAGCACGCAGACGCCGGTGAACAGGTCGTAGCCGAGCAGGTACAGCATCGAGAAGCCGACCGGGAACAGCAGCGCCGCGACCAGCGGCTGGCCGGTCGCCTGGTTGACGCTCACCGCGAAGGCGGCGGCGAGCGCCAGGATCGCGCCGGCCATGTAGGCTCGGATGAACGTGTCCTTGGTAGCCATGAAGACCTTCGCCTCACCGGCATCGACGGCCTTCTTCACGAAATCGGCGGGCGCCAGATACGACATGCACAACTCTCCCTCGCGAACGCACGCCGATCGTCGTTGACCGACGGGCGCGCCGCGCAATCACGGATGGCCGGACGGGCGCGGTGCTGCCGCTCGCCATCCAGCTCGCTCGTGGGCAAGCATGTCGCGTACCAACTGCGCGACGCTCAGGCGGGCAGGCCGCGGGCCCAGGTGCCGAGTTCCCGAAGATAGGCGGGCGGCAGCTGCGCCGCACGCGCCGCCGCGACGACCGCCTCCAGGTACCCGGGCCTCGGACGCCCGGGCGCGGTCGAGCATCCGCGATAGATCAGGGCGCGCTTGACGCCCTCCCCGGTGCGGACCGGCAGCGCCGCCTTGGTGTAGAGACCCCCGGCGACGCCCTCGTAGCGGTCGAGGGCCGGGATGTCGTCGGGAGCGAGTTCCCACAGGACACCCCAGACGGTGCGCCTTGGATCGGGCACGACGGACGCGTAGCCCTCGCGCATGATGATGAAGCGGTGGTTCGGCAGATGTCCGCCGCCGATCAGCCGCGAAACCGGGCAGCGCAGCGCCATCGCGGCGGCATCCATGTTGGCGCCGTAGGCGAAATAGAGGGGCATGCCGGAGCTGTGAGAGCCTACTCGCCCGCGGGAGGATCGAGGCGCCGCGCGGCCCGCTCGTTCGCGCGCACGGCCGCGTAGGCGATCGCCAACGTGATCGCCGGAATGCCGAACGTTACGAAGATCCAGTCGTAGTTCACGGCTTCAGGCTCCGGAGGGCACGCCTCGCGCCGTAATGTAGTGCGCAGCCGGTCCCCAGCCGAACGAGCGTGAAGATCGCGTTCTCGACGCGCAACGCCGGTGCACTCGGCACACCGAAGCTCGCGGCCGTCATCGGCGTGACGAAGCCGATGACGACGTAGGCAACCGCGATGTTGTTCAGCGCCGTCGCCAGCAGCTTGGTCTGCTCGTTGTGAACCGCAGTCACGGCCGCGAGCGCGACGCGTGCCCCGCGATCAGGCGAATTCCAGGATCACCGCGTCGACCGCGAGGCTGTCGCCCTCCTTGGCGTGGATCTTCCCCACCGTCGCGTCGCGCTCGGCGCGGAGGACGTTCTCCATCTTCATGGCCTCGACGACCGCGATCGGCTCGCCGTTCTTCACCTCCTGGCCCTCGGTGACGAGGATCTGCTTCACGAGGCCGGGCATCGGGCAGAGCACCTGCTTGCCCGAGCCGGCCTGCTCCTTCACCGGCATCAGGGCGGCGAGCTCCGCCTCGCGGCGGGTGTAGACCCGAGCCTCGGCGGCCGCGCCGGCGTGCTGCAGGAACACGCCGTTGAGCAGGCTGCGCACCTGGATCGCCACGCGCTCCGAGCCGATCGTGCCGATCCAGACCGGCTCGCCCGGGCGCCAGGCGCTCGCCACCGTGAGCGCCGTGCCGTCGTCGCGGGTGACGAGGATGTCCTCGCCCTCCGGCTCGACCGTCACCGGGAAGGAGTGACCCGCCAGGATCACCACGCGCTCGCGCTCGAAGGCGAAGAGGCCGGGGGCGCGCATCTGCCCGGAGATGCCGCGCTTGCGCTGGTTGAGCTTGTGGTCGATCGCCGCCGCCGCCGCCATCATGCGGATCGCCACCGGGCCGGCGGGCTCCGGAGCCGTGAAGCCCTCGGGGAATTCCTCGGCGATGAAGCCTGTGGACAGCCGACCCTCCTGCCAGCGCGGATGGGCCATCAGCGCCGAGAGGAACGGGATGTTGTGGCGGATGCCGTCGATGGCGAAGGCGTCGAGGGCCTCGCCCTGCGCGGCGATCGCCTCGGCCCGGGTCGGCGCCCAGGAGACCAGCTTGGCGATCATCGGGTCGTAGTGGATGGCGATCTCGCCGCCCTCCTCCACGCCGGTATCGTTGCGGATGATCGCCGTGCCCTGCTGGCCCTCCTCCGGCGGACGGTAGGTGGTCAGCCGGCCGATCGAGGGCAGGAAGTTGCGGGTCGGGTCCTCGGCGTAGACCCGGCTCTCGACCGCCCAGCCGTTCAGCTTCACGTCGTCCTGGGTGATCGGCAGCTTCTCGCCGGCCGCGACGCGAATCATCAGCTCGACGAGGTCGAGGCCGGTGATCATCTCGGTGACCGGATGCTCGACCTGCAGACGGGTGTTCATCTCCAGGAAGTAGAACGACTTGTCCTGCCCGGCGACGAACTCGACCGTGCCGGCCGAATCGTAATTCACCGCCTTGGCGAGCGCGACGGCCTGCTCGCCCATCTTGCGGCGGGTCTTCTTGTCGAGGAGCGGCGACGGCGCTTCCTCGATCACTTTCTGGTTACGGCGCTGGATCGAGCACTCGCGCTCGCCGAGGTAGACGACGTTGCCGTGCTTGTCGCCGATCAGCTGGATCTCGATGTGGCGCGGGTCGGTGATGAACTTCTCGATGAAGACGCGGTCGTCGCCGAAGGAGGAGGCCGCCTCCGACTTGGCGCGGGCGAAGCCCTCCGCCACTTCCTCGCCCGAGTAGGCGATGCGCATCCCCTTACCGCCGCCGCCCGCGGAGGCCTTGATCATCACCGGGTAACCGATCTCGTCGGCGATCTTCCTGGCGTGCTCGGGTGATTCGATCACGCCGAGGAAGCCCGGAACCGTCGAGACCTCGGCGGCGGCCGCCGCCTTCTTCGACTCGATCTTGTCGCCCATGGCGGCGATGGCCCCCGGGTTGGGGCCGATGAAAACGATGCCGGCGGCCTCAAGCGCCTTCGGGAAGGCCTCGCGCTCGGAGAGGAAGCCATATCCCGGATGGACGGCCTGGGCCCCGGTCTTCTTGCAGGCCTCGACGATCTTCTCGATCACGAGGTACGATTCGGAGGCGGCAGCGGGCCCGATATGCACGGCCTCGTCGGCCATGGCGACGTGCACGGCGTCGCGATCGGCATCCGAGTAGACCGCTACGGTCTTGATGCCCATCCTCCGGGCCGTCTTGATCACCCGGCAGGCGATCTCACCCCGGTTGGCAATCAGGATCTTGTCGAACATCGCTGGCGCACTGCTTTCGAGATCGCCGGATTGCGCACCGGCTTGACTGTCCCGATAGATCAGTTGCGCCGCGGACGGAAGCTGCGCCTTGGTCTGAGGCTCAGGCGGCCAGGGCGAAGGTCATGCGCGGGGCCTGGACCGTGTCGCGGGCGCGACGGTTGGCCTCGAGGGCGAAGGCCACCAGTGATTCGGCGCTGCTCTCGGCCTCGCGGACGACTTCCATGGCGATCCGGGCACCCACCGCGCTCGGGCCGTCGCGGCCGCTGAGCGAGGCGGCGAGCCACGCGGCGACGTCGCGGTCGATGTAGCCGGTCGGGCGCGAGCCCCACACGGCGAAGTCGACGACCGAGGCGACCAGGAAGTCGGCGAAGGCGTCGGAACCGATCACCGCCCGCTCGAGGGCGATCAGGAGGTCGGCCTCCTCGCGGTTCATGAGGCCGTCCGGGAGAACCTCGCGCTTCAGGACGAGCAGGTCCTCGTCGCTGATCGTGCCGGCCGAGACAGCATGGTTGCAGAACTGTTGAACGGAAATGGTGGTCATGATCGCCTGCCTCCCCGACCTTTGTTGCGGTCGGCTCTAGTCCCTGTGTGTCTTCAACTTACGGGACCGCTCCCCTTCCAGAGGTTAATGGCGAGATCTGAACGGAAGTTCAGGTAAACACCCCCCGAGCAAGCAGGCTTATTGGGACGTTGACCGGTTGCGTTACCGGACGATGACCGTGGCTCCCGCGGGCACCCGGTTGTAGAGGTCGACCACGTCGATGTTGCGCATTCGGATGCAGCCCGAGGAGACCGCTTGGCCGATCTTCTCGGGCTCGTTCGTGCCGTGTATCCGGTACAGCGTGTCCCGACCGCGATCCGACAGGTACAGGGCGCGGGCGCCGAGCGGGTTCATCGGGCCGCCCTGCATGGCGTGGACGTGCGGCCAGCGCCGGATCATCTCGGCCGGCGGGTTCCAGGCCGGCCACTCCGCCTTGCGGTCGATCCGGGCCGTGCCGGTCCAGCCATACGCCTCGTCGCCCACCGACACGCCGTAGCGCATCGCCCGGCCGTTCGGCAGGACGAGGTAGAGCTGGCGCTCCTTGGTCTCGACGACGATCGTGCCGGGCGCTTCCCGGGTCGGGTCGGCGATCTCGTAGCGGGCGAAGTGCGGATCGAACTCGGCCTCGGGCACCAGGGCCATGTACTCGGCGTCGCGGGCCGAGAGCGCCGGATCGGGCACGCCCTTGAAGGTGCAGGCCGCCAGCAGCAGGACGCAGCCGAGTCCCGAGATGATGCGCATATCCCCGCCTCGAAGGTCGTCGCGGCCGCGGACAGGGCGCGCGGATCGCCGATCCGGGTCCGTCCCGTGGAAGAATCACGCAACCATAAGGGGGCAACGGCACCCCGCCGTAGTCCGCGCGTTGGGCCCGTGGCACATTGCCGGCCCCTGTTGCCGGTGCGCGACAGGCGAGCATCCCGGGAGCGACCCTCGTGACCACCCTCTACGTGAGCCATCCCGCCAGCTTCGATCACGAGGTCCCCGAGGGGCATCCGGAGCGACCGGCCCGGATGCGCGCGGTGGAGCGGGCCCTGGAGGACGAGCGCTTCGCGGGCCTCGTGCGGGCCACGGCGCCCCGGGGCGAGATCGAGGCCGTCACCCTCGCGCACCCACGCGAGTACGTGGACGCGCTGGTGGCGGCGGTGCCCGAGCACGGCATGGTCGGCATCGATTCCGACACGATCCTGTCGGCGGGCAGCCTCGAGGCGACGCTGCGGGCCGTGGGCGGCGGGATGCACGCCGTCGACGCCGTCGTCGGCGGCGAGTGCCGCAACGCCTTCGTGGCCATGCGCCCGCCCGGCCACCACGCGGAGCGGACCCGCGCGATGGGCTTCTGCCTGTTCAACCACGCCGCCATCGCGGCGCTGCACGCCCGGAAGAAGCACGGCGCCGAGCGGGTGGCGCTCGTGGACTGGGACGTCCACCACGGCAACGGCAGCCAGGACATCTTCTGGAACGACGCTTCTGTGCTCTACTGCTCGACCCACCAGATGCCGCTCTATCCCGGGACCGGATCGCCGTCCGAGCGGGGCGAGAAGGACACGATCGTCAACGTGCCGCTGCGGCCGAACGACGACGGCGAGGTGTTCCGCGAGGCGTTCGAGACCGGCATCCTCTCCCGCCTGGAGGCGTTCCGGCCGGACGTGATCGTGATCTCCGCCGGCTTCGACGCGCACCGGCTGGACCCGCTCGCCAACCTGCGGCTGGAGGCCGAGGATTTCGGATGGGCGACCCGCCGCCTGATGGACCTGGCCGAGCGCTGCGCGGGCGGACGGGTCGTCTCGATCCTCGAGGGCGGCTACAGCCTCGAGGGCCTCGGCAAGTCGGTGGCCGCCCACGTCGATGCGCTGATGGGCCGCTGACGGCGGCTGCATTGCGGTCGTCCGGCGGCACGCGATAATCGGCGTCTCGGAGGAGATCGCCGCCATGCCGCCACGGAGCCGTCTGCGCCCACCCCTACGGAGCATTCCCGTCCCGGCCGCGGGCACCGCTCGATGACGCTCGCGGGCTTCCTGACCTACGCGCTGGCCCTCGGGGTCGCCGCCGCGATCCCCGGGCCCGGCGTCGTCGCTCTCGTCGCCCGGGCCCTGGGCGCCGGTTTCGGCGCCGCGATGGCCTTCTCGCTCGGCCTGATCCTCGGCGACCTGACCTATCTCGCCGCCGCGATCTTCGGCCTGTCGCTGATCGCGGAGGCGCTCGGGGCGGTCTTCGTCGTCGTCCGCTACGGCGCGGCGCTCTACCTAGCCTACCTGGCGTTCCGGCTCTGGCGCGCGGCCGGAGCCGCAGCCCGGGTCGAGGCGGAATCGCGGGACCGGCCGTGGACCAGCTTCTTCGCCGGGCTGACCATCACCTTGGGCAATCCGAAGACGATCGTCTTCTACCTCGCGATCCTGCCGACGCTCGTCGATCTGCGGGGCGTGACGGCGGCGGATTGCGTCAGCCTCGTCGTCATCACGGCCGCGATCCTCTTCGCCGTGATGACGCCCTACGCGGCGCTGGCGGCGCGGGCGCGCGAGTCTCTCCGGCGGCCGGCCTTTCGCGCGCGGCTGAACCGCGGCGCCGCGGCGATCATGGCCGGTGCGGCTTTCTGGACCGTCCTGCGCCGCGCCTGACCGGGGCGCTCTTCCGGGCCTCAGCCCTCCAGGGGCTCGTCGCCCAGGAGCTCGATACCGAAGCCCGAGAGGCCGACATAGGAGCGGGACGAGGTGGCGAGGTTGCGGATCGAGACCACGCCGAGATCGCGCAGGATCTGGGCGCCGAGCCCGACCTCGCGCCACTGCCGCGCCCGGAGCGCCTCCGTTCCCTCGTCGGTGACGCTCTTGACCGGGACACCCGCGGTGCCGTCGCGGAGATAGACCAGCACGCCGCGCCCGGCCGCCGCGAAGCGCTTGAGCACGGCGTCGATCTGCTTGCCGCCGCCGATCACGTCGGCCGCGACGTTGGAGCGGTGCAGGCGCACCAGCACGTCGCGGCCGTCGCCGATCTCGCCCATCACGAACGCGAATTGCTGGATCGACTCGAAGGGTGTCGAGAAGACGTAGGCATTCAGGTCGCCGTGGTTCGAGCGCACCGGGAAGTGTCCGACCCGCTCCACCAGACGATCGCGGGCCTGCCGATAGGCGATCAGGTCAGCCACCGAGACCTGCTTGAGGCCGTGCTTCTCGGCGAAGGTCTCGATCTGCGGCCCCTTCATGACGGTGCCGTCGTCGTTGGCGAGCTCGCAGATCACGCCCACGGGTGGCAGCTCGGCGAGGCGGCACAGGTCGACGGCGGCCTCGGTGTGGCCCGAGCGCATGAGCACGCCGCCGTCGCGGGCGATCAGCGGGAAGACGTGGCCGGGCCGCACGAAGTCGCCGGCGCCCATGTTGCCGTTGGCCAGCGCCCGCACGGTGTTGCAGCGCTGCTCCGCCGAGATGCCGGTCGTCAGCCCGTGCTTGACGTCGACCGTGACCGTGAAGGCCGTGCCCAGCGGCGCGTCGTTCGACGCGACCATCGGGGCGAGGTGCAGGCGCCGTGCCTCGCTCTGGGTGATCGGCGCGCAGACGATGCCGCAGGTGTTGCGGATGATGAACGCCATCTTCTCCGGCGTGCAGAGCGAGGCGGCGACGACGAGGTCGCCCTCGTTCTCGCGGTCGTCGTCGTCGGTGACGACCACGATCTCGCCGCGGGCGAAGGCCGCGATGGCCTCTGTGACGGTGCAGTGGGGCACGGGCATTCTCGAATCGTTGGGACGGACCCGGATCAGGGCTGGGATCCGACCTGTCCGCGATGGCGCAGATAGTGATCGGCGAGCACGCAGGCCATCATGGCCTCCGCGACCGGCACGGCGCGGATGCCGACACAGGGATCGTGCCGGCCCTTGGTGACGAGATCGACCTCGCCGCCGTCGCGGGTGACGGAGCGGCGCGGGGTCAGGATCGAGGAGGTCGGCTTCACGGCGAACCGCACCACGACCGCCTCGCCGTTGGAGATGCCGCCCAGGATGCCGCCCGCGTGGTTCGCCAGGAAGCGCGGCCGGCCGCCGTTGCCGGCCCGCATCTCGTCCGCGTTGTCCTCGCCGCGCAGGGCCGCCGCCGCGAACCCGTCGCCGATCTCGACGCCCTTCACGGCGTTGATCGACATCATCGCGGCGGCGAGGTCCGCGTCCAGCTTGCCGTAGACCGGTGCGCCGAGACCGGGCGGCACGCCCTCGGCGACGACCTCGATGACGGCGCCGACCGACGAGCCGTCCTTCCGGAGCCCGTCGAGATAGGTCTCGTAGAAGGACGCCGTCTCGGCATCGGGGCAGAAGAACGGGTTGTTGCCGACCGCGTCCCAGTCCCAGCGGGACCGGTCGATGGCGTGCGGGCCCATCTGTACCAGGGCAGCCCGGATGGTCACGCCCGGGATGACCTTGCGGGCCACGGCGCCGGCCGCGACCCGCGCGGCGGTCTCCCGCGCCGAGGAGCGCCCGCCGCCGCGATAGTCGCGGATGCCGTACTTCACGTCGTAGGTGTAGTCGGCGTGGCCGGGGCGGTAGCTGTCGCGGATCTCCGAGTAGTCCTTCGAGCGCTGATCCGTGTTCTCGATCATCAGCGCGATCGGCGTGCCGGTGGTGAGCTGGCGGCCGCCGGTGCGGTCGTCGGCGAACACGCCGGACAGGATCTTCACCTGATCGGGCTCGCGGCGCTGCGTCGTGAAGCGCGACTGGCCGGGCTTCCGGCGATCCAGCTCGGCCTGGATCTCCTCGGCCTCCAGGGGCAGGCCGGGCGGGCAGCCGTCGACGACGCAGCCGAGCGCGATCCCGTGGCTCTCGCCGAAGGTCGTGACGCGGAACAGGTGGCCGAAGGTGTTGTGCGACATGGCGCGGCTGCCTTAGCGCGGGAGCGCCGGGGGCACAAACGCGGTCCGCGCAGGGCGGCCGGACAGACCCGCGCGCGGTGACGGGTCGGAGCGCCCGGCAGCCTCACCGGGCCTTCGGCGAACCGGGCAGATCGAGCCCGCCCCGCGCCTTGAGCGCCCGGTACGCCGCGACCGCCGCCGCGAGATCCCGGTGCAGCCGGCGCTCGTCGCCGAGATCGGCGAGGGCGTAGGTGAGGCCGAGGATGTGGGCGGCCTCGTAGCCCTCCGGCAACTCGCCCGCGCTGCCGAGGGCGATCGTCGCGTTCGGCAGCGCGTCGGCGAAGTCCGACAGCCGCGTCCTGAGCGCGGCGCCGCTGGCGCGAAGATGGGCACCGGCCGCCGCCGGACCGTGGCTGCGGATCGCCACCACCGTTCCCTGCGCCAGCGACAGATGCACCGCCTCGCGGTGCGCCGGAAACAGGTAGACGAGGTAGTAGCCCCGCGTGGCGCTGGTGGTGACGGCGGGATCGAACACGGCGATCCAGGGGATCGCGGCCCAGCGGCTCCCGCGCCCCGGGCTGCCCTTCACCAGGAACGGCCCGTCGATCGGCTCCAGGGCGGCGCGCAGCTCGTCCGGCGCACCCCTGCGGATGACGGCGGCGAGCGGGTGGCCGGCCGGTGGGTCGAGCCGGGCGAGCGGGTATTCCTCGACGATCCGCCGGAGCGCGTAGCCGAGGCTCACGGCCGCGCCAGCACCCCGCCGGTGATGGCCTCGCGTACCCCGGTGGTCGCCGGGAAGGTGATCGGCAGGCCCTTGAGCGAGCGCACCGCGAGGTACGCGAAGGCCTGCGCCTCCAGATAGGCGGAGGACCAGCCGATCGCGTCCGCGGTCGTGATCTCGGCGCGCAGGTGGTAGTTCAGGAGCCGCACCAGCTCGCCGTTGCGGGCGCCGCCGCCGGCCACGATCCAGCGGGTCGGGACCTCCGGGGCGTGGTCGAGTGCGCGGGCCACGGCCCGGGCCGTGAAGGCCGTGAGCGTCGCGGCGCCGTCCTCGGTCGAGAGTTGCCCGGCGAGCTTGTGTGAGAACCAGTTCCGGTCCAGCGACTTCGGCGGTTTGCGGAAGAAGAACGGGTGCGTCAGGAGCCAGGCGAGCAGCTGCTCGTCCGGGCGGCCGCGGGCCGCCGTGCGGCCGCCATCGTCGAGGTTCTTGCCCTCGCGCTCCTGCATCCACTCGTCGATCAGGGCGTTGCCGGGACCGGTGTCGAAGGCGATGACGCCGCCCTTCGAGTCGATCAGCGTCGCATTGGCGACGCCGCCGATGTTGAGGATGCCGAAGGGCCCGTCGAAGCCCGACGCCTCGGCGAGCGCCTTGTGGAAGACCGGCACCAGCGGCGCCCCCTGCCCGCCCGCCTCGATATCGGCCCGGCGCAGGTCCGAGACGACCGGGATGCCGAGCCTGGTCGCCAGCGCTTGCCCGTCGCCGATCTGGATCGAGATCCGCTGGTCCGGGCGGTGGATCACGGTCTGGCCGTGGAAGCCGATCACGTCGATCTCGGAGGCATTCAGGCCGTGCTCCTCCAGGAAGCGCTCCACGGCCTCGGCATGAGCGAGGGTGACGAAGGCCTCGGCCTCCGGCAGACGCCCCGGCCGGTCGGCGGGATGGAGGACGGATTCGGCGTCCTTGGTGGCCGCGCGCAGCAGCGCCTTCTCGTCGTCGGCGTAGCCGCGGTAGCCGGTGGGGCCCAGCGGCTCGAGGAAGTTGTTGTGGCCCTTGACCACGTGGACGCGCTCGCCGTCGGTCTCGATCAGCGCGATGTCGACGCCGTCCAGCGAGGTGCCGCTCATCAGTCCGATCGCGCGCATCATCGCCATGCCGTGCTGCCCCGTGCCTTTCGGCCAACGCCCTGCTAAGAGCGCGCCGTATCCTGAACCCATCGCGAGCTAGCATGCGGGGCCTCGGCCTGTCGCGCCAGCGCGCGACCCGAGATGGCATCCATGACCGCCGAGAGCTTCGCGCCGAAATCCGACTTCCTGCGGATCCTGACCGAGCGCGGCTATATCCACCAGACCTCGGACCTCGCCGGCATCGACGCCGCGGCCCTCGAGGGCCGGCTGACCACCTATGTCGGCTACGACTGCACGGCGCCCTCGCTCCATGTCGGGCACCTGCTGTCGATCATGATGCTGCACTGGCTGCAGGCCACCGGGTGCAGGCCCATCGCCCTGATGGGCGGCGGCACGACCCGGGTCGGCGACCCGTCCGGCCGCGACGAGACCCGCAAGATCCTCACCGTGGAGCAGATCGACGCCAACAAGGCCGAGATCCGCAAGACTTTCGACCGGTTCCTCCGCTTCGGCGACGCGGCCGGCGACGCCGTGATGGTCGACAACGCCGAGTGGCTGACCAAGCTCAATTACATCGAGATGCTGCGCGACGTCGGCCGCCATTTCTCGGTGAACCGCATGCTGTCGATGGACAGCGTGCGCCTGCGCCTGGAGCGCGACCAGGAGCTGTCGTTCCTCGAGTTCAACTACATGATCCTCCAGTCCTACGACTTCGTGGAGCTGAATCGCCGCTACGGCTGCGTCATGCAGATGGGCGGATCGGACCAGTGGGGCAACATCGTCAACGGCATCGATCTCGGCCGCCGCATGGGCACGCCGCAGCTCTACGCCCTGACCTGCCCGCTGCTGACCACGTCGTCCGGCGCCAAGATGGGCAAGACCGCGGCCGGCGCCGTCTGGCTCAACCCGGACATGCTGAAGCCCTACGATTACTGGCAGTTCTGGCGGAACACCGAGGACGCGGACGTGGCCCGCTTCCTCAAGCTGTTCACCCTGCTGCCCATGGAGGAGATCTCGCGCCTCTCCGCCCTCGCCGGCTCCGAGATCAACGCGGCCAAGACGGTGCTGGCCACGGAGGCGACCGCGCTGATGCACGGCCGCGAGGCCGCCGAGGCCGCCGCCGAGACCGCCCGCAAGACCTTCGTCGAGGGGACGCTGGCCGCCGACCTCCCGAGCGTCACCGTGCCGACCGCCGCCCTGGAGGCGGGCCTCGGCGTGCTCACCGCCTTCGGGCCGGAGGTCGCCAAGCTCGTGCCGTCCACCAGCGAGGCGCGCCGTCAGATCAAGGGCGGCGGCCTGCGCGTCAACGACGTGCCGGTCACGGACGAGAAGGCTGTCCTCGGCCGCGGCGACGTGACCGCGGACGGGGTCATCAAGCTCTCTTTCGGCAAGAAGCGGCACGTGCTGCTGCGGCCCGAATAGGCCGCCCGAGACCGCCACGAGGGACGGAACGCGTGAGCATAGCCCGCATCCTGGTGATCGACGACGAGCCGCCGATCCGCCGGCTGCTCCGCACCGGTCTCGGGACGCAGGACTACGCGGTCGTCGAGGCCGCCGACGGGGCCGCGGCGCTCGCCGCCCTGGAGGCCGGCGGGGTGGATCTCGCGCTCCTCGACCTCGGCCTGCCCGACATGGCCGGCCACGCGCTGCTGGCGGCGATCCGCGAGCGCTGGCCCGACCTGCCGGTCGTGATCCTGTCGAGCCGCGACGACGAGCGCGGCAAGGTCGAGGCTCTCGATCTCGGCGCCGACGACTACGTCACAAAGCCCTTCGGCATGAACGAGTTGCTGGCGCGCATCCGCGCGGCCCTGCGCCATCGCCTCGCCATGCAGGGGGAGCGGCCGGTCTTCCGGGTCGAGGACCTCTCGGTCGACCTCGTCCGCCGCATCGTCCGCGTCGGCGAGCGCGAGGTGAAGCTGTCGCCGCGGGAATACGAGTTCCTGCGCGTGCTGGTGCAGCACGCCGGCAAGGTGCTCACCCACGCGCAGCTCATGCGCCACGCGCCGGCCTCGTCGGACCCGCAGTACCTGCGCGTCTACATCCGGCAGCTGCGCCAGAAGCTCGAGCCCGATCCCGAGCGCCCGCGCTACCTGCTCACCGAGACCGGCGTCGGCTACCGACTGCGCGCGCCGGACTGAGCTCGGCGCGCCGGCTCACGGCTCCAGCCCCTCCTCGACGCGCCGCGCGGCGCGCAGCTTCTCGACCCGCGCCACCGAGAACACCGAGGCCTCGTAGAGGAGTAGCATCGGGATCGCGAGGGAGAGCTGCGAGATGACGTCCGGCGGGGTCAGGATGGCGGCGGCGACGAAGACCAGCACGATCGCGTAGCGACGCTTCTCGCGCAGGAACGCCGCGTCGATGATCCCGATCTGGCCGAGGAGCGTCAGGATTACCGGCAGTTGGAAGGCGATGCCGAACGCGAAGATCAGCGTCATGATCAGCGACAGGTACTCGTCGACCTTCGGGAGCAGCTTGATCGTCGGCTCCCCGGCGACGCCCACCTGCTGGAGCGACACCGAGAATTTGATCAGCAGCGGCATCGCCAGGAAGAACACCACGAGCGCGCCGAGCAGGAAGAAGATCGGGGTGGCCACGAGGTAGGGCAGGAACGCCTTGCGCTCGTTGCGGTAGAGGCCGGGTGCCACGAAGGCGTAGATCTGCGTCGCGATCACCGGGAAGGCCAGGAAGGCCGCGCCGAAGACGCTGAGCTTGATGTTGGTGAAGACCTGCTCGAGGAAGTGCGTGGCGATCAGCTCGGCGTTCTGCGCACCCACGATCGAGACGTAGGGGTAGACCAGCACGTTGTAGATGTCGCGCGAGAAGAAGAAGCACGCGAAGAACATCAGCACGAAGGCGATGAGCGACTTGATCAGCCGCGACCGCAATTCGATCAGGTGCTCGAGCAGGGGCGCCCGGGACGCCTCGATCTCGGCCTCGTCCGCCTCGCTGATCATCGGGCAGCCGTGCCGTTCTTGGACTCTTCGGTGGCGGGATGCGCGGCGGGCGGGTCGGGCGGAGGGCCGAACGGATCGTCCACCGAGCCGGGCACGGGCAGGGGCGCCTCCGCGACCTCGGTCGCCGCGCCATGGTCCGACGCGCCGGCGGGCGTCACCGGATGCGTATCGGCGGCGTGAGGCGCCGCCGCGGCTTCCTGCTCGGCCTTCAGCTGCGCCGTGGCGTCGGCCAGCGACCGGGTCTCGACCGGGGGTGTCTCGGGGCCGGGCATCTCCGGTCCCATCTTCTCCGGACCCATCTTGGCCCGGCCCTCGACGGCGCCCTTCAGTTCGTCGCGGATCGTCTGCACCGGATTGAAGGTCGAGCCCGCCGTGCGGACGGTGTTGCGGATGCCGTCGACCTCGCGCCGGACGTCGTCGAGCTCGGCCTCGCGGATCGCCTCGTTGAACTGCATCTGAAACTCGCCGGCCATGCGGCGCAGCTTCGTGGTGATCTGCCCGACGGTGCGCAGCGCCTTCGGCAGATCCTTCGGCCCGATGACGATGAGGGCGACGCCGCCGATCAGCATCACCTCGCCCCAGCTCATGTCCAGCATGTCGTCGACGGTCCTGCTGCCCCGAGATCCGGCACAGCGGCCGGACCCCGTCAGGCTCTACACGAGCGCGCGCGCTCTGACAGTCCTACAGTCAAGCTCGCCGTCAGACCGGCTTGCGCTCGCCGCCGGGGATATGACTCGCCGGGATCGCGGTGCCGGGGCTCGTCTCGGCGGTGTGCGGGATGGTGCGGACCGGCTCGGCCGGAGGCGGCGCGGCCTGGGCCGCCGGCGGGGTCTCGTCCTCGGCCATGCCCTTCTTGAAGGCCTTGATGCCCTTGGCGACGTCGCCCATCAGGTCGGACACCTTGCCGCGTCCGAAGAGCAGCATCACGATGACCGCGACGATGACCCAGTGCCAGATACTCATGCTGCCCATGGCAACCTCCTGCGGGCGCCCCGAAGAAGCGGGAGCGTGACGCCACGTCCGGTTGAGGATTTCGGGGCGAACCTAGGGATCGCGCCGCCCGAACACAAGCAGAGGCGATGCCACGGCCGGTGGAAGGCCGCGATGGATCGCCGCGCGGTGTCGCAGGTCAGGCGGCGGCGAGGGCCGCGGCGAAGCGGTCGCGGGCTTCCGCGACGTCGAGCCCGTCGCCGGCGGGATCGAGCCGCGCCAGCGCAGCGGCGGCGCGCCGCGCGGCCTCGCCGGTCAGTTCGGGCGCCGCCTCGGCCACAGCCTGCATCTCGTCGCGCGCGCCGTTGCAGTGAAGGCCGATGTCGATCCCCGCCGCGAAGGCGCGCTCCGTCCGGTCGCGGAACGTGCCGGTCAGCGCGTGCATGGACAGGTCGTCGGTCATCAGCAGGCCGTCGAAGCCGATGGCGCCGCGGATGATGTCGCGGATGACGGTGTCTGACTGGGTGGCCGGCCGGTCGGGATCGATGGCGGTGAAGACGACGTGCGCGCTCATCGCCATCGGCAGGTCGGCGAGTGCCCGGAAGGTGCGGAAATCCTGCCCGGCGAGATCCGCGCGGGTCGCGTCGACCACCGGGAGGCCGTGGTGGCTGTCGCAGGTGGCGCGCCCGTGCCCCGGAATGTGCTTCATCACCGGCAGGACGCCGCCGGCCATCAGGCCCTCGGCGACGGCGCGTCCGATCTCGGCGACCCGTTCCGGGCTCGTCGCGTAGGCGCGGTCGCCGATGATGTCGTGCGAGCCCGGCGCCGGCACGTCGAGGACGGGGGCGCAGTCGACGTTGATGCCGACCTCGGCGAGGTCGTGCGCCATGAGGCGCGCGCCGAGCCGGGCAATGGTCGCGGCGCTGCCGTTCAGGCGGCCGTAGCGGCCGCCGGCCGGATAGGCCGGCCAGTGGGGCGGACCCATCCGCTGGACCCGGCCGCCTTCCTGGTCGATGAGGATCGGCGCCCGGTCGGACCCGACGCAGTCCCGGAGTGCCCCGGTGAGGGCGCGGACCTCGTCGGGCGTCCCGATGTTGCGCTTGAACAGGATGAAGCCCCAGGGCTTCACGTCCCGGAAGAAGGCCCTCTCCTCCGCCGTGAGCGACGGGCCGGTGCAGCCGAGAATCAGGGCGCGGGAGGTCATCTGGAACGACTCGGGGACAGCTCGGTTGCGGCGCGAAGACGGCGCGAGAACGGCGGCGAAACCGCCGGACGGCGCGAATCGATGGCGACAGAGTCGGGCGGGAACGGGGAGCCGGCAAGACCAAACCGGGGCCCCGGACCGGTGGCCGGGGCGATCGCGCCGCCCGTGTTGCCTAGGGGACTCGGTCGGACGGGCGACGCGGATCACCGCGGACGGGCACGCCGTCCCGTCCGCGAGGTGCCGTCAGGAGATCAGTTCTTGGCCACGAAACACTGGCCACCCGCGCCCTGCAGGGCGCTGCACAGGCTCGCGGCCTGGGCCTTCTCCAGCGGTCCGACGCGGACGCGGTAGATCGTCTTGCCGTTGACCTCGGCCTGCCGGATCAGCTCGGGCTTGCCGGCGAGCTGCGCGTACTTGGCCTGCAACTGGTGGAACGCGGCCTTGGCCTCGGCGGCGGAGCTGCGCACCCCGAGCTGGACCGAGAAGCCGCTTACCGGGCCGGACTTCACGGCGTCGTCGTCCGTCGTGGTGCTGGCGGTGGTGTCCGGCGCGGCCGCCCCGGCCGGAGCGACGGCGGCGATGCGCTGGGCGGCCTTCGGCGGCGGCTTCACGGCCACCGGTTTGGGCGCCGGCTGCTCGACCGCGGCTTCCGGCTGCGCGTCGACGGGCGTGGCCGTGGTCGCCGGCATGGCTGCGGCGGTCTGGCGGACGGGCCTGGACTTGGGGGCCGGCGGGGCGGGCGGCTCGTCGCTCGGCAGGACCATGGTGGGGATCGGGGCCGGCCCGGCATCGGCGGCCTGCTGCTCGCGCGGCGGCGGCGCGGGCGGCGCTTCGGGCTTGACCGCCACGGTGCGGACGCGGCGCGGCTCCCCGAAGGCCTCGAACGGTCCGCTGCCCGGCGTCGTGCCGCCCTGGGCGCCGCTCGGCTGCGACGGGCCCTGGGCCGCCCGCGCGGCCTCGGCCACGTCGAGGGGCTGCTCCTCGCGGTTCACGATCTTGATCTGGCCGTCCTTCTTGCCCTTCGGGTCGTAGATCTGCCGGTTCTGATCCGGGATCTCGACGCCGTCGGCGACCTTCGGGGCGACTTTGAGGGGCGTGGAATCGGCCTGGACCACCGGCACACCGCCGTGGCCCGAATTGCTCAGGCCCTTGTAGGTGAGCGCCCCTGTGACGGCGAGCGCCACCACGGCGACGCCGGCACCCACCGAGACGAGCCGCCGCCGCGGATTGGCGCGCCGGAGCGCGCGGCTGTCCGCGTAGGTCTCCTCGTCGCCGGTCGAGGTCGGGCCGCCCTCCGGAGCGTAGCCGGCGCCCTCGCGGTGCGTGTCCTGCTCTACCGAGGCGAGATACTGGTCGAACGCGTCGGCCGGCGTGGCCTTGGCGGGTTCCGGGGCGAAGCTCGGCTCGACCCGGGCATTCCAGGCGGCCTGCTGCGGGGCGGCGGGCGCGACGGCGCGCATCTCGTCGCGGGCCGCGAGCAGCGCCCGGAACGGGTCGTCCTGGCCGACGATGCGGGCGAGTTCCGCCAGCGGGTCGCCCTTGCCGGACGCCTGCGGCGCCTGGCCCTTCTCCTGACGCAGATCGCGCGCGAGGGCGTCCAAATCGACCTGAGCGCGCGAAGCGTTCGTCATGGCAGCATCCTCACATCAACGCCGAAGACCGGCCCGATGCACTCGGGCCTATCGCATCTCGTCCGGCGCGGTCACACCGAGAATCGCAAGGCCGGCCGCCAGCGTGCTCCGCAGAGCTTCGACGAGCGCCAGCCGGGCCCACGTCGACTTTCGGTCGGTTGCATTAACAAACCGTAATTGCGGCAAGTCTTTGCCCTTGTTCCAGAAACTATGCAGCGCGGAGGCCAGTTCATAGAGGTGGAAGGCGATTCTGTGCGGCTCGTGCGCCAGCGCCGCGGATTCGAGGACCCGCGGGTACTGCGCGATGAGGCGCATCATCTCGATCTCGCCCGGGTCGCTCAGCACGGAGAAATCCGCCTCGCGGGCCAGCGCCGCGGCCGAGAGGTCGGCGTCCGGGAAGGCCTCGCGCGCTTGCCGCTGCACCGAGCGGACGCGGGCATGGGCGTACTGGACGTAGAAGACCGGGTTGTCCTTCGTTTGCTCCACGACCTTGGCGAGGTCGAAATCCAGGGTCGCGTCGTTCTTCCGGTAGAGCATCATGAACCGGATCGCGTCGCGGCCGACCTCGTCGATCACGTCGCGCAGGGTCACGAACTCGCCGGCCCGCTTGGACATCTTGACCGGCTCGCCTGCGCGCAACAGCCGCACGAGCTGGCAGAGCTTGACGTCGAGCGTGGCCTTGCCGTCGCTGACCGCCTTCACGGCAGCCTGCATGCGCTTCACGTAGCCGCCGTGATCGGCGCCCAGGACGTCGATCAGCTCGGTCGCCCCGGCGAGGTACTTGGCCCGGTGGTAGGCGATGTCGGAGGCGAAGTACGTGTACGAGCCGTCCGACTTCAGCAGCGGGCGGTCGCTGTCGTCGCCGAATTCCCGGGTGCGGAACAGCGTCTGCTCGCGGTCCTCCCAATCCTCCGGCAGCTGCCCCTTGGGCGGCGGCAGGCGGCCCTCGTAGACGAGGCCCTTGGCGCGCAGTTCCGCGAGCAGGGACTTCACGGCCCCGCTCTCCTGGAGCGTGCGCTCGGAGAAGAACACGTCGTGGCGGATGCCGATTGCCGCCAGGTCGGCCCGGATCATGTCCATCATCATGCCGAGCGCGGTCTCGCGCACCGCGGGCAGCCACTCCGCCTCCGGCTTGTCGAGGAGCGCGCGGCCGTGGGTCTCGGCCAGCGCGGCGCCCACGGGCTTCAGGTAGTCGCCCGGGTAGAGGCCTTCGGCGATCGCGAAGGGCTCGCCCAGGGCCTCGCGGTAGCGCTGGAAGGCCGAGCGGGCCAGCACGTCGACCTGAACGCCGGCGTCGTTGATGTAGTATTCCCGCGTCACCTGCCGGCCGGCGGCGACGAGCAGGTTGCACAGGGCGTCGCCGAACACCGCGCCGCGGCCGTGCCCGACATGCATCGGCCCCGTCGGGTTCGCCGACACGTACTCGACGTTGATCGGGCCGCCGGGCAGCCGCGCGCGGCCGAACGCCTCCGGCGCCGTCAGCGCGTCGCGCACGACCGCGTGGAAGATCGCGGGGTCGAGCCGCAGGTTGATGAAGCCCGGCCCGGCGACGCTCGCCTCGACGATCCGCGGGTCCGCGCGGAGTTCCTCCGCCAGTGCCTCGCCGAGCGCCTTGGGATTGGTCCGCGCCTCTTTGGCGAGCACCAGGGCGGCGTTCGTGGCGAGATCGCCGTGCGACGCGTCGCGGGGCGGCTCGACGACCACGCGGCCCAGGTCGAGGCCCTCGGGCAGGTGGCCGGCGCGGGTCAGCGCCTCCACGGCCTCGCGCACGCGCGCCTCGAACAGGGCGAAGATGTTCATGGGTCTCGATCTCGCTCGCGCGGGGGTCTCGTCGCCCGGCCCGTCCGGCCTGCGCCCGCCCCGGCGGTCTAGCAAGGGGGCGGGAGGGTGTCACGGCGCCGGGCCGCGCACCGACCGCGCGGAATCCGCGGTCGCGGCATCGCTCCGGTAACCACGTGCGCGTCGCCGACGGGTTATCCCGCGCGACGAATACGGATTGCCCAGTGTCCGTCTTGTCTCGATCGAGACGACACGGTGTCATCGTCGGCGATCGTGAGTAGGCCGATCGCGGAGTTACTGATGAAGACCTTGACGATTGCGGGCACGGCGCTCTGCGCGCTCATCCTGGCCGCGCCGAGTGCCGAGGCGGGCGGGTTCCGCGGCGGCGGATTCCACGGTGGCGGATTCTACGGCGGCGGCTTCCGCGGCGGTTACCGGGGCGGCTACGGCTACCGCGGCGGCTACGTGGCCCGCGGCTTCTACGGGCGCGGCTACGGTTACGGCTACCGCGGCGGCTACGGTCGGGCCCTCGGCTACGGGCTGGCCGGCGCGGGGATCGGCCTCGGGCTCGGGCTCGCCGCCGGCAGCGTCTACGGCGGCTACGGTTATGGCGGCTACGGCTACGGCTACCCGGCCGCCTACGGCGGTTACGGCTACGGTTACGGCTATCCCGCCGCCTATAGTGGCTACGGCTACGGCGGGTGTTACGGCAGCTTCACCTGCGGCTGCGGCTGCTGACACGCGCCGGCCCCGCGCCGGGCCCTCAGGGCTCGGCGAGGGGCAGGCCCCGGCTGGGCAACTCCCAGTGGAGGTCCGGCGTCGTCGCGTAGAGCTTGCGGTGCGCCAGGACCGCGTAGGTGTCGGTCATGCCGGCGATGTAGTCGGCGACACGGCGGGCGACACGGGCCTCGGTGGCCCCGTCGAGACCGGCGCTCCACTCCTCCGGCATCCGGGACGGCGCCGCGGTGAACGCGGCGAACAGGTCGTTGACGATGGCGTCGGCCTTCTTCCGCACGGCCACCACGCCGGGATGCCGATACATCCGCTCCCACAGGAAGCGCATGATCTCGGCGTCGGCCGCCGCGATCTCCGGCGAGAACACGATGACCGGCTGATCCGCGTTGCGGATGTCCTCGACGCGCTGCGGATCCAGGGCGGCGATGCAGCGGCCGCCCTCGCGGATGACGTCCTCGACGAAGCGGGTGATCACCCGGCGGGCGAGCTCGTGGATCATCCGCGACGGCTCCAGGCCCGGATGCAGCCGGTCGATCTCGTCGAGCAGCCCGGCCAGGAACGGGACTGCCCGCAGCTCCGGGATCTCGAACAGGCCGGCGCGCAGCCCGTCGTCGAGGTCGTGGGCGGCGTAGGCGATGTCGTCCGCCAGCGAGGCGGCCTGGGCCTCGGGGCCGGCCTGGCTCCACAGGTCGAGGGGATTCAGCGCGTCGTATTCCAGGATCGCCGCCGGGATGCCGCGGGCGGCGTAGCGGGGCGTCGGGTGGCCGTCCGCGGTGAGCAGCGGACCGTTGTGCTTGACGAGGCCCTCCAGCGTCTCCCAGGCGAGGTTCAGCCCGTCGAAGCCGGCGTAGCGCCGCTCCAGCCGGGTGACGATCCGCAGCGCCTGGGCGTTGTGGTCGAAGCCGCCGTGGCGCGCCATGCAGGTGTCGAGGGCGTCCTCGCCGGTATGGCCGAAGCAGGTGTGGCCGAGGTCGTGGCTGAGGGCCAGAGCTTCCGCGAGGTCCTCGTCGAGCCCGAGGGCGCGCGCGAGCGCCCGGCCGATCTGGCTCACCTCCAGCGTGTGGGTCAGGCGGGTGCGGTAATGGTCGCCCTCGTGATGCACGAAGACCTGCGTCTTGTGCTTCAGCCGCCGGAACGCCGTCGAGTGGATGATCCGGTCCCGGTCGCGCTGGAAGTCGCTGCGGGTCGGCGAGCCGGCCTCCGGGATCAGGCGGCCCCGGGTGCGGGCCGGGTCGGTGGCGTAGCGCGCGCGCCAGCGCTCACCGTTCGGTCGCACGGCATCCGCTCTGTAACTCACGCACCCTGCTCATGACGGCTCCCCGCCCGGCGCGTTGCGGCGCGGGCTTGCGGCTCATATCTTGTGGGTCGAGGCGCCCTCGGCAACGGGCCGGGCGCGCCGTCCACCGAACGAATGCGTGGCCAGAGACCGATGGCTGAGATTACCCTGACCGCCCGCGCGGCCAAGCGCATCAACGAGATCATGGTGGCGGAGCCGGCGGGCTCTTCGCTGCGGATCAGCGTCAACGGCGGCGGCTGCTCGGGCTTCTCCTACGCCTTCGACATCACCCGCGCCCGCGAGGCGCAGGATGTCGCGATCGAGCGCGACGGCGCCACCGTGATCGTCGATCCGGTCTCGCTCGAGTACATGAGCGGCTCGACCATCGATTTCGTGAACGACCTGATCGGGCAGTCCTTCAAGATCGAGAACCCGCTCGCCACCGCCTCCTGCGGCTGCGGGACCTCCTTCTCGTTGTAGCGCCCGCCCCGGCGACGCCGCGCCGTTGCGTCCGTACGACACCTTTCCCGGCTCGATCGCCCGGGCCGGCGCGCGCGATTGCCTCGCCCGGCAAAACACGGCACGGCTAGGGCATCCCCGCGAGAGCCCTGGTCCGGACGCTGCCATGAACCACCCGAAGGCCCGTTTCCGCCTCCGGTCGGCCTGGGCGGCGACCGTCACGCTCGCCCTTCTCGGCCTCGCGCCCGCGCCGCTCGCCGCGCAGGAGGGCGCCGCCGCCGTCCAGGACGTGACGGTCAACGACGTGGTGATCCCGCTGGGCGGCACGCTGCTGAAGGCCCCAAAGCTGACGGCCAGCGGCACCCGCCTCTCCAAGGAGGATCTCGCGGCGATCCTGCGCCCGGATTCCAACGTGCCCTGGGAGCAGCGCCTCGCCCGGCTCGACGCCGGCAGCCTGACCGTCCCGGTCCTCGTCTCCGAGAACGCGGGTCCCGGCGAGAACCGGCAGACCGTCACCTACCGCGATGTGGTCGCCCGCGACATCCGGGCCGGCCGCGTCGGCGAGCTGACGGCGGCCGGCGCGACGGTCAGTTCCGTCGCGGGGCCGAACCGCGGGTCCGGGACCTACGGTCAGGTGCGCGCCACGGACCTGGATCTCGCCGCGCTTAGCCGGCTGTACACGGTGCCCGGCGACGGCAAGGGAGCGGTCCAGCGCGTCTACGGCACCATCCAGGTCTCGGACGTCACCTACTCGGACGCGCGCGGCACCACCGTGAAGATCGCCCGCCTCGACGGCCGCGATCTCGGCGGCCGGCAGGTCCCGGACGGCTGGAGCGGCGCCTTCGCCATCGTGGCGAACGGCTTCGACGGCGCCAGCGACCGCCGCCCCCTGGCCGCGGCCGCCGCCGATCTCATCGACGCCACCTCGGTCGGCAGCCTGGAGATGCAGGGCCTGAGCGTCAGCGACACCGATCCGAAGGGGCCGGTGCTGTTCGAGATCGGCCGGGCCGCCTACACCTCCTCGGGCTCCGAGGGCGGTACCACCCTGGACAACCTGTCGATGACCCGCGGCGCGCTGCGGATCCATGTCGGCCGCGTGGCCGCGCTGGGGACCTCCCTGGCGCCGACCGTCGCGACCCTCCAGGGCATCGCCGCGGAGCCGACGGGCGGCGCCGGCTTCTCCGACGTCGAGATGCGTCGCCTGACGCCGAAGCTCGGCACGCTCACCCTCACTGACCTGTCGATCGACCTGCCGCCCGAGGCCGAGGCCGAGCGGGCGGCCCCCCGCGACGTCCGGCCCCCGGCCCGTGGCGCCCTGCCCGATCCGGGCCGGTCGGCGCGGACACCCGAGCCCAGGCCGGCCGACAGGACCGCGGATCCCCTGGCGGTCACGGTGTCGCCGCGGCCGTCCCCCCGCGTCGCGCTGCGCGAGGCGGCCCTGGCCTTCGGCCCGCTGACCGATGGCGTGCCCAGCGCGACCCGCATCAGCCTCACCGGCCTGAGCCTGCCCGCCGACCTGCTCGCGGGCGCGCCGCTCCTCGGCCTGCTGCCGGCCTACGGCTACCGAGACCTCGACCTCGACCTCGTGGCCGACGCGAGCCTGGACGAGAAGGCCCGCGACCTCGCCCTGCGCGAGGTCACGATCTCCGGGCGGGACATCGGCACCGTCCGCCTGTCCGGCACGCTCGGAGGCATCGGGCCCGAACTGTTCTCCGGCACCCTGCCGGCGGCGACCATGGTGATGTTCTCGGGCAGCGCCAAGACCCTGAACCTGACGGTCGAGAACGCCGGCCTGTTCGAGCGCTTCCTGGCCGCGCAGTCGAAGGATCTCAGCCTCAAGCCGGACGAGCTGCGCAAGGAATACGTCACCGCCAGCCTGCTCGGCGTGCCGATCATCCTGGGCAACAGCGCGGCCGCCAAGGGGATCGGCGCCGCCATGGGCCAGTTCGTGATGAAACCCGGCAAGCTCGTGGTTCACGCCAAGTCCAAGGAGCCGGCGGGGATCGGCTTCATCGACCTGGGCGCGGCGCGCTCACCGGCCGCCGTCCTCGACCGGCTTGAGGTCGAGGCGAAAGCGAACTGAGGGACGCCGCGATCGGCCGAGGCCGTGGCCCGGCTCCGAAGGCGACGCCCGCATATCTGGAAGGGCCGCCCATGCTCGCCGTCCGCCTCTCGAAGGCCGCCCTCGTCGGCGCCCTGGCCCTGACCTGCACGCTGGTCGTGTACGGCAACGTCACGGAGCCGGCGGTGAACCTCGCCTTCGTGCAGCACGTGCTGTCGATGGACACGATCCTGCCGGGTTCGGGCATCGCCGACCGCGCGATCACCGATCCGGCACTGCAGCGCGGCGCCTTCGCGATGATCGTCGCCGCGGAGGCTGTCACGGCGCTCCTGCTCTGGATCGGCGTCGCGCTGATGCTGGCGCGGCTGCAGGCCCCGCGCGGCGACTTCGACCGGGCCAAGACCTGGGCGATCGCCGGCCTGAGCGTCGGCTTCCTGGTCTGGCAGGCGGGCTTCCTGGGCATCGGCGCCGAGTGGTTCGGCATGTGGATGTCGAAGGTCTGGAACGGCCAGCAATCCGCCTTCCGCTTCGCCATGACGGTCCTCGGCGTGATGATCTACGTCGCCCTGCCCGAGGCCGAGGATCCGGAGGCGGGCCGCAGAGACTGAGATCGCGCGGCCGGCACTGTCCCAACGCGGGGGCTGTCGTGCCGACCGCCATCTCGAAGTTTGCCGCGCTGCGTCGCAAAACGATCGGGAATCGCGATCAGTTCGTTCCATAAGTTCTGTTGGGTTGAACACTCGGCGAGAGGGATGGTGGCTCCCTGTTCCGGAGCCGAGCCGTGTCGCGCAGGACCAACCCTCTTTCGATCGCGTGCCGCATCCACGGTTCGGTAGCCAGGCTTAGCTCCCGCCTCGCGGTCAACCCCAGAGCCGTCGGCCCGAGGCGGTCGAGGTCGCGATCGTCGGCCGGGTCCTGAACCTGCACCCTCGCTCGCCGCGCTCACCGCCGTCAGCCTCCACCTGATCCGCCTTCTCGGCATCGCGTGATGCCCGGGTCCAGTTCGAGGAGCGTCAGGAGAGAGATCGGACCGCGGAATCGCGATCTGCAAACCGCAGAGCAACGGTCATCGAGTTACCCCACGCCGTTGAGGAGACATTGCCGTGAGCCAATCCGCCCTTCCCCGCCGTGCCGTGCTGGCCGGCCTCGGCCTCGGAGGCCTCGCTGCGGCCGCCCCGGCCTGGGCCGCCGGCACGGTCAGACTCCCCCTGCCCGGCGGTCCCGAGCAGCGGGCGGTCACGACCGCCTTCCCCGGGAAGGGCGCGATGATCCTTCAGCGCACCCGGCCGCCGCTGCTGGAGACACCCTTCGCGGTGTTCGACGAGGGCGTGTTCACCCCCAACGACCGCTTCTACGTGCGCTGGCACTGGGCCGAGATCCCGACCGCGATCGACGTGCCGTCCTTCCGACTGACAGTGCGCGGTCACGTCGAGACGGCCCTGTCGCTGTCCCTCGACGCACTCGCCGACATGCCGCGATTCGAGATCGCGGCGGTCAACCAGTGCTCGGGCAATTCGCGGGGCCTGTTCGTGCCGCGGGTCCCCGGCGCGCAGTGGGCCAACGGCGCGATGGGGAACGCCCTCTGGACCGGCGTACGCCTGAAGGACGTGCTCGACCGCGCGGGCGTGAGGGCCGGCGCCGTGCAGGTGCGCTTCGCCGGCCTCGACGAGCCGGTCGTGAGCGACGCGCCGCACTTCCGGAAATCCCTCGCCCTGGACCATGCCCGCGACGGCGAGGTGATGATCGCCTACGCGATGAACGGCGCGCAATTGCCGCTGCTGAACGGCTTCCCGCTGCGCCTCGTCGTTCCGGGCCGGTACTCGACCTACTGGGTCAAGATGCTGTCGGACATCGAGGTTCTGGACAGGCCCGACGATCAGTACTGGATGGAGACGGCCTACCGCATCCCGGACGTGCCGGGAGCCAACGTCCGGCCCGGCCAGACCGGCTTCAAGACGGTGCCGATCGACCGCATGGTGCCGCGCGCCTTCGTGACGAACCTGCAGGACGACGCCCGGGTCGCGGCCGGCGCGCCGGTGGCCGTGCGCGGCATCGCCTTCGGGGGCGATTGCGGGGTCAGGTCCGTGGAGATCTCCACCGACGGCGGCGCGTCTTGGACGCCGACGCGGCTCGGGGCCGACGCGGGCGCCTACAGTTTCCGCCGTTTCGACGTCGGCTTGCCGGCCCTCGCGACCGGCACCCGCGCCGTCAAGGTCCGCTGCACCAACACGAACGGACTCGCGCAGCCGATGGACCCCGTCTGGAACGGCGCGGGCTTCATGCAGAACGGCGTCGAGACCGTGACGCTCCAGGTCGCCTGAGGAGGAGTTTCATGTCCCTGACGCCAATAGCGCGCTTCCTGGCCGCGCTCGCCCTGATCCCCGTCTCCGCGGCCGCCGCGCCGGAGCCGATGCGCTTCACGTCGCAGCAGGTCGAATGGCCCACGTCCGATCAGGTCTTCCCGGCGGGACCGGGCGCCGAGGCGATCAGCAACACCTGCCTCGCCTGTCACTCGGCCGGGATGATCCTCACGCAGCCCGCCCTGTCGAAGGCGCAGTGGAGCGGGATCGTCGACAAGATGATTCACAGCTACAAGGCCAGCGTGGATCCCGCCGACCGGCAGGCCATCATCGACTACCTCGCCGCGCTCAAGCCGCGGCCCTGACGGCGCCGCTCACGGCGCCCCGTCTCGGATCAGGCCGAGCAGGGCGTCCGCGGCGCGGCTCCTATACCGCTCCCTATGGCGCAGCATCCGGAAGGTCCGTGCCGGCAACGGGAACGGCGGCGCGACGAGCGCGCCGGCGGCCAGCTTGCTCGCCACGACCGCCTCCGACAGGACGCTCGCACCGGCCCCGGCCTCGATCGCGGCGAGCACGGCCTCGTTGGAGGGCAGCTCGAGCGACACCGCCACATCCGCGAGCGCCAGCCCCGCCGCCGCGAGCGCCGCCTCGAAGGCGGAGCGCGTTCCGGAACCCGCCTCGCGCAGCACCCACGGGTGGCCCGCGAGATCGGCGGCCGTCAGGGTCTCCCGGGCCGAGAAGGGGTGGCCGGCCGGCACGACGAGCACGAGCCGATCCTGCGCGACCGCCGCGCTCGCCAGGATTGGATCCTCGACCTCGCCCTCGACGAAGCCGAGTTCGGCCGAACCATCGGCGACCGCCCGCGCCACCTCCGCGGTGTTGCCCACGGCGAGCCGGATCGTGATATCCGGATGGGCGGCCCGGAACGCGACGAGATGGCGGGGCAGCCAGTGGCTGGCGATGGTCTGGCTCGCGTGAACGCGCAGGCTTCCCCGCCGCAGGCCGCTCAGGTCGGCCAAGACCCGCTCGGCCGCCTCGGCGCGGGCGAGGACCGCACGGGCCTCTTCGAGGAAGACGCGACCGGCATCGGTCAGCTCGATCCCGCGGCCGACCCGGTGGAACAGCTTCACCGCGTGGCGCTCTTCCAGCCCGGACACCGCGGCGCTGACCGCGGACTGCACGATGTTCAAGGCCTCGGCCGCGCGGGTGACGTGCTGACGCTCGGCGACCGCCACGAAGATGCGCAACTGATCGAGGGTCATCGACGGGCTCTGCGACCGCGAGGGACGATCCAGGCTACCACGCCTTCGCGCCGCGCCCTGTCGTGAGCGCGAGCGCCGTCGCGGCCAGCGCCAAGGGCGCGAAGGACACCCAGAGAACCGTGTCCCAGCCGTAGCTCGTCAGCAGGCCCCCGGACGAGAACGAACCGACCGCCACCATTCCGAACACGATGAAGTCGTTGATCGACTGCACTCGCGTCCGCTCCTCCGGGCGATGACAGTCCAGCACCATCGCGGAGGCGCCGACGAAGCCGAAGTTCCATCCGACGCCGAGGAGGATGAGGGACAGCCAGAAATGCCCGACGTCCGCGCCCGCGAGTCCGACGAGCGCGGCCGCCCCCGTCAAGGTGAGGCCGGTCGCCACCACGCGGGACGCGCCGAAGCGCGTGATCAGCCGCCCGGTGAAGAAGCTCGGGCCGTACATGGCGATGACGTGCCACTGCAGGCCCAGATTGGCTTCCTCCTGCGCGTGGCCGCACAGGCGCATGGCCAGCGGGGCGGCCGTCATGACGAAGTTCATCAGGAGGTAGGACACGGCCCCGCAGATCACCGCGATCACGAAGCGCGGCTGCGCGAGATTGACGGCCAGCGGTCGTCCGCCCGAGACGGACCCGGCGGCCGGCCGCGGCAGGCGAACGCCCGCCAGGATCAGGGCGGCCGCGGCGGCGACGGCGGCCTGGGCCAGGAAGGTGGCGGCGAACAGGTAGGGAGGCCACAGGTCCATAGTGTGGGTGACGAGCTGCGGCCCGATCACCCCGCCGAAGACACCGCCGGCCATGACGGCCGACAGCGCCCGCGGGCGGCGGTCGGCCGGAACGCAATCCGCGGCGGCGAAGCGGAACGAGAAGACCACGGCCGCGTAGGCGCCCCCGAGGAACATCGCCGCGCAGAACAGCCAGAAACTGGCCGCGACGATCGCCCAGGCCGAGAGCAGGCCGACGAGCACGCCGCACCCGGTGCCGACCATGAAGACGGTGCGGCGCCCGTGGCGCTTGGCGATGCTGCCGGTCGGAAGGGCGCAGGCGGCCATCCCGACCACGAAGATCGAGATCGGCAATGTGGCCAGGACCTTGCTGGGCGCGAGCATGTTGCCGACGACCGCGCCCGTCGCGAACACGACGGTCGAGTTCGCGCCGGCGAGGGCCTGCGCGACGGCCAGCCTGACCACGTTGCCGGTGCCCGACCGGTCGGCGACGGGCGCGCGGTCGATGGCCGAGGGGGATGTGCGGGACATCGGGACGCTCTGGATTCGACAAGGCTCCGCGGCCGGCCGGTCCGGCGTTCGTCGCGGCGCGGGGCCGACCTCGGGTGGGCCGGTTCGACGAGGGCACCGGTATAGCGGCGGCGTTCTCGTCCGTATCGCGACGCGATGACAAACCGTGCCGCCCGGTCCTTCGCCGCGACTCGCGTATTCGGGTCGATCGTCGCATGCTCGCCGCAGGATCGCCCGCTGTGCGGCAGCGATCCCGAGCGGTCGCGCCTGCCGCGGCTCTTCCGCCCTGTGGGCTTTCGCCTCGCTGCCCGACACGGCCTCCGCCGCGTCGCTGGAGGTGCCGCGTTCCAGCGCCTCCCGCGCCGCGTGCGCGAGACCGCCGAGGGCCGCCCGCGCGAACGACCTGCCGACACTGATCCCCACCTCCCTCGGGCGACCCTACGCCGCTCGGGTCCCGCGGGGAGATGGCCTGCCCGGCCGGGGATCGTCCGAGGTTGAGATGGAGGGAGGTTCAACGATCCGTTCGGGAGGCGCGCTGAACGCAGTGGCCGACCTGGACCGATTGCATCGGCCGAACGGCCGGCGCGACACGCGTCACTGCGCGATGATCTCCGGATGCTGCGCGGCGAGGTTCGCCCGCGTCGCCTCGGCCCAGGCGCGGTCGCGTTCCCGGCGCGGCCGGTCGAGGCGGACGTCGGCGATGAGACTGGCCGGGCGCCGCGACACGAGGAGCAGCCGGTCTGCGATCCCGATCGCCTCGGCGACGTTGTGCGTCACCATCAGCACGCTCATGCCGGCCCGGTCCACCGTGTCCACTACGAGGCCGCGCAGCTCCGCGGCGGCGGCGTCGTCGAGGGACACGAACGGTTCGTCGAGGACGAGGACGCGCGGGCCATCGGCCAGGGCGCGCGCCAGCGCCACGCGCCGCTGCATGCCCAGCGACAGTGCCTTCGGGTAGCGCGTCCGCCACGCCGCCAGGCCGAGCCGCGCGAACAGATCGTCGAGATCGCGCCCGCGCCGTGCCCGGGGCAGGCCGAGGCGGACGTTGTGCTCGACGCTGCGCCAGGGCAGCAGCCGCGGCTCCTGGAACACGATGCCCGCCCGGTCCGCGCCGGAGACGCGGCCCTCGAAGGAGGTGTCGAGGCCGAGCAGGATCCGCAGGGTGGTGGTCTTGCCGGCGCCCGACGGCCCGATCAGGCAGACGATCTCCCCGGCGCCGACGCCGAAGGTCAGGTTCCGGACGGCCTCGACCGCCTCGGCCCGGGCGGGCCGGTACCATTTCGACGCGATCGCGACCTGGAGGACGGGCTCAACGCCAGCGACGGACATAGGCTTCGAGCCGCTGGAGGAGGAGGACGTCGATGCCGATCATCACGGCCATGAAGACGAGGCTGTAGCCGATGATGGCCGCCACGTCGGTGCTCTGGACGAAGTAGTAGTTGATCGCGAAGCCGACCCCGTCCGGGCGCCCGAGCAGCTCCACGACCAGCACGATCTTCCAGGCGAGCGAGAGACCCGACCGCGCCGCCGTGACCATGTAGGGCTGGAGCTGCGGGATCAGGATGTCGCGGGCCCAGCTGCGCCGGTCGAGCCGGTAGGCGCGGGCCATCTCGTCGAGCCCGGGATCGAGATTCCGCGCGCCCTCGCGCACGATCACCGCGACGTTCGGCAGCTTGTTGAGCACCACCGCCAGGATCGCGGCGGTCTCGGTGAGGCCGACCCAGACATAGGCCAGGACCGTGATCACCAGGGCGGGCGTGTTCAGGAGGACGAGCAGCGGCGTGTCGAGGGTGAGGTCGGCGGCCTTGGACCGTCCGAGCGCGACGCCGAGGAGGACGCCGAGGACCATCGCCACGGTGAAGGAGATCGCCACGCGGAGCAGCGTCATGCCCACGTTGTGCGCGAGGTCGCCGCGCTCCGCCTCCTGAACGATGAAGCGCAGCACCGCGAGGGGCGCCGGCAGCAGGCGGGAGCCCGCCTCCATCGCGGCGAACTGCCAGGCGGCCAGGAGCACGGCCAGGGACGCGATACGGGTCAGCGCGCCCATGCGGTCCCGATGATCCTGATAGTCTTGACGGTCGACACGCGCGCCCGCCGGGCGGCCGCCTCAACCATTGCGGCCGGTGTAGTAGAGGTCCGGCGGGAGCGCGTTGCCCTTTCCGACGAGGCGGGCGCCGCCGAGCCGCGCCATCACCGCGTAGAGCTTCTCGGCGTCGGCGCGCTCCTCCGCGATGGAGCGGCGCGGAATGCCGGCCAGGAAATCGTGCTTCAGGGCCTCGAAGGTCGCCTCGTCCTCCGCCGCCATCAGCGGGCGCACGATCTCCCACGTGCTCGGGTCGGAGGCGAGCATGTCCTTGGCGGCGCGCGAGGCCCGGGCGAAGGCCGCCACGGCCGCGGGCTTCTCCTTCACGGTGGCGTCCTGGAACAGGTAGCCGATCAGCGCCACGTCGCCCGGGACCCCGAGGGCGTGCATGATGTCCTCGGCCCCGACCAGCTGCCGATAGCCCTTGGCCTTGAGGCGGGCGCAGTAGGTCCAGTAGGTCAGCGCCGCGTCGAGGGCGCCCTGCTCCAGCTTCAGCGTGATCAGCGGCGGGGCGCCGTAGGCGATCTCGGCGGCCTGCTCGAGGTCGATGCCGGCCGCGTCCTTGGCCTGTGCCCGGAGGAGGAGCCAGTTCTTGTCCAGGGGGCCGCCCGCCACCCCGAGGCGCTTGCCCGTGAGATCCTTGAGGCTCTTCACCGGGCTGCCGCCCGGTACCATCACGCCGCCCTCGGAGGTCGAGTACGGGATGAAGCGGACCGCCTGGCCGTCGTTGCCGAGGCGCGCGGCCCAGAGCAGGTCGCCGATGATCGTGTCGACCTGCCCGCCGATGAAGCTGATCCGGGCCGCGTCGTTGCCGGCGAGCTTGACCGCGTCGAGCTCGAAGCCGTTGGCCGTGTCGAGGCCGCGGGCCTTGATCACCGCCGCCTCCCAGGTGGACGTGCCGAAGGGCAGGCTGCCGAGGCGGATCGTCGGCACGTCGGCGCGCGCCGCCCGCAGGCCGAGGCCGCCGAGCAGGCCCCCGGCGAGCATCGCGCGCCGTGACAGCATCACGCCTTCTCCCATCGTATTGCGCAGTCTTCAGCGGCGGCAGACTGGAGTGCCGATCGAGCCGGACGCCATTGCCAAAAGGTCATAGGGCTCACACCGGTTTCCGTCCACCGCGGCAAACACGCTTGCGCGCAACCGGCCGCGGCGGCACCCTCGGCCGCGACGGTTTCATCGGAGATGGATCATGAGCGAGCGACGCGAGGGCGCACTGGACGACGCGACCGTGGAGGCGCGGCTGAAGGCCGAGCTGCCCGCCTGGCGGCTGGAGGACGGGTGGATCCGGCGCACCTACAAGACGTCCGGCTGGAAGAGCACCCTGATGGTGATCAACACGGTCGGCCACCTCGCCGAGGCGGCGTGGCACCATCCGGACATCACGGCCTCCTACGCCTGGGTCGAGGTCCGGCTGATGAACCACGCGGCCAAGGGCATCACCGACAAGGATTTCGCCCTCGCCCGGAAGATCGAGGAGGTCGTCTCCTGGCAGCCGGGCCTGGAGGGACAGGGGCTCGAGGGCACCCCGACCGATCCGCGCTTCGCCTACATCAAGTACGAGAAGTAGCGGCCGCCGCGTTCGTCACCGCGGCTCCTTCACCCGGCGGCACTCCGTCTTCAGGTAGGCGGTCTTGCCGATCTCCTCGCGCAGCTCGGTGCGGGCGATGATCTCCTGCCAGCCGGTGGCGCAGCCGAGTTCGTTGGCGACCCGGACCTTGCGGACCTCGAGCGCCTGGGCGTCCGTGCAGGACTCCTGGGCGATCCCGTTGGCGCAGACCAGGACGACGGCGATGAAGGCGTTCATGGGCAAGACGGTCCTCGGTTCCGTCGCACCCTACGCGCGGGAGTACCGCCGGGTTTCCGGCGGTGCGGTCCAGCCCGCGTGAAACTTGGTCACGGTCGGCCCGCCCTGAGGGGGCGGAGGGGCGGGCCGACCGTTCCTCGCGGCGCCCGCGGGCGCCGCGATCGCGTGATCCGGCCGATCAGCCGGCGTGGGCCGCCGGCGCGCCGCCCGTCTCCGGGCGGATGCGGTAGCAGCCGATGTAGAGGGCGGGCAGGAACAGGAGCGTCAGGAAGGTCGCCGCCAGGATCCCGCCGATCATCGCGAAGGCCATCGGCCCCCAGAACACCTCGCGGGCGATGGGGATCAGGCCCAGGCTCGCCGCGGCGGCGGTCAGGAGGATCGGCCGCATACGGTGGTGGGTCGCCTCGAAGACCGCCTGCCAGGGCGCCATCCCCTCGGCCCGGAACTCCTCGATCTGGCTCACCAGGATCACCGCGTTGCGGATGATGATCCCGATAAGCGCCAGGATGCCCAGGATGGCGACGAAGCCCATCGGCTTGTCGAACAGGAGCAGCGCCGGCACCACGCCGATCAGGCCGAGCGGCGCCACGGTGAAGACGAGGAGCATCCGGCCGAAGCTCTGGAGCTGCATCATCAGCAGGAACGCCATGGCCAGCAGCATGACCGGGACCACGGCCGCGATCGGGCCCTGGCCCTTGGCGGATTCCTCGACGGCGCCGCCGGTCTGGACCGTGTAGCCCTCCGGGAGCGCCTTGATGAAGGCGTCGAGGCCGGGCTGCAGGGCGGCCACGATGGTGGCCGGCTGGGTCGCGTCGTGGATCGTGGCGCGCACCGTCACGGTCGGGAGGCGGTCGCGGCGCCAGACGATCGGTTGCTCGAGATCGTAGCCGATCCGCGCGAAGGCGAGCACCGGCACCACCGTGCCGTTGGCGAGACCGACCTGAAGCGACTGCAGCGTGTCCAGCGAGGACCGCTCGGCGGCGCGGGCGCGGCCGACGACGTTGACGAGGTAGATCGAGTCCCGGACCTGCGTGATCGCCTGCCCGCCCTCGATCCCGTTCAGGATGCCGGCGACGTCCTGGCTGGTCACGCCGAGCTGGCGCGCCTTGTCCTGGAGGATCTCGACGCGCAGGACCTTGCCGGGCTCGTTCCAGTCGAAGGTCGGCACGTCGAGGCGCTTGTCGGCCGCCACCACGTTGGCGAGGTCGAGCGACAGGCGGCGCACCGTCTCCATGTTCGGGCCGCTGAGGCGGTACTGCACCGGCCGGCCCACGGGCGGACCGAGGCTCAGGGGCTGCACCAGCACGTCGGTGCCGACGAAGTCGCGCAGGCCGATCGTCTGCAGGCGCGCCATCACGCGGTCGCGCACCTCCAGCGACTTCGTGACGATGACGATCTGGCCGAAGAACGCGTTGGCGAGCTGTTGATCGAGCGGGAGGTAGAAGCGCACCGCGCCCTCGCCGACGTAGGACGACCAGCTCGTCACGTCCGGATCGTCCTTCAGGTTCGCCTCGAACCGGTCCATCTGCGCCCGGGTCTCGGCGATGGTGGCGTTCTGCGGAAGGGTCAGGTCGACCAGCACCTCGGACCGGTCCGAGGACGGGAAGAACTGCTGCTGCACGTGACCCATCCCGACGATGGCCGCCGCCATCAGCCCGAGGCAGACCACCACCGTCGTCCAGTGCCAGCGCATGGCGAGCCGCAGCGCCCAGACGAACAGGCGCGTGAAGATCCCCTCCTTCTCCGTGTGGTGCTTCATGGTCTTCGGCAGGAGCGTGACGCCGACGAGCGGCGCGAACAGGACCGCCACGACCCAGGAGACCAGCAGCGAGGCCGCGATCACCACGAACAGTGAGTAGGTGTACTCGCCGGCGCCGGAGCCGTTGAAGCCGATCGGCAGGAAGCCCGCCACCGTCACGAGCGTCCCGGTCAGCATCGGGAACGCCGTCGACGTGTAGGCGAAGGTGGCGGCCTTCCGCAGCGTGTCGCCCCGCTCCAGGCGGGCCACCATCATCTCGACGGTGATCATGGCGTCGTCGACGAGGAGGCCGAGCGCGATGATCAGCGCGCCGAGGGAGATGCGCTGGAGGGTGACGTCCATGATCTGCATGACGACGAAGACGATCGCCAGCACGAGCGGGATCGACACCGAGACGACGAGGCCGGCCCGGACGCCGAGGCTCACGAAGCTCACCCCCAGCACGATGATGACGGCCTCGACCAGCGCCTGGGTGAAGCCGCCGACCGCGTGCTCGACCTGCTTGGGCTGGTCCGACACGAGATGGACGCCGACACCGAGCGGCAGGGTGGCCTCGATGGCGCGCATGCGCTCCTTCAGGGCCTCTCCGAAATGCAGCAGGTTGGCGCCCGGACGCATCGCGATGGCGAGGCCGATCGCGGGCTTGCCGTCCACCCGGAACAGCGGTGCCGGCGGATCCTCGTAGCCGCGGCTGATCTCGGCGATGTCGGCGAGGCGGAAGAAGCGGTCATTGACCCGCAGGTTGAAGTCCTGGAGCGAGGCCTCGGAGGCGAAGGAGCCGCTGACCCGCAGCGAGATGCGCTCCGGCCCGGCCTGCACCACGCCGGAGGCCGAGACCGCGTTCTGCGCCTGCAGGGCCTTGATCAGGGCCTGGAAATCGATGCCGTAGCCGGCGAGCTTGCGGGTGGAGAAGTCGAGGTAGATCGTCTCGTCCTGCGTGCCGATCAGCTGGGTCTTGCCGATATTGGGCACCCGCAGGACCTCGGTGCGGATGCCCTCGACGTAGTCGCGCAGCTGCCGGTGCGTCAGGCCGTCGGCCGTGAACGCGTAGATATTGCCGTAGACGTCGCCGAACTCGTCGTTGAAGAACGGACCCTGCACGCCCTCCGGGAACTGACCCTTGATGTCGCCGAGCCGCTTGCGGACCTGGTAGAAGGCCGGCTGGATCTCGTTCTTCTTGAGCGTGTCGCGGAACTGGACGAAGACTGTCGACGATCCGGGCGTCGTGTAGCTGCGGACGAAGTCGAGGCCGTTGAGCTGCTGGAGCTCCTTCTCGACCCGGTCGGTGACCTGATCGAGGGTGTCCTTGATGGTCGCGCCCGGCCACGTGGTCTGCACCACCATGGTCTTGATGGTGAAGGGCGGATCCTCCTCACGGCCGAGGCGGGTGTAGGCCATCAGGCCCGCGATCAGCGAGACCAGCATGAGGAACCAGACGAACGAGCGGTGCCCGAGCGCCCAGTCGGAAAGGTTGAAGTCCTTCACGCGAAAACCCCGTGCGGCCGGATCAGACGGCGCCGTCGGTCAGGCGCACGGCCTGGCCTTCCTTGATGACGTGGACGCCCGCGACCACGACGCGCTCGCCGGCCTTCAGGCCGGCGACGACCGCGACGCGGCCGTCCTCGGCGTTGTCCCGCGCCGCCACGGTGACGTCGCGGCGCGCTACCGACTTCCCGTCGGGCGAGACGACCCAGACCGAGCGGCGGTCACCGTCCTCGAGCAGCGCCGAGGCGGGCAGAAGGACGGTGGGCGCGACCTTGCGCATGAGCGACACGTTGATGGTCGCGCCGAGCCGGAAGGCCGGGCCGGGATCGTCCAGGGTGATCCGGATGCGCTTGGACCGCGTCCCCGACTCGGCGAGGGGCGCGATCTCGCGGACGCGCCCGCGCGCCGTCAACTCCGGCGCGCTCTGGAGCGCGACGGTGAACACGCCGTCCGACGGCAGAGCTCCGACATGGGCCTCGGGAATGTCGACCACCGCCTCGCGGACGTCGGGCCGCGCCACTGTCACGACGCCCTGGCCGGCGCTGAGCACTTGGCCGACCTCGGCGAGGCGCTGGGTCACGACACCGTCGAATTCGGCCTTCAGCTCGGTGTAGCCCATCTGGTCGCGGGCCTTCTGGAGACTCGCCATCGCCTGATCCACCCGGGCCCGGGCGGTCTCGCGCTTGGCGACAGCCTGGTCGAGCGTCGCCTGGGAGACGGCGTTGCCGGTCATCAGGCGCCGGGTCCGCGACTCCGCGGCCTCTGCGTTCTCGGCCTGCGCCTTCGCGTCGGCCAGGTCGGCCTCGGCGCGGGTCAGGTCGAAACGGGTCACGATGGTGTCGAGAGCCGCGAGGCGCTGGCCGCGGGTGACGAGGTCGCCGATCGTCACGTCCCGCGCGACCATGCGCCCGGGGATCTGGAAGCCGAGCTGCGCCTGGTAGCGCGGCTCGATCGTGCCGGCGAACGGCCCGAACGTGACGGTGTCGCTCGGTACGACAACCTGCGTCAGCACCGGACGGACCGGGGCCGCCGCGGCCTCGCCCCCCTCCTCGCCGTGACCGTTGCACCCGGCCAGTGCCGTCGCGAGGAGGCCCAGGACGAGATACGCGCGCGCCGTCATGGGCGGTCTCCGATCTCGGCGGCCGCGACCGTCTGGCCGGGACGCAGGAACTGGATGCCGGCGACGACCACGCGCTCGCCCGGCTCGACGCCGCGCTTCAGCGCGATGATATCGGGGCCGAAGCGATCGATCTCCACCGCGCGGACCGAGACGGTCTTCCGGTCCGGATCGTAGACCCACACCGAGGGCTTCCCGTCGTAGCGGTAGAGCGCCGACCAGGGCAGGATCACCGATTCGTGCGGCGCGAAGCGCCCGCGGCCGATCACGACGGCGCCGAGCCCCATGGCGGCGGGCGTCGACTTAAGGCCGATCTTGACCCGCACCGTGCCGCTGGCGGCATCCACGGTGGGAGAGATCTCCCGCACGGTCCCGACCGCGGTGACGGACGGGTCCGACTGCAGCGCCACCGCGACGGTGTCGCCGGCCGGCGGCTGGGCCAGCAGCGATTCGTAGACGTTGAAGACCGCGTCGCGGGGCCCGTCCTGCGCGACGACCAGCACGGTCTGGCCCGACTGGACCACTTGGCCGACCTCGAAGCTGCGGCTCGTCACCACGCCGGACACGCCCGCGCGCAGCTCGGTATAGGAGAACTGCTCCTGCGCGGTTCCCAGCGCCGCCTTGGCCGAGTCGACCGCCGCCTGCGTGGTGCGCAGCTCCTGCTCGGCGTTGTCGTAGGTCGAGCGGGTCGTGAAGCCGCCGGCCAGGAGCTGCTTCTGGCGCTCGTACGACATCTTCGCCTGCGTCAGCAGCGCCTCGGCCGAAGCCAGGGCGGCCTTGGCGTTGTCGAGATTCGCCTGCTGCGTCAGGGGTTCGAGGACGGCGAGGACCTGATTGGCCGAGACGTGGTCGCCGACCTCGACGCGCCGCTCGGCGACCTTCCCGTTCGTCCGGAACGAGACGTTGACCTGCGCCTGGGCCTGGACGTCGCCGGTCACCACCACGTCGAGCGCCATCGGTGTGCGACGCGCCTGCACGACCCGCACGCGCGCCACGGCGGAGTCGAGCGCCGTCTCGGGCGCGGCCTGGGCGCACCCGATCGACGCGAGCGCGGTTAACATCAGCAGCGCGGATGCAAATGGAAGGAAGGCGATGCGGTTCATGCGATCGACCGTGTCGGCGCGACTCGTGCGAATTGCGTGGCGCGTTCCTACGCCATCCGCTACATACCGTCCAGACGGTTTTTAGTGCAGGTCCGTGATGCAGGCGAAGCGACAGCGACTGGCGGCGCGCCCCGAGATCATCCTGGAGGCGGCCGCGGCCGTTCTCCTGAAGGGAGGCGTCCGCGGCCTGACCATCGACGCGGTCGCGGCCGAGGCCGGGCTGAGCAAAGGCGGCGTCCTGCACCATTACGCGTCGAAGGACGCCCTGGTGGGCACGCTGGTCGCCCGCAAGCTCGCGGACGTGCGCGCGGAGATCGACGCCTGCGCGCGGGAGATACCGGCCGGCCCGTCGCAGCTTCCTAGGGCGATGGTGGCGCATATCCGCGGGCATTACTGCGACGACAACGAAGCGGCGCGCGCACTCCTGCTGGCATCGATGGAGTCACCGGAGGCGCAGAAAGACTTTCAGGCGTTCGTCGCGGATCAGCTGGACCAGCTCGGACGGATCGAGGGCGCTCCCCCGGGCGAGGGCTCCGTCCTGTACTTCGCCATCCTCGGTCTGTTCATGAGCCGGGCGCTGGGCTTCCAGCAACTCGACGAGGACGCCCTGGCGCCGATGCTCGAGGCCCTCGACCGCATCGCCGGGCGAGCCGGCGGCTAGATCCGGACGCTCAGGCCTGGAACGCGAGGACGGCGCGCGTCCCGGCGCTTCGGGGGGCATACGACAGGGCCGAGCGCAGGTTCGACGCCATGGCGCGCACGATGCGCGACCCGAGACCGGTGCCGCGGACCTCGCCCTCCCCGGTCCAGCCGATACCGTCATCCTCGACGGCGAGCAGCACGGTGTCGGCGGCGTCCCGCTCGACCGCGACGCGGATCTCGCCCGACGTGCCGACCGGGTAGGCGTACTTGTAGGCGTTGGTCACGAGTTCGGTCACGACCACGCCGACCGACACGGCCTTGTCGGTCGAGAGCCGCACCGGCGCGGCACGAAGGCGGATCGCGTGGTCGCGCCCGCTCGCCCGCATGGCGGCCTGCAACTCCTCGACCAGGCTCTGCAGGTAGGCGTCAAGCTCGACGGATTCGACGTCGTCGGACGTGTAGAGGCGGCGGTGGATGCCGGCGATCGCCGAGATCCGGGCCTGCATCTCGTCGAGCGCCGCCTTGGCGGCCGGGTCCGTGACGGCGTTGCGCTGCATGTGCGCCAGGGCGGCGACGAGGGCCAGGGAGTTGGCCACGCGGTGGTTGACCTCGCGCAGCAGCAGCTCGGCGCGGTCGCGCGCCTCGCGCATCTCGGCCTCGGCCCGCTCCTTGTCGCGCCGCAGGCTCTCCTGCCGGAGGGCGGTGGCGACGGCCTCGCCGAGCAGCTCGCGGAACTGACCCTGGACGTCCTTCCAGACGTAGTCCACCGCTCCGGCCTTCAGGGCCGCCACGGCAACGCGGCTGTCCTCGGAGCCGGTCACGTAGATGACCGGCGGCGCCTCGGGCAGCGCGCGGATCTCGGGCAGCAGGTCGAGGCCCGTCTGTCCCGGCATGTGGTGGTCGAGGGCGACGGCGTCGATCCCGCCTTGGGCGAGCCGCGCCAGCCCCGCCGTGCCGTCGGGACAGAGCTCGACCGCGTAGCCGCGCGCCTCGAGGGCGCGCCGGACCAGGCGGCCGAGGCCGGGATCGTCGTCGATGTAGAGGATGCGTGCCGCCGCGGCGGTGCCGTCCCCGCTGGCATGCCGAGCAGTCATGGGTTCTGCGGAACCTGCATGACCGAGAAGAACAGACCGAGCTGGCGGATCGCGTTCGCGAAGCCGTCGTAGCTCACCGGCTTGGTGATGTAGACGTTGGCCCCGAGGTCGTAGCAGCGCTGGATCTCGCGGCTGTCGTCCGTCGTGGTCAGGACCACCACCGGGGACCGACGCGTGTGCGGGTTCGCCTTCACCTTCTCGAGGATGTCGAGGCCGGTCATGTCCGGCAGGTTGAGGTCGAGCAGGATCAGCAGGTGCCGTCGGGCGCTCGCCTCGCCGGAGCCGTCAGGCCCGAGCAGATAGTCCAGCGCCGAAGTGCCGTTGCGAAACGGCACGATGTCGTTGTTGACGCCGGCGCGTCGGATGTTGCGCTCGATCAGGCGCGCATGGCCCTCGTCATCCTCGATCATCACGATGCTGACGGGGTGCACGGGCCGCTCCACGCTCATTAGGCGGCGATGGGCGCCGGTTCGGGGTCGATCCGGACCGCTGTAGCTGTCCCGTGCGGCAAGGTCACGTCGAACGTCGTGCCCACACCGAGTTCTGAACGGATCTCGATCCGGCCCCCGAACGAGCGCACCAGCGCCTTCACGTGGGCGAGACCGATCCCCTCGCCCGGGCGGTCCTGGGCGCCCGATCGGCGGAAGAGTTCGAAGACGCGGGCATGGTCCCGCGCGGCGATCCCCCGGCCGTTGTCGGCGACGGAGAAGCAGACGCCGCGTTCGCCCACGGCCTTGGCCGTGACGGTGATCCGTCCGGGCCGGCTCGGGTCGAGGTATTTCACGGCGTTGTCCAGCAGGTTGCCGAAGACCTGCTCGATCGCGAGCCGGTCGGCGACGATCTCGGGCAGGTCGCGGGCGATCGTCACCGTGGCCCCGACCGCCTCCGCCTGATGCCGCTGGGCATCGGCCACGCCGCGGAGCACGCTCGTCATGTCGAGGGCCTCGGGCGAGAATTGTCGCCGGCCCTCTCGCGAGAGCTTGAGGATGGCGGCGATCAGCCCCTCCATCCGGTTCACCGCCGCCTTGATGAAGCCGAGCGCCTCGCCGAAATCGGCGTCGAGCCGCTCTGCCGCGGGGTGATCCCGGAGGGCCGCGGCGACCTCGGTCCGGGTCGCCTCCAGCTCGCTCGTGAATCCCATCACGTTGACCAGCGGCGCGCGCAGGTCGTGGCTGACGATGTAGGCGTAGCGCTGGATCTCCTCGTTGGACTCGCGCAGGTCGGCTTCGGCCTGACGCTGCTCGGTGATGTCCGTGTGGACGCCGACCCACTCGCGGATCTCGCCGCGCGCGTCGAGGACTGGGATGGCGCGGATCGCGAAGTGTCGCCACGTCCCGTCGCGGACCCGGACCCGGTGCTCGTGGACGTAGGTGCGCCGCGCCCGGACGGTCGCGTTCCACGTCTCGACGGAGGCCTCCATGTCGTCGGGATGGACCGCGTCGGCCCAGCCGTAGCCCTGATACTCCGCCCGCGTCTGACCGGTGATCGCGCTCCAGCCCGGCTGCTCGCCGAGCATCCGGCCCGCCGCATCGTTGGTCCAGAGCACGCCGCGCACGGCCTGCACGGCGGCCCGGAACCGCGCCTCGCTCGCCTGGAGCTCGCGCTGCACGCGCTGCTGGTCCAGCGACGAGGCGAGCATCGCCAGGAACAGGATGAGGAACGTGGCACCGGCGACGTAGAGGGCGAGGTTCTGCTGAGCCGGGGCGCCGGTCACCGCGTGGGCGGCGTGGGCGCCGCCCGCCTCGGCGGTGATCGTCGCCGCCGCCATGCCGGTGTAGTGCATGCCCGCCACCGCGAGGCCCATCACACAGGCCGCGACGAGCTTCTGCCAGACGCCGTGTTGCCGGAAGGAGAGCCACAGGGCGGCGGTCGCCGCGGTCACGGCGATCGCCACCGAGAGCGCGATGATCGCCGGGCTATAGGCGAGATCGCCGGGGATCCGCAGCGCCGCCATGCCGGTGTAGTGCATGCCGGCAACGCCCAGGCCCATCAGCGGGCCGGCGACGAGAAGGCTGCCGGTCCCCTCGCCGACGCGCGCCACCCACAGGAAGGCGGCGCCGGTCGCCGCGACGGCGATCGCGAGGGACAGGAGCGTGAGCCCGGTATCGTAGGCGGCCGGCAGGCCCATCTCGAAGGCCAGCATGCCGATGAAGTGCATCGACCAGATGCCCCCGCCCATGGCGAGGGCGGCGCCGGCGATCCACGGCCAGCGCGGTCCCGAGACGGGCCCGCGGATCCGCGCGCCCAGGTCCAGCGCGGTGTAGGACGCGAAGACCGCGAGGCCGATCGACAGGGCGACCAGCGCCGGATTGTAGCCAGTATGGACCATCGACTGCGATCGACGCGTGAAGGAGCCTTCTCGCGATGTATCCCGGGTGATCCGTCGGCGCCATCGCGATTCCGAGACGCATGAAGCTCCCGAACATCGAGCCGCGTCGGCGAGCTCCGAGACCGGCGCCGGGACCAGAGCGGATCGGCCGCCGCGATCGGCATCCCGGTGCGCACCACACAGGCTCAGGCAAGCAGGGTCAGCGATGATGCACCGCGACTCCCGTCAGACGAGACCGGCAGACAGGATGCGCGCCAGAGGCTGGATGACGGCGACGCTGGCATCCCGGCCAGAATGCCTCGGTGGACAGGCGCGTATCGCCGCCGCCGCGCGGCCGAGCCGCGTCGAAAAAAAACGCGTTCGTCACACAGCGACGGTCTCACCCGGCGGGCGCGCGCGTTCTAGGTTCTGTCGATCGCTCAACGCGAATGCAGGTTCATGAACGGACACGCCGCGGCACGATTTCCGGACGACCTGCGCGAAGCCCTGGCGCAGGCTCTGTACGATTGCGAGCGGACGGACGGGGAGGATCGCGCCGCCTGGACCGACACGGACCTTGAGGCCCGCCACCCGGGCCTGCGCGAGCGCTATCGCCGATCCGCCGACGCCCTGGCGGCCGGTCCGCTCGCGGACCTGATGGCCGCCCGCCATGCCGACGAGGAGGAACTGCGGGTGCTGCGCCGGCAGCGGATGTCGCCCGAGCGCGAGCGGGAGCTGCTTGAGGCGAACAACCGCCTCGTCGCCCGCGCCGAGGCCGCCGAGACGGCGCGGCACACCGCGGAGGAAGCGCTCGCGACGCTGCGCCGCGAGCGGGATGTCGCGCGGGAAGCCGAGGCGTTCTGGCAGCAATTCGCCTTCGACGCCGACGATCTCGCGACCCGGCGCCTCATCGAGCAGACCGACGCCCGCGCCGAGGCCGAGCGGCGGGCGATCGAGGAGCGTTGCCGACGGGAACGCGCGGAGGCGGCGCTGCGCCTGTTCGCCGACCGGGCCGACGTCATGCCCAAGGAGGGATGGGCGTCGGAACTGGCGAAGGCCAATCGCGACATCCCGCTCTGGTGGTTCCACGCGGCCCGCGTCGCCCTCGAGCCGCCGGACCTGTCCCGACCGACCGAGGGCGGCGAGGCCTGAACGCCTCAGGCCGCCGCGGGCTGCTTCGCGGGCGTGTCGCGGAACAGAGCCGTACAGCCGGAGCCGCGATGCATGCTCAGGATCGACGCGCGGTCGATCTCCGGGTGCGTCTTGAGCACCTTCTGAACGCAGGCGAGCACCCGCTCGTACTGCGCGGCGTCGTAATTTGGTTCGAGCGGGCTGACGGCGATGTAGGTCTCGACCACCAGGACGCGCTCGGCGCGGTCGTGGGCGACGTCGACGGCGATCCAGGACGACTTGATCAGGCTGGTGCTGGCGAGCATGGGCGTTCCTCGTGCAGCGTTACATCGTTTCACCCACGGCCGCGACGCGTTTTTCATCCCGCGGCTGGGGCAATTTTGGCGAAATCATGGACCGCCTGTCGGCGAATGCCAAGGGGTCGCCGCCCCGGACCCCATGCACGCTGTGCAGCGTGTTGAGCGCGAGCCCGCACCGGCTTACGGTCGGCCATCGGCCGGTGCCGGAGGTGTCCACAATAGGCACTCGCATCCGGCAAATGGCATGTGGTATACAAATTGGCGGACTCGTCACCCCGGGTCCGCGTGACGGTGTCGCGATACGACGGGACCGCGCTGTGGGAGGGAGAACAGACATGATCCGTTCGAGGATGGAAGGCCTCTGCTCCTCAGTCGCGGCACGCGCGACACGGGCCCGTGCAGGCATCGAACCGATATCCCGCGCGGCCTGAGCCGCCCTCCGACATCCCCAAATCGACTCCAGCTCCGAGACCGATCATGACCAAGGCCCTCGAAGGCGTCCGCATCCTGGACTTCACCCACGTTCAATCCGGCCCGACCTGTACGCAGCTCCTGGCTTGGTTCGGCGCCGACGTCATCAAGGTCGAGCGGCCGGGCGCGGGGGACGCCACGCGTCAGCAGCTTCAGGACATCCCGGACGTGGACAGCCTCTATTTCACGATGCTGAACCACAACAAGCGGTCGATCACGCTCGACTCGAAGAACCCGAAGGGCAAGGAGGTTCTCTGGCGGCTGATCAAGGAATGCGACGTCCTGGTCGAGAATTTCGCGCCCGGCGCCCTCGCCCGCATGGGCCTGACCTGGGAGAAGATCCACGAGGTCAACCCGCGGATGATCCTGGCCTCCGTGAAGGGCTTCGGTCCGGGCCGCTACGAGGATTGCAAGGTCTACGAGAACGTCGCGCAGTGCGCCGGCGGCTCCGCGTCGACGACGGGCTTCCGCGACGGAATCCCGATGGTGACGGGCGCGCAGATCGGCGATTCCGGCACCGGCCTGCACCTCGCCCTCGGCATCGTCACGGCGCTCTACCACCGGACCCAGAGCGGCCTCGGCCAGAAGGTCGACTGTGCCATGCAGGACGGCGTGCTCAACCTCTGCCGGGTCAAGCTGCGCGACCAGCAGCGTCTCGCGCACGGGCCTCTCAGGGAGTACAGCCAGTTCGGCGAGGGCATCCCGTTCGGCGAGGCGACCCCGCGTGCGGGCAACGATTCCGGTGGCGGCCAGCCGGGCCGGATCCTGCGCTGCAAGGGCTGGGAGCAGGACCCGAACTCCTACATCTACGTCATCACCCAGGCCGCCGTCTGGGAGCCGATCTGCGACATCATCGGTGAGCCGGATTGGAAGACCGATCCGAACTACGCGACCCCGAAGGCCCGCTTGCCGCATCTCAACGAGATCTTCACGCGGATCGAGGCCTGGACGATGAAGGTGTCGAAGTTCGAGGTGATGGACACCCTGAACAAGTACGACATCCCCTGCGGCCCGATCCTGTCGATGAAGGAGATCGCCGAGGACGAGTCCCTGCGGAAGACCGGCACCATCGTGGAGGTCGATCACCCGACCCGCGGCAAGTACCTGACGGTCGGCAACCCCATCAAGCTGTCGGCGAGCCCGAGCGAGGTCACCCGCTCGCCGCTCCTCGGCGAGCACACCGACGAGATCCTGCGCTCCGTGCTCGGCTACTCCGAGGCCGAGGTCGGCGAGATCGCCGAGTCCGGCGCGATCGGCGCGGTCCAGAAGATCGCGGCGGAGTGATCGGTCTCCGGCGATCCGGGGGCGAGATCCCGGATCGCCGATGTTACAATCCGGGGGCGTGCGTGAAGCGCGGCCCCGGATTCCGGGTGACGCCGTTCGATAGCCGGGGCACGGTCGCGCCGCCGAGCCCGCGTTCGGTCCGTTTCTCCCCGGTCCCGCTCAGGGTCCGGATGACACCCAGGAGCCTGCATGCGCATCGCCTTCATCGGTCAACAGGATTTCGGAAAAGCGGTCCTGGAGGCGTTCCTCAAACGAGGCGATGAGGTTGCGGCGGTGTTCTGCGCGCCCGAGAAGCCCGGTGCCAAGCCGGATGTCCTCAAGACGGCGGCCGTCGAGAAGGGACTGACGGTCTTCCAGTTCCCCAGCCTGAAGAGCCCCGAGGCCGAGGACGCGATGCGCGGCCTGAACGCCGATATCGGCATCATGGCCTACGTGCTCCAGTTCGCGCCGCAGAGCTTCGTCAACATCCCGAAGCACGGCACCATCCAGTATCATCCGAGCTTGCTGCCACGTTACCGAGGCCCCTCCTCGATCAACTGGCCGATTGCCCGGGGCGAGTTGCAGACCGGCCTGACGATCTTCCGGCCTACCGACGGCCTCGACGAGGGGCCGGTGATCCTGCAGAAATCCTGCCCGATCGGCGCCGACGCGACCCTGGGCGACGTCTACTTCGACAACCTGTTCCCGATGGGCGTCGAGGCCATGCTCGAGGCGGCCGACCTCGTCGTGGCCGGCCAGCATGTCGAGATCGATCAGGACGAGGACGCCGCGAGCTACGAGGGTTGGTTCCGCGCCGCCGAGGCGGAGATCCACTGGTCGGCCCACGTCGAGCAGATCTACAACCTGATCCGCGCGGCGAACCCGGCGCCCGGTGCCTGGACCACGCACGACGGCAAGAAACTCCAGATCTTCGACTGCAGCCTGCATCGGATCCGCAAGCTCGCCGACGTCGTCGGCAAGCCCGGAGAGGTGATCGCCGTCGACGACGAGTGCTTCAGCGTGTGCGCGCAGGGCGGGCGGCTCGAGATCCGCAAGGTCAAGGCGGAGGGCGGCAAGAAGGTCGCGGCCGCCGAGTACGCCCGGGAGGCCGGGCTGGCGGTCGGTCAGTTTCTCGGGCGCTAGGTCAGCCGCGCCTCAGGTCGTCTCCGGCGCGGTCGGCCGCGCCGCATTCAGACCGTAGCCGCGGAAGCGCTCGACCGTCGTGCCGATCTCGTCGTCGGACAGGATGATCGGCGTCCCGATCTGCCGCGCGACGGCGTATTGCTGGCAGAGCGTCTCCAGCTCGACGGAGAGCCACAGGGCCTTCTCCAGGCTCGCCCCAGCCGCGATCATGCCGTGATTGGCGAGGAGGCAGACGTTGCGGTCGACGAGCGCCGCGAGGGCGAGGTCCGAGAGTTCCGCGGTGCCGTAGGGCGCGTAGGGCGCGCAGCGTACCGTCGGGCCGCCGAAGGCCGCGATCATGTAGTGGATCGCCGGGATGGCCTCTCCGCAGATCGCGAAGGCGGTGCAGTAGACCGGATGCGCGTGGACCACGGCGTGGAATTCCGGACGGGACGCGAGGATGTCCCGGTGGAAGCGCCATTCCGATGACGGCTTCCGATCCGGCGCGTGGGTGCCGTCGAGACCCATCCGGACCACGTCGTCCGGTTCGATCCGATCCGTGGGCACGCCCGATGGGGTGATCAGGAGCCCGTCGCGGAAGCGCACCGACACATTGCCCGACGTGCCGCGGTTCAGCCCCTGTGCGTCGAGTGTCCGCGCCGCCGCCACGACGCCCTCGCGCGCGATCCGCTCGTCCCTGTCCATGCCCGATCTCCGGAAAGCCCGGTTCCCGGTATGCAGGAAGCCCGGCGCCGTAAAGACGGCGCCGGGCTCACTCGTGTCTGTGCGGCGCCGAGCGATCGGGGCCTGCTACTGCGCCAGCACCGGCGCGAGGCCCGCCTCGGGCTTCTTGGTGTAGGCGGCGCGCATCGGCTTGAGGACGAACAGCGCCAGCAGGGCCGCGAGGATGTTGAGGGCCGCGGCCGCGAGGAACACCGTGTGCCAGCTTCCGGTCATGGTCGTGAGCACGCTGGTGTAGGGAACGATCAGCGCCGCGGTGCCCTTGGCCGTGTAGAGCAGCCCGGCATTGGTCGCCGCGTACTTCGAGCCGAACGTGTCGCCGCAGGTCGCCGGGAACAGCGAGTAGATCTCGCCCCACGCGAAGAACACGAGACCGGTCAGCAGCACGAAGGCGATCGGATTCTGGCCGAACTGGCTCAGCGCGTAGATGCCCAGGCCCTCGATCGCGAAGGACAGGAACATCGTGTTCTCGCGGCCGATATGGTCGGAGACCCAGCCGAAGAACGGGCGCGTTACGCCGTTGAGAACCCGGTCGAGCGTGGCCGCGAAGGTCAGCGCCGGCAGCGTGATCCCCAGGAGCGAGACCGGGACGTCGGCGATCTTGAAGTCCTTGGCGATCGGGCCGAGCTGCGCGGTGGCCATCAGGCCGCCGGCGGCCATCATGACGAACATCGCGTACATGACCCAGAAGATCGGGGTTCGGACCATCTCGGAGGGCTTGTAGTCCCGCTTCGACTGGCTGACCCGGGCGACTTCCGGAACCTGGCCCTTGGCCGGCGCGCGCAGGAACAGGGCGATCAGCATGACGATCACGCCCTGCCCGATCCCGAAGTAGAAGAAGGCCGCCTCGTAGCCCTGGGACTTGATCATCGCCTGGATCGGCACGACCGTGAGTGCCGAACCCGCGCCGAAGCCCATGGCGGTGATGCCGGCGGCCAGGCCGCGGCGGTCGGGAAACCACTTCAGCGAGTTGCCCACGCAGGTCCCGTAAACCGCGCCTGCACCGGTGCCACCGATCGCGGCCGCGATGTAGAGCACGGTGAGCGAGTCCGCGTAGGAATTGATCACCCACGCGACGGCGCAGAGCAGGCCGCCGAACAGCGTGACGATGCGCGGGCCGTACTTGTCCACGAACCAGCCCTCGATCGGGACCAGCCACGTCTCGGTGACGACGAACAGCGTGAACGCCACCTGGATCGCCGCGCGATCCCAGCCGTGCCGCTCCTGCATCGGGCTCACGAAGAAGGTCCAGCCGTACTGCATATTGGCAATCATGCACATGCAGACGACGCCGAAGGCGAGTTGCAGCCAGCGGCCGCGCCCAACCGGTTTGACGATCTCGGACATACCGTTCCCTCTTGGCAGTATTCTTGTCGGCTTTCGCGCTCGAGCCGGGCTTATGCCCTGCCACGGCGCAGCTTGTCGGAACAACGTGATCGGAATTCTTCGAAAAATTCTTGGCCCGCAGACAAATAATCTCTGCAGTACAGCAGCATCCGGCGCCGAGTCGGCCTTGATGTCCGATGGTCGACGGTATGCCAGCAAGATGGTGCTGATTTAATCCCGGGGTGTCAATCAAACCTGCAAAAAAACACAGGTTCGCGACCGGGGATTAAATCGCCTTACCGAACGTGTCTCGCTAGGCGACGGGTGATGGTCGCGCCGCGGCCAATTTTTCAGGTGCCGAGCGCCGGCAATGGTCACAGGTCTGTGGGACCGCTCCGCGATCGACTAGGATCTCGCAAAGGTTTGGGTTAGGTCGTTTGAGAGCGCACGACAGAGAATGCGTGCGAGACATCATGCGTGTGAGCTGACTGGACGAGGGATGTCGAATTCCGAACCGCTGAGCGTGAAGCCCATCGTCGCCAGCTCCAGTCTCCGGACATTGGCCTACGAGGCGCTCAAGACGGCCATCACCAACATGGACATCTACGGGCGTCCGGACGAGGTGCGGCTCGACGAGCGCAAGCTGTCGCAGGATCTCGGTGTCAGCCGCACCCCGGTGCGGGAGGCCCTGACGGTTCTGGAGCAGGAAGGCTTCGTCCGCTCCGAGGCCCGGCGCGGCGTCTTCGTGATCAAGAAGAACAAGCGCGAGATCGTCAGCATGATCCACGCCTGGACGGCGCTGGAGAGCATGGCGGCACGACTCGCCTGCGCGCGCGCCACCGACGGCCAACTCCGCTCGCTGCGCGAATCCTTTCCCGAGTTCTTCGAGGGCCAACCGTCCGAACACATGGACGAGTATTCGGACGCGAACATCCGATTTCATCAGCGGATCATCGCGCTGGGTCACTGCGAGGCGATCGCCGATCTGACCAGCAATTTGCTCATGCACGTGCGCGGCATCCGCAGCACCGCGCTCCGGCAGGGCGATCGGGCGGAGCGCTCCATCCGGGAGCACGTCGCCATCATCTCGGCGCTCGAAGCCCGTGATGCCGATCTGGCCGAGAGACTCGTGCGCGAGCACGGTCTGGGCCTCGCGCAGCACGTCGACACCTACGGCGATTATCTGGATTGAGCGACCGTTCAGTCCTCGCCTGACGGATCGCCCGGCCCGGACGACACCTCGTGCCTGTGCGGCATGATGATGGGCCAAGGGCGCGAGCGGCGCTCGGGGGGAACCCTCGTTCGCCGCGCCGGCTATCACACGAGCTCGACACGCGCCTGAATATAAATCGCGCGCAAGCGTTGATGCACTGCAGAACATGTTCGGCGAGGCCACGACCTTCCAAAGCTGATCAGTTGTGCATTTTCATGCATGGCTGGGCAACAATCCGAACTTTGTGGGCTCGATCTGCGCGCCCCATGCATGTTCGACATAATCGGTATTCGTAATCTGGCATACCAAGTTGCGCAGCAGCATGGCACGCATTGCGTCGCAACATGAGGCGGTTCCAGACCGCGCCGGAGAATCCGATGATCGCCAGCTTCCTCGCCATCTTTGTCGCCTTCGCCGCCTGCCAGGCGCTGCTCACCGTCAAGTTCGCGGACTTCCTCTCCGCCGACCGGGCCCGGAACACTGTCGAGCCGACCGCCGACGTCGCGAACGCCAAGCTCGCCTGAAGTCAGTGCTGGATCCGCGAAACCAGAGAGTGCGTAGGGGTAACGCTTTCCTCAAATTTTACGCGTAGGGTGAACCGATCGTTGACCGTGCGGGCGAGGAGCTACCGCGTTGGCCCTCGGCGCAGCCTCGGTTTTCTCGGACGGCCCCTTCGTCCTCCTCGTATCGGACCGCCCGTCCGAACGATCGGCCCTTGAGCGTGCCATCGCGCTCGTGATGAACTGCTGGGCGATCCCGCCCGGCGCGCCGCTACCGTCAGGCCGCCCGCACCTCGTCATCCTCGACCTGCCGCCGGCCCAGACCGCCAGAGTGCAGTCGACCCTCCCCCACCACGGACCGCCGGTTCCGCGCCTCGTCCTCGTGCGCGGCGATCCCATGCCGGCTACCCGCTATCTGCGTCAGCTGCCGGCCGCCTCGCCCCGGCAACTCGTTCTGGCGAACGTCTTCGCCATGATCGAGGAGGCGACGCGGTCCGCAGAGCTGCGGCAGCGCCGGCTCCTGGAGCGCGTCTCGGGCGCGACCGCCGTCGTCGCCGAGATCTTCGACAGCGCCGCCCTCGGGGCCCGGCTGCAGCGCGCCGACGCGGATCGCGGGACCGAGCTCGTTCTGGCGGCCATCTCCGAGGTCGGGATCTCCGAGTGGCTTGCCGAGGTCTGGCGCCACGAGATCGGCGTCTATCAGCACACCCTCGGCGTCGCGGGCCATGCCGCCACGTTCGGCTCGCAGATCGGGCTCGGTCAGACCGATCTCGCACTGCTGGTGCGGTCGGCGCTCCTGCACGACATCGGCAAGGCGCGCATCCCGGTGGAGATCCTCAACAAGCCGGGGCCGCTCAACGCCGAGGAATTGCGGCTGATGCAGCGCCATCCCGACATCGGCGCCGATCTGCTCCGGGCGCACGGCGATTTCGAGGACGCGGTGATCGACGTGGTCCGCCACCACCACGAGCGTCTGGACGGGAAAGGATATCCCGATCGGCTGTCCGGCCCCGCGATCTCCGACCTCGTGCGGATCGTGACGATCTGCGACGTGTTCTCCGCGCTGACCGAGCGGCGGACCTATCGGCAGCCCGCCTCGCCCGCCGAGGCGCTGTCGATCATGACGGACAGCGCCGGGCATCTGGATCCGGATCTCCTGCGGGCCTTCGCGCCCTCCATGCTCAAAGGCAGCGCCCTGGCGGCCTGAATCCGTAGCTTGAATTCGCGGCCTAATCCGCGGCCGGGCGTGGCTCTGGTGCCACGCCGGTCGGCGGGATCCTGCAGGCGCGCCGCGCGCCGCGCTTTCGCCGCAACCGCGCCAGAAGCAAGCGATCCCGTCTCACGCAACGCCGTCCGGACCGTGCCCAAACTCAGTCGCGCCATCGCCGCCGCCCTCCTGCTGGCCCTCACCGGGTGCGGCGGTCTCTCGGTCCTTCCCGAGTCCTCTGTCGAGAACGCGACGCACACCGCCGTGCTCGACGAGGTCGCGGCCGCCGCGGCGATCTCGGCCTACCGGGTCCAGCACGGCCTGAGCCCGGTCGTGGTCGATCCGGCTCTCGTGAAGGCGGCGGCCTTCCAGGCCGGTAACAACGCCCGCCGCGGCCAGCTCAGCCACGATGTCGGCGGCAGCTTCACCTCGCGCATGGCGTCGGCCGGTCTCGCGAGATCCTGGGCAGCCGAGAATCTCAGCGCCGGATCCGAGACCCTGGAACAGGTGCTCGCCCGCTGGAAGGCGAGCCCCGAGCACAACAAGAACATGCTGCTCCCGCAGATCCGCAGGATCGGGATCGCCCGGGTCGATGCCCCCACGACGCGGTACAAGCGCTTCTGGGCGCTCGTGATGGCCGGGACCTGACGCCGGGGCGTCTCAGGGTTCGGACGGCGCGAGATCGACGATCCGGAGCTGGGCGCGCTCGGCGCCGCGCCAGCGGTCGCAGGACAGGGTCCCGGCCACGTGCATCTCCCGGCCGATCCCGTTCAGGAGGGCGAGGCCGAGCGGCCGTTCGGCCGCGCGGAAGCAGATCGCCCCGACCACCTGACCGTCGCGGCTGCGCAGTCGCGCCCTGACATGGTTCGAGCCGACCACGCCGGCATCGACGAGGCGATGCCGGCCCAGCGCGAAGAGCGGCTCGGGCGCGCCCTGGCCGAACGGGCCGGCCTGCTGCAGCAGCCGGACCGTCTCCGCGGTGGCGCCGCCGGCGCTGAGGCCGCCGTCGATCAGCAGGGCGTCGGCCGCGCGGGCCACCGCGACGCTCGCCCCGAGCAGCATCGCCAGGTGCGCCTCGAAGCGCGGGATGTCGTCGGCCCGCACGGTGACGCCGGCCGCCATGGCGTGGCCGCCGCCCTTGCTGGCGAGCCGGGCCTCGACGCAGGCGCGGACCGCGAGCCCGAGATCCGCGCCCGGGATCGAGCGCCCAGAGCCCGTGGCGGTGCCGTCCGGGCGGATCGCGAACGCGAAGGCCGGGCGGTTGAAGCGCTCCTTCAACCGCGAGGCGATGAGGCCGACGATGCCGGGGTGCCACTCGGCGCTGGCGGTCACCAGCACGGTGCGGGCCGGATCCAGCGTCAGCGCCCGGTCCATCTCGGCCTCGGCCTCCTGGACGGCCTGCGCCTCGATCGCCTGGCGCTCGCGGTTCAGCCGATCGAGGTCGGCGGCGATCCGGGCCGCCTCGCTCGGGTCCGCCGTGGTCAGCAGGCGGGCGCCCAGTGCCGAATCGCCGATGCGGCCCCCGGCATTGATGCGCGGCCCGAGGACGAAGCCGAGGTGCCAGGCTTCCGGCGGCTCGCCGAGCGAGGCGGCGTCCAGCAGCGCCGCGAGCCCGGTGCGGCCGCGATGGCGCATCACCGTGAGGCCCTGGGTCACGAAGGCCCGGTTGAGGCCCGTGAGGGGCACGACGTCGGCAACGGTCGCCAGGGCGACGAGATCGAGGGCGTCGGTGAGCTGCGGTTCGGGACGATGGCCGCCGAAGAAGCCGTCCTGCCGCAGGGCGCGGTTCAGCGCGACCAGGGTCAGGAACACGATGCCGGCGGCGCAGAGATGGCCGAGGCCCGAGAGGTCGTCGAGGCGATTCGGGTTGACCACGGCGCGAGCCGGCGGGAGCACCTCGGAGGCCGCGTGGTGGTCCAGGACGATGACGTCCAGGCCGGATTTCTCGGCCTCCTCCAAGGGCGCGTGGCCGCTCGTCCCGCAATCGACGCAGACGAGGAGCGTCGCGCCCTCAGCCGCGAGCGCGGTGATCGCCGCGATGTTGGGTCCGTAGCCCTCGGTGATCCGGTCGGGAATGTGGATCGGCGCGCGCAAACCCAGCTCGCGGAGGTATCCGGCGAGCAGGGCCGCGCTTGCGGCCCCGTCGACGTCGTAATCGCCGAAAACCGCCACGGTCTCCCCGCGCTTCACCGCCCGAACGAGTCGGCGGACGGCCGCCTCCATGTCGAGCAGCGTGTCCGGATCCGGCATCAGGTCCCGCAGGCGCGGCGCGAGGTGGCGGGGCGCCGCCTCCGGTACGATCCCGCGTCCCGCGAGCACCCGGGCCAGCAGTTCCGGCAGGCCGTGGGCCTGGACCATCTTGGCGATGTGATTCTGGACGGCCGCGCCGCCGCAGCGCTCCTGCCAGCGCCGGCCGGTCACGGAGGCGGCCACACCCAGGAAGGGCGGCAATTCGGCGAGGAGCGGAGCGGACGACACGGGCGCCACCCTACACCGGCCGGCGCGGGGAATCTTGCGCCCCGCCGCAACAGCGACGGCGAACCCGATCGCCACAACGAGAAAGGGCGGGCATCGCTGCCCGCCCCTCGACGCTGCCGGAGACCTGGGTCTCAGAGCGACTTCAGCACGCTGTCCACGACCTTCTTGGCGTCGCCGAACAGCATCATGGTGTTGTCGCGGAAGAACACCTCGTTCTCGACACCCGCGTAGCCGGAGCCCATGCCGCGCTTGATGAACAGCACGGTCTTGGCCTTCTCCACGTCGAGGATCGGCATGCCGTAGATCGGCGAGGCCTTGTCGGTCTTGGCGGCCGGGTTGGTGACGTCGTTGGCGCCGATCACGAAGGCGACGTCCGCCTGCGGGAACTCACCGTTGATGTCCTCCAGTTCGAAGACCTCGTCGTAGGGCACGTTGGCCTCGGCGAGCAGCACGTTCATGTGCCCTGGCATGCGGCCCGCCACCGGGTGGATGGCGTACTTCACGTCGACGCCCTCCTTCTTCAGCATGTCGGCCATCTCGCGCAGGGAGTGCTGCGCCTGGGCGACCGCCATGCCGTAGCCCGGGACGATGATGACCCGCTCGGCGTTCTTCATGATGTAGGCCGCGTCGTCGGCCGAACCCTGCTTCACGGGCCGGGTCTCGACCTGGCCGGTGCCGGCCGCGGCGGTGTCGCCACCGAAGCCGCCGAGGATCACCGAGATGAACGACCGGTTCATCGCGTGGCACATGATGTAGGACAGGATTGCGCCCGACGAGCCGACCAGCGAGCCGGTGATGATCAGCGCGAGGTTGCCCAGGGTGAAGCCGATGCCGGCCGCCGCCCAGCCCGAGTACGAGTTGAGCATCGACACGACCACCGGCATGTCGGCGCCGCCGATCGGGATGATGATCAGGCCGCCGAGCACCAGCGAGGCGATGACGATCAGCCAGAAGATCGCCTTCGACTCGGTGCCGATGAACAGGGCGATCAGCAACACGAGGCCGGCGGCCAGCAGCGCGTTGATGAGGTGGCGCTGAGGCAGCATGATCGGCTTGCCGGACATGCGCCCGTCGAGCTTGGCGAAGGCGATCACCGAGCCGGTGAAGGTGATGGCGCCGATGGCCACGCCGAGACCCATCTCGAACAGCGACTGCTTGTGGAAGTGCCCGTTCTCGATGATACCGAATGCCTGCGGTGCGTAGAGGGCGCCCGCGGCCACGAAGACGGCCGCGAGGCCGACCAGCGAGTGGAAGGCCGCCACGAGCTGCGGCATCGCGGTCATCGGCACGCGCTTGGCGATCACCGCGCCGGCGCCGCCGCCGAGCCCTAAGCCCAGCAGGACTAGGATCCAGGCGCCGGCACCCGCCGGCGGGTGGCCGACCAGCGTGGTCAGGATGGCGAGCCCCATGCCGACCATGCCGTACAGGTTGCCCTGCCGGGAGGTCGTGGGGTGCGAGAGCCCCCGCAGCGCCATGATGAACAGGACGCCGGCGACGATATAGAGAAGGGAGGAGACGTTCTCTGACACCGGCTCAGCCCTTCTTCTTGTACATGCCGAGCATGCGCTGCGTGACGAGGAAGCCGCCGAAGATGTTCACGCTGGCGAGTACGATGCCGATGAAGCCGAAGAACCGGGCGAGGCCCGTGCCCTTCTCGATCAGCGGAACGCCGACCGCCAGGATCGCGCCGACGATGATCACCGACGAGATCGCGTTGGTCACCGACATGAGCGGGGTGTGCAGGGCCGGGGTCACCGACCAGACCACGTAGTAGCCGACGAAGATCGCCAGCACGAAGATCGCGAGCCGGAACACGGTCGGATCGACCGCGCCGCCGGTGGCGGCGCTGAGCCCGTGGCCCATGCCGTCGGCGATGACCTGCGCCTGGTCGGCGGCGTTGCGCGCCACCGCGGCCGCGGCGCGCGCGGCGTCGGCCAGCACGCGGGCCTGATCGGCCGCCTGATCGGGAGGGACGATGACGTTTGCCATTCTGCTACTCCTCTCGGCCAGGCTTCACTGCGCGCCCGCCGGGGTGGCCGCACCGGACGCCTTGCTGGCCTCCGACTTGGCCAGCCCCACGGAGGCGGCTTCCGAGGCTGCGCCATCGGTCTTGGGCTGGAAGGATGCGTGGACGACCGAGCCGTCTCGGGTGAGGTTCGTGGCCTTCACCAGCTCGTCGTCCCAGTTGATGGCCAGCGCTTTCGACTCCTTGTCGATCAGGGTCTCGACGAAGGCGTAGAGGTTGCGCGCGTAGAGGCTCGACGAGGTGGCGGCGAGCCGCCCCGGCACGTTGACATGGCCGACGATCTTCACGCCGCGATCGTTCGTGACGACCTCACCGGCCTTGGCGCCGGCGACGTTGCCACCGCGCTCCACCGCGAGATCGACGAGGACCGAACCGGGCTTCATCGACGCCACCATCTCTTCGGAGACGAGCTTCGGCGCCGGCCGGCCCGGGATCAGCGCGGTGGTGATGACGATGTCCTGCTTGGCGATGTGGCCCTTGACCAGCTCCGCCTGCTTCTTCTGGTACTCGGCCGACATCTCCTTGGCGTAACCGCCGGCCGTCTCGGCCTGCTTGAATTCGTCGTCCTCAACGGCGACGAATTTGGCGCCGAGCGATTCGACCTGCTCCTTGGTGGCGGGCCGGACGTCGGTGGCGGTGACGACCGCGCCGAGCCGGCGGGCTGTCGCGATGGCCTGGAGGCCGGCCACGCCGACGCCCATGACGAAGACGCGGGCGGCCGGCACGGTGCCGGCGGCGGTCATCATCATCGGCATGGCCCGCCCGTACTCGGCGGCGCCGTCGACGACCGCGCGGTAGCCGGCGAGATTCGCCTGCGAGGACAGGACGTCCATCACCTGCGCGCGGGTGATGCGGGGCATCAGCTCCATGGCGAAGCCGTCGATCCCCGCCTCGGCCATCGCCTTGAGGGCGTCCTCGTTGCCGTAGGGGTCCATGATCGCGATCACGGTGGCGCCGCGCTTCAGCTGCGGCAGCTCCTCGGCGCTCGGGCGCCGGACCTTGAGCACGAGGTCGGCATCCCCGGCAGCATCCGCGGTGCTCCCAGCGATGCTGGCGCCGGCGGCCTCGTACTCGGAGTCCAGAATTCCGGCCTTCTGACCGGCCCCGGACTGCACCACGACGTCGGCACCGAGAGTCTTGAACTTCTTGACGGTCTCAGGAACCGCGGCGACGCGCGGCTCCGCGGAGTCCGTCTCGGACAGCACAGCAATGCGCATGCGAGGGTTCCCCTGGAAAAGCTCGGCCTTTCGAATGCGCGAACCGGCGCAGCTTTTCGAGAGGCGGATCTACGATACCGCGATGGATGCGGCCGGAATGTAACTTGCGCCCAATTTAATTGCCAACAATGTGTCAGCGTCCCGCTCGGCGAACGCGAGCGGGTTCGTCATCCGCGGCGACGCTCGACGCCGCCGCCCACGGCCCTCTCAGGCGAAGAACAGGTAGAGGACCAGGAGAATGCCGACGACCAGCGGGGCCTTCCACCCCACGGCCGGCGCGAGGGCGCCCACCGCGCCCGCGGCTCCGGAGGCGATCACGCCGACGATGGCCAGCAGCCACGCCTCGCGGATCCCGCCGATGGCGAGGGCCAGCACCCAGCAGATGACGACGCCAGTGGCGATTTCGACGAACCGGACAAATCCGCGATAGGTCTGCTCGTGCGTCGTCGCGTCCATCGCCGGGCTGTAGGTGTGCCCGGCCACCGTGTCACTCTCGGCCATCGTGCGCTCGTTTCCCTAAGACGCGACTTCTTGCGGTCGCGGTCGGATGTAGCTCAAGCGTTTACCTGCCGCAATCGGACGCACGCAAGTTGATCGCTCTCCCGGTGGATCTTCGCGTCGAATCAGGCCGGTTTCGGCAGACCGGCTTCGGTGAGTGCCCGGCCCTGGCGTTTCGTGAGTTCGTCCAGCGAGAAATGCTCGATCTCGGCCTCGAACAACCGGTGGTAGTTGAGCTCAGATCTAAGGTGGAGGAACACGGCGCCCAGCCCTACGGCCGCGCGATCCATGAAGACGAATTCCTGCGGGACAGTCACGGGCCCGCGCTCCTTCAGGGCCTGATGGACCTGGAAGGCCTGTCGGCGACCGTACTCCCCCGGCTTCACGCCGTCGGCGACGGTGCGGGTACGGTCTTCGAGCAGCGGCCCGTAGATGAAGCGGGCCCAGATGTTCAGGATCTCGATCTTCTCCTTGTCGAGATCCTTGAATCCCCAGACCTCGTAGGCGTGGACGATGCGGGCATCGTCGTTCTCCAACAGGCCGCGGTAGAGATCCACGACGCCGCCGACGAAGCGCGGATGGAAGATCCGGACGCAGCCGTAGTCCAGCAGGTTGATTCCCGCGGCCTCGCCGGCGTCCGAGAACACGGTGTAATTGCCCAGATGGGGGTCGCCGTGGATCACCGCTGCCCGGCTGAACGGGTGCCACCACGCCTTGAACATCGCCTGGGCGATCCGGTTGCGCACCTCGACCGGCTCGTCGGCGAAGCCCAGGATCTTGTCCCCGTCGAGCCAGCCGAGCGTGAGCAGACGCTTCGTCGAGAGCTCCGGAAAGACGCGCGGCACGCGCACCACCGCGATGTCCTTCAGCACGGCCCCGTAGAGCGCCGCGTGCTTGGCCTCGCGCTCGTAGTCGAGCTCCTCGCGCACCCGGGCGCCGATCTCCTTCGCGATCTCGCGCGTGTCGAGCCACGTGTTCATCCGGCGGTGCAGCGCGAACGCGACCTCCAGCTGCTTCAGGTCGGCCTCAACGGCCGATTGCATGTCCGGGTACTGGAGCTTGCAGGCGAGCCGTTCGCCGTCCTTGGTGGTCGCGCGATGGACTTGGCCCAGCGAGGCCGCCGCCGCGGGTTTGAGGTCGAAGCTGCCGAAGCGCTCCTGCCAGCCGGCGCCGAGCTCCGACTGCATCCGGCGCCGGACGAAGGCCGCGCCCATCGGCGGGGCGTCCGCCTGAAGCTTCTGCAACTCGGTCGCGTATTCGGGCGGGAGCAGGTCCGGAACGGTGGCCAGCAGCTGGGCCACCTTCATGATCGGGCCCTTCAGGCCGCCCAGCGCCTGCGCCAGGGCGGCGGCGTTGGTGGTGCCCTCCTTTCCGAACAGCCGTGCCACGGCCATCCGGGCGGCGACGCCGCCGACGTTGGCGCCCACGCTGGCGTAGCGCCCGGCGCGGGCGGAGAAGCGGTTGGCTTCGCGGTCGGTCTCGGCCATCACTCGATCTGCTTGTCTGACGATGATGCGCAGATAAGCCGCCCCCGGCCGCGAACCAGGGGCGTGGGTCCCTGCGCCGCGGGGGGCGACGGGGTCCGCGGCGCTCGGCTCAGGCCTGTCCTTCCATACTCTCGAGCTCGACGATCATGCTCTCGATCATGCCGAGCCCGATCTGCCAGAAGCCCGGGTCCTTGGCGTCGAGGCCGAAGGGCGCGAGCAGCTCGCCGTAGGGTTTCGAGCCGCCGGCCGCGAGCAACGCGAAGTAGCGGTCCACGAAGCCGTCCTCCGCCCGGGCGTAGACGCCGTAGAGCGAGTTCACCAGGCAGTCGCCGAACGCGTACGCGTAGACGTAGAACGGCGAGTGGATGAAGTGCGGGATGTAGGCCCAGAACGGCTCGTAGCCGGAATCCAGCGTGATCGCCGGACCGAGCGATTCTGCCTGGACGGACAGCCACAGCGCGTTGATCTGATCGGTGGTCAGCTCACCCTTGGTGCGGGCGAGATGGACCTTCCGCTCGAACGAGTAGAAGGCGATCTGGCGCACCACCGTGTTGATCATGTCCTCGACCTTGGCGGCGAGCATGGCCCGGCGCTGGGTCGTGTCCGTGGTCGCGGCGAGGAGCCGACGGAAGGTCAGCATCTCGCCGAAGACGCTCGCCGTCTCGGCCAGCGTCAGGGGCGTCGGCGCCATGAGGGCGCCGTTCGGCCCGGCGAGCACCTGGTGGACGCCGTGGCCCAGCTCGTGCGCCAGCGTCATCACGTCCCGCGGCTTGCCCTGGTAATTGACCAGCACATAGGGGTGGACAGAGGGCACGGTCGGATGCGCGAAGGCGCCCGGCGCCTTGCCGGGACGGGTCGGCGCGTCGATCCAGCGCTCGTCGAAGAAGCGCCGCGCGATCCCCGCCATCTTCGGCGAGAAGGCGTCGTAGGCGGACAGCACCGTGTCGCGGGCCTCCGTCCACGGGATCGTGCGCTGCTCGACGCGGGGCAGCGGCGCGTTGCGGTCCCAGTAGGGCAGCGCCTCCTGCCCGAACCACTTCGCCTTGAGCGTGTAGTAGCGGTGGGACAGGCGGGGATAGGCCGCCCGCACGGCGTCGACGAGGGCTTCCACCACCTCGGGCTCGACCCGGTTCGACAGGTGGCGCGCGTCCGCGACGTCCTTGAACCCGCGCCAGCGGTCGCTGATCTCCTTGTCCTTCGCCAGCGTGTTGGTGATGAGCGTGAACACCCGCAGCTGACCGCGCAGGACCGCGCTGATCGCGCCGGCCGCCTCCTTGCGGACCGCGCCGTCCGGATCCTGAAGCTTGTTGAGCGTCGGCTCCAGCGGCATCTCCTCGCCCTGCACGGTGAAGCGCAGCGCGGCGATCGTTTCGTTGAACAGCCGGTCCCAGGCGGCGTTCGACGTGACCGACTTCTCGAGGAACAGCTTCTCGGTGCGATCGTCGAGCTGGTGCGGCTTCTCCCGCCGCAGGTCCTCGATCCACGGGGCGTAGTGGGCGAGCGGCCCTTCGGCCATCGCGGCGTTCATGGCCGTATCGTCGACGCGGTTCAGCTCCAGGGCGAAGAAGAGGAGATCCGCCGAGGCGCTGGTCAGCCGCTCGCGGGTGTCGCCGTAGAACTTGGCGCACGCCTCGTCGGTGGTGTCGCCGGAATAGACGAGACCTGCGAAGGACATGAGCCTGCCCAGCAGGTCCTCGATGCCCTCGTAGGCGCGCACCGCCTCGGCCAGCCGCGCGGACGCGTCCGGGCCCGCGGCGAGCTCCGCGATCCGGCCGGCGTAGGTCTCGGAGAAGCGGCGGCACTCCTCCTCAGCGCGGGTCATGTCGCCGGAGAAGTTCGGATCATCGAGGCCGGAATAGAGATCCGTGAGGTCCCATTCCGGAAGATGGCCGAGGTCGGCAGCCTTCGCGGCGGCGCGCGCGGCACTCACGCCCTCCGGCAGGCGGACAGTCACCGGCGAGGCGGTGTGGCTCGGCATCATGGTGTGCGATCCTCTCCAAGGGCTCCGGCCCCGTACCCTGATATCGAGCGTGCCGCCACGCGTTCAACGCGGAGGGACCGTCGGACCGGCGCGCGATCGGTGACGACGCGGCGCAAACGTCGTTAAGCGGCACTTTACGACTGTCGGTCACCCTACGGCTCGAAACGAAACAGTCGCCGAATCGGAAGGCCGCGACCGGGTCGAGCCCGCGTCGCGTGTCCGGCCTTCGCGCGCCGTTCAGGGAGCCGCCATGTCCGCCACCGTGCTCATCGTGGATGACGATCCGGTCCAGCGGCGCCTGGCCGAGGCGGCCGTGCGCCGCTTCGGCTTCGAGGCGCGGATCGCCGAGACCGGTGCGGACGCGCTGACCCTGCTGCGATCCGAGGGTGCGGATGTCGTGCTCCTCGACCTCGTGATGCCGGGGCTCGACGGGCTCGGTGTCCTGGCCGAGATGCGCAAGAGCGGCCTCGCCACGCCGGTCATCGTCCAGACCTCCAACGGCTCCATCGACACGGTGGTCAGCGCCATGCGGGCCGGCGCCGTGGATTTCGTGGTCAAACCGGCGGGCGCGGAGCGGCTCCAGGTCTCGATCAAGAATGCCCTGCGGGTCGACACGCTCGAGGAGGAGGTGCGCCGCATGCGCCGCCGCGCCTCCGGGGCGCTCACCTTCAAGGATCTCACCTCGAAGAGCCCCGACATGGAGCGGGTGATCCGCCTCGCCGAGCGGGCGGCGAAGTCGAACATCCCCGTTCTGATCGAGGGCGAGTCCGGTGTCGGCAAGGAGGTCCTGGCCCGGGCGATCCAGGGGTCCGGCGACCGGCGCGGCAAGCCCTTCGTGACCGTCAATTGCGGGGCGATCCCGGAGAACCTGGTGGAATCCACCCTGTTCGGCCACGAGAAGGGGGCGTTCACCGGCGCCACCGAGAAGCACGCCGGCAAGTTCGTCGAGGCCTCGGGCGGGACCTTGTTTCTGGACGAGATCGGCGAGTTGCCCCTCGACGCACAGGTGAAACTGCTCCGGGCCCTCCAGGAGGGCGAGGTCGATCCCGTCGGCGGCAAGCGCTCGGTGCGGGTGGACATCCGGCTCGTCTCGGCGACGAACCGGTCGCTGCTCGACCTCGTGAAGCAGGGCAAGTTCCGCGAGGATCTCTACTACCGCCTGAACGTCTTCCCGATGACGCTGCCGCCCCTGCGGGCGCGCCGCGAGGACATCCCGGATCTCGTCCGCTCGTTCTGCGCGCGGTTCTCGGCCGAGGAAGGCAAGCGCGTGCGGGCGATCAGCCCGGAGGCCATGGCCCTGCTCACGCGCTATCCCTGGCCGGGCAACGTCCGGCAGCTGGAGAACGCCCTGTTCCGCGCCGTCGTGCTGGCGGACGGCGACGAGCTGACCGTCTCCGAATTCCCCCAGATCGCCGCGCAGGTCGAGGGCTTCGACGTGCGGATCCCGGCAGCACCGGTCCAGCCGCAGATGCCGGCCTACGCCCCCGAACCGGTGCGGGAGATCGTCCGCGTCGAGGTCCGCGACCCGCACGCCATGTCGCTCGTCGCCGAGGAGACCGGCGAGATGAAGCCGATGGACGTCCTGGAGGCGGAGATCATCCGCTTCGCGCTCCAGTTCTACCGGCAGCGGATGTCCGAGGTCTCGCGCCGCCTCGGCATCGGACGCTCCACCCTCTACCGCAAGCTCAAGGATCTGGGGCTGGAGGAGGACGATAAAACCGAGGACGCGGCCTGATCGAGCGCGGCGTGCGCTAGCGCACCGCGCGCATTCGTTTCGGCCACGGTCGCTGAAATTCTCGGCCCTGCTACGTCGCGCCGGCAGATGATTGAGCGGATCGTAAGCTGAGCAGCATTAGAAATGACACATTCACCTGCAGGACCGAGCCTCTATTCGCGATAACTGCGGTTGCTCAAAGCCACGCTTGCGCGGATAATCACAATCTGAGCGTGCGGTCCTGCCGCCGCGCCCCGGGAGATCACGATGCGCGTCCCGCGCTCCAGCCTCATCGCGCTGGCCGCCCTTCTCGGCGGCACGCTGGCCCCGGCCGGCTCCCTCCGCGCCGCGACGGTCGCGCTGGACCAGCCGGCCACCGATATCCCCGCCTCCCCGCCCGTCGCCTTGCCGGCGCCGCCCGCGCAGGCGGACACGTCCGCGCCCGCCGCAGCGGCCCTTCCCGACTACAAGCCGGAGGCGCCGGCGGCCGAGCCGGCCCCGGCTCCCGCCGCGGCGGCTCCGGTCGCCCCGACGGACCCGCTCGGCGCCGCGGTCTTCGCCCGGTTCGCGGATGCCGCGCCCCTGCTGCTGCGCCTCACCGGCAAGGACCGGGACGCGATCCGGAGCTTCTACGAGGCCCGCGGCTTCAAGCCGATCTGGATCTCCGGCGGGGCCTGGACCGACGCCGCGAAGGCGGTCTCGGCGCGGTTGGCGGCCGCCGCCGAGGACGGTCTCGACCCCCGCGCCTACACGGTCCCGACGCTCGCCGATAACCCGGACGAGAAGGCGGTCGCCGACGCCGATCTGCGCCTGTCCGCGGCGGCGGTTCTCTACGCCCGGGACGCCCGCGGCGGCCGGATCAACCTGGCCTCGATCTCGCGGCTGATCACCCCGCACCTCGATCTCCCGGCCGGCAACGACGTCCTGGCGAAGCTCGACGAGGCCGGCGCGAAGGCCGGCGAGGCGCTGCAGGCCTACAACCCGGCGACTCAGGGCTACCTCGCGCTGAAGGCGCGGCTCGCCGCCCTGCGGGGACCCGCGCCGACCGCGGTGAAGCCGCTGCGCCTCCCGGCCGGACCGGCTCTCCGCGTCGGCATGCGCGATCCCCGCGTCCCGCTGCTGCGGGCGCATTTCGACCTGGAGAGCCGTCCTGCGGCGACCCTGGACAAGGGGCCGGGCGAGCCGGAGGAGTACGACCCCGTCGTCGCCGACGCGGTGGCGAAGTTTCAGCGCGGCCGCGGCCTGCCGGGGAACGGCGTCCTGAACGTCCAGACGGTGCTGGCCCTCGCCGATGCGGGCCGCGCCGCGCGCCCGACGGGCGGAGAGGCCGAACTCATCGTCAACATGGAGCGGTGGCGCTGGCTCCCCGGCGATCTGGGGCCGGATTACATCCTCGTCAACGTGCCGGAATATCGCCTGCGCGCCTACCGGGGCGGTGTGATGCGCGACGAGGCGCGGGTCATCGTCGGCAAGCCGGAATCGCGCACGCCGCTGTTCTCCGGGATGATGGAGTACGCGGTCGTCAACCCGTCCTGGTACGTCCCGCCGTCGATTCTGAAGACGATGGCGCCGAAGCTCGCCGGCTACGGCGGCAAGACCTGGGGCGGCTACGAGGTCGTCCGTCGCGGCGGGCACATCTCGCTGCGCCAGCCCCCGGGGGAGCGCAATGCGCTCGGCTTCATCAAGTTCATGTTCCCGAACCAGCACGCGGTCTACCTGCACGACACGCCGAACCGCTCGCTGTTCTCCGCCGCGAAGCGCGATTTCAGCCACGGCTGCGTCCGCGTCGACGACCCGTTCCGCCTCGCCGACGCGGTGCTGCCGAACTGGTCCGCGGATCGGCTGAAGAAGCTGATCGGCAAGGGCGAGCGCACCATCCGGCTGCCGGAGAAGCTGCCGGTCCACCTCGCCTACTTCACCGCCTTCGTGGACGACGGCGGCGCCTACCGCACCCTGCCGGATCTCTACGGCTACGACGCGCCGATGCGCGCGGCCCTCGGGCTGCCCGGCGGCGGCGGGCCGGCGATCGCGCGGCTCCCGGACGAGCCGCCACGGCGCAAGGCCGAGCGCGCCCCGAAGCCGCCCGCGCCCCGGACCGTCCATCGCCGCGCGCCCGAGCGGCCGGTCGCGGATGCCGACGCGTGGCCGGGCGGGCGCTACGAGGAGGCGGAGACGCCGCGCCGCGCCCAGCGTCGCGCCGCCCGTGCCGACAGCGCGCCGGAATACGGCGAGCCCGGCCTCTGGACGCCCGCGCCGCAGCAGGCGGCGCCGCGCGGGTGGTGGTAGCCCACCCGCGCCACCAGCAACTTTCAGGTGCGCGGCCGCACAGCCGGGCACGATTTCGCCACGGTCGAGCCTTAGCCGTTTCGGTCGCGAACCCGGTTCAACAGGCGTCGGGTCAGGCTGTCGGGAGAGGATCAGGACCGTCGTGCCCAGTCTCCCGCGCGCCCTTCGCCACGTCACCCTCGCCCTGTCCGGCCTCGCGCTCGGACTGATCGCCGGGACGGCCGAGACCGAGGACGCGGTCGCCAACGGCGACACCCGCTCCCTGTCGATCTACCACACCCACACGCAGGAGAGCGCGACCATCACGTTCAAGCGCGATGGTCGCTACGACCGCGCGGCCCTCGAGCAGCTGAACTGGCTCCTGCGCGACTGGCGGGTCAACGAGCCGACCAAGATGGACCCGCGGTTGTTCGATACGGTCTGGGAGGCCTATCGCCAGGTCGGGGCGACGCAGCCGATCCACGTCGTGTCGGCCTACCGCTCCCCGGGCACCAACGCGATGCTGCGCCGCCGCTCCAGGATGGTGGCCGAGTACAGCCAGCACATGCTCGGCAAGGCGATGGACTTCTTCCTGCCGGACGTGTCGATCGACCGGATCCGGGAGGTCGGCCTCCGGATGCAGCGGGGCGGCGTCGGCTGGTACCCCCATGCCGGAACGCCCTTCGTGCACCTCGACGTGGGTTCGGTGCGGATGTGGCCGCGCATGACCCACGACCAGCTCGCCCGCCTGTTCCCGGACGGCAAGACCGTCCTGCTCCCGAGCGACAACCGCCCCTTCCCCCGCTACGAGGAGGCCAAGGCCGAGATCCTGGCCCGCGGCGGTACCGTGGCGGGCCTCACGACGCAGATGGCCAGCGGCGAGGAGGAGGACGGGCCCGGCCTGTTCGGCTTCCTGGCCAGCCTGTTCGGCGGCGGGCGGTCGGCACCGGAGCCCGCGCCGGCGCCGGCTCCGGTGGAGACGGCGCGGAAATCGCGGCGCGCGCCCGTCGTCGCCGTGGCGAGCGCCGATCCGCAGGATGCGGCGGGCGCGCGCGCGGCCCTCGCCTACGCGGCGCCCGCGGCCGACGACGCCCTGCGCGGCTCGCTCGCCGAGCGGGCACAGGCGAAAGGTGCCGAGACCAAGCCCTCCGACACCAGGCCCGCCGACGCCAAGGCGCTCCTGACCGCCAGTCAGCCGGTCGCCGTCGACGATACCGTGACCGCCGTCACGGCACCGCTCCCGCCGCGGCGCCCCGCCGATATGGCCGCCGTCGCGGCGAGCCTGAACATGCCCCTGCCGCCGCCCCGCCCTGTGCAGTTCGCGGCGCTGGAGCGCGGGATGGCCAACCTCGCGCCGGCGGCCGAGATCCGCGCCCTCGACAAGCCGGCGGCGGCGGTTCCGGCTCGCGCCCGCTCCCTCGTGGCTCCGGACGCGGATGCCAAGGCGCAACTGCGCGCCCTGTTCGACTCCGTATCGGCCGGCCCGGGCGCTGCCCCGGCGAGCCGCGCCACGCCCGTGCACGTGGCCGCCACGCGCCTGCGCGGTGCCGCGCCCGACGCGGTGGTCGGCGCCGCGCCCGATCGGGTCACCACGCGCTTCAGTCCACGCAGCCCCGGCGACGATCTGCCGACCCGTTTCACCGGCTCGGCCGCGCGGGCCGTGTCTGGGGCGCGGTGATTCGACCGTCGTCGTCAGGACGTCCGCATCGGAGCCGCGCACCGGACCGCGCCGCCCGAGGCGGTCGGCACCGGGATCGCGCTCAGCGGAGCGGCTTGGACAGGTTGACCGCCAGCGCGCCGACCAGCGTGGTCGCGTAGCTGTCTTCCTGCGTCGCCGAGATGCGCTCCGCCTCGCTGCCGCTGTTGGCCGCGACCGACATCATCAGCATCACGGCCGTGACGACACCGCCGAGACCGGCGACGAGAGCGAGATAGGCGCGAACGGCGACGCTCGGGACAGCCGCGACCGCTTCGGTCTCGGCGAGGCACAGCGGCGATGGGCTGTGGGACATGGTGGCGGCCGCTTCTGACGGGCGATGCTGAACCCGACGCGGGCCGATTAGGCGCACGTCCGGCGTACCCGCTCAATCCAAGAACGCCTCAAAAAGAGGCGAGTTCGACCGAAAGGCGAATTTTTCCACTGATCCTCATACGGACGGTTGATAGCCGAAAGGGGGACATGCTCGGCGTCCCCCGGACCGGTCTCAGCCTTCCTTGCCGGCGACCTTGCCGAGCGCCGCCTGGGCGGCCGCCAGCCGGGCAATCGGCACCCGGTAGGGCGAGCAGGACACGTAATCGAGTCCCACCTCCTGGCAGAAGCCGATCGAGGCGGGGTCGCCGCCGTGCTCGCCGCAGATGCCGAGCTTGATGTCCGGGCGCGTCTTGCGGCCGCGCTCGACGCCGATGCGCACCAGCTCGCCCACGCCTTCCTGGTCGATCGTGATGAACGGGTCGGCCGGCAGGATGCCCTTCTGGGTGTAGGGGCCCAGGAAGGTGGCGGCGTCGTCGCGGGAGATGCCCAGCGCCGTCTGGGTGAGGTCGTTGGTGCCGAAGGAGAAGAACTCCGCGGTCTCGGCGATCTCGTTGGCCTTGAGGGCCGCGCGCGGCAGCTCGATCATCGTGCCGACCTGATAGTCGAGGGTCGCGCCCTTCTCCTCGGCCACGGCCTTCGCCATGGCGTCGATCCGGGCCTTCACGATGTCGAACTCGGCGCGGGTGAAGACCAGCGGCACCATCACTTCGGGCGTCACCGCCTTGCCGGTATCGGCGGCCGCCTGGACCGCGGCCTCGAAGATCGCGCGGGCCTGCATCTCGGCGATCTCCGGGAAGGCGATCGCGAGGCGGCAGCCGCGGAAGCCGAGCATCGGGTTGTGCTCGGACAGCTCGCGCGTCCGGTGCCGGATCTTCTCCTCGGAAACGCCCGTCGCCTTCACGACCTCGGCGACCTCGGCGTCGGTGTGCGGCAGGAACTCGTGCAGCGGCGGGTCGAGGAGGCGGATCGTGACCGGCAGGCCGGACATGATCGTGAACAGCTCCAGGAAGTCCTGGCGCTGGTAGGGCAGGATCTTCGCCAGCGCCGCGCGCCGGCCCTCGGCGTCGTCGGCGAGGATCATCTCGCGGACCGCGATGATGCGGTCACCCTCGAAGAACATGTGCTCGGTGCGGCAGAGGCCGATGCCCTCGGCGCCGAAGTTGCGCGCGGTCCGGGCGTCGGTCGGTGTGTCGGCGTTGGCGCGGACCTTCATGCCGCGGATCGCGTCGGCCCACTCCATCAGGGTGGCGAAGTCGCCCGACAGCTCGGGCTCCAGCATCTTCACCTCGCCCTGGATCACCTGGCCCGTGGACCCGTCGATGGTGATCCGGTCGCCGGCCTTCAGCGTCGTGCCGCCGACCGTCAGGGTCTGCGCCTTGTAGTCGATCCGGATCGAGCCGACGCCGGAGACGCAGGGCTTGCCCATGCCGCGGGCCACCACGGCCGCGTGGCTGGTCATGCCGCCGCGGGTGGTGAGGATGCCCTCGGCGGCGTGCATGCCGTGGATGTCCTCGGGCGAGGTCTCGATCCGCACCAGGATGCACTTGCGCTCGGCCTTGCGGTGCGCCTCCGCGTCCTCGGAGTTGAACACGATCTCGCCGGTCGCCGCGCCGGGCGAGGCCGGCAGGCCGGAGGCGATGACCTTGCGGTCGGCCTTCGGGTCGATGGTCGGGTGCAGGAGTTGGTCGAGGGCGCCGGGCTCGACGCGGCCGATCGCCTCCTCGCGGGAGATCAGCCCCTCGCCCGCCAGATCAACGGCGATGCGCAGGGCGGCCTTGGCCGTGCGCTTGCCGTTGCGGGTCTGGAGCATCCAGAGCTTCCCCTTCTCGATGGTGAATTCCATGTCCTGCATGTCGCGGTAGTGCGACTCCAGGATCCCGTAGATCCGGGTCAGCTCCGCGAAGCTCTCGGGCATGGCCTTCTCCATGGAAGGCTTGTCGCTCTCCGCTTCTTCCCGCGCCTTCTCGGTGATGTTCTGCGGGGTGCGGATGCCCGCCACGACATCCTCGCCCTGCGCGTTGATCAGGAACTCGCCGTAGAGCGCCTTCTCACCGGTGGAGGGGTTGCGGGTGAAGGCGACGCCGGTGGCCGACGTGTCGCCCATGTTGCCGAACACCATGGCCTGCACGTTAACGGCCGTGCCCCAGCTCTCCGGGATGTTGTTCAGCTCCCGGTACTTCTTCGCGCGGGGGATCATCCACGAATTGAACACGGCGCCGATCGCGCCCCAGAGTTGGTCGTCCGCGCCCTGCGGGAAGTCCGAGCCGTGCTCGTCGCGCACGATCTTCTTGTAGGTCTGGATGAGGGTCTTCCAGTCGCCGGCGCCGAGCTCGGTGTCGAGGTCGAAGCCCTTGCCCTCCTTGTACTGCTCCAGCGCCTCCTCGAAGGCGTGGTGCTCAACGCCGAGCACCACGTTCGAGTACATCGTGATGAACCGGCGGTACGAATCGTAGGCGAAGCGCTCGTCGTCGGCCTCCTTGGCGAGGGCCAGGACGGTCTCGTCGTTGAGGCCGAGATTGAGGACCGTGTCCATCATGCCGGGCATCGAGGCGCGCGCACCCGAGCGGACCGACACGAGCAGCGGGTTCGTCGCGTCGCCGAACTTGCGGCCGGTGAGCTTGCCCACCTGGGCGAGCGCTTCCGCGACCTGATCCTTGAGCTCCGGCGGATAGGATTTGCCGTGATCGTAGAAGTAGGTGCAGACCTCGGTGGTGATCGTGAAGCCCGGCGGGACCGGCAGACCCAGGTTGGACATCTCGGCGAGGTTGGCGCCCTTGCCGCCGAGCAGGTCGCGCATCTGCGACTTGCCCTCCGCCTTGCCGTCGCCGAAGGCGTAGACCCACTTCGCGCTGCCGGTCGCCATGTCGATCCCGTCCGTATCTGGTGCCCGGCGCCGGCCGAGCTGATGGGCGGGGTTGGACCATCCCGCAGCGCAACGCAAGATGAACGCGCGATGGCCCTGTGCGTGCGCGACTGACGGCTCGAGCGGTCTGTCAGGTCCGCGCCGTCGCGGCGCGGGCGCGGCCCGTCAATGCAGAATCCCGAGCCCGATCACGCCGACGACGATCAGGTAGATCGCGACGATGTAGTTGAGCAGCCGCGGCATCACCAGGATCAGGATCCCGGCGAGGATCGCGATCAGCGGCTGGAGGTTCGAGATGGTGATGGTCACGGACGCCTCCTGAGGGCCGAGCTTGGCCGCCGGTATCGACGCCTCTACCCCACGGAGGTTCCCTGTAGCTTGGGCGGGGCGGCCGGTGGTCCGGCCGCCCCGGGGCGGATCAGGGCTTTGGCGTCGGGGTCTCGGTCCCGGGGATCGGGTCCTTGGCCTCGCCGGTCGGCAGGCTCACGGCGATCGTCGGGTGCGACAGCTCCGGATAGGGCTCGATCACGTTGGCGCCGTTGAGCGGCTTGTTGGCGCCGTTGTGACAGGTGGCGCAGTTGATCTTCGGCACGTCGCCCAGGATCCCGAGCCGGTTCCGCGGGAATGTCGATTTCAGCGGCTCCATATAATCCTGGTTCAGGTCACGCACCATCCGGATGCCGTACCAGGCATGGACACGGTTGGGCGTGCTGGTGTCCCACTGCGCCACCGACCGGGTGTTGTGGCAGAAGGTGCAGTTGACCCCGAGCGATTGCGACATGCTGATCATGATCGCGAAGGTCTTCTCGGCGTCCTGGATCGGCTTGCCTTTGGTCTCCGGCAGCGCAGTGGTGGCGTTGACCCGGACCGCGTCCTCCGACGTCTCCTTGTGCTGATAGAAGGCCTGATAGACGTCGTAGGGCAGCGAGGTGTTGCCGACTTCTGCGGAGGCGAGGTTCTGGCTGTTGTTGCGCGGGATGAAGCGCCCCGCCCCCTGAACCGGATGATCGAACCAGATATTGGCCGGCACCGGATTGCCGCGGTGACAGGTGTAGCAGGTCACGCCCGCCTGATGGACGTGGTTCTCCTTCCAGGACGAGTTGATGTACTGGGTCATCTGGAGCATCCGCCGGGCGACGCGCTTCTGGTAGAGCTCGTCGGACGCCATGTTCTCGGTGCTGTGGCAGTAGGTGCAGCCCTGCTGCGGGGCCACCCACTCGGTGATCGACACCATCAGCCGGTTGAACTGCTCGGCCGAGAGATCGCCCAGAACCTGGACGTTCTGGTAGACGGCGGAGGCCTTGTCGCCGCCCGCATCGGCCGGATCGGCCGGGGTCGGGGCGACGTTCGCGGCGGCCAGCGCCTCGTTGCCGGCGCGGGTGCGGATCAGGTCCATGCCCGTCCCGCGGAAGCCGGTCTGCTTGTTCGCCATCGGCGGGTGGGTCCAGCCGGCGCCGCCGAACATCGCGATGGTGAGGAAGAGGGCCAGTGCGCCGCCGGCCACCGCCAGAATCGTCTTCATGACGGCCTCCTCACGGCTTCATGCCGGGTGCGAGATGGGCGGGATCCACGATCGGGCCGTAGACCTGCGGGTACGAGGGCGCGACGCCGTGCTTGACCGCCCAGAGGTACCAGTTGTCGACCACGGTCCCGGTGAGCAGGATGCCGATGCCACCGGTCAGCGTCGTCAGCACGGCGAACCACCACGCCCAGCGGTGGACCGACTCCATCGTGGCGTTGAAGCCCATGGTCCAGCGCCAGAACAGGGCGGCGCGCTCGGTGGCAGTGCCGCGGTCGACGATCTGGTCGATCTCGCGCTCCGCGCCGTAGCGCGAACAGGCCAGGATCGTGCCCCCGTGCATCGCGAACAGCAGCGTCGACCCGTAGAGGAACGTGATCGAGAGCATGTGGAACGGGTTGTAGAACAGGTTCCCGTAGCGGAGCGAGAAGGCGGCGGTCCAGTCGAGGTGCGGGAAGATGCCGAACGGCACGGCTTCCGACCACGAACCCATCAGCACCGGCCGGATGAAGCCGAGGACGAGGTAGAGCCAGATCGCCGACGCGAAGGCCCACGGCACGTGCAGGCCGAGGCCGAGCGCCCGCGCCCGCTTGTAGAGATGGACCCACCACAGCAGGATCGAGGCCGTCAGGAAGAAGCCCGCGATGAGCCACCACCCGCCCTCGTTCAGGGGCGGAAGGACCTTCAGGCCGTACTTCGGGAGGGGTGGCTCGAGGGCGAGCCACGGCAATTGCCGGACGAACTGAACCGGATCCCAGTTCACCGAGGCCCACATATTGAGCCCGATGATCTCAAAGGCGATCACCCCGCAGGTGATCGACAGGGCCGCGATGTAGCCGATGTAGATGGGCCCGACCTGGCTGTTGCCGATCAGCCCGAACAGGTAGCTGTTGAACGGCTTGCCGACCCGCTCGTCGACCGCGACCGGAACGCCCTGATCCGGCACGAGCGGGCGCACCTGAACCTGCGTGAAGATGTTCTGGTAATAGGCCATGGCCTGCCCTCCCCCGGAGTGCCGCGCGCTGGGCGGCGGCGACCCGCGTTAGTCCCCTCGTTCCGATCGCGTCCGACCCGTCACCGCCAGACCGGCAGGTTGAGCCACCAGCCCCACCATTGCGGCCAGCCCTGCGTCCAGAATGGCCCGCTGATGACGATGCAGACCGCGCTCCAGAACCCTGCAGAGAGGGCCAGGAACAGGCCGAGGCGGTGGATGCCGAGCGTGCCAATCGAGTAGCCGATCGTGTCGCGGAAGAAGGTGTCCTCGTGCTCGGGCGTCTTGACGGTCTCGCCCTTCTTCGGGTTGGTCGCCGACAGGATCAGGCCGCCGTGCATCGCGAGGGCCAGCGTCGTCGTGAAGAAGAACGTCACGGCCAGCATGTGGGCCGGATTATAGTGGAAGTGGAGATACTGGTATCCGGTGTTGGACACCCAATCGAGATGGCTGAGGATGCCGTACGGGAAGCCGTAGCCCCAGGCGCCCATCAGCAGCGGCCGGATCACCACGAGGGTGAAGTAGGCGAAGATCGCCATCCCGAAGGCCGCCGGGACGTGGTAGCCGATCCCGAGCTTGCGGCAGATCTCGACCTCGCGCAGCGCCCAGGAGACGAACGAGCCGAGCGCGCACATGGTGATGATCTGCCAGAGCCCGCCATCCTTCAGCGGCGCGAGTCTCAGGCCGTAGCTGACATCGGGCGGCGCGATGTTGATCTGCCAGATGTTCCAGGTTGGTCCGATCGCGGCGCCGTAGATGACGAGCGCGGTGCCCAGCACCGTGAAGAACATGCCGACGACGCCGAAGAAACCGACGAAGAACGGCCCGACCCAGAAGTCGAACAGGTCGCCTCCGAGCAAGGTGCCGCCGCGAACCCTGTATTTGCGCTCGAAGCTCAGCATCGCCATGGCGGCTGCTCCTCAGTCAGGCCGGAGAAGAGGAAAATTGGTGGACCGCGGCCCTCGCGCGCCGCGGTCCGGACCGGCGGTCAGGCCGGCATCTGCGGCAGCGCGAGCGTGATGGTGTTCTGGGCCGCCTTGTTGTTTCTCGGGCCGTCCAGCCAGTTGAACCGGTCGGTCGAGAGCAGGATGAAGTGGATCAGCAGCGCCAGGATAAAGAGGAAGGTGAACAGAGCCACCAGCGTGCGCCGCGGATCGAAGAGCAACCAAACCTTGTGCATCCGATCCTCCTCAGCCGATCATCGTGACGAGGGCGTGGGCCGCATCGCGAACGCCCTCGAGAGAGGCGTAGCCCTGCGGTCCGGGGAGCCACGGACGCCACAGCCAGACGAGGATGTGGGCGACCACGGCGATCGCCGTGAATATGAGGAAGCTCGTCAGGAAGATCGCGTGGAACTCCTTGGCTTCCGGTTCCGTCAGCCCGGACAGGCTGCTCGGTCTTTCTGTTGTGACGGGTCCACTCGCCATCGTTCAGACCTCCGTGTGTTGGCCGCGCCTCTGGCGAGGCGCGACGGGTTCAGCCGCGATGCCTTTCGGCTGTCACGGCCCGACTTCCCCCGCGTGACCGGACGGAAGCGTCTCGCTCAGGGGCGTTTCAGCCCATGAAGGCGAAGGGGATCGCCTGAACCGCCATGGCGCGGGCTTCGCCGAAGACCGAGCGGCGCGCCGGCACCAGGCCCGGGCGGGCCGTCTCGCGGCTGGGCCGGAACCGGTTCAGCGCCGCGGCGGCGAGGAAGAACGGGTAGGTCGCCGCCAGGATCAGCCGGAACTGAAACGCTTCCTGGTGCTGGCGGCCGGTCGGGACCATCGTTCGCATCGTCAGGTCTCCTCTGGGTGAAACGGAAAGGCGGCTCATGCGGGCACTCCTCCCGCGAGGGCGGCCCGGGCCCGCGCCACGTGGGCGGGCGCTACGGCGGCGGCCTCGGTGTCCCGGGCAGCCCGCTCGGCGGCGTCGCGCAGGCGCTTGGCCGCGGAGATCCGGGCGAGCACCGGCTGGGCCTCGACGAGGGCGTCGAGTGCTTGCCGGGCGGCCTCGTCCCACGGCAGCTCGGCGTGCCGCCGCGTGGGAGTGGCCTCGACCTTGTCCATGTCGCGGGCGAGCGGCAGGATGTGGAAGAGGGTGTCGAACAGGGCGTTGCAGACCTCCTGGACCAGGTAGGTCGCCCCGGCGTAGCCCATGAACGGCGTGCCGGTGTGCCGCCGGATGATCGCGCCGGGGAACGAGGCCGGCACGTAGGTCGCCCGGGCTCCGGTCTCCGCGAGGTACATCCGCTCGTTGAACGAGCCGAACAGCACCAGCGGCGGCTTGGCCGCGACGGCGGCGCGGACGGCCGCGTTGTCGGGCTTCAGACCGGCCGAGCGCCGGAAGGCGAAGTGGCAGGGCAGGCCCATCTCGTCTTCGAGGAAGTGGCGCACGCCCCGCGCGTAGGTCTCTGTGGCGACGATGCCGAAGCTCGCCGTGCCGAAGAAGTCCTGGGTCACCGAGCGCCAGAGATCCCAGACCGGTTTGATCGTGGTGTGGCGCTCCCGCTCGATGAACGGCTCGGGATCGAGTCCGAGGATGTCGCCGAGCGCGCGCAGGAACTTGGTGGTCGACAGGATGCCGATCGGCGCCTGCAGGTACGGGCGCTCCAGATCCTCGCAGAGCAGCCGCCCGAACTCCCGGTAGAGGCAGATATTGGCGTCGGCGTTGACCAGCTTCGGCACGTCGGCGAGGTGCGCGCCGAGCGGGAAGGTGAGGTTCACCTCGGCGCCGATCCCCTCGACCAACCGCCGGATCTCGGCGAGGTCGGAGGGCATATTGAAGGTGCCGTAGGCCGGGCCGATCAGGTTCACCCGCGGCTTCTCGCCGGGCTTCTTCTCGGGCCGGGCCGGAATGCCCTTCTTGGCGAACTTCTTCGCCCCGTATTCCTGCCAGAGCCAGCGCATCGCACGGTCGGCGGCCTGCCACTGGTCCTCGTCGATGGTGCGCGGCAGGAAGCGCTGGAGTCCCGTGCCCTCCGGCGTCACGCCGCCGCCGATCATCTCGGCGATGGAGCCGGTGACCACCACGCTGGGTTGGCCCGGATCGAGGGTCGCGTGGGCGCGCTTCATGGCGCCCTCGGTGCCGTGCCGGCCGAGTTCCTCCTCGGCGAGCCCGGTGACCACGATCGGCAGCTCGTGCGGCGGCAGCGCGTCGGTGTAGTGCAGCACCGAGGTGACCGGCAGGTTCTCGCAGCCGACGGGGCCGTCGATGACGACCTGCAGGCCCTTGATCGCCGTGAAGACGTAGACCGCGCCCCAGTAGCCGCCGGCCCTGTCGTGATCGAGGATGAGCATCAGGCCATCTCCCCGATCGGCTTCTTGGGGCCCTCGATCTTCGGTCCCTGGCGCTTCTGCGGCACCTCCTGCCAGACGCCCGCGGCGTGGCCGGTGCCGACGCCCTCGAAGAAGTCGCGCATGGCGTCGAACCGCGCCCTGTTGCCGAGGGCGGCGTTGATCACCGTGGCGAGCGACCCGGCGCCGGCCGCGCCCATCAGCGGGCGCGCCGAGATCAGGTTGGTGAAGTAGAGCGCCGGCGTGCCGCGCTCCTTGGCCCGCTGCACCACCGGGGTCGTGCCGATGGCGAGATCGGGCTTCAGCGCTTCGAAGGCGAACAGATCATCCTCGAGGGAGGCCCGGTAGCGGACCTCCGATCCGCGAGACTCGAGCCAGTCGCGATCCGCCTCCGACCAGGGCGTGCGCGGGCAGGCGGTGCCGACATAGGGGACCTCGGCGCCGCTCTCCACGAGGAGGCGCGCCACGAGCAGCTCCGATCCCTCGTAGCCCGAGAGCGTGATCCGCCCCTTGATCGGCATCGCGCCGAGCGCGCCGCGGATGCCGGGCAGGATGCGGTTCTTGGCCGCCTCGACGGTGGCGCGGGGCACGCCGCAGGCCTCGCCGATCCGGTCGAGCCAGTCGGCGGTCCCGTCGACGCCGACGGGAGCGGAGCCGACGATCGGGCGGCCCGCCGCCTCGAACTCGCGGATCGAGGCCGTGTAGAACGGGTGAATCGCCGCCACCGCCGCGCAGTCGAGGGCCGCGTAGAGCTCGCGCCATTCCCGGGTCGGCACGACCGGGCCGGCCGCCAACCCTAGCGGCTCCAGGAGCGATCCGATCACCACCGGATCGGCCGGGAAGACCTCGCCCAGCAGCGCGACGCTCGGGCGCTCGGAACGGCCACCGCGGGGGGCGGCGACGGGCCCCTGCTCGGCCTCCGCGCGGGCGACCTTGAGCATGGCGCCGGCGAGCACGTCCTTGGCTTCCGCGTGGGTCGGGACGCCGAAGCCCGGCACGTCGATGCCGATCACCCGGACGCCGTCGATCGCCTTCGGCAGCAGCCGCAGCGGCACGCCGGAGGCCGTCGGGACGCAGAGGTTGATGACGACGACGGCGTCGTAATCCTCCGGCTTCGCAGTCGCGTGGACCGCCTCGCGGATGTCCTCGAACAGCTTGCCGGTGACGAGCGTCTCGGAGTTGAACGGCACGTAGCCGACGCTGCGCCGCGCCCCGTAGAAATGCGACGTGAAGGTCAGGCCATACACGCAGCAGGCCGAGCCCGACAGGATCGTCGCCGTGCGGCGCATCCGCAGGCCGACCCGCAGCGAGCCGAAGGCCGGGCACATGCTCTGCGGCTGGTCGTGCGGGCCCTGGGGATAATCCTCGCGCAGCTGCGCCAGGGTCTCCGACATGCCGGCGGTTTCCGCGGCCGCCACCATCGCGTCCTTGCCGGCGTGGCAACCCAGGCCGTCGCTCTGCGCCGCGGCGAGGTCGACGGTGGCCGGCGCCTTGCGGGCTCGCAGATCGGCGATGTCGAGGGAGACGGCCATGCGCGTCAGACCTCGTCGTACACGACTTCGAGGGACGGCTTGGACACGTGGGCGACGCCGCACATGTCCTCGTGGGTCGCCGGAACCAGCACGACGTCGCGGCCGGTGGTCTCGCTGGAGAACAGGCCGAGCAGCCCGTCCTGCGAGAGCGGCGTCGGGCGGTGCGGCGCGGCCTCCGCGACGTTCGCGGCGAGTTCCGCGAACAGGGTGCCCCAGCGCCCGTCCGGCTTGCCGATGATCTCGTAATTCGCGCTCTTGCGGCGGATGTCCTCGTCGGCCGGGATCGAGGCCAGGACCGGGATGCCGGCCGCCTCCGCGAAGGCCTGGGCCTCGCCGGTGCCGTCGTCCTTGTTGATCACGAGGCCGCCGACGCCGACATTGCCCCCGAGCTTGCGGAAATACTCCACCGCCGAGCAGACGTTGTTGGCGACGTAGAGCGACTGCAGGTCGTTCGAGCCGACGACGATGACCTTCTGGCACATGTCCCGGGCGATCGGCAGGCCGAAGCCGCCGCAGACCACGTCGCCGAGGAAGTCGAGGAGGACGAAGTCGAAGCCCCACTCGTGGAAGCCCAGCTTCTCCAGAAGCTCGAAGCCGTGGATGATGCCGCGGCCGCCGCAGCCGCGCCCGACCTCGGGACCGCCGAGCTCCATGGCGTAGACGCCGTCGCGCTTGAAGCAGACGTCGCCGATCGCGACCGACTCGCCCGCGAGCTTCTTCCTGGTCGACGTCTCGATGATGGTCGGGCAGGCCTTGCCGCCGAAGAGGAGCGAGGTGGTGTCGCTCTTCGGGTCGCAGCCGATCAGCAGGACCTTCTTGCCCTGCTGGGCCATCATGTAGCTGAGATTGGCGAGGGTGAACGACTTGCCGATGCCGCCCTTGCCGTAGATCGCGATGATCTGCGTTTCTTTCTTCGCCGGTGCGGTGGACACGGCATCGGGCTCGATCGCGGCCTCGGCGCGGAGCTGGGTCGCCTGGGACAGGGCAGCCTTGTTGAGCTGAACGTTCACGCGGCGTCCCTCCAGTCGAGGATCATCTTCAGGCAGCCCGGATCCGCGAACGCGGTGCGGTAGGCGTCCTGGGCCTGTGCCGCCGGGGCACGGTGGGTAATCAGCCCGTCGAGGGAGAGCCGGCCGCTCTCGATCATCCGCGTCACCGCCACCGTGTCCTCGGGCCTGAACTCGGCCGAGATCCGGATCCGGGCCTCGCGCATGAAGGCGGGCGGGAAAGCGAAGCTGAGGGGCGCCTCGTAGAACCCGGCGAGGACGATCTCGCCCCCCGGTGCGAGCCGGGCGATCAGGTCGTCGAGGCCGGCGGCGTTGCCGCTGACATCCGTAATCGTCGCGTAGTCGCGCCGGGGATCGGCGTCGGGCGCGACGACGGTGTATCCGTGCTCGCCGGCTGCGCGCACGGAGTCCGTCTCCCAGACGGTGGGCGCGGCGCCCGCCGCCAGGGTCAGCCGCGCGAGCAGCCGGCCGAGGACGCCGTGCCCGACGATGAGCGGAGCCTCGCCGGGGGCGAGGCGCCCGAGGGCGCGATGGGCGGTCGCCGCGAGGGCCAGGAGGCAGGCCTGCTCGCCGAGGGCCTCGTCCACCGGCACGAGGCGGGCGGCCAGTGCGACCAGATGGGACGCGGCGCCGCCGAACAGGCCGCGAACGGCGCCGAAGCAGCGGGCCCCCGGGACGTAGACGGTCTGGCCGACCCGGACCGAAGCGCCGGCATCCGCCTCCACGACCGTCCCGACGGATTCGTAGCCCGGCACCAGGGGGTAGCCCATGCCCGGGAAGGGCGGCATCCGCCCCGACCAGAGCAGGCGCTCGGTGCCGGTGCTGATCCCGCTCCAGGACACCGCCACGACCGCGTCCGCGTCAGTGGGCGGCGTCAGGGCCAGGCGCTGAACCGAGAGGTGCTCCGGGTTTTCCAGAATGACGGCCAGAGCGTCCATGGCTGGAAGTGTCCACCCTCTGCGTTGCGACTCTCTCTGGTGCGAAGCCGCTATGTGTCATCCTAGATAGACACAGGTCAGCGTCAAGTCACACTTACTTTGCTGGGCCTGTTTTTTGAGCTCTCAGCACCCGCGCGAGCAGGGGGCGACGTGTCGGATGCTCGTGCGTGGCGGTGAAACCTGCGGCCGCGAGCATCGCGCGCAGCTCCTCGGCCCGGCGCGGCCGGCCGGAGCCCATCGCCAGGAGGTAGATGCCGAAATAGGCGTCGCCGACCGGCTCCGCGCCGGGCGTCCCGGCCATCGGCTCCGCGATGAGCAGCGTGCCGCCCGGCGGCAGCGCCGCGTAGGCCGCCCGCAGCAGTGCCTGGGCCGGCGCGTCGTCGTGATCGTGGACGATCCGCACCAGGGTGATCGTGTCGGCGCCCGCGGGCAGCCCGCCGTGGAAGTCGCCTCCGCGGCAGGCGATCCTGTCGCCGAGGCCGGATTGGTCGAGGCGCGCTCGGGCGCGGTCGGCGACGGCCGGCAGGTCGAACAGGGTCAGGCGGGGGCCGGCGTGCCGCGCCGCCACGGCCTGCAGGAAGGCGCCCTCGCCGCCGCCGACATCCATGAGGTGCCGGACGCGCGACAGGTCGCAGGCGTCGAGCACATCCTCGGCGATCAGCGCCTGCGAGGCACCCATCAGGCCGCTGTAGGGAGCCACCGTGCGCGCGTCGCCCGTCGCCCCGGCCGCGTAGGGCCAGTAGCCCGCGAGGCGGGTCGGCTGGGCCTGTCCGCGCAGCAGGGCGACCGGATCCGCGAGATCCGCGTAGAGCAGCGCGTGATGCTCGATCATGGCGGCGATGCCGGGATTGCCGACGAGGGCCGCGCCCAAGTCGGCGAGCCCGAATCGGTCATTCGACAGGGCGCGCAGCAAACCGAGGGACTCAGCGGCGCGCAGCAGGCGTCGTGCCGCGTCGGGCGTGAGGTCGAGCCGCCGCGCCAGCGCGTCGACCGTCTGCGGGCCCTCCGCGAGGATCGCGAACAGGTCCAGGCGGATGCAGGCGGTCAGGACCTGCGCGTAGACGAAGCCGGCACAGAGGTCGAACAGCGCGCGCGTGTTGCGCTGCGCGATGCGGCGCGTCAGCGGAAAACCCGCCGCCCAGCGCTGGAACCGGGGGCTGGCGACGAGGCGGTTGCGCCACGCGAGCCACCTGTCCGCCCACGCGGGCGGAACGGGCGGCACCGCGCCGGTTCCGGGGAGCGATCCGGCGCTCAGACCGCCACCGCGCGCAGGCTCGCGGGCAGGAACAGCCGCGCCTGCGCCTCGATCTCGGCGGTGAGCGCGGCCACGCCCGGACAGGGCGGGATCGCCGCGATCGCCTCGCGGGTCAGCCGGGACAGGCGCTCCATCGCGCCGCCGGTCCCCAGCAGGGCGGCGGCGTTGGGGCGGCCCAGCGTCGCGTCGCGCCCGGCGGGCTTGCCGATCTCCTCCTGCCGGCAGGCGACGTCGCGCAGGTCGTCGGCGACCTGATAGGCCTCGCCGAGGCACTCGCCGAGGCGGCGCCAGGGTTCCGGATCCGCGCCCGCCGCCGCGGCACCGGCCACGGTGGCGGCGGCGAACAGGGCGCCCGTCTTCGCCTGCTGATAGTCGCTGAGGCTGATATGCGCCTCCGATTCCCAGGCCTGCCCGGCCGCGATGCCGGACGGCGACCCCGCGGCGCGGCCGAGGAGTCCGACGAGGCGCCCGAGGCGCGCCGGATGAGGCCCGACGGACCGCGCGAGGGTCTCGAAGGCGAGGACGATCAGGGCGTCGCCGGTCAGGACGGCGATCGGCTCGCCGAAGGCGACGTGGACCGAGGGCTTCTGCCTCCGCATCGGCGCGTCGTCGAAGCACGGCAGGTCGTCGTGGACCAGCGAGGCGCAGTGCAGGAGCTCGATAGCGGCGGCGGCCGCCACGGACCCCGCCGGGTCGTCGTCGCCGCAGGCGCGGGCCACCGAGAGGCACAGGCGCGGCCGGATCCGATGGCCGCCGGGAAACACCGCGTAGCGGAGAGCCTCCGCCAGAAGGGGCGGGGCGCCGGGCGCCTCCGCGTGCGCAACGGCGCGATCCAGCGCCATCTCGATCCGCCGACCGGACTCCATATCGTTGCCTCCCGTGTTGTATGCGGTTGTCAGCAACAGGTGTCATTTCTTATTGACACTTTGCGGAGGGGAGATCAATCCCGTAGTGGGGGAGTTCGGAGCGGCCGTGGCGCAGGAGCGCGTCGTCGTGATCGGTGCCGGGATCGGTGGCCTCGCCGCCGCCCTGCGGCTCGCCCATGCCGGTTTCGAGACGACAATCCTCGAGCGCGCGCCGCAGCCCGGCGGGAAGATGCGCGCCGTCCCGGTCGGGGACCGCGCCGTCGAGGCCGGTCCGACGGTCTTCACGATGCGCTGGGTTCTCGAGGAGCTGTTCGCCGAGTGCGGGGCGGATCTCGGCGACCGGGTCGCCCTGTCACCGGCAAGGCTCCTCGCCCGTCACGCCTGGAGCCGGGGCGAGCGTCTCGACCTCTTCGCCGATATCGACGCGTCCGCGGACGCGATCGCGGCCTTCGCGGGACCGCGCGAGGCGGACGGCTACCGGCGCTTCTGCGCCCGCTCCGCAGAGGTCTACCGCACCCTCGAAGGGCCCTTCATCCGCGAGGGCCGGACGGGTCCCGCCGGCCTCGCGCAGCGGGTCGGGCTCTCGGGCCTCGGCGATCTCTGGCGAATCCAGCCCTTCACGACGCTCTGGTCGGCGCTGGGGGCGTACTTTCGCGACCCGCGACTGCTCCAGCTGTTCGGCCGCTACGCCACCTATTGCGGCGCCTCGCCCTTCACGGCACCGGCGACGCTGATGCTCGTCGCCCACGTGGAGCAGGCCGGCGTCTGGACCGTCGCGGGAGGGCTCAGCGGCCTCGCGCGGGCGGTGGCCGATCTGGCGGCGGAGCGCGGCGTGACCTTCCGGTACGGCGCGGAGGTCGCGCAAATCCTCGCGGACGGCGGCCGCGTCACCGGCGTTCGCCTGAGCGACGGCACGACTGTGGCCGCCGACTACGTCGTCTGCAACGCGGACTGCGCGGCCCTGGGGGCGGGGCTGCTCGGGCCCGATGCGGCCGCCGCCGGCGAGCGGCTCGCGCCCGGCGAGCGCTCGCTCTCCGCGGTCACGCTCTGCGCGGAGGCGGTGCCGGCGGGTTTCCCGCTGGCGCACCACACGGTGTTCTTCTCGCGCGACTACCGGGCCGAGTTCGACGCGCTCCTGCGCGCCCGCCGCCTGCCCGACGACCCGACCGTCTACGTCTGTGCCCAGGACCGGGACGCGGCGGGCGCCGCGCCGCGGGGGCCGGAACGCCTGCTCCTGCTCGTCAACGCTCCGGCGGATGGCCGGGAGCGCCCCCTTCAGCCGCCGGAGATCGAGAGATGCGAGAGGAACCTGATCCGCCGGCTGGAGGCCTGCGGGCTCACCCTGGACTTCACGTCGTCGGCGGTCACGACGACGCCGCGGGACTTCGACGCCCTCTTCCCCGGGACGGGCGGAGCCCTCTACGGTCGGGCGGCGCAGGGCTGGGCGACGACCTTCAAGCGCGCGGGCGCGCGGACGGCGGTGCCGGGCCTCTATCTCGCGGGGGGCTCGATCCATCCCGGCCCGGGCGTGCCGATGGCGGCGCAGTCGGGGCGGCTGGCAGCGGCAGCGATCCTGGACGACCGCGATTCGATGGCGCGGTCGCGCGGGGCGGCTACGCGTGGTGGTACGTCGATGCGGTGAGCGACGACGGCCGCCAGGGTCTCACGATCATCGCGTTCATCGGCAGCGTGTTCTCGCCCTACTACGCCTGGAGCGCCGAGAAGGACCCCTTCGCCCACTGCGCCATGAACGTGGTGCTCTACGGCGACTGCGGCCGCTTCGCCATGACCGAGCGCCGCGCCGCCAGCCTGTCGCGCAGCGCCGACCACATCGCCGTCGGACCCAGCGCCATGCACTGGGACGGCACGGCGCTGACGGTGCGGATCGACGAGCGCGGCGCGCCCCTGCCCCGGAAGATCCGCGGCACCGTGCGTCTCGAGCCGCGCGGGTTCACGGGCGGCCCGTTCCATCTCGACCGGGCCGGGCGCCACCGCTGGTGGCCGATGTCGCCGTCCTCGCGGGTCGAGGTGGATTTCGACGCGCCGGACCTTCGCTGGAGCGGGAGCGGCTACTTCGACACCAACGACGGCGACGAACCGCTGGAGGCCGCCTTCTCGCGGTGGACATGGTGCCGGGCCGACCTGCCGGACGGCGCGGCGATCCTCTACGACGTCCATCACCGCGACGGCGGCGGCCACAACCTGTCGCTCCGGTTCTCCGCGGACGGCAGCCGCCGCGAGATCCGGCCGCCGCCCGGCGCGGCGCTCCCGGCGACGCGCTTCTGGCGGATGCCGCGCGAGACCCGCAGCGACGGCGGCCGCTCGCGGGTGCTCGCGACCTACGAGGACACGCCGTTCTACGCCCGCTCGCTGCTCGCGTCGACCCTGGGCGGCGAGCCGGTCCGGGCCATGCACGAGAGCCTGTCGCTCGACCGGTTCCGCAACCCGATGGTGCGACTCATGCTGCCCTTCCGGATCCCGCGGCCGCTGGCTCCGTGAGGGCCTCGGCGGCGCCCGTCCCGGATCGCCGTCGGCTCGGGGTGACGCTCCGCGGCATGACGCGCGCCGCGATGCAGGCGAAGGTCGCCATGCTCAGCACGAGGCCGAGGGGGAAGCCGGTCAGCGCGGCCGCCTCCCGGACGACCGCGAAGAGCGGCACCGCGCAGAGCAGCGCCCGCTCGCGCGGCCGCAGGCCGTCCGCGCGGTGCGCGGCGAGCGCCAGGAGGAGCACGGCCGGCACGAGGGGCGCCAGGTCGTAGACCGGGAGGTACGGCGACAGCAGCGGCGCGGAGACGAGGAGCGCGGCCGCGCGCAGCGCCGGGTCGGTGGGGCGCAACCACGCGCGGCCGGCGAGGCCGAGCGCCAGTACGGCGACGAGACCCTGCGCCGTCCAGGCGGCGGCCATCGAGCCGCCGAGCAGGCGCACCGCGCCGAACGCGCTGGCGTTGAGGTTGAGGCTCGCCGCCGCGTTCTGCAGGATGATCCGGTTCGTGTCCCCGAGCGTGCCGAGGAAGCCGGTCCAGGGCGCGGTCCCGAACAGCGCCAGCGACGCGAGGCAGAGGGCCAGCACCGTCGACGCGCAGGCGGCCAGGCACGCGCGCCGTCCCGTCACCAGCAGGAGCAGGGGGGCGAGCGCCGCGAAGTGCGGCTTGTAGGCCAGCAGGCCGAAGCAGAGCCCGGCGAGCCACGGTCGGCGATCGACGAGCACCGCGCCGAGGGTGAGCAGTGACGCGGTGAACAGGCCGTTCTGGCCGTAGACGAGGTTGCAGAGCACGAGCGGGTGCGCGAGCGCGACGAGGGCCGCGTCCCGCCGGCCGGCCGCGACCCGCATCGCGAGCGCGAACAGGGCGAGGGAGAGCGCGGTCCACAGCAGGTAGGCCGGCTGCAGATCCAGCAGTGCCATCGCGGCCGCCGGCAGGAGGAACACCGGGGGATAGTGCCACGCGAACCGGCACGCCTGCCCGCAGGCCGCCTTCAGGTTCGCCAGGTGCACCGGCAGATCGTAGGGGTCCGCCCCCCGCCCCTCCAGCGCCGAGCGGCCCGCCACCCAGACCTGGACGAAGTCGTTGCCGAGGGGGTCGCCGTACCAGTTGCGCCGCGGGTCCGGGCCGGTCCCGTAGACGAGGAGGACCATGGCGAGGCCGAGCGGCAGCAGCACCCAGGCCGCCCGCCTGCCGAAGGCGAACAGCCGGTCATCGCTGCTCAGGAGATGCGCGAGATCTGACCGGAGCGCGGCGGCGCGTGCTGTCGGTGAGCCCGGCACGCGGGTCTCGATGGGCGCTGGCATGACGGAGGATTTCCGCGTCCGGATTCCGCGGCAGCCTAGGCGCGCGCGGTTCCGGGCCCGTTAACAGGGGTGTTTGCGGCCCGGCCCGGCTTGTGCAAGAGGGCGGCGGCTGCGATCCTCGCGCCGTGAAACCGGGGCGATCACATCGATGCGACTGGACGAGGCGTCTCCGGCCCCGCGCGTCCTGATCTACAGCCACGATACCTTCGGGCTCGGCCATCTGCGCCGCTCGCGGGCGATCGCCAACGCGATCGTGGCGTGCAACCGCGGCGCCCGGGCGATGATCGTCTCGGGCTCCCCGGTGGTCGACCGCTTCGCCTTCGCCGCGGGCGTCCGGACGGTCAGGCTGCCGCCGGTGACCAAGTTCGCCGACGGCGGCTATGCCAGCCTCGACGGCGCGACCCCACTGGCGCGCACCGTCGCGCAGCGTTCCGCGATCATCGCCCAGGCCTGCGACGCCTTCCGGCCCGGCCTGATCATCGTCGACAAGGAACCGGCCGGCTTCCACGGCGAGTTGCTGCCGGTGCTGGAGAAGGCCGCGGCCCGCGACATCCGCCTAGTCCTGGGCCTGCGCGACGTTCTCGACGACGCCGACCGCCTCGTCCCCGAATGGGAGCGCAAGGGCGCGGCCGAGACGATGGCGCGCTTCTACGACGAGATCTGGGTGTACGGGCTGAGCCGGATCCACGAGCCCCTGGCGGCGCTGCCGATGGAGCCCGAGATGGCCGCCCGCATCGACGGGCGCCTGATCTACACCGGCTATCTCCGCCGCGACCTCCCGGAGCGCCGCGCCGGCCGCGAGGAGCCCCCGATCGCGAACGGCCCCTTCATCCTGGTGACGCCGGGCGGCGGCGGCGACGGGGCGGCCCTGATCGACTGGGTGATCGCCGCCTACGAGGCCGATCCCGCGATCCCCCTCCCCGCGCTCATCGCCTTCGGTCCCTTCCTCGACGCCGGGATCCGCGACGGGTTCGCGGCGCGCATCCGCCGCCTCGGCGACCGGATCGCGGCCATCACCTTCGACAGCGAGATCGAGTTCCTGATGCGCAAGGCCGCCGGCGTCGTCGCCATGGGGGGCTACAACACGTTCTGCGAGATCCTGTCCTTCGACCGCCGGGCGATCCTCGTGCCCCGGACCGAGCCGCGGCGGGAACAGGCGATCCGGGCGCTGGCGGCCGAGCGGCTCGGCCTCGCGCGGGTGCTGATGGAGGCGGAAGGCCGGGCGCCCGGGCGCATGGCGGCGGCGCTCCGCGACCTGCCGGGACAGGACCCGCCGTCGCGGGTTCTGGTGCCGGGTCTCCTCGACGGCCTCGACGCGGTCGCGCGCCGCGTCCGGGCGCTGACCGTCCGCGGCGGCGCGGACGTCGCGGCCCGGCCGTACCTGCAGGCCTATTCGTGAGCGCCAAGCGGGTCGCCGTGGTGCTGAAGGGCTATCCGCGGCTCTCCGAGACCTTCATCGCGCAGGAGTTGCTGGCGCTGGAACGGTGCGGCCTGGCTCTCGAGATCTGGTCCCTCCGGCGCCCGACCGATCGGGCCCGCCATCCGATGCACGCGCAGATCCGCGCGGAGGCCGCCTACCTGCCCGAGTACCTGCGCGACGCGCCGCTGCGGGTGCTCCGAGGCCTCGGCGCCGCGCTCCGGCGGCCGAACCTGCCCGCGCTCCTGGCGCTGTTCGCCCGCGATCTCCGGCGCGACCCGACGGCGTCGCGGCTGCGGCGCCTCGGGCAGGCCGCTGTCCTCGCCCGGGAATTGCCGGCCGAGGTCGCCCATATCCACGTGCACTTCCTGCACACGCCGGCCAGCGTCGCCCGCTACGCCGCGCTCCTGACCGGGCGCCGGTGGAGCTTCTCGGCGCACGCCAAGGACATCTGGACCACGCCCGACTGGGAACTGGCCGAGAAGCTGCGCGACGCCGAATGGGGCGTGACCTGCACCCGTGACGGCCTTGCCCGGCTCGACAGCCTCGCCCCGGGCCGGACGCTGCTCGCCTATCACGGGCTCGATCTCGCCCGGTTCCCCGACGCGCCGCCGCCGCGCGAGCCACGCGACGGAACGGACCCGGACCGCCCCCTCCGGCTCCTCTGTGTCGGCCGGCTCGTCGCCAAGAAGGGGCACGACGACCTCATCGACGCCCTCGCCGCCCTGCCCGCGCACCTGCACTGGCGGCTCGACCTGATCGGCAGCGGCGAGCGGCGCGAAGCCCTGGAGGCCCGGGTCGCTGCCTGCGGCCTGGCGGAGCGGGTCCGCTTCCGCGGCGCCCTGGCGCAGCCCGCGGTGGTCGAGGCCATGCGCGCGGCGGACCTCTTCGTCCTGCCGACGAAGCCCGCCCCCGGCGGCGATCGCGACGGCCTGCCGAACGTGCTGATGGAGGCCGCGAGCCAGGCGCTCCCGATCCTGGCAACCGCCTTCGCCGGCACGCCGGAATTCATCACCGACGGTGTCCACGGCGTCCTGATGCCGCCCGGCGAGCCGGCGGTGCTGGCCGAGGCCCTGTCGCGTCTCGCGGGCGATCCGGGCCTCCGTCAGCGGCTCGGTGCAGAGGCCCTGGCCCGGCTCGTGCAGGACTTTTCCGAGGAAGCGGCGATCGCGCTGATCGCCGGCCGGCTGCGCGCGTCCGCGGGTCTGCCGCAGGGCGCGGTCGCCCGCGAATCGGAGTTGTCCGCGTGCGCGTCCTGATCGCGGTCACGCATCTGCTCGGCGCGGGGCACCTCACCCGCGCGGTCGCCATCGCCCGCGCCTTCGCGGCGGCCGGCCACGAGACGATGCTGGTCTCGGGCGGCGTCCCGGCACCGATGGTCCGACAGGACGGGTTGCGCCGCGTGCAGCTGCCGCCGCTCCGGATCACCGGCACGGACTTCTCGACGCTGCTGGACCCCGACGGACGCCCGGCCGGGCCGGCGCTCCTCGAACGCCGCCGGGCCCTGATGGTTGATACCCTGGCGGCCTTCGAGCCTGACGCGGTGATCACCGAGCTGTTCCCGTTCGGCCGGCGCGCTCTGGCGGCCGAGTTCCTCGCCCTGGTGGACGCGGCCCGCGCCCGGCGGCCGCGCCCGCTCGTCCTCGCCTCCGTGCGCGACGTCCTCGTGGCCTCGACCAAGCCGGAGCGGATCGCCCAGGCGCACGCGCGTGTGGCGGACCTCTACGACGCCGTGCTGGTGCACGGCGACCCGGCTCTGATCCCCCTCGAGGCCTCGTGGCCCCTCGACGCGGCCACCGCCGCGAAGGTGCGTTATACCGGCTACGTGGACGAGGGGACCGTGCCCGCGCCGGCCTCGCGCCGCTCCGGCGTGGTGGTCGCCGCCGGATCCGGACCGGCCGGGCTGGTCCTGCTGCGCGCGGCCGCAGGCGCCGCCCGGCTTCGGCCGGATCTCGGCTGGCGGATCCTGGCCGGCCACGGCGTCCCCGAGGCCGAGCTGTCCGAGATCGGTCACGGTCTCGCGCCCGGCATCCTCGGTCGCGCCCAGCCGGACTATCGCGCGCTCCTGGCCGGCGCCGCCCTGTCGGTCAGCCAGTGCGGCTACAACACGGCCGTCGATCTCCTCGCCACCGGCACACCCGCTGTCCTCGTGCCCTTCGAGGCCGGCGGCGAGACCGAGCAGCGCCTGCGCGCCGAGCGCCTCGCCGCCCGGGGCCTCGCCCGGGTGCTGCCGGAATCGGAGCTGACGCCCGGGACCCTGGTGCAGGCCATCGCGGCGCGGGGCGTCCTCCCCGCGCCCGGCGATCCCGGGATCGATCGGGACGGCGCAGCGCGCACGGTCGCGCTGGTCGAATCCCTCCGCGGGGGCGAGCGATCGCGCCCCGTCCGGGCTAAGCCGGCAGAGCCGGCCCTCGACGCTCTCCGCCGTGCTCTCGACGCCGTCGCGGCGCGGGGCCTGCGCGTGCCGCTGTTCTGGCGCGACGACGACGCGGTCGCGGGCGGTCCGGACCTCGACCGCCTCATCGGTCTCGCCGAGCACCACGGCGTCCCGCTGCTCCTCGCCGCGATCCCGGCCGGCATCGACGCCTCGCTGCCGCGGCGGCTCGAAGCGGCTGCCGGTGTATCCGCCGCCGTCCACGGCCTCGCCCACCACAACCACGCCCCGCCGGGCGAGAAGCGGGCCGAGTTCGGCGCGCACCGCCCGCTCGACACCCTGGTCGCCGACGCCGCTGCCGGCCTCCGGATCGCCCGGCAGCGTCTGCCGGAAGGCTCGCTGCTGCCTGTCTTCGTGCCGCCGTGGAACCGCGTCGCGCCGGAACTCGCCGCCGCCCTGCCGGATCTCGGCTATCGCGGCCTCTCGGCCGTGCCCGGCCCGTCGATCCCGGGTTTGCGCCGGCTCGATGCCACCCTCGATCCGATCGATTGGCGGGGCAGCCGGTCCCTGCGCGATCCGGAAGCCCTGCTGCGCGGCCTCGCCGCCGACATCGCGGGCGCGCCGGAGCGGCCGCTCGGCCTGCTGACGCACCACCGCGTCCACGACGAGGCCGTCTGGGATTTCGTCGGCGCGCTGGTGGCCAACCTCCTGCGGCACCCGGCGATACAGGTCGTGGATGTTCGGGGGCACTTCGGCGCGTCCGCGATGGACAAGGGGCCGGCGGCATCTAAGTCTCAGGTCTCACAGATCGCGAGGACGGGTTGAGCCCGCTATTGTCCATCCGCGACCTCGCGGTCGCGTTCCGCACGGAGAGCGGTCCGTTCGAGGCGCTGCACGGCCTGTCCCTCGACGTTCACCGCGGCCGCACCCTCGCCCTGGTCGGCGAGTCCGGTTCGGGCAAGTCGGTGACCGCCCAGGCGATTCTGCGGATCCTGCCGCCCTCCGCCGCCATCACCCGCGGTCAGATCCTGTTCCGGGACGGCGAGGTCGAGGCCGACATCGCGCGGCTCCCCTCCGAGGGCGAGGCGATGCGGGCGATCCGTGGCCAGCGCATCGCCATGATCTTCCAGGAGCCCATGACCTGCCTGTCACCGCTCCACACGGTGGGCGACCAGATCGGCGAGGCGCTGCGCATCCACACCGGGGCCGACCGCAAGGAGGCCGATGCCCGGACCGAGGGGGCGCTGGCCCGGGTCGGCTTCCCGGACCCGCACCGCGCCCTGCGGACCTACCCGTTCGAGCTGTCCGGCGGCCTGCGCCAGCGCGCCATGATCGCCATGGCGCTGATCCTGAAACCCGCCCTCCTCGTCGCCGACGAGCCGACCACCGCGCTCGACGTCACCACCCAGGCCCAGATCCTCGCCCTGCTGGCCCGGCTCCAGGAGGAGACCGGGATGGCGATCCTGCTGATCACCCACGACCTCGGCGTGGTCGCCAACATCGCCCACGACGTCGCCGTCCTCTACCGCGGACGCCTCGTCGAGGCGGGCCCGCGCGACACGGTGATGCGCGCGCCGGGCCACGCCTATCTCCGCGCGCTCCTCCACGCGGTGCCGCGCTTCGACATGGCGCCCGGCGAGCGGCTGACACCGATCCGCCCGGCCAAGGCCGAGATCCCGCCCGGCCAGGCGCCCGCGCCCCTGGCCGGACCGATCCTCCAGGTGGAGGGGGTGAGCAAGAGCTTCACGCTGCGCGCCGGTCGGCTGTGGCAGAAGCCGCGGATCGTCCACGCCGTGTCCGACGTCTCCTTGAGTTTGGCGGCGGGCCAGACGCTGGGGCTCGTCGGCGAGTCCGGGTCGGGCAAGACCACGGTCTCGAAGATGATCATGCGGGCGCTCCGGCCGGATTCCGGGCGGATCCTGTTCGACGACGGCAGCGGCCCGCGGGACGTCCACGGCCTGAGCGGCGACGCCCTCTTCGCCTATCGCCGCACGGTCCAGTTCGTCTTCCAGGACCCCTACGCGTCCCTTGATCCGCGCATGACCGTCCGGCAGATCCTGTCGGAGCCGATGGAGATCCACGGCGTCCCGGCGGCGGAGCGGCGGGAGCGCTGCCGCGCCCTGATGGCGATGGTCGGCCTGGAGCCCAGCGGTCTCGGCCGGTACCCGCACGCCTTCTCGGGCGGGCAGCGGCAGCGCATCGGGATCGCCCGGGCGCTCGCCCCGAAGCCGCGGCTGCTGGTGCTCGACGAGCCGGTCTCGGCCCTCGACGTCTCGGTCCAGGCGCAGATCCTGAACCTGCTCAAGGATCTCCAGGCCGCCCTGGGCCTCTCCTACCTCATCGTTTCCCACAATCTGGCAGTGATCGACTACATGGCGGACACGATCAGCGTGATGTGCCGGGGCCGCATCGTCGAGGAGGCGCCCCGCGCGGCCCTGTTCCGCCGGCCCGTCCATCCCTACACGCGGGCGCTGCTCGCCGCCGTGCCCGATCCGAGCCTGGACCATCCCCTCGACTTCGCGGCCGTCGCCTCCGACCGCAATGACCCGACCCGCTGGGAGGAGCCGTTCCGCCTGGCCCCCGACGAGGCCGGGGCGATGCGCCCGGTCGAGACCGGACACCGGGTGCGCTTCAGCGCCGCCCACAGCGCGGAGGCCGCGTGATGCAGGCCCGGCCGCCCGTGATGCTGGAGCGCCTGCGCCGCAAGGTGCTGTCGCCGTTCTTCGACCGCCTGGGCTACGACCTCGTCCCGGCCGCCCCCGACTGGACCCACCGGCCGACCTCGCCGCGGGAAGTCGCCACCCTGCTCGAATCGGCCGCCGCCATCCTGGAACGCGATCTCGCCGCCGCCGGCCTCGTCCCCGACGGCGACGTGCTGGAGCAGGTCCGGGCATTCTGGGCGCTGATACCCACCGCCCCCGTCCGGCAGCGGCGCGGCGGCAGCGGCTTCAACGGCGCGCTGCAGCTCTACGTCGCCATGCGGGCGCTGAAGCCCGACTACGTGATCGAATCGGGCGTTTTCCGCGGGCTCACGACCTGGGTGATCCGGCAGGCCCGCCCGCAAGCGCAGATCTTCTGCCACGATCCGGACCTGTCGGGCCTGCAGTACCGCGACCGGCAGGCCCGCTACAGCACGGCGGATTGGTCGACCGCCGACTGGTCCATGCTCGACCCGGCGCGGACGGTGGCGTTCTTCGACGACCACGTCGCCCAGGGCCGGCGGGTCGTGGAGGCGCGGGCGCGCGGTCTGACCCGGCTGCTGTTCGACGACGACGCGGCCGGGCACCGGATCCACGCCCATGGCGGCCCCGCGCACCCGACCATCGCGATGATCACCGGGCCCGAGCGCAGCCCGGAGCCGATCCGGTGGACGCGGAACGGCCGCCATTTCGAGCAGCCGGCCGACGACGCCCTGGTGCGGCAGGCCGCCGGGTTGATCGCCCGGTCCCACGCCTTCGACGACCTGCACAGGGCGACCGGCTACTCGCCCGCCCGGCTCACCTCCGTGACGTTGCGGGGCAGCTCATGAAGGCCTCGGACATCCGGGACGGCACCGCGTCCGCTCTCCCGCTGCGGGGCGGGAACGACAGCACCGTGTCCCGCCGCGCCCTGCTCGCCGGGCTCGGCGCCAGCCTGATCTGGTCGCGCGCGCCGTCGCGGGCCTTCGCCGACACCCCGCCGGCCGACGCGCCCGGCCCGCCGACCACCCCCTACGTGGCCGACCTCGCCGCCCACGGACGCCGGCTCGGCAGCGCGGGCGGCACGATCCGCACCCTGATCGCTAAGGCGCGGGACGTCCGCTACCTGTCGGTCTACGGCTACACCCGCCTCGTCGGCTACGATTCCGACCTCAACCTGCGGCCCGACGTGCTGGAGCGCGTCGACGTCGAGGGCGGCCGCTTCACGTTCACGCTCCGCCAGGGCCACCGCTGGTCGGACGGGCACCCGTTCACCGCGGAGGATTTCCGCTACTACTGGGAGGATGTCGCCAACGAGAAGGCCCTGAGCCCCGACGGACCAGCGGCCTTCTTCCGGGTCGACGGCAAGCTCCCGGAGGTGGAATTCCTCGATCCGGTCACCGTCCGCTACAGCTGGGACCGGCCGAACCCGATGTTCCTGCCGGCCCTGGCGGCGCCGCGCGACCCGCTGATCTACCGGCCGTCGCACTATCTCAAGCCGTACCACGCCCGATACGTCGGCAAGGAGGCGGCCGACGCGAAGGCCAAGGCGCTGAAGCTCCGCAGCTGGGCGGCCCTGCACAATCGCCTCGACGACAATTACGAGCTCAACAACCCGGACTGCCCGACCCTGCAGGGCTGGGTCCCGCGGACCCGCTCGCCGGCCACCCGGTTCCGGTTCGAGCGCAACCGCAGCTACCACCGGGTCGACACGGCCGGCACGCAGCTCCCCTACGTCGATTCCATCGTGATGGACGTGGCCTCGCAGGGCCTCCTGGTCGCCAAGACCAATGCCGGCGAGGCCGACCTGATGTTCCGCGGGCTGATGATGCCCGACATCCCGAGCCTCAAGGAGGGTGAGGCGGCGCATCGCTACCGCACCAACCTGTGGCCCGTGGCCCGCGGCTCGGAGATCGCGCTCTACCCGAACCTGACCACGACGGATCCGGCGTGGCGGCAGCTCAACCGCGACGTGCGTTACCGGCACGCCTTGTCGCTCGCCATCGATCGGCGCACCCTCAACAACACGCTCCTGTTCGGCCTGGGCACCGAGGGCAACGACACGATCGTGCCGGAGAGCGCGCTGTTCGAGCCCGAGATGCGGACCCTCAACGCCGCCTACGACCCGGCCCGGGCCGCCAAGCTGCTGGACGAGATCGGGCTGACGGCCCGCGACGGGTCTGGCACGCGGCTGCTCCCCGGCGGTCGCGCCCTGGAGCTGGTGGTGGAGAGCGACGGCGAGGCCGAGATGGTCCTCGACGCGCTGCTGCTCATCACGGAGTTCTGGCGCGAGGTCGGGATCCGCCTGATCACCAAGCCGCAGGAGCGCACGAACCTGCACCGGCGCTCGATCGCGGGCGTGACCGTCATGGTCGCCGCCCAGGGCCTCGACCTCGCCGTGCCGACCGCGATCATGCCCCCGACCGAGCTGAGCCCGGCCCAGCCGGAGCATTATTCCTGGCCGCTGTGGAGCATGAACGTCGAGAGCCGCGGCAAGAGCGGCGAGCCCTGCGACGTACCGGAGGTCCAGCGCCTCATCGAGCTCGACCGGGAGTGGCGCCACACCGACGATGCCGGCCGGCAGGCTGCGATCTGGCGCGAGATGCTGATGAACCACGCGCACAACACCTGGGTGATCGGCACGGTGGCGGGCGCGCTCCAGCCGGTGGTCGGCGCCGATCGCCTGATCAACCTCCCGAAGCGAGCCCTCTATTCCTGGGAGCCCACCGCGATGATCGGCGTGCAGCGCCTCGACGAGCTGTTCTGGGACAAGGGCACCGAAACCGGCGCCGACAAGCGCGCGGAGGCCCGGTGATCGTCCAGATCCTCCGCCGCGTCGTCACGATGGCGGTGACGCTGCTGGTCATCTCGGCGCTCGTCTTCGTGATCATCAAGCTGCCGCCGGGCGACTACCTGACCAACCGGATCATGGAGCTGCGGGCCACCGGCGACGCGAGCTCCGTGGCGAAGGCGGAGCTGCTCATCAAACAGTACGGGCTCGATCGGCCGGTCTGGCAGCAGTACCTGATGTGGATCGGCGTGCTGCCCGGATCGGTCGGGTTCTCCGGGCTGCTCCAGGGCGACTGGGGCTGGTCGTTCGAGTACGACAAGCCAGTGGCGGACGTCGTCGGCGACGCCCTGTGGCTGACCCTGCTGATCAATCTGACGGCGGTGGTGTTCGTCCACCTCGTGGCGATCCCGGCGGCGATCTACTCCGCGACGCACCGGAACACGCTCGGCGACGCCGTCGTCACCCTGCTGGGCTATGTCGGCCTCGCCGTGCCGGGCTTCCTGCTCGCCCTGATCCTGCTGTTCTACGCCAACCGGTGGTTCGGGCTGTCGATCGGCGGCCTCTACGATTCGGCTCTCACCAACCAGCCCTGGACCTGGGAGAAGGTCCGCTCGCTCCTGGCGCACCTGATCGTGCCGACGCTGGTGATCGGCCTCGGCGGCACCGCGGCCATGATCCGGCGCATGCGCGCCAACCTGCTCGACGAGCTGGCCAAGCCCTACACGGTGACCGCCCGCGCCAAAGGCCTGCCGCCCCTGCAGGCGCTGCTGAAATACCCGTTCCGGATGTCGCTCAACCCGTTCGTCGCGGATATCGGCAACCTGCTCCCGCACCTCGTCTCGGGGTCGGTGCTGGTCTCCCTGGTGCTCAGCCTGCCGACTGTCGGGCCGCTGCTCCTCGAGGCCCTGCGCAGCCAGGACCAGTTCATGGCCGGGTTCATCCTGATGTTCGTCGCGGCCCTCACCCTCGTCGGCATGCTGATCTCGGACCTGATCCTGGTCTGGCTCGATCCGCGCATCCGCATGGGCCTGCGATGACTCGCCCCGCGATGACCGACGCGCTGCTCGCATCCGGACACTTCGTCGATCCGGCGCCCTTCGAGCCGGAGGCCCGGACCGAGAGCCCGGTCGCCACGGCCTCCGCGTGGCGGCTCATCCTCCGCAAGTTTCTGCGCCACCGCCTCGCCGTGGCCTCGTCCCTGATCCTGCTCGCGCTCTACGCGACCGTGCCGTTCGTCGAGCAGCTCGCGCCCTATGGACAGGCCCGCCGCAACGGCGACTTCCTCTACGCGCCGCCACAGGGCGTGCACCTGTTCCACGAGGGCCGCTTCGTCGGGCCGTTCGTCTACCCCTACCGGGCCCATCTCGACCTCGACACGTTCCGCCGGGACTACAAGGTGGACGCCGCCGCCCCGCAGCCGCTGCGCTTCCTCTGCCGGGGCGACGGCTACGACTGGCTGGGGCTCGTCCGCACCGACCTGCACCTCGTCTGCCCGCCGGAGAACGGCACGCTGTTCCTCCTCGGCACCGACAAGCTCGGGCGTGACCTGTTCTCGCGCATGATCTACGGGGCCCGGATCTCCCTCACCATCGGCCTCGTGGGCGTCGCCATCTCGTTCGCGCTCGGGCTCTTCTTCGGCGGCATCGCGGGCTATTTCGGCGGCGTCGTCGATGCCGGGGTGCAGCGGCTGATCGAGGTGGTGCGCTCCCTGCCGGAGCTGCCGCTGTGGCTCGCCTTGTCGGCGGCGCTGCCGCCGAACTGGAGCCCGCTGCTGATCTTCTTCGGCATCACGGTGATCCTCGGCCTGCTCGACTGGCCGGGGCTCGCGCGGGCGGTGCGCGGGAAGCTCCTGGCGCTGCGGGAGGAGGATTTCGTCCAGGCCGCCGAGCTGATGGGCGCCTCGCCGACCCGGGTGATCGGCCGCCACCTGATCCCGAACTTCATGAGCCACCTGATCGCGTCGGCGACGCTGTCGATCCCGACCATGATCCTCGGCGAGACCGCCCTGTCGTTCCTGGGCCTCGGACTCAGACCGCCGGTGACCAGCTGGGGCGTGCTGCTCAACGAGGCGCAGAATCTCGCGGCGGTGCAGCTCTACCCCTGGCTGCTCCTGCCGGTCCTGCCCGTGCTGGTGACGGTGCTCGCCTTCAACTTCATGGGCGACGGCCTGCGCGACGCTGCCGATCCGTATCACTGACGGGCGCGCGCCGCGCCGTGTGGCCTACCCGGCGAGCGGCAGCGGCGCGATCCGCGTCGGGGCGGCGACGCCCTTGCGCTCGAGGAGGCCCGGCGGCGGCACCGGGGCGTCGATGGTGCAGACCACGCCGGTCGGCTCGTAGCTCAGCACCACCTCGCCGGCGAGCTCGCGCGCCAGACTGCGCTCGATCAGGCGCGAGCCGAATCCGGTCCGCGTCGGCTTCTTCACCGGCGGGCCGCCGCGCTCGGACCAGCGGAGCGAGAGCTGCATCTCGTCCAGGCGCCGCACCGTCCAGGCGATCTCGACCGTGCCGCCCTCGGTCGAGAGCGCGCCGTACTTCACGGCGTTCGTGCCGAGCTCGTGCAGGGCCATGGCGATGGACAGCGCGAGCCGCGGCGGCAGCCGCAGGGCCGGTCCCTGAACCTGGAACCGCGAGGCCCGGCCGTCGCCGGCCTCCAGCGGCCGGATCGCGTCCGCCACGACGGCGGAGAGTTCGGCGCCCTCCCAGCTCTCCCGGGTCAGCACGTCGTGGACCCGCGCCAGGGCGAGGAGCCGTGCCTCGAAGGCGGCGCGCGCCGCGTCGGCCTCGGCGCCTTCCAGCCCGCGCAGCGACTGGGCCGCGATCGACTGCACCGTCGCCAGGGTGTTCTTCACCCGGTGGTTCAACTCGTGGATCAGGAGCAGGAGGTGCTCCTCGGCGTTCTTCGTGTCGGTGATGTCGATGTTGCAGCCGGTGTAGCCCAGGAAGTTCTGGGCGTCGTCGAGCCGCGGCACGCCCTCGCACTGGAGCCAGCGCACCGCGCCCGTCCGGTCGATCACCCGCGCCTCCGTGCGGAACGGGATCCGGGCCTCGAACGCCTCCGTGAAGGCGCAGCGGAAATTCTCCAGGTCGTCGGGATGCACGATCTGGTGCCAGCCGTCGTCGTTGAACCGTGCGGCCGGCAGCCCGAACAGGTGCTCGAAATGGAGGTTAGCGAAGCTGACCGCGCCGGTCTCGTCGGTCATCCAGATCAGGGCCGGCGCCGAATCGGCCATGTGCCGGAAGCGCGCCTCGGACTCGCTCAGGGCGCTCAGGCCGCGTTTGGTCTCGGCGAGCGCCCGGTCGCGCTCCTCCTCCCGGGTGCGCAGCCGGAGAGACGCCTCCGACAGCACGACGCCGAGCCGCTGGATCTCGTGGACCGGCGACGACACGCGCGGGATCGCCTCGCCCCGGGCCAGGGCAGGCCCCGAAGCGGCCAGCAGCCGGAGGGGGCGCGAGACCCGCGACCAGAGGTTCACCGCCAGGAGCGACGAGGTGGCCAGCACCAGCAGGCCGAAGCCCGCGAAGGCCCAGATCCAGCGCCGCACCCGCGCGTCGACGAGAGCCTGCGGGATGCTGGTCGCGACCATCCAGCCGGTGAGCCGCGAGCGCGCCTCGATCACCACCACCGGCTTGTGCTGGCGATCCTGGCCTTCCCAGACCCCGGGCGTCGACGACTGCACCTGGCGGAGGCTGGCGAGGCGCTGCTTGCCGACCACCGCCTCGGGATCGGGCAGGCGCGCCAGGACGATGCCCGACCTGTCGCTGATCCCCGTCGTCCAGCCCGGGACGACCTCCCGGGACAGGATGCCCTGCAGGCGCGACAGGGGGACGGTGAAGCTCAGGATATAGCCGACCTCGCCGTCGACCATCACGGGCACGCCGACCGCGTAGGTGGCCTCGCTCGGCGTCGGGCCCGGCACGTAGCCGCTCACCATGGCGCGCTGCGTCCCGCGGGCCAGATCCTGGTCGAAGGGTAGCGTCACGACCGGCATCGGCGCGCCGCGCGGCACGCCGGTATTCACCATCTCCTGCCCGTTGGGCCGGCGCAGGAGCACGTCCAGGTCGATCGATTCGCGGACCAGGCGCGCCTGGGCGTCGAACGCCTCGAAGTCGCCCTGCCGGATCCGCGGTGAGGTCGCCAGGGTCTGCAGAACCGACACGAGGCCGGCGGTGTCGCGGTCCAGGGACAGGCCGATGCCGCGCACGTTCTCGCGGGCGTCCTGCTCGAACCGTGCCCGCTCGGCGGAGGCGTAGCGCATCAGCAGGATGCTGGTGAACAGCAGGCCGGGGCCGATCAGCGCGATCACCAGCGCGATCAGGTAGACCTGGGTCGAGAAGCCGTTTCGCCCGAAGCGGTGCAGCCGCCGCGACAGCCAGGAACGTCGCGCGGGAATCACCGCGGGGACGCCCGCGCCCTCGGCGTGATGGTCCGGACTCAAGCGGGGTCCGTCCCCGGCCCGCGGTGCCACGCGGGCTCGTCGCCGTTCCCTCGCCTCATGACCGGTCGATATGACCGAGATCGCGTGTCGGGTCGAGGTGGTCGCGCACGCGCTGCTTCAGCGCCTTCACGTCCGGGAAACCGCCGTCGCGCACCCGTTCCCACAGGAGCACCCCGTCCAGTTGGATGTTGAAAGCGCCCCCCGTGGCCGGGACGAGGGCGACCTCGCCCAGATCATCGCGAAACGTCGAGAGGAGTTCCTGCGCCATCCAGGCGGAGCGCAGCAGCCAGTTGCACTGGGTGCAATACGTGATCGCGACGCGCGGCCGTCCTGGCCTCGCCGCGCCCTCCACCGTCACGTCGCTGCCGGGCTTCGCGCCCGCTGGCCCATCGTGCATGCCCGCACAGCGCACCGGGCCGGCGCCCTTGTCAACCTCACGCGCGCGCACGTCGGCGTGCCCCGGGCCGGCGACGGCGGCGCTCAGCCGAGTTCGGTGCGAATTTGGACGCCTGCTCGAACGCTCGCCCGGCTGTCGGCCAACATCGCCGGCCGCGCTTGACGTCGCGGCCCGCCGCGCTCTAGAAGGCCCGCCACCGGGTCGCGGCGCCCCCACGGGCGAGCGGCGATGGCGTGCGCTCAGGCGGCACGCCGGTACGGACGGTTAGCACAGCGGTAGTGCGTTCCCTTCACACGGGAAAGGTCGCAGGTTCGATCCCTGCACCGTCCACCATCATCCCCTATCCCCCGAAGGTCTGATCCCGCGGCTCCCCGCGTCGGTTTGCCACCCGAAAAGCGCGTGCTAAGGGCGCTCGATCGGTGAACGCATAAGCTTGGACCCGGCCCGATCCGGGTCGCAGGTCACAGGCAGGGGAAGGGCGGGAACAGCCATGAAGGACATCCTCGACAAGCTCGAAGAGCGGCGGGCGCAGGCCCGGCTCGGCGGCGGTGAGAAGCGCGTCGAGGCCCAGCACAAGCGCGGCAAGCTGACGGCGCGCGAGCGCATCGAACTCCTCCTCGACCACGGGTCGTTCGAGGAGTTCGACATGTTCGTGCAGCACCGCTCCACCGATTTCGGCATGGAGAAGCAGAAGATCCCCGGCGACGGCGTCGTGACCGGCTGGGGCACGATCAACGGCCGCACGGTCTTCCTCTTCTCGAAGGACTTCACGGTGTTCGGCGGCTCGCTGTCCGAGGCGCATGCCCAGAAGATCGTGAAGGTTCAGGACATGGCGCTGAAGATGCGCGCCCCGATCATCGGTATCTTCGACGCCGGCGGCGCGCGCATCCAGGAGGGCGTCGCGGCGCTCGGCGGCTACGGCGAGGTGTTCCGCCGCAACGTCATGGCCTCGGGCGTCATCCCGCAGATCTCGGTGATCATGGGTCCCTGCGCGGGCGGCGACGTCTACTCGCCGGCCATGACCGACTTCATCTTCATGGTTCGCGACACGAGCTACATGTTCGTGACCGGCCCCGACGTGGTGAAGACCGTCACCAACGAGGTTGTGACCGCCGAGGAACTCGGCGGCGCCAAGGTCCACACCACCAAGTCGTCGATCGCCGACGGGTCCTTCGAGAACGACGTCGAGGCGATCCTCCAGATCCGCCGCCTCCTCGACTTCCTCCCGCCGAACAACATCGACGGCGTGCCGGAGCTCGCGAGCTTCGACGACGTCAACCGGATCGACGCGTCCCTCGACACGCTGATCCCCGACAACCCGAACAAGCCCTACGACATGGGCGAGCTGATCCGCCGCGTGGTGGACGAGGGCGACTTCTTCGAGATCCAATCCGCCTACGCGCGCAACATCATCACCGGGTTCGGCCGGATCGAGGGCCGGACCGTCGGTTTCGTGGCCAACCAGCCGCTGGTGCTCGCGGGCGTGCTCGATTCGGACGCCTCGCGGAAAGCCGCGCGCTTCGTGCGCTACTGCGACGCCTTCGGCATCCCGATCGTCACCTTCGTGGACGTGCCGGGCTTCCTGCCGGGCACGGCGCAGGAATACGGCGGCCTGATCAAGCACGGCGCCAAGCTGCTCTTCGCCTACTCGCAGGCGACGGTGCCGCTGGTCACGATCATCACCCGCAAGGCCTTCGGCGGCGCCTACGACGTCATGGCGTCGAAGCACGTCGGCGCGGACGTGAACTACGCGTGGCCGACGGCGCAGATCGCCGTGATGGGCGCGAAGGGTGCGGTCGAGATCATCTTCCGCAGCGAGATCGGCGACCCGGAGAAGATCGCGGCGCGCACCGGCGAGTACGAGGACCGGTTCCTCTCGCCCTTCGTGGCGGCCGAGCGCGGCTACATCGACGAGGTGATCATGCCGCACTCGACCCGCCGCCGGATCGCCAAGGCCCTCGGGATGCTCCGCACCAAGAAGATGGAGCAGCCCTGGAAGAAGCACGACAACATCCCGCTCTGAGGCGGGCGCACGGGCCGGCGGCCGCGCCGCCGCCGGTCTCAGCTGCGGTTGCTGTTCTCGATCACCGCGCACAGCGTCAGCGGGCCCTTGTCGGCCGACACCATCGCTGAGCAGGTGACCCGGGCCCCGCCGAGATCGACGTTGCTGTGCCTGAGCTTCGTGGCCGTCGCCTGGGCCCGGTGCGCGGCCTCGGTGATCACGGCGGCATCGATGCCGGTCACCGCGTGCCCGGCCTGCCCGAACAGGTCGTAGTAGCGGTCGGGCGGGTTCGCCCCGCGAAACTGCGCGCCCACAGAGGACAGGTTTGGCCCGCCGCAGGCCAGCGTCAGGGTCATGTCGGGACCGGCCGTGAAGCTCGCGTAGTCGCTCCGGCGCTCGGCCGTCTTGGCCGCCGTCTCGGCCGTGACCTTGTCGACCAGCGCGTCGCAGGACTGTGCCCAGGCGGGGCCGGCGCCGGCCGAGAGGGCGGTGAGGACGAGGAGAGGCAGGAGCGCGCGCATGCCCGCGAGGTAGCGCGGCGGTCCGGAAAGGCGAGCGGCGCGGCGTTCCGGCGCGCCGCGCCCCACCCCGATGCGGATCAGGCGGATTCGCCCCGCCCCCTGACCAGGACGGGTCCCTCGCCGACGAGGAGGCGCCGCTTGAGGCGGGCGATGCCCTCGCGCTGCAACTCGCTGGGCGGGGAATGCGCGCTGGCCACCTGGGTCAGCATCGCGATCAACTCGCCCCGCTCGGACACCGTCAGCGCGTCGCGCAGCAGCGGCGCCAGGGCGTCGGCGACCTGCGAGAACGGGAGACGCGCCTGCGTGTAGCCCCAGGCCTTCTCGAAGGTGGCCGAGATCCGATCCACCTCGAGCGGACGCTCGATGTATTCGAGGATCCGCGTCTTCTCGCTGGCGGTGAGGGGGCTGCCGGTCCGGACCAGCTGGATCATCAGGATCACCGCCGCCAAGCGCGGGTCGCGGACGCGCTGCAACGGCGTCCCCACGAGGTTCTGGAAGGTCGAGACAGCGCGGCGCTGAAGCCCCTTCGTGTCCCGGTTGACCTCCTGCAGGCCCTTGACGGTCCCGTGCGTCCGCAAGATCCAGAACAGTCCCGCGACGATGATCCCGATGAGGCCGAGCAGGATCGGCATGAGCGTCCCCAGATCGAATCGACGCGGGACGCTCCCACGCACATCTCGGTGTGTCAAACCCGCGTCAATGCCTGCGAATGACCGCTGTGACTTGCGGGATCGCGCGCGCAGGCGACACATCCATTGTGCGCGACCTGGATCTACTTCACCGATGCGGCGACCGTCGGCGTCCGCGTGACGCTCTCGCGCGCTCAGCTGGCGGTCGCGGACGCGTCCGACGTGCCGAGCTCGAGGAGGACGATCTCCGGCGGGACGCCCATCCGCACGGGGATCCGGCTCATCCCGAAACCGCCCGAGACGATCATGTGGCGGCCGTCCTGAACGATGTGGCCGTAGGAGTAATCGTGGCCGCGCACCTTCCGGATGGCGGGGGCGTGGCCGAACAGCCGGACCTGGCCGCCATGGGTGTGGCCGGCGAGGGTCAGCGAGACGCGGTCGGGCACGGAGACGAAGATGTCGGGTTCGTGGGCCATCAGGATCACGGGCGCCGAGTCCGTGACCGCTCGCAGCGTCCGCGGCAGGTCGGCCAGGCTGAACGTGCTCCACGCGTTGAGGAACGGCAGCTGGTCGCCGAGCCCGGCCAGCCAGAACGGCCGCCCGTCCTTCACGAGGCGCACGGCCTGATTCTCCAGGACCGGGATGCCCTGCGCCTCCAGCAGGCGCCGCACCGCCGGAACACCGCGGCCGGCCCGCTGGACGGCGTGGTCGTCCCACCAATCGTGGTTGCCGAGGATCGCGTGCGTGCCGAGGGGCGCCTTCAGCTCGGTCATCATCCGGGCGAACTGGTCGAGCGGCAGCTTGCGCCACGCGATGCGCCCGGCCGGGTAGTCGCCGAGCAGCAGGACCAGATCGGGCGCGAGGGCGTTGGTGGCCGCGACGATCTCCGCCACCCGGTCGAACGGCATGTACGGCTCGCAGATGTGGAAATCCGCCAGCACCGCCACCCGCAGGCGCAGCGCCGGATCCCAGCGCGGCAGGGACGGCGCGTAGGACGTGACCACCAGCCGGTGCAGCGGCTCGACGTCGAAGGCGTAGACGCCCGTCGCGGCGGTGAGGCCGGCGCCCACGCCGAGCCCGGTCAGGAACTGCCGGCGGCTCGGCATGATCAGCATCGCGATAAGACCTGTAGGCTCCAGAACCCGCCGGGGTCCCGCTAGGCGCGCAGTCCGGCGAAAGCGGGGCGGGCCGCCTTCACGGCCGCGAGACCCTGGCCCGAAACCGGTTGACGGAATGTGGCCTGCCGCCGCGCTCGGTCTATAAGGCAATGTCTCGTCCAGCGAAGCGATCCGGAACAGATGTTGAACCGCCCCCTGCGCATCGGCACCCGCGGCTCTCCGATGGCGCTCGCGCAGACCGGGATGGTGCGCGACCGGATCGTGGCGGCCAATCCGGGCCTCGAGACCGAGCTGGTGGTCGTGACCACCGTGGCCGACAAGATCCTGGACCGGCCCCTGTCCGAGATCGGCGGCAAGGGCCTGTTCACCAAGGAACTCGAGCAGGCCCTGTTCGCCGGCGAGGTCGACGTCGCCGTGCATTCGATGAAGGACGTGGAGACCTGGCTCCCCGACGGCCTCGCCATCGCCTGCATCCTCGAGCGCGACGATCCGCGGGACGCGTTCCTGTCGCCGCACGCCGACGGACTGGCGGGGCTGCCGGCCGGCGCCCGGGTCGGGACCTCGTCGCTCCGCCGCGGCGCGCAGGTGCTGATGCGACGGCCCGATCTCCGAGTGGTCCCGCTGCGGGGCAACGCCAACACCCGGATGCGCAAGCTCGAGGCCGGCGAGTGCGACGCGACGCTGCTCGCCATCGCGGGCCTGGAGCGCCTCGGCCTGGAGAGCATGGCGCGCAGCGTCCTGTCGGTCGAGGAGATGCTGCCGGCCGTGGCGCAGGGCGCCCTGGGCATCGAGTGCCGCTCGGACGACGCGGCGATCCGCGACCTCCTGGCGCCCATCGCCTGCGCGCGGACCACCATCGCGGTCTCGGCCGAGCGGGCGCTGCTCGCGGAACTCGACGGGTCCTGCCGGACGCCCATCGCCGCCCTGGCGCAGATCGACGGGGACACTCTGCGGATCGACGGGCTGCTCTTCCTGCCCGACGGCAGCCGCCACTGGGCGGCGTCCCGGCAGGGGCCCGTCGCGGAGGCGGAGCGGATCGGCCGCGAGGCGGGCGCGGCCCTCAAGGCGGCGGCCGGCGACACCTATACCCGCCACCTCCAGTGAGGGCCGGCCGATGCCGCCCGTGACTGTGGTCGACGTCTTCACGCACGCCGGCACGGGCGGCAATCCCTGTCCCGTCGTCTCCGACGCGCGGGCCCTCGACGCGGAGGCCATGCGGGGCGTCGCCCGGCGGTACGGCCACGAATCGGGCTTCGCGCTGCCGGCCGATGACCCGGCCCACGATCTGCACCTGCGCTTCTTCGTGCCGAACCACGAGATGGAGATGTGCGCCCACGCCACGATCGGCGTCCTGTGGGTGCTCGCCCGTGAGGGGCGCCTGCCGGAGGGGGCGGCCCGCATCGCCACCGGCAGCGGTTCCGTAACGGGGTTCGTCAGCCCGCGCGGCGCGGATGCTTGGAGCGTCGCGATCACGCAGTCGGTCGGCCGCGTGCGGCCCCTGATGGACGAGCAGAGCGCCGCAGCCCAAGCGGCGCTCGGAATCGGACGCGACGCCCTCGCTGCGCGGCCGGTCCACAACGCTGTGACGTCCCGGATCAAGACGCTCGTGCCGATGCGCGACGCGGCGGCGCTGAACGCCCTCGCGCCCGCAAGCGATGCCGTCGAGGCTGCCTGCACGCGGATCGGATCGACCGGGCTCTATCCCTACGCCGTGCTCGACGGCCCGGCCCGGCTGTTCGAGGCGCGGCAGTTTCCCCGCGCCTCCGGCTATCCCGAGGACGCCGCCACGGGCATCGCGGCCGCAGCCCTGGCCTTCGGGCTGTTGCAGGACGGCCTCATCGAGCCGGACGACCGTCCGATCCGGATCCTGCAGGGTCGGGCTATGGGCCGCTTGTCCGAGATCCGGGTGCGGCTCGGCTTCGTGGACGGCCGCCCGGTCGGGTGCCTGCTGGAGGGCGACGTCGCGCTCGCCGAATCCGCCGACCGCGTGACCGCGACGGATGAGGGCGGCCGGATCGCGGGGTAGTGGCTCACCGCGCCGTCACGGCCCGGAGGCCGCCGTCGGTAACCGTGGCCTCAATCCACCTTGCCGTCCCGGTCGCGGCGGATGCTGCGGCGGACCGCGATGAGCTGCCAGACCCCGACACCCAGCGCCAGGGCGAAGACGAGTCCGATATCGAGGGCGGCGAACAGCCCGTCGCGCACCGATGAGCCTCCGCCGCGTCGATCAGGACGGTGCGGAGCGGCCGAACGCCTCGCGCTCACGCATCCGCTCGATCAGATCGAGGACGTGCACGACCCGGCCGCCGACGTCCCACCAGGGCCGCAGCGCCGGGCGCGCGCGCATCGGCAGGACCGGCTCGGCCGCCACGGCCTCGATCAGGAACGCCGTCTCGGGAAGCGGGGCCGCGCCGAGGCCGGCCGCGTCCGCGGGCGTTCGGATCGCGCGGACGATCAGGGCGAGCTTCCGCGCCGTCGTGACCCGGGCGCGGTGGCGGACCGAATCGTAGCCCTGCGCCGCGACGACCCGGCCGATCTCGGCGTAGATCAGCTCCGCCGCCCGGATCGAGGGCCGGCAGCCGCGTGGCAGCACCGCGATGCCCGCCTCGGCGCGCGCGTAGAGGCTGTCCGCCTCGGCGAGGAGGCGGGCCACCACGCCGGCCAGGGCCGGGCTCGGCCGCGGATCGGCGAGGAACGCGTCCGGATCGAGCCCCGCCTCCCGCATCCAGTCCAGCGGCAGGTAGAGGCGGCCCATCCGCGCGTCCTCGCCGACGTCGCGCGCGATGTTGGTGAGCTGCATCGCGGCGCCGAGATCGCAGGCGCGGGCCAGCGCGTTGGGACAGCGGGTCCCCATGATCAGGGCCATCATCGCCCCGACCGAGCCCGCGACCCGGGCAGCGTAGGCGTGGAGCGCCCCGAGATCGCCGTAGCGCCGGCCCTCGGCGTCCCAGGCGAAGCCCTCGATCAGCGCGCGCGGCAGCGCTTCCGGGATCGCGTGGGCCGCGACGATCTCCGCGAAGGCGCGGTCCGCCGGGGCGTCGGCGGGACGGCCCGCATAGGCCTGGCCGATCCGGGTCTCGAGACGCGCCACGGCGCCGCGCCGGTCGGCCGGGCTCGCCGCATCGTCGACGAGATCGTCGGACAGCCGGCAGAAGGCGTAGAGGCCGTAAGCCGCCTCGCGCATGTCGGCCGGCAGCAGCTGGCCGGCCGCGAAGAAGCTCTTCGAGCCGGCCCGGATCGCCATCCGGCAGGCGGTACGGTCGGCCGCGGCGGCGAATTCAGGCGGTAACGCGGGCATCGGGGACCACGCTGTCGAGGATGCGGGCGGAGGACAGCACCCCGGGGAGGCCGGCCCCCGGATGCGTGCCGGCCCCCACGAGGTAGAGGTTGCGGACTGCGCTCGACCGGTTGTGCGGACGGAACCAGGCCGATTGCGTCAGCACCGGCTCCAGGCCGAATCCGGAGCCCCGGTAGCTCAGGAAATCGTCTTGGAAATCCAGAGGCGTCGTCACCTTCGAGGTCACGATGGCCTCCGACAGGCCGGGCATCACGCTCGCCTCGAGCAGGGCGGCGATCCGGCGCCGGTACGGTTCGGCGAGGGTCTGCCAATCCTGGCCGCCGGCGAGGTTCGGCACCGGGGCCAGCACGTAGAAGGCGTCGCATCCCGGTGGGGCGAGGCTCGGATCGGTGGCGGTCGGACGGTGCAGGTAGAGGCTCGCGTCCTCGGCCAGCACCTTGCGGTCGAAGATGTCGGCGAGCAGGCCGCGATATCGGGGCCCGAGCAGGATCGTGTGGTGATCCACCGCCGGGTAGCGCCGCTTGGTGCCGAAGTACCAGACGAACAGTCCCATCGACGAGCGGGCTCGCTGGAACCGCCCCGGGCTCCAGCGCTGCGCCTCCGGAAGCAGGCGCGCGTGCGTCACGGCCGAATCGGCGTTGGACACCACGACGTCGGCCGCGATCGTCTCGCCGCTGGTCAGGTCGACGCCGGTGGCCGCCCCCGCCTCGACCCGGATGCGCGCGACCTCGACGCCGAGGCGCAGGCGGCCGCCCTGCGACCGGATCAGCCGCACCAGCCCGTCGACCAGCTGCCCCGTACCGCCCATCGCGAAGTGAACGCCCCAGCGCCGCTCGAGGTCGGCGATCAGGCAGTAGATGGCGCTGGCCCGGAACGGGTTGCCGCCGATCAGGAGCGGATGGAAGCTGAAGACCGTGCGCAGCCGCTCGTCGCGGATGAAGCGCGCCACCACGTCGTGCACCGAGCGGTGTCCCGAGAGGCGCAGCAGGTCGGGCGCGATCTTGAGCATCGCGCCGACGCTGCCGAACGGCACGTGTCCGAGCTGCTCGAACCCGATCCGGCAGACGGCGCGGCTGTGCGCCATGAAGCGCTCGTACCCCGCGACGTCGTCCGGCGCGAAGCGGGCCACCTCGGCGCGCATCCGGTCCACGTCGCCGCTGTAGGCGAAGGACGTGCCGTCGGCGAAGCGGATCCGGTAGAACGGATCCATCGGCACCAGCGTCACGTCGTCGGCGAGCCTGCGGCCGGCGAGCTGCCACAACTCCTCGAAGAGCTGGGGCGCGGTGACGATGGTCGGACCGGCGTCGAAGGTGAAGCCGTCCTGCCTGTGGACGCGGGCTCGTCCCCCGGGCTGCGCGAGGCGCTCCAAGACGGTGACGCGATAGCCGCGCGCGCCAAGCCGAACCGCCGCGGCGAGACCGCCGAAGCCCGAGCCGACCACGACGGCGTGCGGGCGCCGATCGATCTCTTGCGCAACCCGATGGTCGACCGCGAGTGTCAGCATTGCTTGACACTATCGCGGTCCTTTCCCGCCGCGCAAGGACGAAATCGTGCGCGTCCCTGGCGGCGATGGTCGCGTCAGAACTCACCCGCGAGGCCGGCGCGGACACCGACGGCGTTGTCGCCGCCGTAGGCCACGCCGGCGGTCACCGCGATCGGGACGCAGCAGGTCGGCAACCGGTGCGCCACAGCGAGGCCGCCCGCCCACTCGCCCCGGTAGGTCGCCCCGTTGGTGGCCCAGGTCGTCTTGCCCGGCGCCGACGGCATCGGCGCGGTCGCCATCGCGATGGCCATGGCGACACCCTGCCGGGCCTCCTTGCGGGTCTGGATGGCGTAGCGCTGGACCGAGTCGGTCTTGGCTTCCAGGTTGTTGACCTGCGCCTGCACCGAATCGATCCGGTTGCCGAGGCCGGCGATCGTCGACGGTCCGTAGGCCGAGGCCGCGAGGTTACCGTTCGCGTCCGTGGTCACGAAGGCCGTCGCTCCGCTCTGGGCGGCGGCGCTCGCCTGCGAGGCGATACCGGCGAGCCTGTAGGTGTTCGCGGAATTGCCGATCGCGACCTGGTTGGCCTGGGTCGTCTTCACGTTCGCGCCGATCGCGATCGTGTTGGCCTGGTTGGCGGCCGCCCCGTTGCCGAGCGCGACGCTGTTGTTGCCGGCCGCCGAGGCGGCCGCGCCGACGGCGGTCGAGCCGGTCCCGGTCGCGCCGGCGACGAAGCCCAGGGCGGTGCTGCCGGCTCCGGACGCCGCGGAGGCCGTGCCGATCGCCGTTCCGCCGAGGCCCTGCGCGCTGGCCGCGTAGCCGAGGGCGACGCTGCCGGTGTTGGCGGCGCTGGCGCCCGTGCCGACCGCGGTCGAGGCCGTCCCGGCCGCGCTCGAACCGTAGCCCACCGCCAGCGCGTCGCTGCCGACGGCGATCGGCGCGGCCTGGTTGCTGGTGTTGTTGGCGGCGACGCCCGTGACGCTCGTGAGCTGCGAGAGCCTCAGCTCGTTGATGACGGTCTGCCCCTGGGACTGCGTCACGTTGCCGGTGATGATGTAGATGCCCTGATTGGACCCGCCACCGGTACCACCACCACCGGTTCCGCCTCCGCCGGTCCCACCCCCGCCGGTGCCGCCGCAGGTGCTGCAGCCGCCCGTTCCGGTCGCTCCCGCGGTTCCCAGGGTCAGACCGGTGCCGAGCAGCCCGTCTCCCGGACCGGTCGTGCCGACGAGCACGCCGGTCCCGAGCACACCCCCGCTGGTGGTCCCGACGTTGAGCCCCGTCCCGAGGACGCCGGTCCCGGGAGCGGTGGTTCCGACCGTCACGCCGGTGCCGAGCACGCTGCCGCCGGTCGTGCTCCCGACATTGACGCCGGTCCCGAGGACGCCGGTCCCGGGATTGGTGGTGCCGACCGTGACGCCCGTGCCGAGAAGCCCGCCATTGGTCGTCCCGACATTGAGGCCGGTTCCGAGCACGCCGCTGCCGGGGCTGCTCGTGCCGATCGTGAGCCCGGTGCCGAGGATGCCATTCGAGGTTGTATCCAAGGCGCCGCGCAGGAGCTGCGCCTGGGCGGGCGTCGCCAGGGCCGTGCAGAGCAGCAGCCCGGCCGCGATCGGGATCGCGCGGGCGGCGCCCGGACGGAGGACAGCGATCATCGCAGTCCGCGGCGTAACCGGGACGACGGTCAAGGGACGCATCTGGAACTCCATTGCTGCGCGGCCGGGGAGCGATTCCGATCCGGCCCTGCAACCCGTTGGTCGGCAAGCAGGAACGAGATGCAGCTTCTGGTAGAATGATTAACGCTAACTTTCAGTTGTATTTGGTTTCGTCGTTTCCCGTACAATGACGCGGTTCGCGGAGGCCGGCGGGCGCCCCGTGGCCCGCCTCAGAAAACGCGTGTTTGCGCGGCGATATCGCGCCGCAAAGGGGCTATAGGGGCTTGGAAATCCGAGCTTTCGGCAGGGAACGGACGCGTGATGGACGGTCGAGGTCAGACCATTTTCGTGGCGGGCCATCGCGGCATGGTGGGCTCGGCGATCGTGCGTCGCCTGCGTGAGCTCGGTCACGAGCGGATCCTCACGGCCGACCGCCGGACCCTCGACCTCCTCGATCAGGCCGCGGTCCGGCGCTTCTTCGCCGAGAACCGCATCGACCAGGTCTACCTCGCCGCCGCGCGCGTCGGCGGCATCCACGCCAACAACACCTACCCGGCCGAGTTCATCCACGAGAACCTGCTGATCCAGTCGAACCTGATCGACGCCGCGCACACGCACGGCGTCGACCGGCTGCTGTTCCTGGGCTCGTCCTGCATCTACCCGAAGCTCGCGCCCCAGCCGATGCGCGAGGACGCCCTGCTGACCGGGCTGCTCGAGCCGACCAACGAGCCCTACGCGATCGCCAAGATCGCGGGGATCAAGATGTGCGAGAGCTACAACCGCCAGTATGGGCGCCGCTATCGCAGCGTGATGCCGACGAACCTCTACGGCCCGAACGACAACTTCCATCCCGAGAACGCCCACGTGCTGCCGGCGCTGATGCGCCGCTTCCACGAGGCGAAGCGGGAGGGTCTGGCGAAGGTCACGGTCTGGGGCACCGGCCGGGCGATGCGCGAGTTCCTGCACGTCGACGACATGGCGCGGGCCAGCGTCTACGTGATGGAGATGGACGACGCGGTCTACGCCGCGAACACGCGCCCCGACCTGTCGCACATCAACGTCGGGACGGGTGAGGACTGCACCATCCGTCAGCTAGCCGAGGCGCTCGCGCGGGTGATCGGCTACGCGGGCGAGCTCGCGTTCGACGCGACCAAGCCGGACGGCACGCCGCGCAAGCTGATGGACGTGTCGCGGCTGCGGGCGATGGGCTGGCGGCCGGAGATCGCCCTCGAGGACGGCCTGCGCCAGACCTACGGCTGGTTCCTGGAGAACCACGCGACGCTGCGGAGCTGACCGGGCCCGCCGTCGCGCCGCCCGGCTCACCGACCATCGCACAGCCACCGGGCATCCGCCCGGCGAGGAGACGGACCATGGCCCACCGGCCGCCCGACGACAGCGCGGACGCGCGACGGCGGAAGTTCCTGCAGAGCTTCCAGAATTTCGACGCGAACAGCCGGTTTCCCGCGCCCTACGCGCAGTTCGCCGGGAAGCCGCTGACCGAGGCGTCCGGTCAGGGCTGGCGCTACGACGCCCTCGGGTATCGCAACGACGCGCACGCGGACGCGCGGCCGCCCTCCGAGACGCTGCGGGTCTTCGTCGTCGGCGACAGCACGCTGATCGACGGCCAGGTCTTCGCCGACACCGTGCCCGGACGGCTGGAGACCGGGCTGAAACAGGCGCACGGACCCGGCGCGCGGGTCTACAATTTCGGCGCGGTCTCGGCCTGTCTCAACCAGATGATCGCCCTGATCACGACGCGGCTGATGGACCTGCAGCCCGACGTCATCCTGGTCGTCGGCGGCGCGACCGACATCTTCCAGCCGTGGAGCTTCGATCCGCGGGCCGGCGTTCCCTACAATCACTTCGCGAACGAGAGCCTCTACGACTACTTCTTCGACCCGAGGAAATCCGCCGAGGACGCGGAAGACCTGTCGTATGACGGCTTGCAGGCGATGATCTTCAATCGCCTCGAGAACCTGCGCGCGCTCACGAACTGGCAGTCCGACATCTGGGAATGGGAGGGGGTGCGGCAGTTCGAGCTGGCGCTCAGGCGCCTCGCGCGGCTCGCGCCCGGGATCGGCGCGCCGGTCCGGTTCCTCCTGCAACCGACGGTCGTCCGCAAGGGGACGCCCGCGGGCGCGGAGGCCGGCGCCGCGTCCGGCGCGTTCCTCGCCTATCTCGACCGCCAGTACGAGCGCTTCGAGAGTGTCCTCGGGCGGCTGGACACGGCCGACCGGGCCTTCGCGGCGCGGAACCTGAGCCGGCTGTTCGAGGCCGACACCCGTGCCCTGTTCACCGACATCGTCCACGTGACTTCGGAGGGGCGCCAAGTGATGGCCGACCGTCTCCAGGCGGAGGTGGTCGAGACGGTCGGGGCGGCGACGGCCGCCTGAGCCATGGCCGAACCGATCGTCTTCGTGGGCGACTCGATCACGGAGCTCTGGGGCTTCCACCGGGCCGGCACTTTCCAGGCCTACGACCTCATCCCCCGTGGCGGCTCCGGGCAGACGGCGCGCTGGATCACCATGCGGTTCGCCCGCGACCTCGCGGAGACCGGCGCCCGGGGCGTGCATCTCCTGTGCGGCGTCAACGATATCGGCCGCAACGAGGGTGTCTTCGTCCCGGTCGAGGAGATCTGCCGCACGCTCGCCGGCATGCTCGACGAGGCCCGCGCCCTGGGCGTGAAGGCCTGGATCGGCTCGCTCACGCCGGTGGACGGCATCCCGTGGAACCCGGAGGTGCGAGACGCCCCCGCCATGATCGCGGCGGTCAACGCGTGGCTCCGGGACCACGCCCACGAGCACGGCGCGACGTTCATCGATTACCACGCCGTGCTGGTGTCCGAGTCCGGCGGGCTCCGGCCGGATTACGGGACGGACGGGCTCCACCTGAGCCCGGCCGGATACGCGGCGATCGAGCCGTTGATGCTCCGGGCGCTGGGGCGCATCCCGGATGCCCCATCCGCCCCTGCCCTGTCGGTGAACGGTGCGCCCGCGAACACGACCCGGTCCGTCCGCGCGCGCCTCATCGGCGCCGCGGTGGCGGCGGCGGCCCTGTTGGCCGCCATCGCCGCCCTGGTCCTCGAGCTCCGCTGATCAGACCCGGCGCACCGCGCCGTGCGCCGCGCTCGTCGTGAGCATGGCGTAGGCGCGCAGGGCCGCGCTCACCTTCCGCTTGCGCGGCTTCGCCGGCTGCCAGCCCGCGGCCTCCTGGGCGGCCCGCCGCTGGTCGAGCTCCGCCGTCTCGACATCGAGGTGGATGCGCCGGTTCGGGATGTCGATGGCGATCCGGTCGCCGTCGCGCACGAGGCCGATGAGGCCGCCCTCGGCCGCCTCGGGGGAGACGTGCCCGATGGACAGGCCCGACGACCCGCCGGAGAACCGCCCGTCGGTGACGAGCGCGCAGGCCTTACCCAGACCCTTCGATTTGAGGTAGCTCGTCGGGTACAGCATCTCCTGCATGCCGGGGCCGCCGCGGGGGCCCTCGTAACGGATCAGCACCACCTCGCCGGCCGTGACCTTGCCGTTGAGGATGCCGTCGACGGCCGCGTCCTGGCTCTCGAACACGCGGGCGGTGCCCGTGAAGGTCAGGATCGAGGTGTCGACGCCCGCGGTCTTCACGATGCAGCCCTGCTCGGCGAGATTGCCGTAGAGCACGGCGAGGCCGCCATCCTGCGAGTAGGCGTGCGCCGCGTCGCGGATGACGCCGCCCTCCCGGTCGAGGTCGAGCGCGTCGAAGCGCGATTCCTGGCTGAACGCCACCTGGGTCGGCACGCCGCCCGGGGCCGCGCGGTAGAAGGTCTGGACCGAGGCGGCCGGTTCGCCGCGCACGTCCCAGCGGGCGAGCGCCCCGCCGAGCGTCCCGGCCGAGACGTTGCCGACGCCGGTGTCGATCAGGCCGGCCCGGTCGAGCTCGCCCAGGATCCCCATGATGCCGCCCGCCCGGTGGACGTCCTCCATGTGGACGTTGGCCACCGCCGGCGCGACCTTGCACAGCACCGGCACCCGCCGGGACAGCCGGTCGATGTCGGCCATTGTGAAGGGCACCTCGCCTTCGTGGGCGGCGGCCAGCAGGTGCAGCACCGTGTTGGTCGAGCCGCCCATCGCGATGTCGAGGGTCATGGCGTTCTCGAACGCCTGGAAGCTCGCGACCGCGCGCGGCAGCACGCTGGCGTCGTCCTGCTCGTAGTGGCGGCGGGCCAGATCGACGATCAGGTGGCCGGCCTCGACGAAGAGGCGCTTGCGGTCGGCGTGGGTGGCGAGCACCGAGCCGTTGCCCGGCAGCGCCAGACCCAGCGCCTCGGTGAGGCAGTTCATCGAGTTCGCCGTGAACATGCCCGAGCAGGAGCCGCAGGTCGGGCAGGCGGAGCGCTCGATGACGGCGACGTCCTCGTCGGAGATCCGGTCGTCGGCCGCCGCGATCATCGCGTCGACGAGGTCGACCTTCCTGGCGATGCCCGGCAGCTGCACCTTGCCGGCCTCCATCGGGCCGCCCGAAACGAAGACGGTCGGGATGTTGAGGCGCAGCGTCGCCATCAGCATGCCGGGGGTGATCTTGTCGCAGTTCGAGATGCACACCATCGCGTCGGCGCAGTGCGCGTTGACCATGTACTCGACGGAATCGGCGATCAGCTCGCGGGACGGCAGCGAGTACAGCATCCCATCGTGGCCCATCGCGATCCCGTCATCGACCGCGATGGTGTTGAACTCCTTGGCGACACCGCCGGCCGCCTCGATCTCCCGGGCGACGAGCTGGCCGAGGTCCTTGAGGTGGACGTGGCCCGGCACGAACTGCGTGAAGGAGTTCACCACCGCGATGATCGGCTTGCCGAAATCCGAATCCTTCATGCCGGTGGCGCGCCAGAGGCCGCGGGCGCCGGCCATGTTGCGGCCGTGGGTGGTGGTGCGTGAGCGATAGGCAGGCATCGAGAGCTTCGACTGGTTCAAAGGTGAAGGGCTTCTGCGCCCGCGCCCGCGCATCCGCAAGCGTCGCCGGGAGGCCGGCACCCGTGGCATGCTTCTGGCGGATGGCAGGCGGGAGGGGCGGATCGCGATGACACAGGTGGATTTTCTCCGGCGCGCGATCGCGCAGGGTCAGGGCCGGGCCGACGCCGATCTGGTCCTGAAGGGCGGCCGCTTCCTCGACCTCGTCACCGGCGACCTCGTCGCCTCCGACATCGCGATCTGCGGCGACCGGATCGTCGGGACCTTCGGGCAGTATCGCGGCACCCGGGAGATCGACGTGTCCGGCAAGGTCGTGGTGCCGGGCTTCATCGACACGCATTTCCACGTCGAGTCGTCGCTGATGCCGCCGCAGGAATACGAGCGGTGCGTCCTGCCGCACGGCGTCACCACCGGGATCTGCGACCCGCACGAGATGGCCAACGTGCTCGGCACCGACGCCTTCACGTGGTTCCTCAGATCCTCCGAGACGCTGGCGATGGATCTGCGGGTGCAGCTCTCGTCCTGCGTGCCGGCCACCGACCACCTGGAGACCTCGGGCGCCCGGATCGAGGCACAGGATCTCCTTCCCTTCGCGACGCACCCGAAGGTGATCGGCCTCGCCGAGTTCATGAACTTCCCGGGCGTGCTGGCGGGCGATGCGGGCGTGCTGGACAAGCTCGCGGCCTTCCAGGGGCGGCACATCGACGGGCACGCGCCGCTCCTGCGCGGCCTCGCGCTCAACGGCTACATCGCGGCGGGCATCCGCACCGAGCACGAGGCGACATCGCCCGAGGAGGCCCGCGAGAAGCTGTCGAAGGGCATGACCGTGCTGATCCGCGAGGGCTCGGTGTGCAAGGACCTGCACGCCCTCGCGCCGATCCTGACCGAGCGGACGGCGCCGTTCCTGGCCTTCTGCACCGACGACCGGAATCCCCTCGACATCGCCGAGGAGGGGCACCTCGACTTCGTCATCAGCACGGCCATCGCCCTCGGCGTGCCGCCGCTGGCCGCCTATCGGGCGGCCTCCTGGTCGGCGGCCCGCGCCTTCGGGCTGCACGACCGGGGCCTCGTCGCGCCCGGCCAGCGCGCCGACCTCGTGGTGCTCGACGATCTCGCCGCCTGTGCCGTGTCGCAAGTCCTCAGCGCGGGCCGGCCGGTGGGCGCGGCGCTCTTCGACGCGCGCGCGTCGATCGAGCCGATCGGCCGCCGGAGCGTGCGGGCGCGGCACGTGACGGCCGCCGACTTCGACGCTCCGGGCTCCGGGCCGTCGACGCCGGTGATCGGCGTCGTGCCCGGCAAGATCATCACCCTGCGGCACGACCTGACCCTGCCCTATTCCGGCGGCGAGCGCCGGATCGACCTCGACCAGGACGTCATCAAGGTCGCGGTGGTCGAGCGCCACGGCCGGACACAGCCGGGCGCGCGCGGCGTCGGGGTCGCGTTCGTGAAGGGGTTCGGCCTCAAGCGCGGCGCCATCGCCTCGTCGGTCGGGCACGACAGCCACAACATCACGGTGGTCGGGGCGGACGACGCCGACATGGCCGTGGCGGTGAACCGGCTCGGCGCGATCGAGGGCGGCTTCGTGGTGGTCGAGGGCGGCCGGGTGCTGGCCGAGATCGCGCTGCCGGTCGCCGGGCTCATGAGTCTCATGCCGTTCGACGCCATCCGCCGGTCGCTCGTAACCTTGCGCGACGCGGCGCGAAGCCTGGAGGTCGTCCTTCCCGAACCCTTCCTGCAGGTGGCCTTCCTGCCCCTGCCGGTGATCCCCCACCTGAAGATCACCGATCGTGGGCTCGTCGATGTCGACCGCTTCGCGCTGATCGATCCTTGAAATTAGATTGCGCGCAATCTAAATGGGCTGTGCGGAGGCGAGTCGGCGCCTACATGCCGGCGGCATCCCCAAACCGGAGAGTCCCATGCCCGTAGACGTGAAGTACCGTACCACCGCCACGGCCACCGGCGGCCGCGACGGCGCCGCCCGGACTGCCGACGGCAGCTTCGAGGTCAAGCTCTCGACCCCGAAGGAACTCGGCGGCGCGGGCGGTCCGGGCGCGAACCCGGAGCAGCTCTTCGCGTCCGGCTACTCGGCCTGCTTCCTCGGCGCCATGAAGGCCGTCGCGCCGTCGCTGCAGCTGAAGGTCCCGGCCGAGACCACCGTCACCGCCGACGTCGGCATCGGCCCGCGCTCTGAGGGCGGCTTCGGCATCACCGCCGACCTGACCATCAGTCTTCCGGGCCTGGACCGCGCCGACGCGCAGAAGCTCGTCGACGCCGCCCATCAGGTCTGCCCGTACTCCAACGCGACCCGCGGCAACGTCAACGTCGGCCTGAAGCTGGCCTGATCCCGCCCGGGGCCGGCCCGCGGACGCGTCCGCGGGCCGCTGCGCCGCTTTTGCCCGCGCGCGGCGCGACGGCGGTGCCGATTCCGGCCTGGTCTCGGATGCGGACAGAGCGTCCGCGGCCGCTCACCCGTCGGCCCGGGCCCGCATGCAGACATGGCCCCCCGCGCCGAGGGTCACGCCCTCGAACGCCGTCCCGGCGACCCGCCCGCAGACTCGAAACACCTGGTTCGCCGTCATCGGCGCGACGCCGCGATACGTGAACGTCCGCGGCACGCGTCCGAGGAGCGTCGCGGCGAGGTTCATCAGCAGCGTCGCCTGCATCGGGCCGTGCACGACGAGGTCGGCGTAGCCTTCCACCCGCGTCGCGTAGGGCTGGTCGTAGTGGAAGCGGTGGCCGTTGAAGGTCATCGCCGAGTAGCGGAACAGCAGCGTCGGGGTCGCCGGCACCTCCCAGATCACCGCGTAGGATTCGGAACCGTCGCGCTCGGGCGCAGCGCCGGTTCCCGTCTGTGCACCCGCCGCCTCGCGGTAGACGATATCCTGCCGCTCGCGGATCGCGACGCCCCGTTCTGTCGAGACCGTGTGGTCGACGGTGACGAAGCACAGGCTCCCGCTCCGCCCGCTCTTGAAGGCGACGTCCCGCACGGTCTCGGTGCGCGTGACCGTGTCCCCCGCGCGCAGGTCCGAGAGCGTCTCGATCTCGCCCCCCGCCCACATCCGCCGCGGCAGCGGCACCGGGGGCAGGAAGCCGCCCTTGGCGGCGTGGCCGTCGGGCCCGAGGGAGTCGGCCGGCGGCGTCTCGGGCGCGAGGCACCAGTGCAGGGCCGGCGGCGCGATCCCGTCGGCGACCGGCGCCAGGTGCGGCGCGAAGGTCGCGCGGAACTCGGCGAGGAGGCGCGGGGTGACGAGGTCGGACGCCGCCCGGGTCCGGCCGATCCAGGCGCTGAGATCGGTCATGTCAGTACGAGCGCGGCAGGCCGAGGACGTGCTCGGACAGGTAGGCGAGGATCAGGTTCGTGGAGATCGGCGCGACCTGATAGAGGCGCGTCTCGCGGAACTTGCGCTCCACGTCGTACTCCTCGGCGAATCCGAAGCCGCCATGGGTCTGAATGCAGGCGTTGGCGGCCTCGAAGGACGCGTCGGCGGCGAGCATCTTGGCCATGTTGGCCTCGGCCCCGGGATTGGCCCCGCCCTCGTAGAGGGTCAGCGCCTCGCGGACCATGAGCTCGGCCGCGCGCATGTTCGCGTAGGCTTTGGCGATGGGGAACTGCACGCCCTGGTTGGCACCGATCGGCCGGCCGAAGACGGTCCGCTCGCCGGCATAGGCCCGGGCCCTGTCGATGAACCACTTGGCGTCGCCGACACACTCGGCGGCGATCAGGATCCGCTCCGCGTTCATGCCGGACAGGATGTAGCGGAAGCCCCTGCCCTCTTCGCCGATGAGGTTCTGCGCCGGAACGCGGAGATTGTCGAAGAACACCTCCGTGGTGGCGTGGTTCATCATCGTGCGGATCGGCCGGATCGTCAGGCCGTTGCCCTTCGCCGCGCGCATGTCGACGAGCAGCACCGACAGCCCGTCGGTGCGCTTCATGCCCTCGGCCCGCGGCGTGGTGCGGGCGAGGAGCAGCATCAGGTCCGAGTGCTCGGCGCGGCTGGTCCAGATCTTCTGGCCGTTGACGACGTAGTGGTCGCCCTCCAGGCGGGCCGTCGTCTTCAGGCTGCCGGTATCGGTGCCGGAGGTCGGCTCGGTCACGCCGAAGGCCTGGAGCCGCAGGCGACCCTCCGCGATGCCCGGCAGGTACTCGGCCTTCTGCGCCTCCGAGCCGTGCCGGAGCAGCGTGCCCATCGTGTACATCTGCGCGTGGCAGGCGCCGCCGTTGCAGCCCGCCCGCTGCACCTCCTCGAGGATCGCGGCGGCCGCCGAGAGCGGCAGGCCGGAGCCGCCGTACGCCTCGGGAATCAGCACCGACAGGTAGCCGCTCTCGGTCAGTGCGTTCACGAATTCGGTCGGGTAGGCCATCTCCCGGTCGAGGGCCCGCCAGTACGGTCCCGGGAAGCCGGCGCAGAGCTTGGCGACCGCCTCGCGGATCTCGGTATAGGCTTCCATCGGGGGCTCCTCAGGCCGTGCGGCCGCCGTCGACGGGGAGATCGACGCCGGTGATGAACGCCGCCTCGTCGGAGGCGAGGAACAGGGCGGCGGCGGCGATGTCGCTCGCCTCCGACAGGCGCCCGAGCGGGATCGTGGCGATGAAGCGGTCGCGGTTCTCGGGCGTGTCGAGGACGCCCATGAAGTGCTCGAGGAGCCCCGTGGCGCCCATGACCGGGCAGAGGGCGTTCACCCGGATCTTCCAGGGCGCCAATTCCAGGGCCAGCGATTTCGAGGCGAGGCTCGCCGCACCCTTGGAGGCGTTGTACCACGTCAGACCCGGGCGCGGCCGCAGCGCCGCCGTCGAGCTGACGTTGAGGATCGCGCCGCCGCCCGCGTCGCGCATCAGCGGGGCGACTTCCCGGACGTAGTGGAAGATCGACTTCACGTTGACCCGGAAGACCCGGTCGAAATCGTCCTCCGTCACCTCCATCAGCGGCTTGTTGCGGTGAGTGGTGCCGGCGTTGTTGACGAGAATGCTCGGCACGCCGAAGCGCTGCCGCGTCTCGGCGACGCTGGCGGCGACGTCGGCGGCCAGACCGACATCGGCGGCGATCGCGATGGCGTTCTCGCCGAGCGCCGCCGCGACGCGCCCGGCCGCCGCGCCGTCGATGTCGACGCAGGCCACCCTGGCGCCCTCCGCGGCGAAGCGCTGGGCGATCCCGGCCCCGAAGCCGCTGCCGGCCCCCGTCACGAGCGCGATCTTGCCGTCCAGTCTCATCGTCTCCTCCCGCCCATTCCGATGCGCTGTCAGATCACTGTCCTCGAGCCCGGGGCGCGAATTCCTCGCGGATCCGCGCCCCGTGCTCGTCGATGGCCGGGACCGGCCCGAGGGCGCGGACCGCGCCGTCGATCAGCACCGGCGGCGCCACGATCCGGGCCGGCCCCGAAGGCGTCCGGACCTCCGCGCGGATCAGCGCGGGGTGCGTGGCGAGGTCCGCCAGCGTGTTGACGAAACCGTAGGCGGTGCCCGCCGCCTTCAGCCGGGCGGCGGCCGCGTCGCGGGTCAGCCGCACCAGCGCGGCGCCGATGCGCAGGTCGACCGCGGCGCGGTTGGCCACACGGGCGTTGTTCGATGCGAAGCCCTCGGCCCGGGCGAGCTCCGGCTCCCCGAGCACGCCGGCGCAGAAATTCGCCCACTCGCGCTCGTTCTGGATCGAGATCAGCACGAGGCTGCCGTCGGCCGTGGGGAAGGCGCCGTAGGGGCAGATCGACGGGTGCGCGAGGCCGACCCGCTGGGGCGCCTTGCCGGTCCCCTCGAAGTAGAGCAGCGGGACGTTCATCCAGTCGGCGGCGCCACTGAACAGGCTGACCTCCAGGGCGCAGCCCTGCCCGGTGATCCCGCGGGCGATCAGCGCCTCGAGGACCGCGGCGTGGGCGTCCATCCCGCAGGCGACGTCGCAGACGGAGACGCCGACGCGGCCGGGCCCCGCCGGGTGGCCGGTGATCCCGGCGAGCCCGCTCTCAGCCTGGACCAGCAGGTCGTAGGCCTTCATGTCGCTGTAGGCGTTGCCGGCGCCGTAGCCGGAGATGTCGACGGTGATCAACCGGGGGTAGCGCGCGCGCAGCTCCGCCGAGCCGAAGCCCGCCCGGGCCGCCGCGCCGGGGGCGAGGTTCTGCACGAACACGTCGGCCTGGGCGAGGATCGCGTGCAGGAGGCGGGCGTCGGCCGGATCCTTGATGTCGGCGACGAGGCTCTCCTTGCCGCGGTTGAGCCAGACGAAGTAGCTCGCCAGCCCGTTGACCGCCGCGTCGTAGCCGCGGGCGAAATCCCCCTCCGGCCGCTCGATCTTGATGACCCGGGCCCCGGCATCGGCGAGCCGCGAGGTGCAGTAGGGCGCGGCGACGGCCTGCTCCAGGGCGAGCACGGTCAGCCCTCGCAGCGGCAGGTTCTGGCTCATCCGCATCCTTCGGCTTCCCGCGGTCTCAGAGGGCCGGTGCCGCATGAACTGGAACGGCGAGAAGCCCCGCCAAGCGGGCCGCGGTGACAGGGCTGCCCGGCCATCGGCTTCGGGACGCCTCTTCCGCGACGCTCAGCGTCTCTGCGCGCGGAGCGAAGCGATCCAGATGCGCCACGCTCGCCGACGGCGCGCTGCCCTGGATCGCTTCGCTCCGCTCGCAAAGAGGGCGGTCGGCCTCACTCCGCCGCGCGCAACGCCGGCGGGCCGCGGACCTCCTCCACCGGCTCGGGGTCATCGAGCGTCGCGTCCACCGCCTGCGGCTTGTCGCGGAACGAGAAGCGGTGCGCCAGCCGGTCGAGGTAGATGTAGATCACCGGCGTGGTGAACAAAGTCAGCACCTGGCTGACCGCGAGGCCGCCCACCATGGCGTAGCCCAAGGGTTGCCGGATCTCCGAGCCGGTCCCGGTGGCGACCATCAGCGGGATGCCGCCGAGCAGGGCCGCCATCGTGGTCATGAGGATCGGCCGGAAGCGCAGCAGCGCGGCCTTCCGGATCGCGACCTCGGGCGAGAGACCCTCCTCCCGCTCGGCGACGATGGCGAAGTCGACCAGCATGATGCCGTTCTTCTTCACGATGCCGATGAGGAGGATGATGCCGATCAGCGCGATCAGGCTGAAGTCGAACCCCGCCCACATCAGCACCGCCAGGGCGCCGACGCCGGCCGAGGGCAGCGTCGACAGGATGGTGATCGGGTGGATGAAGCTCTCGTAGAGGATGCCGAGGATCAGGTAGACCACGAACAGGGCCGCCAGGATCAGTAGCGGCACCGTCGAGAGCGATTGCTGGAAGGCCTGGGCGGTGCCCTGGAAGCCGCTCACCACAGTCGGCGGGACCTGCAGCTCCCGCATCGCCCGGCCGATCGCCTCCGTGGCCTGCCCGAGGGCGACGTCGGGGGCGAGGTTGAAGCTGATCGTCACCGCCGGGAACTGCCCCTGGTGGTTCACGGCCAGCGGCGCCACCGGAACCGTCGTCCAGCGGGCGAAGGCCGCGAGCGGCACCTGCCCGCCGCCGATCGGCGCCTTGATGTAGATCTTGTCGAGGCTCTCGACGCTGCCCTGCAGCGCCGGCAGCACCTCCAGGACGACGTGGTAGCTGTTGAGCTGCGTGAAGTACTGCGCGATCTGGCGCTGGCCGAACGCGTCGTAGAGCGTGTCGTCGATGAGCTGGGGCGTGATGCCGTAGCGCGAGGCGGCGTCGCGATCGATCGACAGCGTCAGCGTCGTGCCGCGGGTCTGCTGGTCGGTGGCGACGTCGCGCAGCCCCGGCAGCGTCTTCATCTTGTCGAGGATGCGCGGCGCCCAGGTGTTCAGCTCGGCGAGGTCCGGGTCCTGGAGGGTGTACTCGAACTGCGTCCGCGAGGTGCGGCCGCCGGTGCGCACGTCCTGGGTCGCCTGGATGAAGGTCCGGATGCCCTCGACGCGCTCCAGCTTGGGGCGCAACCGGCCGATCACCTGGAAGGCGTTGACGTCGCGCTCGTCGCGGGGCTTCAGCGTGATGTACATGCGCCCGGAATTGAGCGCCTGGCCGTTGCCGCCGAGCGACATGCCGACGGTGGCGACCGCGGGATCGGCCTGGACGATCGCGCCGACCTTCTCCTGCAGCGCCTTCATCGCCGAGAAGGAGATGTCCTGCGACGCCTCGGTGACGCCGATCATGAAACCGGTGTCCTGCTGCGGGAAGAAGCCCTTCGGGATGGCGACGAACAGGTAGCCGGTCAGCGCCAGCGTGGCGAAGAAGACCAGCAGCGTGACGCGGCGGAAGCGCAGCGCGACGTCGAGGGCGTCGGCGTAGACCGCCAGCAGCCAGTCGAAGGCGGCCTCGCTCATGCGGTAGAGGCGGCCGTGGCGCTCGGCGTCGTGGGACTTCAGCAGCCGCGAGGCCATCATCGGGGTCAGCGTCAGAGACACGAAGGCCGAGACCGCGATGGTCATCGACAGCACCACGGCGAACTCGCGGAACAGCCTTCCGATGATGCCGCCCATCAGCAGGAGCGGGATCAGCACGGCGATCAGCGACACCGAGATCGACACGATGGTGAAGCCGATCTCGCCCGCGCCCTTGAAGGCGGCCTCCATGGGCCGCATCCCCTCCTCGACGTAGCGGCTGATGTTCTCCAGCACGACGATGGCGTCGTCGACCACGAAGCCGACCGAGATGGTGAGCGCCATCAGCGAGAGGTTGTCGAGGGTGTAGCCCGCCATCCACATCAGCGCGCAGGCGCCGAGCAGCGCGAGCGGCACGGTCACGCTCGGGATCACGGTCGCCCAGAAGCTGCGCAGGAAGACGAAGATCACCCCGACGACCAGCGCGATCGTCAGCAGCAGGGTGAACTGCACGTCCTCGACCGAGGCGCGGATGGTCTGCGTGCGGTCGCTCAGGATGCCGACCTTGATGGCGGCCGGCAGTGTGGCGGTTAGGCGGGGCAGCTGGGCCTTGATGCTGTCGACCGTGTCGATGACGTTGGCGCCGGGCTGCTTGAACACGACCAGGAAGATGCCGCGCTTGCCGTTGGTCCAGCCGGCCTGCTTGGTGTCCTCGGGGCCGGCGACCGCCTGTCCGATGTCGCGGACGCGCAGCGGCGCGCCGTCGCGATACGCGACGATGACGTCGTTCCAGTTGTGCGCCGCGGTGAGCTGGTCGTTGGCGTAGATGGTGTAGCTGTGGCTGCCGCCGTCGATGCTGCCCTTCGGGTTGTTGACCGTCGTGAGGGTGAGCTGCGCGCGCACGTCCTCCAGCGACAGGCCCTTGGCGACGAGCTTGGCCGGGTCGATCTGGATCCGCACGGCGGGCTTCTGCTGGCCGCCGATGAAGACCTGGGCGACGCCCGAGATCTGGCTGATCCGCTGGGCGAGCTGGACGTCGACCGCGTCGTCGACGTCGATCAGCGGCATGCTGTCGGAGGTGGCCGAGAGCAGCAGGATCGGCGAATCGGCCGGATTGACCTTGCGGTAGGTCGGCGGGGTCGGGAGGTTCTTCGGGAGCTGGCCGCTGGCGGCGTTGATTGCCGCCTGGATGTCGCTCGCGGCGCCGTCGATGTTGCGGTTGAGGTCGAACTGGACCGTGACCGTCGAGATCCCGAGGGAGCTCGTCGAGGTCATCTGCGACACGCCGGGAATCTGCGAGAACTGCCGCTCGAGGGGCTGCGCCACCGACGAGGCCATCGTCTCCGGGCTGGCCCCGGGGAGCTGCGCGGTCACCTGGATGGTCGGGAAATCCACCTGCGGCAGCGGCGCGACGCCGAGCAGCGGGTAGGCCACGATCCCGAGGAACAGGATGCCGACCATGATCAGCGTGGTCGCCACCGGGAACCGGATGAACGGTGCCGAGATGCCGCCCTTCATGGCCGGGCCCCGCGCTGGGACGCGCCCGCCGTGAGGCGTGCAGCGCGCGTCACTGGACCGCCTCCGCCTGCGCGGTGTGGGCCGCGTGCGGATCGGCCACGAGGCTGCCGTCCTGCACCTTGTACTGGCCGGCGACGATCACCCGCTCGCCGGGCCGGAGGTCGCCGCTGAGAACGCGCGTCCGCCCCGAATCCGAGCGGCCCGCCTTCAGCGCGCGCTGATGCGCCCGGCTGGCATCGTCCACCACGAAGGCGAACAGCCCGTCGGGCCCGTGCTGGATCGCGTCGTCCGGCACGGTCGTGGCGACCGCGACCGTGCCGACCCGCATCTTGGTGGAGACCGACAGGCCCGGCCACAGCGCGTGGTTCCTGTTCTCGTAGACGGCCTTGAGGCGGATCGTGCCGGTCGCGGTGTCGACCTGGTTGTTGAACAGGGCGAGCTTGCCGTCGGCGAGCTTGGTCAGCCCGTCCGACGTCCAGGCCTCCACCGGCACGTCACCGGCTTTGAGGGCCGCGGTGATGGCGGGCAGCTGATCCTCCGGGGCCGTGAACACCACGAAGATCGGCTCGACCTGGGTGATCGTCACGATCGGGGTCTGGCCGGCCGCGTTGACGATGTTGCCGATATCGACCTGCCGGAAGCCCGTGACGCCGTCGATGGGCGCGCGGATCGTGGCGTAGCCGAGCTGCGTCGTGGCGTTGTCGATGGCCGCCTGGTCGGACGCCACCTGCGCGGTGAGCTGGGCGACCAGGGCCGTCTGCGTCTCGGTCTGCTGCCGAGAGGCGAAGGCGCCCAGCCCGGTGTAGCGGACGAGGTCCGCCTTCGCGTTGCCGAGGTTGGCCGTGTCCTGCTCCTTCTTGGCCTTCGCCTGATCCAGCGCCGCCTGGTAGGGCCGCGGGTCGATCTGCACGAGCACGTCGCCCTTGCGGACGGTCTGCCCCTCGCGGAACGCGACCTGCTGGATCTCGCCGTCGACGCGCGTGCGCACCTGGACGGTGTTGTACGCTTGGACGGTGCCGAGGCCGTTCGACACGAGGGCGAACGGCCCCTGCTCGACCGTGCCGAGGGTGACGGGCACCGGCAGCGGGGCCGCCGCCCGGGACTTCACCGCGGGCTGATTCAGGCGCGTGTAGCCGTAGGCGCCGCCGCCCGCGACGGCGAGCAGCAGGAGGATCAGGCCGGCCGCGCCCGAGCGCTTCTTCGCCGGTTTGGTCGCGGCGCGACGCGCGTCGCCGTGGCTCCGGTCCGTGACCGTCTCGTCCGCGCGAGACCCGTCGCGGTCGTGCACGTCCTCACTCAGCATGCGCCGCTATCCGCCCGTTGATCCGACCGCTTCGCGGACCGGGATAATTTTGCATTCAATAGCATACAATGGCCGCGCCGGACATCGCGGCGCTCCCCGGATCGCGGCAATGTTCCGTGAGCGGAAAGCGTGCTACCGCCGCCGAGAGTGGGCCGCGCCGCGGCGCCGGACGCTCCGCGCGGACGACAGGCGCCCGGCGTGCCCGCGCGGGATGGCCGCCGACGCCGCGCCGAGGATGTGAGACCGGGACGCCGCATGGCCTCGACCCTGGAACTGGACGGCCTGAACGAACTGCGCGACGCGCTGATCGAGGAGCGGCAGATCATCGTCGCGTCGGTGCGCAAGCTGCGCGACGCGCGGCGGCAGAAGGGCACCTTCGTGCTGGGCGACGGCGCGGATGCCGGGCCGCGGCTGGTCGCCGTGCAGGAGCAGATCGTCGTGGTCGAATCCATCATCGCCGCGCTGACGCGATCCCGGGCCTGAGGTGCTCGCGGTCCGATCGGACGCACCCGTGCGGCGCCCGGGCCCTGGCCGATACCGGTCGGGATTGTCACAGTTCGGTGTCCGAGATGTTTCTGAGGCTCGCGGCGTGCGCGGTCCCGGGCGGACACTGTTCGAGGCGACGGGCTGCGTGGCCGGTCGCGTATTCATCGACTATCGTCAATAAATTATTGAATTCATGTCCCGGCGGGCGCCGAAACAGCGGCTCCGGATGCAATTCGGTCGAGCCGGATCATCGCCCCGGTCGATCGACCGCCGTCAGCCTCCCCATCCTCGCCGATCTACGATCCGGTGTTCGATTTGCCGGCGATGGATTGCGCCGCGCGTGACGATCCCGTCGGCTTGTACAGGATCTGCTCAACTTTCGGGCTGGACGATCGCGATCTTGTCCTGTTAGCGGACCGCACCTCAAGGCGCGGAACCTCGAACATGGACGCCTTCGATCACGCCAATATCGCGCGCGATGCCGACGAAACCGTCGATTCGCCTCTCGAGGATGAGCTCGTCGTGCTCTGGCGGGCGCTCGCCGCGGACCGGCGCGCCCAGGACGAGCGGACCGCGCGCCTGCGCGTGATGCGCCTCATCGGCGGCGAGGACGGCGCCGACTGATCACGCGGTCTCCGGCGCGCCGCCCGGCAGCCGGCTCGCCAGCACGAAGCCGACCGCCATCGCCATGGCCTCGGCCTGCGCGATCAGCGTCGGCTCGCCGGCCTCGCGCGCCGCCTGCAGCAGCTCGATCGCGTGCCGGCCGAGGCGCAGGTCCACATCGTCGCCGGCCGGGACCCCCTCCGGAATCCCGTGATTCTGGCTTCGGTCAGTCATTGGCGTGCGTGGGTCTCGAAGCTGTGGGCAGGGGCCTGAAAGGCGCCGAGGCCGCGATCCAGGATTGCGTGTCGGTGACGTCGCCGAACACCCGCATCACCGCGCTCACCGACCGGTGGATCTCGTCGGCGGAGATCCCGTCGAGGTCGTGGCTCGCGGAGGCGTCGGACAGGAAGGTCACGTCCTGGCCGCGGTGGAAGCCGTCGACCGCCGTCGCGAGGCAGGACGACTCGCCGGCGAAGCCCGCGATGACGAGCGGCGGCGATCCCCGCTCCATCGCGTCCGCGAAGGCGGGGCTGGCGTAGCAGGACGGGCGGTCCCGGTCGAAGATCATGTCGCAGCCGTGCGGCTCGAACCCCTCGATCCAGCGGACGAAGCGGCTGCCCGCCTGGAACAGCGGCGCGCCGATCCAGCGGACGTAGACGACCTGCATGCCGCTCGCGCGGGCATGCGCGAGGGCGCGCCGGCAGTTGGACAGCGCGGGCTCGATCCCCGCCAGGGCGAGCGGGCGGCCCGCGATCTCGTATTCCTGCTGCATGTCCACCAGCACCAGGGCGGGGACGCTGCGCGGCCGGCGATACAGCGCCGGGTTGATCGGCCGGTTCATCGCGCGGCCACCGCCCGGTCGACGGACGGGCGGGTCACGGCGCGGCTCCGCGAGCGGTCGAGGGCGCCCGCCCGGTGCCAGCGCCCCTCCGGCCGGATGATGACGTAGGGGTCGGCGCCGAGGCCGATCGCCTGCGGGTGTGGCTCCGCCTCCATCAGCATCTCGACGTAGTCGAAATCCGAGAAGACCAGCTCCTGCGCGCCCTCGAAGACGCGGAAGCCGAAGCGGCTCCAGAAGCCGACGAGGCGCTTCTGGGCGTGGCCGTAGAGCCGCCGGTAGCCCTTGACCCGGGCCAGCTCGATCCCGGCGCGGACCAGCGCGAAGGACAGGCGCGTGTTGCGGAACTCGGCCCGGACCGCGAGGCGCTCGATCTTGGCGAAATCCGCGAAGAACCGGATTCGCAGGCAGCCCGCCGGCTCGTCGCCGAGGTAGCTGATCAGGTGCGTCGCCGAGAGGTCGTTGCCGTCGAACTCCTCCTCGTACGGGCAGGCCTGCTCCGCCATGTAGACGGCGGCGCGCAGGGCGATCACGCGGGACAGGTCCTCCATGTTCCGCGCGACCGCGACGCTGATGCCGGTCCCGCCGGACCGGTGGGTGTCGTACGGGGGCGCCGGCTCCGCCTTCGGCGCGCGGGCGAAATGGTACAGGGCACCGCGGGCGGAGGTCTGCGCCGTGAAGCCGAGGGTGGTCAGGAGGTCGGCGCCCTCGGGCGTGGCCGCGCGGGCGTAGAAGTCGACGCCCCGGTAGGTCGGGCTCGACAGACGGTCGAAGACGAGACCGACGCCGCCGGAGAGGCGCCGCCGCGCGTAGACGGCCCAGACGTAGATCCCGGCCGGACGTTCGTGCTGGCCGGCCAGCATCGCGGCGGGCGGATCGGACGCGTCGAGCGTCCCGGCCTTGAGCGCCGCCAGGCCGTCGGCGTTCAGCATCAGGCAGGCCACGAACCCCTCGCCCCGCGGATCCGCGGCGTCGAACCGGTGGCGCTGGGCGATCGCCAGGACGCTGTCGGGATTGAGCGACATCACCCGCTGGACGGTGCGCAGGGGCGCGAGATCGGGCAGATCCGCGCGCGCCGCCGCGATCAGCCGCGCCAGATCGTCCGGGGTCGGCGTGAAGATGACGAGGTGCCGGGCAATTCGGCCGACCTCGAGCGCATTCAGCGCGTGCCGCGGCTCGGGAGAGACTAGCGCTGTACCGAGTTGATCGGCGTCCTTGGCCACGAACTGCGCGCGAGCAATGTGCACCGTCATCGGATGACCTGTCATTCGGGTACGGATTGACGGTTAAGCACTTCGCATCTAGCGCTCTGGCTGTATGTGCAAAATTTGAAACAGGGGTGTTCCGTCGATGGAACAGGCGGAGGCGATCCGGGACCCGATGCCCGACTGGCAGAGCATCCGGGTCTTCCTGGCGCTCCAGCGGTCCGGCAGCTTCCGCTCGGCGGCGACGAAGCTCGGCCTGTCGGTGAACTCGGTGCGGCGCCGGATCGACGATCTCGAGGCGCTGATCGGCGCGCCGCTGCTGACCCGCCACGTCGACGGCATCCGCCTCACCGCCGAGGGCCACGCGATCCTCGAGGCCGCCGGCCGCATGGAGGCGGCGGCGTTCAGCCTGGTGCGCACCGGCGAGGGCGCGCCCTTCGCGGAGACCGGCGAGGTGCGGATCGCCGTGACGGAGGGGCTGGGCGCCTTCTGGCTCGCGCCGCGGCTCGTCGAGTTCCAGCGCGCCAACCCGCGCCTGACCGTCGACCTCCGCTGCGCGATGGAATCCGCCGACGTCCTGCGGCTGGAGGCCGACGTCGCGATCCAGCTGACGCGGCCGACCAGCCCGGACCTGCGCATCGTCAAGCTCGGCCGGATCCACATGGTGCCCTACGCCGCGCGGAGCTACGAGGAGACCTACGGGCTCCCGGCGCGCCCCGAGGACCTGGAGCGCCACCGGATCGTGGTGCAGGACGGCGGCCAGACCGTCGCCCTGGAGGATTACGTGCGCACGGTGCCGGGCTTCCCCGCGAAGGTCCCGATCACCCTGAAGATCAACGTCAGCAGCGCCTATTACTGGGCGATCGCCAAGGGGGCCGGGATCGGCCTGCTCCCGACCTATGCCAGCGCGATCGGCGCCCAGGTCGTCCCAGTGGACAATCTCGGCCGCTTCAGCGTCGACATCTGGCTGACCTATCACCCGGACGCCGAGCGGATCACCCGCGTGCGGCGGACGATCGACTGGCTCCGGGCCTCCTTCGATCCGAAGCGCTATCCCTGGTTCCGGGACGAGTTCATCCACCCCCGCGACCTGCCGGGTGCCGTGAAGGGCGCCCCCCTGCCCGACCTGTTCGCCGGCTTCATCGCCATGACGCCGTGACGCCTCCGTGGTTCCGGCGGGCCGCGACGGCCGCTGGTCCGGGTCCTGCAACGGCCGACGCCCGCCCTTGACCGCGCCGCGCGCATGATCCTTGCTCCGGCCGCCGCGACGACGAGGTTGCCCGTGCTGCTGACGCCCCGTGAGAAGGACAAGTTGCTCATCGCCATGGCGGCGCAGGTGGCGCGCAACCGCCTCGCCCGCGGCGTGAAGCTCAACCATCCGGAATCGGTGGCGTTGATCACCGACTTTGTGGTCGAGGGCGCGCGGGACGGCCGCACCGTGGCCGACCTGATGCAGGCCGGCGCCACCGTGCTGACCGCCGATCAGGTCATGGAGGGCGTGCCCGAGATGATCCACGACATCCAGGTGGAGGCGACCTTCCCGGACGGCACCAAGCTCGTCACCGTGCATCACCCGATCCGGGGCGCGGCCTCGTCCGACATCCCCGGTGCGGTGACGACGCTGCCCGGCGAGATCGTGTTCAACCCCGGCGCCGAGCGGACCGTGGTCGAGGTCGCCAATGTCGGGGACCGGCCGATCCAGGTCGGCTCGCACTATCACTTCTTCGAGGTCAATCCGGGCCTCGTGTTCCCGCGGGAGCAGGCCCGGGGCAAGCGCCTCGACATCGCGCCGGGCACCGCCGTGCGGTTCGAGCCGGGATCGACGCGGGAAGTGGCGCTGGTGCCGCTCTCCGGCGGGCGCACCGTCTACGGGTTCCGCGGCGACGTGATGGGCAAGCTCTGACCATGGCCAACACGCCCAAGCCCGCCAGCCTGCCGCGCTCGGCCTACGCCGACATGTTCGGCCCGACCGTCGGCGACCGCATCAGGCTAGCGGACACGAGCCTGGAGATCACGGTCGAGCGCGACTTCACCACCTACGGCGAGGAGGTGAAGTTCGGCGGCGGCAAGGTCATCCGCGACGGCATGGGCCAGAGCCAGGCCACCAACGCCGACGGCGCCGTCGACACGGTGATCACCAACGCGGTGGTCCTCGACCACTGGGGCATCGTGAAGTGCGATGTCGGCATCGTGCGCGGCCGGATCTTCCGGCTCGGCAAGGCCGGCAACCCGGACGTGCAGCCCGGGGTCGACATCGTGGTCGGGCCTGGCACCGAGGTCATCGCCGGCGAGGGCAAGATCCTGACGGCGGGCGGCTTCGACAGCCACATCCACTTCATCTGCCCGCAGCAGATCGAGGAGGCGCTCTGCTCGGGCGTCACCACGATGCTCGGCGGCGGCACCGGCCCGGCGCACGGAACCTTCGCCACCACCTGCACGCCGGGCCCCTGGCACATCGCCCGGATGATCGAGGCGGCAGATTCCTTCCCGATGAACCTCGCCTTCGCCGGGAAGGGCAACGCGTCCCGTCCGGAGAGCCTCGTCGAGATGGTGCGGGCGGGTGCCTGCGCGCTGAAGCTGCACGAGGACTGGGGCACCACGCCCGCGGCGATCGATACCTGCCTGTCGGTGGCGGACGCCCACGACATCCAGGTCATGATCCACACCGACACGCTCAACGAATCGGGCTTCGTCGAGGACACGATCGCGGCGTTCAAGGGCCGGACCATCCACGCCTTCCACACTGAGGGCGCGGGCGGCGGCCACGCGCCGGACATCATCAAGGTGGCCGGGCTGCCGAACGTGCTCCCGTCGTCCACCAATCCGACGCGGCCCTACACGTGGAACACGATCGACGAGCATCTCGACATGCTCATGGTGTGCCACCACCTCGACCCGTCGATTCCCGAGGATCTCGCCTTCGCGGAGAGCCGGATCCGGCGCGAGACCATCGCGGCCGAGGACATCCTGCACGACATTGGCGCGCTCTCGATGATGTCCTCCGACAGCCAGGCGATGGGCCGGGTCGGCGAGGTCATCATCCGCACGTGGCAGACCGCCGACAAGATGAAGCGCCAGCGGGGCGCCCTGCCGGGCGACGCGTCCGGCACCGACAACCTGCGGGCGCGCCGCTACGTCGCCAAGTACACGATCAACCCGGCCATCGCGCACGGCATCTCCCGGCATATCGGCTCGGTCGAGGCCGGCAAGCTCGCCGACCTCGTGCTGTGGAGTCCGGCCTTCTTCGGCGTGAAGCCCGACCTCGTGCTGAAGGGCGGCAGCATCGCGGCCGCGCCCATGGGCGACCCGAACGCCTCGATCCCGACGCCGCAGCCGGTCCATTACCGGCCGATGTTCGGCGCCTACGGACGGGTGCCCTTCGCCACCGCCCTCACCTTCGTCTCCCGGGCGGCGGTCGAGGATGGCCTGCGCGAGCGGCTGGGCGTGCAGAAGGAGCTGGTCGCCGTTGAGAACGTCCGCGGCGGCATCTCGAAGAAGAGCATGGTGCTGAACGACGCCACGCCGGTCATCGAGGTCGATCCGGAGACCTACGACGTGCGCGCCGACGGCGAGCTGCTGGTCTGCGAGCCGGCCGAGGTGCTGCCGATGGCGCAGCGCTACTTCCTGTTCTGAGGTAGGATGGGCTCGGTGGCAGGAGAGCCGCGATGACGAAGACCGCCCAGTTTCCGGCGAGGGACGACCTCTACACGACCGATCTCTGCCTCTGGACCGAGGAGCAGGCGGCCCTGCTCCGGGCCGGGCGCTGGCCCGATCTGGACCGCGCCAACGTCGCCGAGGAGATCGAGAGCTTGGGCGGATCCCAGAAAGCCGAGATCCGGAGCCGTCTCGCCATCCTGCTTCTGCACCTGCTGAAGTGGGAATTCCAGCCGGAGAAGCGGAAGTACGGCTGGCGCGCGACCATCCTCGAGCAGCGCATCCGGATCGATGACCTGATCGACGTGAGCCCCAGCCTCCAGTCCTGGCCGGGCGCGGTGCTCGCGAAGGCCTATTCCGTCGCTGTCCTCGGGGCCGCGAGCGAGACGGGCTTGCCCGGATCCGTCTTTCCGAAATCCTGTCCCTACGTGATCGAGCAGATCCGTGAGCTCGGCTTCTATCCGGGCACGCCGGAGACGGACGTTGTCTGACCGCGCCCGAGAACCCCACCCGAACCGTCGACCATGATCCGCGCCACCCGCATCCTCCGCCGCGACGCCCTGTCGGGTGGCGAGATCGTCGACCGCGTCGTCCTCGATCACGGCGACCGCCACCGCCGCCGCGTCGCCATGCGCGGCGCCGGGGGGCTGGGCTTCCTGCTGGATCTCTCGGAGCCGACCGTGCTGGAGGACGGCGACGCCCTCGTCCTCCAGGACGGGCGCCTCGTCTGGGTCGAGGCCGCGCCGGAGCGCCTGCTCGAGATCCGGGCTCCCAGCGATCACGCCCTCAAGCGCCTGATCTGGCACATCGGCAACCGGCACATCGCCGCCGAGATCGGCCCGGACGCGGTCTGGATCGCGCACGACCACGTCCTCGCCGAGATGGTCCGGGGCCTCGGCGGCACCGCCGAGCCGGTGGTGCGCCCGTTCCGGCCCGAGGGCGGCGCCTATTCCGGGGATCATGGCCACGGTCACGGGCACGACCACCCGCATGGCGGCCACCAGCACCACCATGCCGCGGGCTGAGGCCGTGGAGGCGTTGCGCCTGATGGCGTGGCTGTCGCCCGGCTACCCGGTCGGGGCCTACGCCTACTCGCACGGGCTCGAATGGGCGGTCGAGGCGGGCGACGTCCGCGACGAGGCGAGCCTGACCGCGTGGCTCCGGGACGTCTGCGACCGCGGCGCCCTGCGCAACGACCTGATCCTGGCCGCCCACGCCCACGCGGCGGCGCTGTCCGCGGACGGCGCCGCGCTGGTCGCCGTCAACGACCTCGCCCTGGCCCTGGCGCCGTCGCGGGAGCTGCACCTGGAGACGAGCCAGCAGGGCCGCAGCTTCCTCGACGCGACGCGCGGCGCGTGGCCCTGCGACGCCCTCGACGCCCTGGCCGGCAATCTGCCGGGGCCGGTCGCCTACCCGGTCGCCGTCGGCCTCGCGGCCGGCGCGCACGGCATGAATCCGGGGGCCGTGCTCGCCGCCTACGGCCTCGCCTTCCTGCAGAACCTCGTCTCCGCGGCCCTCCGGGCGGCGCCCGTGGGTCAGGCCGCCGGCACGCGGGTCGTGGCAGCCCTCGCGCCGCGCCTCGCCGGGCTCGCCGAGGCGGCCGCCGCGGCGGATCTCGACGCCCTCGGTGCCGCCACTTTCCGCCTGGATCTCGGCTCCTTCCGCCATGAGACCCAGTATTCCCGCATCTTCCGATCCTGAGCCCGTAGCATGACCTCCACGAACGGCCCCCTCCGCGTCGGCATCGGCGGACCTGTCGGTTCCGGCAAGACCGCCCTGATGGAGCAGCTCTGCAAGCGCTTCCGCGACCGCTACGAGATCTGCGCCATCACCAACGACATCTACACGAAGGAGGACGCGCGGATCCTCACCGTCGCGGGCGCCCTGCCGGAGGAGCGCATCCTCGGCGTCGAGACCGGGGGATGCCCGCACACGGCGATCCGGGAGGATGCCTCGATCAATCTCGCCGCCGTCGCCGAGATGAGCCGGCGCTTCCCGAAGCTCGACCTCGTGCTGATCGAGTCCGGCGGCGACAACCTCGCGGCGACGTTCTCGCCGGAACTCGCCGACATCACGCTCTACGTGATCGACGTCGCCGGCGGCGAGAAGATCCCCCGCAAGGGCGGTCCGGGCATCACCCGGTCCGACCTGCTGATCGTCAACAAGACGGATCTCGCGCCGCTCGTCGGCGCCGACCTGTCGGTGATGGAATCCGACACGCAGCGGATGCGCGGCACCCGGCCGTACGTGTTCGCGTCCCTGCGCGAGGGCGCGGGCGCGGACGCGGTGGCGCGTTTCGTGGAGGAGGCGGGCGGCCTGGGCCGCTGAGTCGACGCGCCGGTCCGGGCGGCCGGCGGGTCACGTTTCCTAGCGGCCGGCCTCGGCCGAGCGCGCGCGGACCGACGACCTGCTCGGGGTACCCATGAGCGCGTCCAGGCGGCTCATCCGCGCATTGAAATCGTTCAGGACGGTCTGGCGCGCCTTGATCGCGGCGCTGGGCTGCGCCTTGGCGGGGGTGTGCCGCGGGCGGGCCTCCGCCTGGACCGCCGGAACGGCGAGGAGCGCGGCCAGCGCCGCGATGGTCAGAGTGCGGGTCATCGTGAAATCCTTCGGCGGCCGCCGTGTCGGACGGCGCGACGCTGGGCTGAGGATATGCGCGCCCGGAGCGCGGCCGCGTGCGCGAGCGCACAGCACGCAGACGTGATCGGGATGAGCGCCGTTGGGCAATCGCGGCGTTGACAGCGGTCCGTGACTGATTCAACCCGCGATATCGGGGCCTTCTGAACGGTATCGCGCATGCGAAATCTGCGGTGGCTGGCCGCCCTTCCCTTCCTCGGTATCCTGGTCGGCCCGTTCTTCCTGAACCGGGTCGAGCCCTTCGTGTTCGGCTTGCCGCTGCTCCTCGCCTGGCTGGTGTTCTGCGTGATCGGAACCTCGGCCGTGATGGGGGTGATCTACCTGACCGACCCCCAGAACCGCGCGCCGGAGGATCCCCGATGAGCATCGCGCTCGTTATCGTGGCCGCCGGCTTCGCGCTGGCGATCGGGCTCGGCCTCTACGCGCGGGTCGGCCGCGAGATGGGGCTGGAGCAGTGGACCGTCGGCGGCCGCGGCTTCGGCACCGCCCTGGTCTTCCTGCTGATGGCCGGGGAGATCTACACGACCTTCACGTTCCTCGGCGGCTCCGGCATCGCCTACGGCAAGGGCGGCCCCGCCTACTACATCCTCTGCTACCTGACGCTCGCCTACGTCACCTCGTACTGGCTGCTGCCCCCGGTCTGGCGCTACGCCAAGCTGCACAACCTCTACACGCAGCCCGACTTCTTCGCGCGCAAGTACGGCAGCCGCGCGCTCGGCATGCTGGTGGCGCTCGTGGGGATCGTCGCCCTCGTCCCCTACCTCGTGCTGCAGTTCAAGGGCCTCGGGATCATCGTCTCGACGGCGTCCTACGGCGCGATCTCGTCGACGACCGCGGTCTGGATCGGCGCGGCCGCGCTCACCGCCTACGTCGTGGTGTCGGGCGTGCACGGCTCCGCCTGGACGGCCGTGATCAAGGACACCAGCATCCTGCTCGTGGTGGTCTTCCTCGGGATCTACCTGCCGGTCCACTATTACGGCGGCTACGAGGGCCTGTTCACGGCGATCGAGGCGGCGAAGCCCGGCTTCCTGGCCCTGCCCGACCGCGGCCAGAGCCCGACCTGGTTCACCACCACGGTCCTGCTGACCGCGCTCGGCGGCTACATGTGGCCCCACACCTTCGCGTCGCTCTACACGGCGCGGGAGCCCGGTGCCTTCCGCCGCAACGCCGTGATCCTGCCGATCTACCAGCTGATCAACCTGTTCGTGTTCGTGATCGGCTTCACCGCCGTGATGCAGGTGCCGGGCCTCACGGGGCCCGACGTCGACCTCTCGCTGTTCAAGCTCGCCCTCGCGACCTTCCCGCCCTGGGTCATCGGGCTGATCGGCGCCACGGGGGTGCTGACCGCCCTCGTCCCGGGCTCCATGATCCTGATCGCCGGCGTCACGCTGGTCGCGAACAACCTCGTCCGGCCGCTGCGCCCCGGCATGGACGACGCCGCGACCGCGCGGCTGTGCAAGATCCTCGTTCCGGTGCTGGCGCTGGTCTGCGTCGGCTTCACCCTGTCGGGCGGCGACACGATCGTGCAGCTCCTGCTCATGGGCTACAACTTCGTGACGCAGCTCTTCCCCTGCTTCATCACCAGCCTGATGCGCCGCAATCCCCTCGACCGCCGCGCCGCCATCGCCGGCATCGTGGCGGGCGTGGCCACCGTGGCGGCGACCGTCCTCTCCGGGTTCAGCCTGGCGAAGCTGCCGGTCCTGGGACCGCTCCAGGACGTGAATGTCGGCATCGTGGCGCTGGTGGTGAACGTCGTCGTGACGGTCGCCGTGGCGCAGACGGTGCGCGGGGGCGCGACCGCCGCGCAGGCCGCGGAGTGACGCCGCTTAGCCCTGTCCGCGGCGGGCGGTCAGCCAGGACGCCAGCAGCACCGCGACGCTCACCAGCCCGACGAGGAGGGTCGAGGCCGCGTTGATCTCCGGATTCACGCCGAGGCGGACCTGGCTGTAGAGCCGCATCGGCAGGGTGGTGGAGCCCGGGCCGGAGACGAAGCTCGCGATCACCAGGTCGTCGAGCGACAGGGTGAAGGCGAGGAGCGCGCCGGCCGCGAGGGCGGGCGCGAGCAGCGGCAGCGTCACGGTCATCAGCACGCGCGCCGGCGCCGCCCCGAGATCGGCCGCGGCCTCCTCGAGGGACCGGTCGAGGCCGCGCAGGCGCGCGCCGACCACCACCGCCACGAAGCCGGTGCAGAAGGTCGTGTGCGCGATGACGATCGTCAGGAGGCCGCGGTCCAGCCCGATCCCGATGAACATGAGCAGGAGCGACAGCCCGATCATCACCTCCGGCATCACGATCGGCCCGAAGACGAGACCCGTGAACAGGGCGCGACCGCGGAAGCGCCCCTGCCGCTCCAGGGCGAGCGCGGCCAGCGTCCCCAGGATCGTGGCGAGCAGGCTCGCGAGGAAAGCGACCTTCAGGGAGACCCAGGCGGCCGACAGGAGCGGCGCGTCGGCGAGCAGGGCGCCGTACCAGCGGGTCGAGAACCCGCCCCAGACCGTCACCATCGGCGAGGCGTTGAACGAGTACACGATCAGCACCGCGATCGGCCCGTAGAGGAAGCCCAGGCCGGCCACCAGGGCGGTGCGGGTCACCCAGGTCACGGCGCCTCGCCCTCGCCCGCGCGCAGGCTGTCCCGGAACAGGACCACCGGTCCGATGACGATGGCGAGGATCAGCACGGCGACCGCCGCGGCCAGCGGCCAGTCGCGGTTCGAGAAGAACTCGCTCCAGAGCACCCGGCCGAGCATCAGCGTCTCCGACCCGCCGAGCAGGTCCGGGATCACGAATTCGCCGACCATCGGGATGAAGCAGAGCCCCGTGCCGGCCGCGATCCCGGGCAGGCTGTGCGGCACGGTCACGGTCCAGAACACCCGGCTCGGCGAGGCGCCGAGATCCGCCGCGGCCTCGCGCAGGGTCGGATCGAGGCGGTTCATCACCGCGTAGAGCGGCAGCACCATGAAGGGCAGGTAGGCGTAGACGAGACCGACGATCACCGCCGCGTCGGTGTTGAGGATCGTCAGCGGCGCGTCGATCAGGCCGAGCCGGCGCAGGGCGAGATTGAGCAGCCCCTCGGGCTTCAGGATCGCGATCCAGGCGTAGATCCGGATCAGGAAGCTCGTCCAGAACGGCACGATCACCAGCGCCACGAGGAGCGGCTGCCAGCGGGACGGCGCTTGCGCCAGGGCGTAGGCGAGCGGCGTCCCGAGGGCGACGAGGATCAGGCTGGCGACGCCCGCGTAGGTCAGGGAGCCCAGGGCGGCGTCGCGGTAGAGGGGGTCGGCGGCGAGCGTGCGGTAATTGTCGAAGTTCAGGGCCTCGAGGAAGGCCGACCAGCCGTCGAGCCCGCCGCGCCAGTCGAGCAGCGGCAGGTAGGGCGGGATCGCCGTCGCCGGCTCCGAGAGGCTGATCTTCAGGGTGATGACGAAGGGCAGCAGAAAGAACGCCGCCAGCCACAGGAAGGGCGGCAGGCGCGCCAGACGGTCGAACAGCCGGCCGCGCTTGCGGACGCGCGCGGACCCGGCCTCCGTTCGCCCGGTCGCGCGGTCGGCCTCCGCTCCGGCGGCCCTCATGCCGGCAGGATCACGGCGACGTCGGCGGGGAAGCTGGCCCGTGCGTCCGAGCCCGGCGCCGCGGCGGCCTCCGCGGGCCGCCCGCTCGCCCGCAGCGTGGCGCCGTCGGGCAGGCGCAGCGTCCGGCGCACCCGGTCGCCCAGGAACACGGCGTCGGCGACGACCACCGGCAGCCCTTCCGCGCCCAGCACCACGTCCTCGGGTCGCACCGCCACCACGACCGCGGCCCCTTCCGCGAGCGCGGCCTCCGCGACGCCCCGCACGGGACCGTGCGCGGTCTCGACCGTGCGGACCGTGTCGGCGCCTCCGGCGCCGACACGGCCGGGGATGAGGTTCACGTCGCCGAGCAGGCTGGCGACGAAGCGGCTCGCCGGGCGCCGGTAGAGATCGGCCGGCGGCCCGACCTGGATCAGGCGGCCCGCCTCCATGACGCCGATCCGGTCGGCGAGCATCATCGCCTCCTCGGGATCGTGCGTGACGACGACGAAGGCGGTGCCGAGGCGGCGCTGGACCGCGCGCAGCTCGCCCTGGGTCTCCTCGCGCAGGCCGCGGTCGAGCGCGCCGAGCGGCTCGTCGAGCAGCAGCAGCTTCGGCTCCCGGGCGAGCGCCCGGGCCAGGGCGACCCGCTGGCGCTGGCCGCCCGAGAGAGTCTCCGGTCGACGGTCGCCGAACCCGTCCAGGCGCACGAGCTTGAGCAGTTCCGACACGCGCTCCGCCGAGGCGGAACGGCCGAGGCCCTTCAGTCCGTAGCCGATATTGCCGGCCACGCTCATGTGCGGGAACAGGGCGTAGGACTGGAACATCATGTTGACCGGCCGCCGGTGGGGCGGCAGCGCGGTCAGGTCCTGCGCGCCCAGCAGGATCCGTCCCGAGGTCGGGCTCTCGAAGCCCGCGATCATGCGCAGGAGTGTGCTCTTGCCGCATCCGGACGGGCCGAGCAGGCAGAAGAACTCCCCCGCCTCGAGGTCGAGGGACACGGCGTCGACAGCCCGATGGGTGCCGAAGCGCTTGGTCAGCTCCTCCAGTCGCAGGCGCGGCGCCGGCCCCTCGGACAACGGATCAGGAATCCTCGCGCAGCGCCTCGGCCACGCGCGCTTCCAGGAGGTCCGGCCGGCGCAGGACCAGGGCGCCGCGGGTGCGGTCGACCAGTCCCTCCGCCGCCATCGCGGTGAACTCCCGGGTCACCTGCTCGCGGCGGCAGCCGATCCGCGCGGCGAGGACGTGGTGGTAGGGCGGCGGCGAGACCACCCGCTCGCCCGCCGTGCCGGCCCGGGGCACGGAGAGGCGGAGCAGCTCGGCGTAGAGCCGGTGCTTCAGGTCGAGCAGGGCGTGTTCCATGAGCCGCGTGTTCAGCTCGCGCACGCGCTTGGCCAGGAGCCGGAACAGCCGGTCGGCGATCGCCTCGGAGGCGAACACGATCTGCCGGAAGACCGGCGCCGGCACCACGCAGACCTCGCCGCGGGTCAGCGCCGTGACGTTGGCCGAGCGGCCGATCCCGTCGATGGCGGCGAGCTCGCCGAAGAAGGCCCCGCCCCGCATCTCGCCCAGGATGACTTCCTTGCCGGACTGGGTCCGGTTCAGGATGCGGACCTCGCCGGAGGCGATGAAGTACACGTCGGTGGAGATATCGTCGAAGTCGACGAGGACCTCGTTCTCGTCGAAGCGGCGCCAGTGGCAGCGGGGCTCGTAGGGGCTGAGCTCGATGCCGGGATCCTTGAAGAAAGGTATTGTCCCCAACCGCGCCATCGATCGTGTTCCCTCAACTCCGGCCTCCGTCCCTGCCCTGACGGGGGCCGGCCAGCAGATCTGGGGACGGGAGCAGCCCGCACAGTGAAGCCGCGCCCCGCCGGGGCGGTGCTGGATCGATCGGGCGTCGCAATCGTGACGGTCGCGGGCGGGGCGGTCAAGCCGCGTCCCGATGAACAGGAGTTTATTAGCGTGGATCAGGTATCAGGGCTAAATTCCTGGCCCGCCGAGGCGGGCAGTATCGATGCATCAAGACGTACCTTTCCCGCGCTCGACATCCTCCACCGGTCCCCGCCAGCAGGCGACACTCGCGCGCCCCTTCGAGCGTTCGGGCCGCAGCCTCCATTCCGGGCGGCACGCCACGGTCCGCGTCAGCCCCGCCCCGGCCGGCCACGGCATCGTCTTCCGCCGCCACCTGAGGGACGGACGGGCGGTCGACGTGCCCGCCCACTGGCACTACCGGGAATCGCAGCCGCTCTCCTCGGCGCTGCGACGCGACGGCGTCCTCGTGCGCACGATCGAGCACCTGATGGCCTCGCTCAGCGCGCTGCGGATCGACAACGTGCTGGCCGAGATCGACGCCGACGAGTTGCCGATCTTCGACGGGAGCGCGACGCCCTGGTGTGAGGCGATACGGATCGCGGGCCGGCGCGAGCAGAGCCTGCCCTGCCGGGTGATCCGCCTGCTGCGCACGGTGGCGGTCGAGAACGGGCGGCGCCGCCTCGAGATCGAGCCGGGCCCGGGCCTGCACATCGCCGGCCACGTCGCGCTGGCGCATTTCGGATCGATCGACTGGTCGGGCGCGATCACGCCGGAATCCTTCGAGCGGGAGATCGCGCCGGCGCGCAGCTTCGGGCGCTACGCGCGGGCCATGGCGGGCCGCGCCTACGGCTACCTGATGCGGAACGACTTCCTGCAGGGCGTCTCACCCCGCTCGGCAGCGCTGCTGGTGCGCGGGCACGTGCTGGGCGGGATGCGCGTCCCCGGCGAGCCGGTTCGCCACCGCATCCTCGACCTCGTCGGCGACCTCGCGCTGGCGGGCCACCCGGTCGAGGGCCGGATCTCGGCGTTCCACACGGGGCACGAGCTGAACCACGCCCTCGTCACCGCCCTGATGCGGGACGGCAAGGCCTGGGAACTCGTCTGAGGGTCGGGTTCAGGCGGAGGCGCGGCGGGGCGTCTCGCAGGCGACCGCGACCGCTCCGAAGGCGCGGACGAGGTCCGCATCGAGCTTCGCCCTCATCGACTCAAGGATGGCGTAGGCCTCGCGCGGGGCCTTCGGCGCCTTGTAGGGGCGCGCCTCGATCAGCGCGGCGAAGATGTCGGCGATGGTGATCAGGCGGACGAGGTCGGGGATCTGCTGCCCGCGCAGCCCGTCCGGATAGCCCGACCCGTCGAGATACTCGTGGTGCGAGCGGACCACCGACAGGGTCAGCGCGTCGTAGTCGCCCGTGAGCAGCATCTCGTGTCCGAGCGCCGGGTGGCGAGCCATCTCGGCGCGCTCTGTCGGCGTCAGCGGCGCGGGCTTGTTCAGGATCGCGAGGGGGATCTTGGCCTTCCCGATGTCGTGGAGCAGCGCGCCTTTGACGAGGTAGCGGGAATCCGCCTCGTTGAGCCCCAGGACGCGCGCGAACTCGGCCGCGATCCCGGCCACGCTCAGGCAGTGGCGGTGCGTGACGTCGTCGAAGCTCGCCACGACCCTGAGCCATTCGCGCACCTTGGCCTCGCGGATCGCCTGGTTGACCAAGTCGGCGCCGTTCTCGACCAGCGCGGCCGGGGGCGCCTGATCGGCGCGGAACAGGCTGACGAAAGCCGAGCGGGCCTCGTTCACCTGCTCCTGCCAGTTGCCGGTCTGCGGCGGGGCCTTGGCGGTGCCGATCAGGGTCGCGACCGCGTTCAGCAGCATGGCGCTGACCGCGGCGGCCGGCATCGCGCGTGTCGCGCCGAGGGCGGTGGCCTGGATCTCGCCGCGGCCGAGGTTGCCGTGGATCAGGGCCAGGAACGGGATGCCGGGCCCGCGCGCGGTGGACAGCGCCTGGCGCAGCCGGCGCACGGATTCGGAGGTCAGCGCGCTGACGTCGCTGATGATCAGCCCCGCCCCCCGCGGCGGGACGGCGTCGCCGTAGAGGTCGTGCAGCACAACGGGCGTGACGACGCCGAGATTGCGCGCGAGCCTCTCGGCGCGCTCGACATCGTCGGTCAGGATCAGGGTCTGGCCCAAGATTCCCCCCTGTGGCTCGCCCCCGCCCGGGCGCTTTTCCGGCTCACGTGACGACGTTCTAGAGCCGATGAACGCCCTATCAGCGTCTATTTGCGCAGCACTCGCCACAGGTTTGACGGCATTCCGTTAAAAATCCGACAGCCGAAGCTGATGTTTCAAGCTTAAAATAGGCGTCGCGTTGTGTCGGAGGGCGACACGGGGATGCCGGCCTGCCCGCGCGACGGCGGCGCTTGCCTCGCGGCGTCCGGACCGCCAGAACGCCGGCATGCTGCGCGTCAACGACCTCACCTACCGCATCGGCGACCGTCTGATACTCGATTCCGCGAGCTTCACGATCCCGGAAGGCGCCCGCGTCGGGCTCGTCGGGCGCAACGGGGCCGGCAAGACCACCCTGTTCAAGGCCATTCTCGGCGACCTCCCGGTCGACGCGAAATCGGTGGCGCTGCCCAAGGGCATGCGGATCGGCGCCGTCGCCCAGGAGGCGCCCGCCGGACCGGAGACGCTGCACGCCGTCGTGCTGGCCGCCGACACGGAGCGCGCCCGCCTGATGGCGGAGGCCGAGCACGCCGACGGGCTGCGCCGGGCCGAGATCGAGACGCGGCTCGTGGATATCGGCGCCCACTCGGCGCCGGCCCGGGCCGCCGCGATCCTGCACGGGCTGGGCTTCGACGCGGCCGCCCAGGCGCGGCCCTGCGCGGACTTCTCCGGCGGCTGGCGGATGCGCGTGGCGCTCGCCGCCGTCCTTTTCTCGGAGCCGGACCTGCTGCTCCTCGACGAGCCGACCAACTACCTCGACATCGAGGGCACGCTCTGGCTGTACGATTACCTGGAACGCTACCCGCGCACCGCGATCATCATCAGCCACGACCGCGACCTGCTCGACACCAGCGTCGACCACATCCTGCACCTCGACCGCGGCAAGCTGGCGATCTACCGCGGCGGCTACACCAGCTTCGCCAAGCAGCTCTCGGAGAAGCGCGTTCTCCAGGCCAAGGCGAAGGCCAAGCAGGATGCCGAGCGCGCGCACCTGCAGAGCTTCATCGACCGCTTCAAGGCCAAGGCCACCAAGGCGCGGCAGGCCCAGTCGCGGATGAAGCGGCTCGCCAAGATGGAGCCGATCGCCGCGCTCCTCGAGGACGACGTGCCGGTGATCCACCTGCCGAGCCCGGAGAAGCCGCTGTCGCCGCCGATCGTCGCCATGGAGCGCGTCAAGGCCGGCTACGGGGACCGGATCGTCCTGACCGGCCTCGACCTCAGCCTCGCGCCGGACGACCGGGTCGCGCTGCTGGGCGCGAACGGAAACGGCAAGTCGACCTTCTGCAAGCTGATCGGCGGCCGGCTCGGGCCGGTCGCCGGCGAGGTGAAGCGCTCCTCCAAGATGGAGGTCGCCTACTTCGCCCAGCACCAGCTCGACGAGCTGCGCCCCGCCGAGAGCGCCTACGCGCATGTCCGGACCCTGATGCCGGATGTCCCCGAGGCGAAGGTCCGCGGCGCGACGGCGCGGCTCGGATTCGGCGCCAACAAGGCCGACACGCCGGTCGAGAAGCTGTCGGGCGGCGAGAAGGCGCGGCTGCTCATGGGGCTCGCCGCCTTCCACGGCCCGCACCTCCTGATCCTCGACGAGCCGACCAATCACCTCGACATCGAGAGCCGGCAGGCCCTCGTGGAGGCGATCAACGACTACGAGGGCGCCGTCATCCTCGTCTCGCACGACCGGTTCCTCGTCGAGGCCTGCGCCGACCGGCTCTGGCTGGTCGCGGACGGCACGGTGAAGACCTTCGACGGCGACATGGACGATTACCGGCGCTTCGTCCTGTCGGGGCCCGAGCGCGAGGCCGAGCGCGAGACCGAGCCGTCCGGCGGCCAGAAGGCCGAGGCGCGCCGCGCCGGCGTCGAGCGCCGCGCGGCCCTCGCGCCCCTGCGCAAGCGGCTGGAGGCGATCGAGGCGCGGATGGCCAAGCTGACCGCGGCGATCCAGAAGATCGACGCCGCCCTGGAGGACGGGTCCGCCTTCCGGGAGAACGCCGCCAAGGCCGGCGAGATCGCCAAGATGCGGTCGGACGCCGCGACCGCGCTCGCCGCCGCCGAGGAGGAGTGGCTGACGGTCAGCGCGGAGATCGAGGCGGCCTGACGGGGCCGCCTCACACCGAGGCTTCGATCGCCCGCTCCAGGATGTCGACCCCGAGGTCGATCTCCGCGTCCGTGGCCGTGAGCGGCGGGGCGATCCGGAACACGCCGCCCATGCCGGGCAGCTGCACGATGTTCATGCTCAAGCCGAGCTCGAGGCAGCGCCGCGTGATCGCGTCGCCCAGCTCCGGGGCCGGCACCTTCGTGTCCCGGTCGGCCACGATCTCCATGCCCTGCAGAAGGCCGCGCCCGCGCACGTCGCCGATGCAGGTGAAGCGCTGCTGCAGCGCCCGCAGCCGCGCCGCGAGCCGCGCGCCGGCCGCCTCGGCCCGGCCGACCAGGCCGTCGCGCCGGACGATCTCCAGCACCTTGAGGCCGACCGCGGCGGGAAGCGGGTCGGAGACGTGCGTGGTGTAGAACAGGAAGCCGCGGGCGTGGCAGAGATCCTCGATCTCCGGCGTGGTCAGGACCGCCGCGAGGGGCAGGCCGGCGCCCAGGGTCTTCGAGAGGGTGAGGATGTCGGGCACCACCCCGTCGCGCTCGCAGGCGAACATCAGGCCGGTGCGGCCGATGCCCGTCTGGGCCTCGTCGAGGATCAGCAGCATGCCCCGCTCGGTGCATTTGCGCTTCAGCGCCGCGAGGTAGCCGGGCGGGAGTTCGAGGATGCCGCCGGAGCTGAGGATCGGCTCCGCCAGGAACGCGGCGAGATTGCCGGTCGACTGCCGGTCCACCAGCGCGAAGGCGTAGTCGAGCTCGGTCTGCCAGTCGGCAGCCCCGTCCCGCGCGAAGGTCGGGCGGTAGGCGTTCGGGGCGGGAATCGCGAAGGATCCGACCGGGGCCGGGCCGTAGCCCTTGCGGCCGGCGCTGTAGGTGGCCGAAGCGGCGCCCGCCGTCATGCCGTGCCACGACTGCGCGAAGCTCACGATCTCCCAGCCGCCTGTGGCGAGCTTGGCCATGCGCAGGGCGGCCTCGTTGGCCTCGGCGCCGGTGGTCAGGAGAAGCGCGCGCTCCAGCCCGCCGGGGGCGAGGCCGGCCAGCGCGGTCGCGAGGTCGACCACCGGCCGGCTCAGCATGCCGCTGAACAGGTGATCCAGGCGCCCGACGTGGTCGGCGACGACGGCGGCGATCTCGGGATGTCCGTGACCCAGGATCGCGCTCATCTGGCCGGAGGTGAAGTCGAGGATCTTCCGGCCGTCCGCGTCGTAGACGAAGCTGCCCTCCGCCCGCTCGATGATGACCGGCGCGAAGGCGCCGCCGTAGCGCACGAGGTGCCGGCGCGCGCGCGTCCAGAAGTCGGGGTCGTCGTTCCGCGTCGTCATCGATCCGGGTCCCGTGGCAGGCCCCGCCATGCTAGGACCGCCCGCAACCCCAGAGAAGCTTATAGTTCTGAACCGAGGGTTCAGCGATCCTGATGGCCCAGAGCCTCGACATCGACCTCCTGCGCAGCTTCGCCACGGTGGCGGAGACGGGCGCGCTGAGCCGGGCCGCGGAGCGGGTCGGGCGCAGCCAGGCCGCCCTCAGCATGCAGATGAAGCGGCTGGAGGATCTGGTCGCGCAGCCGCTGCTGCGCCGGACCGGGCGCGGGGTGGTGCTCACGGTGCAGGGCGAGCGGCTCCTCGTCCACGCGCGCCGGATCCTGGCCTCGCACGACGACGCGGTGGCGGAACTGTCCGGCGGCCGCCTCAACGGCACGCTCAGGTTCGGCTGCCCGGACGATTACGCGCAGGCCTTCCTCCCCACCCTGCTGCGCGGCTTCGCGCACCTGCATCCCGACGCGGCGATCGAGGTGGTCTGCGGCGCGACGCCCCGTCTGGAGGAGCGGCTCGCCCGCGGCGGGCTCGATCTGGCCCTCGTCTCGGTCCCGCTGGCGGCCGGGCGGGAGATCCTGCGGCGCGAGGACCTCGTCTGGGTGGCGCCGCGCGGCGCCGCCGCGCCGTGGCCCGACCCGTTGCCGCTCGCGCTCGGCGACCCCGACACGCTGGACCACCGGGCGGCGCGGGCCGCCCTCGACGCGGGCGGGCGCGCGTACCGGATCGCCTACGCGAGCGGCAGCCTGTCCGGGCTGCTGGCGGTGGCGCGCTCCGCCCAGGCGGTCGCGGTCCTCACCCGGGCCGCGGTCCCGCCCGACCTGCGCATCCTGAGCCGCGGCAGCGGCCTGCCCGCGCTGCCGCGGATAGGCCTGACGATCCGCCTGGACGAGGCGCACGCCGCGCCGCTGACCCGCGCCTTCGCCGCCCACCTGCGCGCGGTGCTGCCGACGCTCTGACCGGGCGGTCCCGCCGGGCTCCCGTTCGTCCGGGCGGGGTAGCCCTGGTCCGGTCGCGATCCCGGCCGTCCCGATCCGGTCGGGAGCGTCCCTAGCCCTCCTCGGACGGCTTCCGCCAGACGACGACGATCTCGTCGTTGTCGACGTTGATCCAGTTGATGTGAGTGCGCGGGTGGGCTTGGCGGATCGTCTCGAAATGCGCGCTGTTGCAGAGCAGGTAGATGTCGCTCCCCGTGTCGTCCAACCCGGCCTCCGCGTCGTGCAGGACGGAGCGGAGGCTCGGACCCGGCAATTGCACGGCCCGGAACCGCCGGCCGGGCACGTCCGGAAAGGCCAGGCTCCAGGCCGCCGTGACCCGCGGGCTGTCGTACGCCACGACCGTGTCGGCGCCGACGAGTCGGGACGGGCTGTGATCCAACCGGACATCCTCGCTCCAGTTGCGATTGGCGGCGCCGATCGTCTTCGTCGTCTCCGGCGACACGACCGGGGTCGTCGCCGTGGCCGTCGCCATCGCCGCGGCAGCGACCTGCGTGCCCCGCCGGTCGGTCACGTCGAGCGCGGCGTCGATCACCTGGATGCGGTTCTCGACGAGCGCGAAGACGGCCCCGGCCGCCTCCGGCGTGAGCGTGTAGATCGACCGCGGATCCGGCGCCGCGACGGGATTCAAATCGCGCGCCGGGGTAAGCACGGTCGCCTCGCCGGGCGGCGCCTTCTGTGCGGCCGCCGCGATCGCGGCCATCGGAGGTACGTAATCCATCGCGCAGTCTCCAGCTTTCGACCCGATGCGGAACCCGGCCTCCGACCCGCGCAGCGCCGTCGCCCGCGCATCGACCGGTTGCCGACGGCCATGCGGGCGTGGATCGACGACCGTCGCGGCGATGCGGAGGGGCGCCACCGCGGGCATGCCGCGGCTGCGCCGTCCGAGCGGCTCGGACCGTGGCCCGTTGTCCAGGCAGGTCGGTCGGAAGCGCCCCGCGCCCGTCGGAGCGGCCGCTGACGCGGAGTCACGGCGAGAGAGGGGATCCACCTCGGTCATCGGGGGCCTGCCGGTCCTCATGACCGCGAGCGCCCAGTCCGCGAGCTTCATGCTTCGTTGAATCGGATTTGTATCCAACGACTTGACTCTGTCAACGGCGCGCAAGTTGAATCGTCTCCGTGACAGACTTTCATGGCCCGTATATCTGGGCGAGATCGTCGGAATTCGGCGGTCCGCTGTACGCGTTGCTTCCGCTCTTCTCAGAAATGGCGGGCGGTGCTCCGAATAATCGGAGATCGACGAGCGCGTCCCTCCGAGCCCGGGCGATCCACAGGCGGCGCGCGTCGCCGTGAGCCGCGGTTCCGCCGCGCGGGTCGCGCAGTCCGTCCGACGGTCGGCACCGCGAGGGGGCTCCTCCCGATGGGCGCGATCGGCGGTCCCGGCCCGCGAGATCCGCACGGGTGCGGTGTTTGCCCGCGGCCTGCGGACATGCGAGAGAGGCCGGATGTTGACCGTCGATAGCCTCTGGCGCGCGCGGCACCGGCTCGCGCAGTTCGGGAAAAAGCGGACCGGCTCGCCGCGCATCCTCGTGATCGGCGTCTGTCAGGCCGGATCCATCGCCAAGACGATGCGCTACCTGCTGCCGCACGCGCAGGTCGATTTCGTCTCGGCGTTCACGGCGTCCCGCCGGTTCCCGCGGCTCGCCGACCTGATGGCGCACGCGGACGGGTACGACCACGTCTTCACCAGCATCTACCTGCCCAAGTTCAAGGGCGGCGGCTCGATCGACACGCTTCGGACGCACCCGAAGGTCCGCCTGATCCCGACCATCGTGTTCAGCGCCTACCATCCCGACCTCGTCCACGTGGGCGTTCAGGATCACGTCACGCTCAACGGCCTGATCTCGGGGCCGATGGGGCACTCGCACTCGGCGATCACGCTGTTTGCCTACCTGTCGGGCTTCTCGCAGGCGCAGGCGCTGCGGCTGTTCTCCGAGCCGGTCTTCGAGCGCCTCGGATACTTCAATCTCTGGGACGAGTCGGTCGCGTACCTGCGCGGCCTCGGCGTCCAGGCCGGGTACGATCTCGACACGCACCTCACGCGCTGGGCGCGTCGGGGCTGCTTCATGCACTCGATCAACCACACGAAGCTCTACGTGGTGGCCGACCTCGCCCGCGGCCTGCTGACCCGGGCCGGCGTGCCCTTCGAGGAATGCGACCTCGACGCGTTCCTCCCGGACGATCTCGGTGGCCAGGGCAGCTGGCCGGTCTATCCGGAGATCGCCCAGCATTACGGCGTGCCCGGCAGCGCCCTGTTCTTCAAGGCGGAGACGCGCCGGTCCGGCCCCGCGCGCACGATGAGCCGGCCCGAATTCGTCGCCGCCTCCTACGCGAACTACGACCGGCGCGAGCGGAAGCTCCTGATCTCGCAGCGCGTCCAGGGCTGGCTCAACGACGCGCCGACGGTGGATTTCCTGCGCGAGGCCGCGGGCCGGGGCGACGCGCCGGCGCGGCCGGCGAGCCGGGCCCCGGCGGTGAATGCCGGCAGCCTCGCCGGCCACGCCTCGTAGCGTCCGGAAGGGCACTTCCCCGCGGGCCCGGCGTTGTCGGCCACGGCCCGCCGCCGCGGGAAGGACGTCGAGGTGTTCCGATGAGTTCCGTGTCCCGCCATCGCACCGGTCGCGCCGCGACCGCGGCGGCCCTGACGCTCGCCGGCTCGGCGGCGGCGCTGGTCGGCTGGAGCGCGCTGGCCGTGGACCGGCGGATGACCCTGCCGCCTGCCCTGCCGGGCCGCCACGAGCGGATCCGAACCCGCCGCGCCGGCGCGCTGTCGCTCTACGGCTCCGCTGAGGCCGAGGGCGTGCCGCTCCTGCTGATCCACTCGATCAACGCGGCGGCCAACGCCTACGAGATCCGGCCGCTGTACCTGCGCTACCGCGGCACGCGCCCGGTCTACGCCCTGGAACTCCCGGGGTTCGGCTTCTCGGAGCGCTCGCGCCGCCGCTACACGCCGCGCCTGATGGTGGAGGCGATCCACGCGGCGGTCGACGAGGTCCGGAGCCGGCACGGCGGCTGGGCGATCGACGCCCTCGCCCTGTCGCTCTCGTGCTCGTTCCTGGCGCGGGCGAGCCTGGAGCGGTCCGACGCCTATCGCAGCCTCGCGCTGATCAGCCCGACGGGGTTCGACGCCCGGCTCTCCGGGGAGGGTCCGCCGGACGGCCATCGCGGCCGCGACTGGCTGCTCCGCGTCCTCGACCGCCCTCCGCTCGGCCGGCCGCTCTTCGACGTGCTGGTCACGCTGCCGAGCATGCGGTTCTTCCTTGAGAAGACCTTCGGTTCCTCCGAGATCGACGAGGGTCTGCTCGCATACGATCACGCCTCGGCTCACCAGCCCGGCGCCGAGCACGCCCCGTTCTGCTTCATCGCGGGCCACCTGTTCCCCACCGACGCGACCCGCCTCTACGAGCGCCTGCGCCTCCCGGTCTGGATGGTGCACGGGGAGCGCGGCGACTTCGTCGACTACCGGCTGGTGCCGCGCGTCGCCGACCGGCCCAACTGGCGCGTCGACACCCTGCCGACCGGCGCGTTCCCGCATTTCGAGCGGCCGGAGGCGGTGGCGGCCGGCTACGACGCGTTCCTGGCGAGCATCATCCGCCTGCCGGCCGCGCGACCGGCGTGATCCGTTAGCGGGCTCGCGGGACACCGGCGCGCAGGCGCTCGCAGACCGGCGGGTCGAGCTCGCGCCGGCCGCAGACCGACGAGGTCGTGTGTCGGAGGCCGCAGCGATCCGCGTCGGTGGACCCGGCGCGCCCCCGTCCGTAAGGATGGAGACGCCGCCCGGAGCGGCGTCCGTGTTGGAATCCGATGATCGACCTGACCCTCGAGGCCGCCCGCACCGTCGTCGACACCGCCCTGCGGGAGGCACGCGCCCGCAACCTCAAGCCCCTCGCCGTCGTCGTCTACGATGCTCGCGGCGCGCTGAAGGCGGTCGCGGTCGAGGACGGCACGTCCCTGCGCCGGGCCGAGATCGCGAGCGGCAAGGCCAACGGTGCCCTGGCGCTGGGCCTCGGCTCCCGGGCGATCCACGCGCGGGCGGAGCAGCAGCCCTATTTCGTCGCCGCCGTGACGCACCTCGCCGGGCCCGACGCCCTCGTGCCGGTGCCGGGCGGCGTGCTGATCCGCTCCGGCGAGGGACGCCTTCTCGGCGCGGTCGGCATCTCCGGGGACACCTCCGACAACGACGAGATCTGCGCCGTGGCGGGGATCGCGGCGGCCGGCCTGAAGCCGGACACCGGCGCCTGACCGTGCGCCCGCGCCGGCGCGACTGGCTGGCCGGCGCGTTCGCCCTCGCGGCCGTGCGGCCCGCCCGCGCGGCCGACGCGCTCTACCGCCGCGGCAACGACGCCGATCCCGAGACGCTGGACCCGCACCGCTCGTCGACCGTCGCGGAGGCGCACATCCTGCGCGATCTCTGCGACGGGCTGCTCACCTACGACAACCGGGGCACGATCATCCCGGGCGCGGCGCGCGCCTGGTCGGTCTCCGAGGACGGGGTGAGCCTGCATTTCGACCTACGCCCCGACGGCCGCTGGTCGAACGGCGAGCCGGTCACAGCGAACGACTTCGTCTACGCGTTCCGCCGGATGCTCGACCCGGCCACGGCGGCGAAATACGCCGAGATCCTGTTCCCGATCCGCAACGCCGCCGCCGTGAACCGCGGCGAGACGCCGGCCGACGCCCTCGGCGTCGCCGCCGAGGCGCCGCTCCGGCTCGCGATCACGCTGGAACAGCCGACGCCCTACATCCTGGAACTCCTGACCCACCAGACCGCGCTTCCGGTCCACCGCGCGTCGGTCGAGCGCTACGGCGACAGCTTCACCCGGCCGGGAAACCTCGTGACCAACGGACCTTACCGGCTCGCCGACCGCGTTCCGGGCGGCGCGATCACGCTGGAGGCCAACCCGCACCATCCGGACGCCGCGAGCCTCGCGATCCGGCGCGTCGCCTTCCTGCCGACGCCCGACATCGCCGCCGCGGTGCGCCGCTACGCCGCCGGGGAGATCGACTCCCTCTCCGACCTGCCCGTCGACCAGATCGCCGACCTGCGCCGCCGCTTCGGGCCGCAGGTGGTGCTCGGCCCTTCGCTGGGGCTCGCGGCGCTGGTGGTGAACACCCGCAAGGCGCCGTTCTCGGATCGGCGTGTCCGCCGGGCGCTGTCGCTCGTGATCGACCGCGAGTACCTCGCTGACGGGCTCAACGGCGGCACCATGAGCCCGGCCTACTCCCTGTGCCCGCCCGGCCTCGACAATTACCGCACGCCCCCCGAGACCGAGGGCCGCCTCGGCCTACCGATCGACCACGAGGCGGAGGCGCGCCGCCTGCTCGCGGAGGCGGGGTTCGGCCCGGACCGGCCACTCACGGTGGAGTACCGGTTCAACATCAGCGACAACAACCGCACCATCGCGGTGGCGCTCGGCGAGATGTGGCGCGACCTCGGGATCGTGACGCGCTACGTCTACACGGACGCGAAGACGCATTTCGCCTACCTGCGCGACGGCGGCGACTTCGACGTCGCCCGCTACAGCTGGATCGCCGACTATTCCGATCCGCAGAACTTCCTTTTCCTGCTTCAGAGCGGGAATGACGGCATGAACGCCGGCCACTGGTCGGACGCCGCCTACGACGCCCTGATGGCGCGGGCCGCCACCGAGCGCGACCTCACCCGCCGGGCCGGCCTGCTCTACGACGCCGAGGCGATCGCCCTGCGCGAGCTGCCCTGGATCCCGCTGATGCACTACCGCTCCAAGGCGCTGATCGCGCCGCGGCTGCACGGCTACCACCCGAACCTGCGCAACGCCGCGCCGACCCGCTTCATGAGGCTCGACGCGTGATCTGCTTCATCCTGCGCCGCCTCCTCCAGGCGGTGCCGACGCTGCTCGCGGTGGTGACGGTCAGCTTCTTCCTGATGCGGCTCGCCCCGGGCGGGCCCTTCGACCTAGAGCGGCCGCTGGCGCCCGCCGCCATGGAGAACCTGCGCCGGGTCTACGGCCTCGACCGGCCTCTGATCGCGCAGTTCGGCAGCTACCTCGCGGCGCTGGCGCGGGGCGACCTCGGGCCCTCCTTCTCGTTCCGCGACCAGAGCGTCCTCGGCCTGATCGCGCGGGGCCTGCCGGTCTCCGCGACGCTCGGCGCCCTCGCCCTCGCGCTGGCCACCGCGCTCGGCGTCGGGCTCGGGATCGTGGCGGCGCTCCGGCGCGGCGGGCTCGTCGACCGGCTCCTCAGCGTCGGGGCCGCCCTGACCCTCTCGCTGCCGAGCTTCGTCGTCGCGCCGCTGCTGCAGATCGCCTTCGGCCTGACCCTGCGCTGGCTGCCGCTCGGCGGCTGGAACGACGGCGCCCCGAGCCACCTCGTCCTGCCGGTGGTGACGCTGGCCCTGCCGCAGGTCGGCGCCCTGGCCCGCCTGACCCGGACCTCGCTGGCCGAGGCCCTGCGGACGCAGCCGGTCCGCACCATGCGCAGCCTCGGCCTTCCGCCGGCCCGCGTCACCCGGCACGCCCTGCGGGGGGCGCTGCTGCCGGTGGTCGCCTATCTCGGACCGCTGGCGGCGGCCCTGCTCACCGGCTCGGTGGTGGTCGAGACGATCTTCGGGCTGCCGGGGATCGGCCGGTACTTCGTGGAGGGCGCGCTCAACCGCGACTACACGCTGGTGATGGGCACGGTCCTGCTCGTCGCCGGGCTGGTGATCCTGCTCAACCTCGCCGCCGACCTCGCCTGCGCGTGGCTCGACCCGCGTCTCCGGGTGGCGGCGTGACGGCGGTTTCCACGGCGCCGGCCCGGCGCGCCGTCCTCCGGTTCGCGCGGGAGCGGACCGCCGTGGCGGCGCTCGCCGTGCTGGTCCTGATCGCCCTCGCCTGCCTGATCGGCCCGGGCCTCACCGGCCACGATCCCGAGCGCGCCTATCCGGACCTGCGCCAGCTCCCGGCCGGCCTCACCGCGCAGCCCGACGCCGCGCGTCTCCGGCCGGCGCTCGAGCGTCTGGCCTTCCGCATGCGCGCGCGGCTCGACGCGGTCGAGCGCGACGGCGACACGTTGCGGCTCACCCTCGGCTCCGACGCGGGCGTCGACCGGCGCAGCCTCGTCTACCTGCCGCGCTCGGCCCTGTTCGGGACCCCGACCGTCCTCGACGAGCGGGACGGCGGCCGCGGGCTCGTCGTGGCGGTGCCGGTACGGCGCCTGCACTTCCCCCTCGGCACCGACATCCAGGGCCGCGACCTGCTGACCCGCTGCCTCGTCGCGGGCCGGATCTCGCTGGCGCTCGGGCTCGCGGCCAGCCTCGTCGCCCTGCTCATCGGCGTCGCCTACGGGGCGACGGCGGGCTTCGTGGGGGGCGCCGTCGACGCCGTGATGATGCGCGCCGTCGACGTGCTCTACGCGCTCCCATTCGTGTTCTTCGTGATCCTGCTGCTGGTGTTCTTCCGCCCGAGCCTGCTGCTCATGCTGGTGGCGATCGCCGCGGTGGAGTGGCTCGACATGGCCCGGGTGGTGCGCGCCGTGACCCTGTCGCTGCGCGAGCGCGACTTCGTCCGCGCCGCGCGGGCGCTCGGCCTCGGAACACCCCGGATCATCCTCCGGCACATCGTGCCGAACACCCTCGGCCCGGTGGCCGTGACCGCGACGCTGCTGGTGCCGCAGGTGATCCTGCTGGAGAGCTTCCTGTCGTTCCTCGGGCTCGGCGTGCAGGAGCCGCAGACCAGCTGGGGCGTCCTGATCGCCGAGGGCGCCCGCTCCATCGAGGCGGCGCCGCACCTGCTCGCGGCCCCGGCCGCGTTCCTGATCGCGACCCTGGTGGCGCTCAACCTGATCGGCGACGGCCTCGCGGACGCGCTGGACCCCCGCCGGGACTGAGTCCGGGTCCGGCAAGCTCCGCGACGTCAGCCCAGTTGCCGGATCGGGGCGCCGGCGAGCCAGGCCTCGATGTCCTCCACCGCCTGGGTGAAGAAGGTCCGGTAGTTGTTGCGCGACACGTAGCCGAGATGCGGCAGCGCCAGCACGTTCGGCAGGCGCCGGAACGGGCTGTCGGCCGGCAGCGGCTCGGTCTCGAACACGTCGAGGCCCGCGCCTGCGATCCAGCCCTCCTCCAGCGCCTGGACCAGCGCGGCCTGATCGATGATCGGCGCGCGCGAGGTGTTCACGAGAAACGCGTCGCGGCGCATGCGGCGCAGCTCGGCCGCGCCCAGGAGGCCGCGGGTCCGGTCGCCCAGCACGAGGTGGATCGTGACGACGTCGCTCGCCTCCAGCAGGGCTTCCTTCGAGGTCGCCCGCTCCACCCCGGCGGCGGCGGCGCGGCCATCGTCGAGGTTCGGGCTCCAGGCGATCACCCGCATGCCGAAGGCGCGCCCGATCTCGGCCACCCGCGTCCCGATCTTCCCCAGGCCCAGAACGCCGAGGGTCGCGCCGGCGAGATCGGTCCCGATGGTGCTCTGCCAGGGGCCGCCCGCGCGCAGGGTCAGGCTCTCCGGCGCCACGTGGCGCGCCAGTCCGAGGATCAGCGCCCAGGTCAGCTCCGTCGGCGGCGTCGGGCTGGAATCGGTGCCGCAGACGACGACGTTGCGCGCGCGGGCCGCCGCGAGGTCGATGGCGAGGTTGCGCATGCCGCTGGTGACGAGGAGCTCCAGCCGTGGCAGCCGTTCCAGCAGAGCCGCCGGGAACGGCGTCCGCTCCCGCATGATCACGAGGATCTCGGCCTGCGCGATCCGCGCCACGAGGTCGTCCGGGTTCGGGATGTGCTGGCTGATCGCGGAGATCGCGACGCGGTCGGAGAGGCGCGCCCAGTCCGCGAGCGCGAGGGCCGCCTGCTGGTAATCGTCGAGGATCAGGCCGGTGCGCATGGGGATGGGGTAGGCCTCGACGGGTGGAGCGTCAACGGATGCCGGGCGACGGCGCGCGGCGCCTACGCCCCGGCCAGGGCCGCGAACGCCGCCGCGACGCCGGCGGCGCCGGGATCCTGGACACCGGCGAGGTCCCCGGCGGCCAGGTAGCTGGAGCGGCCCGCGCCGGCGCGATCCATGCCGGCCGTGGCCTCGGCGCCGGCCCGGGCCGCCGCCGCGGCGGCCGCGAGGTCGCCGCCCGTCAGGGCCTCGACGGCGGGGATCAGGGCGTCGAGCAGCGTGCGGTCGCCGGCCCGGGCGCCGCCGTAACCCTGGACGCGCGCCACGCCCTGCCCGAGCGCCTCGGGCCACGCGGCGCCGCCGGTGAGGGCCGAGGCCGTCGCGGCGAAGAAGATCGAGCCGAGCACGCCGCTCGATCCGCCCACCGCGCGCCCGATCCGCTCGGCGAGCGCCCGGCACAGGGCCGCGGGTTCCGCCTGCGGCAGCCGGTCGAGCTCGGCCAGGACGGCCCGCGCCGCGCCCGCGAAGGTCGTGCCGGCATCGCCGTCCCCGACCTTGGCATCGAGGCCGTTCAGGGTGTCCTCGGCCCCGATCAGGGCCTCGGCGACGGCCCGGATCCGGGCGGCGGTGACGGCGTCGTGCGACGGCACGAAGGCCTCGCCCGCGAGTCCCTCGGGCACCGGCCTCAGGATCGGCGGCGCGACCCGCACCGCCGCGGGCCAGGCCGGGACCGGGACGGGCTCCGACAGGGCGCGCTCCAGCGCGTCGTCGAGCGGCAGGACCGACAGCGAGGCACCGTGCATGTCGAGCGCCGTCATCAGCGGCGCGGGCCCGAGCAGCAGGCGGACGCGCCGCCCCAGGTCGGTGGCGAGCACGGCGCGGGTGAGGACCTGCATCTCGAGCGCGGAGGCGGAGCCGAGATTGTTCACGAGCAGCGCCAGCCGGTCCGCACCTTCGACGGCCCGCGCGAGACGCTCGGCCATCAGCTCGGCGAGGTCGCTGGCCTTCGGCAGCGCGATGCGCTCCGCGCCGGGCTCGCCGTGGATGCCGAGGCCGAGCTCGGCCTGTCCCTCCGCCAGCCGCTCGCTCCGCGGCGAGCCGGGGATCGTGCAGGTGGAGACCGCGATGCCGAGCGACTTCGCCGCCCCGGCCGCCCGGCGGGCGAGCGACGCCACGGTCTCGAGCGGTTCCCCGGCCTCCGCGGCGTGACCCGCCACCTTGTGGACGAACAGCGTCCCGGCGACGCCGCGCGGCTGCTTGGCGTCCGGCAGCGCGATGTCGTCCGCGACGATCACGGTCTCGACCCTGTGGCCCAGCGCCCGGGCGCGCTCGGCGGCGAGCCCGAAGTTCAGCCGGTCACCCGCGTAGTTCTTGATGACGAGCAGGCACCCCGCCGGCCCCGTCACCGCGAGGATCCCGGCCAGCACCGCGTCGACGCTCGGCGAGGCGAAGACGTCACCGCAGACAGCGGCGCTGAGCAGGCCCTGTCCCACGAAGCCCGCATGGGCCGGCTCGTGGCCGGAGCCGCCGCCGGAGATGACCGCGACCTTCCCGGGATCCGGAGCGGCGCGGAGGACGACGCGGATGCCCGGGTCGCCCTTGAGCCGTGCCAGGCGTCCGCCGCTCGCGGCGACGAGGCCGTCGACGGCGTCGTTGACCAGGGTGGACCGCGCGTCGATGAAGTGGGCCATGGCGTGACCTTCGATGGGGCCGGTCCGCGATTCGGCGCCCGCGGATCCGCGCGCATTCTCGGCGTCGTCGAGCCCTGCTGGCAACGGTCTCCGTCTTCGCGAGCACAGCGATCCGGCCCGCGCCACGCCGACCGAGGTCCCGCCGCCCCGGCACGCTTCGCTGCGCGCGCGAAGACGACGGTCCTGCCCGTCCCCTATTCCTTCACGGCGCCGGTGAGCGCGGAGACGTAGTACTCGACGAAGAAAGAGTAGAGGATCACCAGCGGCAGCGAGCCGAGCAGCGCCCCGGCCATCAGCGACCCCCACTTGTAGACGTCGCCGTCCACGAACTCGCTCACCACGGCGATGGGCACCGTCTTGTTCTGCGTCGAGGACAGGAAGGTCAGCGCGTAGATGAACTCGTTCCAGCACAAGGTCAGGGAGAAGATCCCGGCGGAGATCAGCCCCGGAAAGGCGAGCGGCAGGATGATCTTGGTGAGGATCTGCCACCGGCTGGCGCCGTCCATCAGCGCGCATTCCTCCAGCTCGTAGGGAATGGTCTTGAAGTATCCCATCAGGAGCCACGTCGAGAACGGGATCAGGATCGTCGGGTAGGCGAGGATCAGGGCGATCGGCGAGTCGAACAGGCCGTAGGCCTGGATGATCGTGGCGAGCGGGATGAACAGGATCGAGGGCGGCACGAGGTAGGCGAGGAAGATCGCCGCCCCGACCCAGCCGGCACCCCGGTAGCGCACGCGGACGCAGGCGTAGGCGGCGAGCACGCTCGCGAACAGCGACAGCACGGTCGCCGCCACCGACACGTACATCGTGTTCCAGAGCCAGCGCGGATACTGCGTCTCGAAGAGGAGCTTGTTGATGTGCTTGAGCGTCGGATCCACGACCCAGAACGGGTTGAACCGCTCCATGTCGATCAGCTGCTCGTCCGGTTTGATGGCCGTCAGCGCCATCCAGTAGAACGGGAACAGCAGCACGGCGAGGATGAGGAGGAGCGGCAGGTAGGTCGTCACGAGCCGCCGGGGCAGGCGCTCGAGATAGGCCATGCCCTCCGAATTGTCCGTGAGCCCGGCGGGCCGCGCCTCCAATACGGCGTTGAGATGCGGATCGGCATGGGCGGGCGGTGCGGGCGCGCTCATCGGTCGTTCCCCCCGGATTGCCAGGCCCTGCGCTGCAGGCCGAACCACGAGATGCCGATGGCCGCGAGCAGGAACGGCACCATGGCGGTGGCGATGGCCGCGCCCTCGCCGAGCGTCCCCGAGAGGATGCCGCGCTGGTACGACAGGGTCGCCATCAGGTGGGTGGCGTTCACCGGGCCGCCGCGCGTCATGGCCCAGATCAGCTGGAAATCGGTGAAGGTGAACAGCACCGAGAAGGTCATCACGACCGCGATGATCGGGGTCAGCAGCGGCAGGGTGATCCGCGAGAAGATCTGCCAGTTGGAGGCGCCGTCCAGCGTCGCGGCCTCGTAGAGCGAGGGCGAGACAGTCTGGAGACCGGCGAGCAGCGTGATGGCGATGAACGGCACGCCCCGCCAGATGTTGGCGAAGATCACGCAGGCCCGCGCCATGGCGGGATCGCCGAGGAAGTCGATGTTGCCGTCGATCACCCCGAGATGGCGCAGCGACCAGGAGATGATCGAGAACTGGCTGTCGAAGATCCACCAGAAGGCGATGGCCGACAGCACGGTCGGCACAACGAACGGGATCAGCACGATCGACCGGATGATCGACTTGAACGGCATGTTCTTGTTGAGCAGCAACGCGAGGTAGAGCCCGACCCCGAACTTCACCACGGACGCCACCGCCGTGTAGAGGCAGGTGTTGAACACCGAGAGCCAGAAGACGTCGTCGTCCCAGAGCCACGCGTAGTTCTCCAGGCCGACGAAGACCCCGTCGCGGCCGATCCGCGCGTTGGTGAAGGACAGCCAGATGCCCTTCAGGAGCGGGTAGGCCAGGAACAGGCCGAGGATCAGCGCCGTCGGGAGCATGAACCAGAACCCCGCCCAGCCCCGGCTCGCTCGGACGCGCTGCCAGGCCGAGCGGGTCGGGATTGCGGCCGGGGCGGGCTGCGTCAGGGCCGTGTGCGCCATCGTCTCGCCTCCGGCGGGTGCGGTCAGGTGTTCCGGAAGATGCGGGTGGCGGCGCGCTCGGCGTTCTTGATGGCGCCCTTCACGTCCTCGCGGCCGGTGCAGTGACTGGCGAACATGTCGACGATCACGAAGTCGGCCAGCACCGCGGCGATCCGCTCGCTCACCGGCGCGAGGCCGCCCGCCGCCAGGGAGCGCCGTCCCGCCTCGGCGAAGACCGCGTTCTTCGGGTCGCTCGTCCAGATCGGGTTCTTCGGATAGTTCGACAGCGGCTCGCAGAGGTAGCCTTGGGCCGCCTCCAGCCAGGGATTGTAGTTCGCCGCCTCCATCATGAAGGCGATGAAGGCCTTACAGGCGTTCGGCGCCTTCGAGTACTTGAAGGCCAGGATCGGGAAGGCGAGCTGGAACTCGGTGGGCTTGCCGACCGGGCCGATCGGCCAGACCGCGTGGTCCATGTCCTCGGCGAGCTTCGGGTTGTCCTTCTTGGCCGCCGCGTAGATCGAGATGCCGTTGTTGGTCAGGTACAGGTCGCCGGCCAGGAAGGCCTTGTTGTTCGAGGAATCGTTCCACGACACCGTGCCGGGCACGAAGGTCTCGTACAGGGACTTGACGTATTCGAGCGCCTTGGCGGTCTCGGGTGAGTTGATGACGATCTTCTCGTTGGCGTCGACGAGGTTGCCGCCGTGCGACCACAGCGCCCAGTGGCACCACGTGTTGCCGTCGCCGGTCGCGTGGCCGAGGGCGAAGCCGGCGGGCGTGTTGTTCTTCTTCAAGCCGCGGCAGAGTTCGAGGAAGCCCGCCGTGTCGGTCGGGAACTTGTCGAACCCGGCCTTCTTCATCGCCGAGATGCGGTAGTTCGGATAGCCGCCGTTGAACGCGACGGGGATCGCGATCCACTTGCCCTTGACCTTGCCGTAGGCCTCGGCCGACGGGAACCAGGGGCCGTATTTCTTGCCGAGGGATTCCGCCACGTCCTCGAGCGGCAGGCATTTGTCGGGAAAGAGTGCCGGGAACGAGAACAGACCCCAGACCATGTCGGGCCCTTGGCCCGTATTGGCGGCGACCGACGCCTTGGGCTGGATGTCGTCGAAGGACTCGTTGGTCACCGTGACCTTGACGCCCGTCGCCTTGGTGAAGGCGTCGACGAGCTTCATGAAGGCCTCGTCCTCGGCCGGCACGAAGCGCTTCCAGCGCAGGAGCGACAGGCTCGCCCCCGGCTCGGGCTTCCACTCCGCGTTCTGCGCCCAGGCCTTGGCGAAGCCGAGGAGGTCGCCGCCGGCGGCGAGGCCTGTCGCTGCGGCACCCGCGAGGAGGGACCGGCGATCGAGAACGGACATCGTTTCTTCTCCCTCGGTGATCGTGATCCTGGAGGCGCCGCGCGCCTCGAATCCGCGCCGGATCCGACGCGGGTCAGCTCGGCAGGCGACGGCCGGTCTCGGCGTCGAAGAAGTGCACGCGGTTCGGCCGCAGGGAGACCGTCTCGCCCGGCCGCTCGCGCACGCGCTCGCGCAGCACGCAGGTGAGGTCCTGGCCCCCGGCCCGCACCGCCAGCATGGTCTCGGAGCCGGTCGGCTCCACGACGACGACCTCCGCGGCGATTCCCTCGGGCGCGAGGTCGAAATGTTCGGGGCGAACCCCCAGGATGAGCGGCCGGCCGTCGACGCCGGAGGGCGCGTCGGCGAGCGGGATCGACAGGCCGGTCTCGGTGGTGAAGGTCAGACGCCCGTTCGCCCGGACCTTGCCGGGCATGAAGTTCATGGCCGGCGAGCCGATGAAGCCGGCGACGAACAGGTTGTCGGGCCGGTCGTAGAGTTCGAGGGGCGGCCCGATCTGCTCCACGACCCCGTCATGCATCACCACGATCCTGTCGGCCATGGTCATGGCCTCGATCTGGTCGTGGGTGACGTAGATCGTCGTCGTCTTCAGGCGCTGGTGCAGCTCCTTGATCTCGGTGCGCATCGCCACGCGGAGCTTGGCGTCGAGGTTGGACAGCGGCTCGTCGAACAGGAAGACCTGCGGGTCGCGCACGATCGCCCGGCCCATGGCGACGCGCTGGCGCTGGCCGCCCGAGAGCTGGCGCGGGTAGCGGTCCAGCAGGGGAGCCAGCCCGAGGATCTGGGCGGCCTTGTTGACCCGGAGATCGATCTCGGAGGCCGGCGCCTTCCGGATCCGCATCGAGAACGCCATGTTCTCGCGGACGGTGAGATGCGGATAGAGGGCGTAGTTCTGGAACACCATGGCGATGTCCCGCTCCTTGGGCGGCACATCGTTCACCACGCGCTCGCCGATGCGGATCTCGCCGCCGGAGATGTTCTCGAGCCCGGCGATCATCCGCAGGAGCGTTGATTTCCCGCAGCCCGACGGGCCGACCAGGATCACGAATTCACCGTCCCGGATATCTACCGACACGCCGTGCAGGACATTCGTCGATCCGAAAGCCTTGCGAACCTCGCGGATTCCCACCGAGGCCATGCTTCCTCCCGATCAAGGCCGCTCTGTCGGCGGCTCTAGGGCAGCAGTACAAATGAGGGTTCGCGGGAAAGCAAGCCGGCCTCCTGGCAAAGCTGCAGATATTCTTGGATCTGTCAGGCGAGCCCCCCGGCGCCCGTGACGGGCGCGGCCCGGTGAAACTTCCGGCGGGATGACGGGCGGCGGGGAATGCTATGGGATCGCGCGCCGGCCGCGGTGCCGGAACCGAGCCCGTCGCGCGCGGGCATTCAGCGGCTGACATCCAAGGCGGACATCCAGGGGACGTGAGCACATGTCGTTATCGGGCCTGACCGCGCGGGAGATCCTGCCCGCCGACGGATGCCGCGGCGCCCTCGTGGGCCGGGTGTGGCGGCCGGACGTGGCCGGTCCGAGCGTCGTGGCGATCCGCGCCGACGCGGACGGCACGGCCCGAATCGTCGACGTCACCGCCGCCTTCCCCACCGTCAGCGACCTATGCGAGGCCCGAGACCCCGCCGCCGCCCTGCGCGGCGCCCAGGGCGAGGACCTCGGCAGCCTCGACGCGGGGCTGGCCAACACGCCGCCCGACGCGCGCGACGCCACCAAGCCCTGGCTCCTGGCCCCGGTCGACCTCCAGGCGCTCAAGGCGGCGGGCGTGACCTTCGCCACGTCCATGCTGGAGCGGGTCATCGAGGAGCGCGCCCGGGGCGACCTCGCCGCCGCTGCGGCGATCCGCGCCGAGGTCGAGCGCCTGGTCGGCCGCGACCTGCGCCGGCTGAAGCCCGGCTCGCCCGAGGCCATGGCCCTGAAGAAGGTGCTCGTCGCGCAGGGCGCCTGGAGCCAGTACCTGGAGGTGGGCATCGGCCCGGACGCCGAGATCTTCACCAAGGCGCAGCCGCTCTCGGCCGTCGGCTGCGGCGCGGATGCGGGCCTGCACCCGGACTCGCACTGGAACAACCCCGAGCCCGAGGTGGCGCTCGCGGTCGCCTCCGACCAGCGCATCGTCGGGGCGACGCTCGCCAACGACGTGAACCTGCGCGACTTCGAGGGCCGGTCGGCGCTGCTCCTCGGGAAGGCCAAGGACAACAACGCCTCCTGCGCCCTGGGGCCGTTCCTGCGCCTGTTCGACGGGACATTCGGCCTCGACGACGTGCGCCGCACGACCGTGACCCTCGAGGTCACCGGCACGGACGGCTTCCGGCTGGAGGGCACCTCGCCGCTCTCCGAGATCAGCCGCGATCCAGAGGAGCTCGCGGACGCGCTGATGGGGCGGACGCACAACTACCCCGATGGCGCCCTCCTCCTCCTCGGCACGATGTTCGCGCCGATCCAGGACCGGCACGGGCCGGGCCTCGGCTTCACCCACGCCGACGGCGACCGCGTCGCGGTGGCGAGCCCGGAGCTCGGCTGCCTCGTCAACCGCATGCGCCCCTGCGACGCCTGCGAGCCCTGGACCTTCGGTGCCCGCGCGCTGATGCGGAACCTCGCCGCGCGCGGGATTCTGTGACAGAGCGGCGACCCGACCGAGCCCCGAGATGATGCCGATGACCGACACCGCCTTCCTCGACCGCCTCGCCGCGATCGTCGGACCGTCCGGTCTCGTCACCGGCGCGGAACTGCGCGGGCGCTCGGCCAACTGGACGCGCCCGACCGAGCCCTGCGCCGCGCTGGCCCTGGTCCGCCCGCGCAGCACCGAGGAGACCGGCGCCGTCATGGCCGCCTGCCACGCGGCGGGCGTCGCGGTGGTCCCGCGGGGCGGCGCCACCGGCCTCGTCGACGGCACGCTCTGCCAGCCCGACGAGATCACCCTGTCGACCGAGCGCATGACCGGCATCGAGCCGGTGGACCCGCTCGGCATGACGGTGGTGGTCGGCACCGGCGCGACCCTCGAGAGCGTGCAGGACGCCGCGTCCGCGGCGGGCCTGTTCTTCCCCCTCGATCTCGGGGCCCGCGGCTCGGCGACGATCGGCGGCGCGATCTCCACCAACGCGGGCGGCCTGCGGGTGCTGCGCTACGGCATGATGCGCGACATGGTGCTCGGCCTGGAGGCGGTGCTCGCCGACGGCACGGTCGTGTCGTCGATGCGGCCGCTCATCAAGAACAACACCGGGCTCGACCTCAAGCAGCTCTTCCTCGGCACCGAGGGCACGATGGGCATCGTCACGCGGGCGGTCATCCGCCTGCGGCCGGAGCCCGCCGGCTACGCGACGGCGCTGATCGCGTGCCCCGGGGTCGACGACGGCGCGCGGGTGCTGCGGGCGGCGCAGAGCGCCTTCCAGGGGCGTGTCTCCTCGTTCGAGGGCCTGTGGCCGGACTTCTACCGGCTGATGACGGCACCCGGGCGCGCGACCCCGCCGCTCGGTCCGGACTACCCGTTCTACGCGATCATCGAGGTCGAGTGCGTCCCCGAGGAATCGGACCGGTTCCTGGGCCTGCTGGAAGGGCTGATGGGCGACGGCACGATCCTCGACGCCGTGGTCGCCGCCTCGGAGGAGCAGCGCCGCGGCATGTGGCGGATCCGCGACCGCGTCGAGCACCTGAACGCCGACGGGATCGACCGGGCCTTCGACGTGAGCGTGCCGCTCGCGCGGATGGACGGCTACGTCCGCGGGGCGCTCGACCGGCTCGCGGCGATCCCGGGCTGCCGGGCGGTCGTCTACGGGCATATCGGCGACAACAACCTCCACTGGAACACCACCCGCCTCGACGCCGCCGGCAACGCGGCGATCGACGCGGCGATCTACGAGCCGCTGGCGGAGCTGAACGGCTCCGTCTCGGCGGAGCACGGGATCGGGCTCGAGAAGCGGGCCAAGCTGAAGCTGTCGCGCTCGCCCGAGGAGATCGCCGTCATGCGGCTCGTGAAGCGGGCGCTCGATCCGGACAACCGGCTGAATCCGGGCAAGATCTTCTGAGGGCTCCGCCGTGGCGATCCGCTTGGCGGTGCGCCTCACGCCGCGCGGGGGCCGCGACGCCGCGGAGGGCTGGGCCCGGGACGAGAAGGGGCAGCCCTACCTGAAGGTCCGCGTCGCCGCCCCGCCGGTCGAGGGCGCGGCCAACGGTGCGCTCGTGGCCCTGATCGCCAAGGCGCTGAAGGTCAGCCGCGGCTCGGTCCGCATCGTGACCGGCGAGCAGAGCCGGCTGAAGATCCTGGAGATCGACGGCGCCGCGCAGGCGGATCTGGATCGCGTGTTCGGTTCACCGTGAGCGGTCGCCTACGTCTTTGCGAGCGCAGCGAAGCAATCCAGTGTTGCGCGACATCGGAGGCCTGAGGCGCGCCTGGATTGCTTCGCTGCGCTCGCAAGGACGGAAGAGCCTGAACGTCAGCCGCTCTCGGACGATGCGTCCCACCTTCCGCGACGCATCGTCCATCGACTGATCGATCAGAACGCGACCTTGTCGCCGCCCTTCAGCGCCAGCATCTCGCGCGCCTCGTCGGGCGAGGCGACCGCGAGGCCCAGCCCCTCGATGATCGCGCGCACCCGCCGGACCTGCGCGGCGTTGGTCTCGGCGAGCTTGCCCGGACCGTTCCAGAGGCTGTCCTCGAGCCCGACGCGGACGTTGCCGCCCATCGCGGCCGCCATGGCGGCGATGTTCATCTGGTTGCGGCCCGCGCCCAGCACCGACCAGCGGTACTGATCGCCGAACAGACGGTCGGCGGTGCGCTTCATGTGCATCACGTCGTCCGGATGCGCGCCGATCCCGCCCTGCAGGCCGAAGACCGTCTGGATGAACAGCGGCGCCTGCACCAGCCCGCGGTCGAAGAAGTATTTCAGGTTGTAGAGATGCGCGGTGTCGTAGCACTCGAACTCGAACTTCGTCCCGTTCGGGCCGCAGGTCGTCAGGATGTGCTCGATCTGGCCGAACGTGTTGCGGAAGATGATGTCCTTGTTGCCGAGATAGTCCCGCTCCCACTGGTGCTTCAGGTCCTTGAAGCGGTCGAGCATGCCGAACAGGCCGAAGTTCATCGAGCCGAGGTTCAGCGAGGCGACCTCCGGCTGGAAGGTCGCGGCCGGGCGCACCCGCTCCTCGATGGACATGGTCGGCGCGCCGCCCGTGGTGATGTTCACCACGCAGTTCGAGCGCTGCTTGATCACCGGCAGGAACTTGGCGAAGGCCTCGGGTGTCTGGTCGGGCTGGCCGTTCTCCGGGTTGCGGGCGTGCAGGTGCACGATGGCGGCGCCGGCCTCGGCGGCGCCGATGGCGGCGTCGGCGATCTCCTCGGGCGTCACGGGCAGGTGCGGCGACATGCTGGGCGTGTGGATCGCGCCCGTCACCGCGCAGGTGATGATGACTTTCCGCTGTGAGGCCATGCTCAGTCCTTCCGTGAAGCCTTGTGGGCGCGGAGCGCCGCCAGCCGCGCGTCGCGGCGGTTCATGCGTGCGGGCAGATCGGTCGGCGGTTGCCACTTGGCCAGGATCGCCTCGGTGGCCGGCGCCTCGTAGACCGCGGGCGGCGCCGGGTCGGCGGCGAGGCTCTTGTAGAAACCGGTGTAGCGCGCGCAGTAATCGGAGATGCCGCCGGGCGCGTTGAGCTCGATCGTCTCGAACGGACCCATGAAGCTCCAGCGCAGGCCGAGGCCGTCCGCCACGGTCTTGTCGAGGTCCTGCGGGGTCACGTAGCCCTCCGAAGCGAGGCGGAACGCCTCCGCCAACAGGGCGCCCTGGAGCCGGTTGAGGATGAAGCCCTCGATCTCCTTCAGCACGGTGATCGGGGCCTGCCCGATCTGCTCGTAAACCTGACGGGCCCGCACCAGTGCCTCGGGCGCCGTCCACGGCGCGCCGGAGATCTCCACCAGCGGGATCAGGTGCGGCGGATTGACCGGATGGCCGACCAAGCAACGGGCCCGACCCGGTAGGTCCTCGGTGAACAAGGAGCAGCGGATCGCCGAGGAGGACGAGGCGATGACGGCCTCCCGCGGCGTCGCGGCGTCGAGGTCCGCGAACAGGCTTCGCTTCACCTCCAGCCGCTCCGGTCCGTTCTCCTGCACGAAGGCGACGCCGTCGAGGGCGGCTGCGAGGGTGCCGGCCGCGCGGATGCGCGCCGCGGCACCCTCGGGATCCGCGCAGAGGTCGTTCGCCGCCAGCGTCCGCAGCCCCTCGGCGCAGAGCGGGATCGCGGCCTCGGCGACGCCCGCCGCGGGGTCGAACAGGCGCACGTCCCAGCCTGCACGGGCGAAGATCATCGCCCAGGCCCGGCCGATCAGGCCGGCGCCGACGATCGCGACGCTCTCGGTCATAGCCACAGCACCTTCCGCCTCAACTCCTGATCCTCGCGCAGGAGACGCGACTTGCCCGTCCACTGCACGCTGCCGCGCTCCAGGGCGACGGTGCGGTCGGACAGCGCCAGGGCGAGGTCGAGGTGGTGGTCCACCAGGATGATCGCGATCTCCCGGCGCAGCCGGTCGAAGGCCTCGAACAGCTCCTCGGTCACGGCCGGCGACAGGCCCTCGAAGGGCTCGTCGAGGAGGAGAAGCCGCGTGTCCCCCGAGAGGGCGCGGGCCACCGCCACCATCTGCTGCTCGCCGCCGGACAGGCGGGCCGCGTCGACGCTCCAGCGCTCCTTCAGGCGCGGGAAGAACTCGAGGACCTTCTCCTCGTCCCAGTGGATGCCGGCGCCGGTGAGCCGCCGCAGCCGGCCGAGGCCCAGATTCTCCGCGACGGTCATGCCGGCGAACAGCGCCCGCCCCTGCGGCACGTAGCCGATCCCGAGCCGGGCGATCCGGTCGGGCGACAGGCCGGCGATGTCCTTGCCGGCGAGCACGATCCGGCCGGTGGCCGGCGGCGCGGTGCCGATCAGGGTCTTGAGCAGAGTCGACTTGCCGGCCCCGTTGCGTCCGAGGAGCGCCACGACCTCGCCCCGGCGCACCGCCAGGTTCACCCCGTTCAGGATGTGCGACTTGCCGTAGAAGGTGTCGACGCCCTCCATGGCGAGCAGCGTCTCGGCCTCGGCGGCGCTGGCGCGAGGCTTCGCGGCGATCGCCGCCGTGCCCGAGCCGAGATAGACCGCCTGCACCCGCTCGTCGTCCCGGGCGTCCGCGACCGAGCCGTCGACCAGCACGGCGCCGTCGGCCATCACGGTGACGCGGTCGGCGAGGCGGAAGACGCGGTCGATGTCGTGCTCGACGAGGAGCACCGGGATGTCGGCCGACAGCGCCTTGATCAGGTCGCCGACCCGCTCGCGCTCGGCCGCCGCGAGCCCGGCGAGGGGCTCGTCGAGCAGCAGCACGCGCGGCCGCGTGGCCAGGGCCAGCCCCATGTCGAGCAGCCGCTGGCCGCCGTAGGACAGGCTGCCGGCCTCGGCCCGCTCGATGCCGGACAGGCCGGTCCAGCGCAGCAGCTCGGCGGTGTCGTCGGCGATCTCCCGGACGGCCAACGCGTCCCGCCAGGGGCTGAAATGCGCGGCGTGCCGGGCCTGCACCGCGAGGCGAACGTTCTCCTCCACGGAGAGGCCCGGGAACAGGTTGGTGATCTGGAACGACCGGCCGATCCCGGCCCGGGTGATGGCGTGCGGCTCCAGGCCGGCGATCTCGCTTCCGTCGAGGCGGATGCTGCCGCCGCTCGGGCGGAACATCCCGGACAGTAGGTTGAAGGCGGTGGTCTTGCCGGCGCCGTTCGGTCCGATCAGGGCGTGGAGCGTCCGGTCGGCGACCGCGAAGGACACGCCGCGCACCGCCTTCACGGGCCCGAAGCTCTTCCGGATCTCGTCGGCGACCAGCACCGGACCGTCGCCGCGCCCCTCGGCGATGAAGCGGGCCGGAACGCGGCCCGAGGCGCCGGCGCGGCGGGCCGACATGGCCGCGCCCTCGGTCGGGACGCGCCGGAACGGTTTCAGCAGCCGCGCCGCGATGCCGACGAGCCCGTCCGGCGAGAACACGATGAAGGCGACGAACAGCAGGCCGAAATACAGCAGCCAATCGGCGGTGTAGATCGACAGGAACTCGCGGAAGAGGATGTAGAACAGCGCGCCGAGCGCCGGCCCGAGGAACGAGCGCATCCCGCCGATCACCACCATGGCGAGCAGCTCGCCCGAGAAGGCGATGGAGATCGGGTCGGCCGAGGTGAAGCGGTGGCTGTAGGCCGCGAGCGCCCCCGCCAGCCCGGTGATCGTCGCCGAGATCACGAAGGCCGCGAGCTTGTAGCGGTTGGTGGCGTAGCCGAGGAATCCCGCGCGCTGCTCGTTCTCGCGGATGGCCACCAGGACGGTGCCCATCGGCGAGCGCCGGAAGCGCCACAGGGCGATCAGGACCGCGAAGGCGATTCCGGACACTGCGGCGTAGTAGGCGCCGGGTTCCTGCAGCGCCGCCCAGCGGTGCAGGTTGCCGATACCGTTCTCGCCACCGGTGAGGTCGGTCCAGCGGAACGCGATGGCGTAGAGCATCGCCGTGAAGGCGAGGGTCAGGAGCGAGAAGTAGACGCCCCGCCGCCGGAGGATCAGGCCGCCGGCGGCGAGGGCCGCGAGCCCGGTGATCGCCAGGGCGCCGAGGAGCGGCAGGGCCATGTCGCCGGGGAAGAGGCGCGTCTGGAGGATCGCCACCGCGTAGGCGCCGATCCCGAACCACGCCCCGTGGCCGAACGAGGTGAGCCCGGTCCAGCCGACCAGGATGTTGAGGCCGAGCACCGCCAGGGCGAAGATCACCACGTCGGTGGCGGTGATCAGCGTCAGGCCGATCGCGTCGAGGGCGAAGGGCAGGACGATCAGGGCGGCGAGCGCCGCCCAGAGCTGGCGGCTCTCGCGCAGGATCAGGCCGCGCTGCGGCAGGGCGAGCGGCAGCGGCTCGGCGGTTCCGGACATGGGACGCTCTCCGCTCACTCGAACCGGGCGATGTGCTCGCCGAACAGGCCGCGCGGGCGCAGCAGCAGGACGAGCACCATGAGGGCGTAGACGGCGGCCTCGGTGGCCGGCGGGTAGGCGTAGGCGGTGAGGCCCCGGACCACGCCGACGATCAGCGCGGCGAGCACCACGCCCCAGAAGGAGCCGAGACCGCCGATCACCACGACCACGAAGGCGAAGGTCAGGATCTCGGCGCCCATGGCGGGCTGCACGCCCGTGACCGGCGCCATCATGGTCCCGGCCAGCGCCGCGAGCCCGACCGCGATCGTCACCACGGCGGTCATGTACGGCCGGAGCGAGATGCCGAGCGCCGCGACCATGTCGGGGTTCTGCACGCCCGCCCGGACCACCCGCCCGAAGCTGGTGCGGGTCAGGAGCAGCCACAGGCCGGCGACGCAGGCGAGGGCCACGACGAGGATCGAGAGCCGGTAGCGCGAGTAGATCAGGTCGCCGATGAAGACCTGCCCGCGCAGCCACAGCGGGATCCCGAAGGGCACCGGCGCGGCCCCGAAGGCCATGCGCAGCGCCTGCTCCGCCACCATCGCGAGCCCGAAGGTGAGGAGCAGGCCGAGCGTCGGGTCGCCGCGGTAGAAGCGCCGGAGCAGGAACCGCTCGATCAGGAGGCCGAGCACCGCCACCGCGAGCGGCGAGGCGATGAGGGCGCCGCCGAAGCCGATGGTCGGCGTCAGCAGCACGGTCATGTAGGCGCCGATCGCGTAGAAGGCGCCGTGGGCGAGGTTCACGATCCCGCCGAGGCTGAAGATCAGCGACAGGCCCAGCGCGATCAGCAGGTACTGCACGCCGATCAGCAGGCCGTTGAGCACCTGCTCCAGGATGAAGACGAGCTGCATGGAAGCCTCACGCCGGGAAGGTGCAGGCGTTCTCGTCGCGGGTGGTGGCGAGCACTTCCAGGCTCTCGCCGGGACCGGGCAGCGGCCCGGTCGAGGTGAAGATGTCGTAGGGGTTCTTGACCTGGTCCGCCGGCAGGGCGGTGATCGCGAACATCTCCTGCATCAGCTCGTGGTCCCAGGGGCGGAAATAGCCCTCGCGGACCTTGGCGATGTCGAACTTCGCCCCCGATTCCAGGTGCTCCACGACCTTGATCGACTCGGTCGATTTGAGCTCGTTCATCGATTGCGCGACGATCTTCATCGCCGTGTAGTCGCCCCAGCCCTGGTTCTCCGGCGGCTTCTTGTACTTGGCCTTGAAGGCGGCGACGAACTTCTTCGCCGAGGGCGAATCGATCTGGTGATGCCAGATCACCGGCCACGTGCCGAGGAAGTTGCCGGGCCCGGCGCCCCAGGCGAGCGCCGTGTCGAAGCCGAAGCCGGCGACCGGGAACGGCAGGCCGAACTCGCTGTACTGTTTCAGGAAGTTGGTGATCTGCGCGCCCGCGAGGTTGCAGATCACGAGGTCCGGCTTGGCCTGACGGAGCTTGAGCAGGAACGGCGAGAAGTCGGTGAGCTCGGTCGGGATCAGATCCTCGCCGACGAGTGTGGCGTCGTTGGCGGCGAAGTACTTCTTGGCCTGCTTCAGGAGATCGTGGCCGAAGGCGTAGTCGGCGGTGAGCGCGTAGACCTTGCGGCCCTTGATCAGGCCCCGGTCGAGCAGTGCTCGGCCGCAGGCCCGCACCATCATGGTGTTCTGCGATTCGACGTGGAACATGAACCGCTTGCAGTCGGAGCCGCGCAGCGCGTCCGAGTTGGCGCCGGTGTTGATGAACAGGATCTTCTCGCGCTGGGCGACCTGGCTGATCGCCAGCGCCGAAGCGGAGTTGATCTCGCCGACGAGGCAGGCCACGCGGTCGCGCTGGACCATGCGCTCGGCCTTGGCCGAGGCGGTCTGCGGATTGACGCTGTCCTCCGACAGGAGCTCGACCTTCCGGCCCGCGATGCCGCCGGCGGCGTTGATCTCCTCGACCGCGAGCTGGGCCGCCTGCACGGCGAATTCGCCGAGCGGCCCGAGGAAGCCGGTCCGCGGCGTGAGGTGACCGATCCGGATCACCTCGGACTGTCCCTGGGAGAGCGCCGGGCTCGCGAGGGCCGGCGCAAGGAGCGCCGCGCCGCCGGCGCGCAGGAAGCTGCGGCGAGAAAGGGAATTCCCGTACCGGTCCGTCATCGTTCCGCTCCCGTGCGTGTCCTCCAGCCGGGTTGTTGTGGCGGGCTCTGACGGCCCTCACCCGAACTGTGATCACAGATCACTAGCGCGATAGTGCCGGATCCGTCTAGTGTCGGCATATGAATTCCACTTTGGCCCTCGCCGACCTGCCCCAGCTCGCGCGGCGGACCCTGTCGGACACCGTCTACGAGGCCCTGTCGGATCTCCTCGCCTCGGGGCGGCTGGCGCCGGGCGACCGGCTGTCCCTCCGGCAGAGCGCAGCGGCGCTCGGCGTCTCCGTCATGCCGGTGCGCGAGGCGGTGAGCCGGCTCGCGGCGGACGGCGTGCTGGAGGTGGCGCCGAATCGCGTGATCCGGGTGCCGGTCATGGGCGCGGCCGCGTTCCGGGCCCTGGTCGAGACCCGCATCGCGGTCGAGGGCATCGCGGTGGCGCGGGCGGCCGAGCGGCGGACGGCCGCCGAACTCGCGGCGATACGGAGGGCCGAGGCGGCCTTCCGGGCCGAGGCCGAGGCGGCGGAGCCCGACAGGGCGCGCGCCGTCCAGCTCAACCGCGACCTGCATTTCGCCATCTACGGTGCCTGCGGGCTGGCACCCCTGCAGGAGATCATCGCGCGGCTCTGGCTGAAGGCCGGCCCGGTGATCAACCTGGATCTGCGCGCCCACCCGGAGCGCCTGCTCCAGGGCTTCGCGCTCCGGCGGCACGCCGAGGCCGTGGCGGCCATCGAGATCCGGGACGGCGCGGCGGCCGCGGCCGCGATCGCCGCCGACATCCGGGAGGCCGCGGAGTTCATCTTGACCCGCGGCGGATTGCGGGACGTTCAGGGAGAGGATTGATCATGGATCTGGGGATTGCCGGCCTGCGGGTCCTGGTGACGGCGGGCGCTGCCGGGATCGGCCGCGAGATCGTCGACGCCTTCCTGGACGAAGGCGCGCGCGTCTTCGCCTGCGATATCGACACGGACGCCCTGGCCGCGCTGCCGGACACCGTCGGGCGCAGCCGGACCGACGTCGCCGACCGCGACGCCGTCGCCGCGATGATGGACCAGGCGGTCGAGTTCCTCGGCGGCCTCGACGTGCTCGTCAACAATGCCGGGATCGCCGGCCCGACCGGTCGGGTCGAGGAGATCGCGCCCGAGGAGTGGGATCGCTGCCTCACGGTCTGCCTGACCAGCCAGTTCAACTGCGCGCGGCTGGCTGTGCCGCACCTGCGCCAGAGCGCCAACGCCTCGATCGTCAATCTCTCCTCGGCCGCGGGCAAGTTCGGCTTCGCGCTGCGCAGCCCCTACGCGGCCGCCAAGTGGGGGGTGATCGGCTTCACCAAGTCCCTGGCGATCGAGCTCGGCGGCGCGGGGATCCGGGTGAACGCGATCCTGCCGGGCCTCGTCGCCGGGGATCGCCAGCGCCGGGTGCTCGAATCGAAGGCCCAGCAGCAGGGCACGAGCTTCGCCGACATGGAGGCGCGGGCGTTCTCGTTCGTGTCGGTGAAGGAGTACGTCACGGCGCGGCAGCTCGCCGACCAGATCCTGCTGCTCTGCTCGCCGCGTGGCCGGACGATCTCGGGGCAGGCCATCTCCATCGACGGTGACACGCGGATGCTGTCCTGAAATCAGTTCAGGCCCGACGATGCTGCGGCAGATGAATTGCCGGCGTATTGCACTATCGAGTTCGGGGCGCCGCGATCGTGGTCGCGATGCCCACGGCGTCAGCGGAAGACGGAAGCCGGGCCGCCAGCGCCGGCCCCAGGATGCGAGGAAGCGACCATGAGCGACAAACGCCGGATCACGCCCGCCGACCTGCGCTCGAAGGCCTGGTTCGACAACCCGCACAACCCGGGCATGACCGCCCTCTACCTGGAGCGCTACCTCAATTACGGCCTCACGCCGGAGGAGCTGCGGTCGGGCAAGCCCCTGATCGGCATCGCCCAGACGGGTTCCGACCTGTCGCCCTGCAACCGCCATCACGTCGAGCTCGCCAAGCGGGTGCGGGACGGCATCACGGCGGCCGGCGGCGTCGCCTTCGAGTTCCCCTGCCACCCGATCCAGGAGACCGGGAAGCGGCCGACCGCGTCGCTCGACCGGAACCTCGCCTACCTGTCCCTGGTCGAGGTGCTGTACGGCTACCCGCTCGACGGCGTCGTGCTGCTGACCGGTTGCGACAAGACCATGCCGGCCTGTCTGATGGCGGCGGCCACGGTCAACATCCCGGCGATCTCGCTGAACGTCGGACCGATGCTCAACGGTTACTTCCAGAAGGAGCTGACCGGGTCCGGCACGATCGTCTGGAAGACGCGCGAGCGGCATGCCGCCGGCGACATCGACTTCCAGCAGTTCATGGACATCGTCGGGTCGTCGGCACCGTCCACGGGCCATTGCAACACGATGGGCACGGCCTCGACGATGAACGCCCTCGCCGAGGCGCTCGGCCTCGCGCTGCCCGGCTCGGCGGCGATCCCGGCGCCCTACCGCGAGCGCGGCCAGGCGGCCTACGCCACCGGCCAGCGGATCGTCGAGATGGTCTGGGAGGACCTCAAGCCCTCCGACATCCTGACTCGCGAGTCCTTCGAGAACGCGATCGTGGCCAACGCCGCGATCGGCGGTTCGACCAACGCGCCGATCCACATCAACGCCATCGCCAAGCATATCGGCGTGCCGCTGAGCTGCGACGACTGGGAACGGGTCGGGTTCGAGATCCCGCTGCTCGTGGACATGCAGCCCGCCGGCCGCTGGCTCGGCGAGGAGTATTTCCGCGCGGGCGGCCTGCCGGCGGTCTTCGCCGAGCTGATCGAGGCCGGGAAGGTCCACGAGGGTGCCCTGACCTGCAACGGCCGGACCGTCGGCGAGAACTACCGCGGGCGGCACAGCTGGAACCGCGACGTGATCCGCGCCTACGGCGAGCCGCTGATGGAGCGCGCCGGCTTCCTCAATCTCAAGGGGAGCCTGTTCGATTCCGCGATCATGAAGACCTGCGTGATCTCGGAGGAATTCGCCGCCCGCTACCTGCGCAATCCGAACGATCCGATGGCCTTCGAGGGGCGGGTGATCGTGTTCGACGGTCCCGAGGACTACCACACGCGGATCGACGACCCGGCGCTCGACATCGACGAGAACACGATCCTGATCATGCGCGGGGCCGGTCCGATCGGCTATCCCGGCGCCGCCGAGGTGGTGAATATGCAGCCGCCCGGCGCCCTGATCCGGCGCGGCGTCACCTCGCTGCCCTGCATCGGCGACGGCCGGCAATCCGGCACCTCCGGCACGCCCGCCATCCTGAACGCGTCTCCCGAGGCGGCCGCGGGCGGCGGGCTGGCCCTGTTGCAGAGCGGCGACCGCATCCGGATCGACCTCAACCGCCGGAGCGCCGACATCCTGCTCCCGGCCGAGGAGATCGCGCGCCGGCGCGCGGATCTGGCGGCGCGCGGCGGATATCCCTACCCGGCGACGCAGACGCCCTGGCAGGAGATCTACCGCGATCAGGTCGACCAGCTCGACCAGGGCATGGTGCTGAAGGGCGCGGTGAAGTTCCAGAAGGTCGCGCAGGCCTCCGGGGTGCCGCGGGACAACCACTGAGGCCGTTACCGGAACCCCCCCGACGGGCGGACGCGGGGCTGCGACGGCCCGCACGCCGGGCGAGGTTCGTGGCAGCCCGCGAGGCCGACCGCGGAACCGGGCCCCGGCAGCCCGTCACCAGCGTGACACCGCGGCCGATTTGCGCCGCAGTGAATTTTGAATACATTTCCCCGCGGGTGGGCGCGTCCCATCTCGGGAGGGATCGATCGTGACGGAAGCGAGGGCGGATGCCCCGGCGCCGCGTGCAGCGGCGCGCCTCGAGGCCGGTTTGCCGCGCCGGCTGGCGGAGCAACTCCAGGGTGAGGCGCGCTTCGACGCCTTCACGCGCGGACGCTACAGCACCGATGCGTCGATCTACCAGATCATGCCCGCCGGCGTGGTGCTGCCGCGCTCCGCCGCCGACATCGCCGCGACCCTGCGCATCGCCGCCGAGCACGGCGCCCCGGTAATCCTGCGTGGCGGCGGCACCTCGCAGAACGGCCAGCCGATCGGGTCCGGCCTCGTCGTCGACTGCTCGCGGTACTTCAACGGCGTCCTGGCCTACGACGCGGAGGCCGGCACGATCACCGTCGAGCCCGGCATGGTGCTGGAGCGCCTGAACACCCGGGTGAAGGCCGACGGCTGGTTCTTCCCGGTCGAGCCCTCGACGGCGACCCGCTGCACCATCGGCGGCATGGCGGGCAACAATTCCTGCGGGGCCCGCTCCCTGCGCTACGGCAAGATGAGCGACAACGTCCTCGCGATCGAGGCGCTGCTCCACGACGGCGAGGCCTTCGGCTTCGGCCTGACCGGAAACGCGCATCCGGGCGTGAACGGGTCGGATCGGGCCGCGGCGCTCGCCGCGCGGATGCGCGGCCTCGCCGAGGACCACCGCGCCGAGATCGAGGCGCACTACCCGAAGGTTCAGCGCCGCGTGGGCGGCTACAACCTCGATTCGCTGATCGAGGCCCAGCCGAACCTCGCGCACCTGCTCGTCGGGTCCGAGGGCACGCTGGCCGCGACCACCGCGGTGACGCTGAAGCTCTCGCGCCTGCCGACACACCGCGTGATGGGCGTGTGCCACTTCCCGTCCTTCCGGGCGGCCATGGAGACGACGCGGCACATCGTCGGCCTGGACCCGGTGGCGGTCGAGCTGGTCGACAACAACGTCCTCGTGCTCGGTGCCGATATCCCGCTGTTCCGCACGACGCTCGCCGACATCACCAAGGGCAAGCCGAACTGCCTTCTGCTGACGGAGTTCGCCGGCGACGACCTCGCGTCGCTCCGGCGCGACCTGAAGCGCCTCGACGCCTGCATGGCCGATCACGGCTTCCCGGACGCCGTCGTGGAGGTCGTCGAGCCCGCGCGCCAGAAATCCGTCTGGGAGGTGCGCGAGGCCTGCCTCAACATCATGATGTCGATGAAGGGCGACGCGAAGCCGGTCTCGTTCATCGAGGATTGCGCCGTCCCGCTGGAGCACCTCGCCGACTACACCGACGCGGTGACGGAGGTCTTCACCAAGAACGGCACCCGCGGCACGTGGTATGCCCACGCGTCTGTCGGCTGCCTGCATGTCCGCCCGATCCTCGACATGAAGGAGGCCGGTGACGTCCGGCGGATGCGGGCGATCGCGGAGGAGACCTCCGAGCTGGTGCGCCGCTACAAGGGCTCGTATTCCGGCGAGCACGGCGACGGCCTCTCACGCTCGGAATTCGTCGAGCCGCTGTTCGGCGCGACGCTCACCCGCGCCTTCGAGACCGTGAAGGACGCGTTCGACCCGGACAACCGGCTCAACCCCGGCAAGATCGTGCGGGCGCCGAAGTTCGACGATCGCAGCCTGTTCCGGTTCAAGCCGGACTACGTCGTGTCGGCGCCGATGAAGACCGCCCTCGACTGGTCGGACTGGGGCGGCTTCGGCTCCGCCGTCGAGATGTGCAACAACAACGGCACCTGCCGGAAGCTCGTCGGCGGCGCCATGTGCCCCTCCTTCCGGGCAACCCGGGAGGAGCAGCACCTGACCCGGGGCCGGGCCAATTCCCTGCGGCTCGCGATCTCGGGCCAGCTCGGCAAGGACGCCTTCACCAGCCCGGAGATGAAGCGCACCCTCGATCTCTGCGTCTCCTGCAAGGCCTGCCGCCGCGAGTGCCCGACCGGCGTCGACATGGCCAAGATGAAGATCGAGTTCCTGCACCATTACCACGCCCGCCACGGGCTGCCCCTGCGGGAGCGCCTCATCGCGACGATGCCGCTCTACGCCGGGGCCGCCGCGCGGCTGGCGCCGCTCCTCAACCTGCGGGACCGGTACCCGGCCCTCGCCGCCCTCTCGGAACGCGTCGCCGGCCTCTCGGCCAGGCGCTCGCTGCCGCGCTGGCGCCGGCCCTGGAGCGAGCAGGGCGAGCCCGCCCACGCGCAGGACGTCGCGGGTGATTTCCGCGACGTGATCCTGTTCGGCGACACCTTCAACCGGGCCTTCGAGCGGGAGAATCTCGAGGCGGCCGAGCGGGTGCTTCAGGCGGCCGGCTACCGGCTGCACCGGGTCTACCCGTCGCGCGGGCGGCGCCCCCTCTGCTGCGGCCGGACCTGGCTCTCCGCCGGCCAGACCGACCGGGCGCGCCAGGAGGCGCGCCGCACCCTCGACGCGCTGCTGCCGTTCCTGCGCGCTGGGGCACGGGTTGTCGGCCTTGAGCCGTCCTGCCTGCTCACCTTCCGGGACGAGTTCGCGGTGCTCCTGCCCGGCGAAGAGGCCGCGCTGCTGGCCAAACAGTCGTTCCTCTTCGAGGAGCTCCTGGCCGCCGACCTGACGGCCGGACGCATCGCGCTGCCCTTGGCCGACCAGGGCGGCCGGGTCGCGCACCTGCACGGCCACTGCCATCAGAAATCCTTCGGCGTCATGGGCTCGGTCGAGACGGTGCTCCGGTCGGTGCCGGGGCTCGACCTGCGGGTCATCGAGTCGAGCTGCTGCGGGATGGCGGGCGCCTTCGGCTACCGGCCGGAATCCATCGAGACGTCCTTCGCCATGGCGGAGCTGTCGCTGTTCCCGGCGCTGCGCGCCGCAGGGCCCGACGACCTCGTGGTGGCCGACGGGACGAGCTGCCGTCACCAGATCCACGACGGGCTGGGTCTCCAGGCGGAACATGTGGCCCGCGTGCTGGATCGGGCCCTCGTGCCTCGACACTCCATTGCCGGGCACCTACACATAGACCACAGGTCGCACTGACCTGACGTGTGTCGGGGGACCATGAACAAAATCGAGCCCGGGATCGGCATCAGCCGCCGCTACCTCCACGACGAGGTCGCCGAGCGCATGCGCGAACTGATCCGGTCCGGCGAGATGGAGCCGAAGGCGCGGATCAACGAGAGCGAGCTGACCGAGCGCTTCGGGATCTCGCGGACGCCGCTCCGCGAGGCGATCAAGATCCTTGCGACGGAGGGACTGCTCGAACTGCTCCCGAACCGCGGGGCGCGCGTCGCCAGCATCTCGGACGGCGAACTCGAGGAGATGATGGAGGTGATCGCCGGCCTCGAGGCGACGGCCGGTGACCTCGCCTGCCGCACGATCACCGACGCCGACATCGACGCCCTGGTGGTCGACCACGACGCGATGGTCGAGGCCTGGAAGTCGGGCGACGAGGCCGGTTACTTCAGCCACAACCGGCGCATCCACGAGGGGATCATGGCGGCAAGCCGCAACACGATCCTCGCCAACATCTACGAGAGCCTGTCCGGCCGGATCCAGCGCTCGCGCTACTCCGCCCACCAGACCCCCGAGCAGTGGGCCCGCGCCGTCTCCGAGCACGAGCGCATGATCGCGCTGCTGCGCGCTCGGGACGGTGCGGCGCTGGCCGTCCTGATGCGCGAGCATATCCGCGGGAAGAAGTCGGTGATCGCCGCCAATTACGGTGCGGCGGAGACCACCTGAGCCTCAGCCGCGATAGACCGCGCCCGCGATCAGCCGGGCGTCCCGGTCATCTCGAACCAGAACGACGCGCCCGGCGTGCGCGAATCGTTCGCGTAGAGGAACGGGATGTCGGGGCCGGTGCCGCGGGCGGCGAAGACCGTCTTGACCCGGGCGCTCATCGCCGGGTCCTGGCAGATATACATCACCGGCACGGTCACCCGGAACGGCGGCGCGCCGCACAGCAGCATCGCCGCCAGAAGGTACTGCTCGTTGTACAATCGGCAGTTCCAGGCGGACGGGTAGTCGTCCGGGATGAAGATGTCGTGGATCTGCACGATCACGCCCGGTGCGAGGCGCGGCATCACCTCGAAGAAGAACACCGTCACATCCGAATTCGCGAAGGAGCGGTGCGAACCGTCGAAGAAGAGGATGTCGCCCGCCTTCAGTTCCTCGAAGATCTTCAGATCACAGGATTCGAGCGGGCTGCGCACGGTCCAGTCGCAGAGCGCGTCGATCTCGCGGCGGGGCATCGGATCGATCGAGGTGATCCGCGTCGGAAGGTTCAGGGTGTCGATCGCGTGCCGCGCGAAGCAGGTCGAGCAGCCCGAGCCGATCTCGAAGAACCGAGACGGGCGCTTCCAGGCCAGCATGGTCATCAGCGCGGCGCCGTCGAGGGCGGTGAACCACGTGTTGTTCCAGTGGGGTATCGCCCCGCCGGTCACGGGCGCGTCGTGCGGGACGCTGTGCAGCAGGTCCGCCCGCGCCTCGAGTTCCGTCAGGAAGCTGTCGTAGGCCGCGTGCGACCGGGCGAGCACCGCCTTGAGCTGGCCGTGCGGCGCCCGGCCCGGCGACCAGCGCGCGGACGGCACGACGGGATAGTAGTCGTGGACCGTGTGGCTCCAGCGGAACGCTTCCCGGCTGGCCCGGAAGATATCCACCCCCGCGCGACGGCCCGCGCTCCTGACGACGTCCTTCAGCATGATCGATCCCCGGCTCCGGATCGACAATGCCGGGACTGCAACTTATGGTCGAGTCGGGCGGAACACCTACGCAGTCCGACCTGCCGACAGGGTTAGGGCGCGATGAAGGGACGATCCCGGGCCGGGCCCGGATTCGGACAGACCGCCGACGCAATTATCGCGGGCGACGCACCCCCGCCGCTCAGGCGGCGCTCGGCGCCCGCAGGCCGGCCACGAGATCGGTGAACCGGTCGCCCTGGACGATCACGTGGCCCCGGAGGGCCTCCGCGGCGCCGGCCTCGTCGCCCGCGATGATCGCGGCGACGATCGCCTCGTGCTCGGCCAGCGATTGCGGCAGGCGTTGGCGCACGCGCAGCTGCAGCCGGCGATACGGGGCCAGGCGGCGATGGAGCGACAGCGCCTGCTCCGCCAGGAAGGCGTTCCGGCTCGCCCGGTACACCACCGTGTGGAACACGTAGTTCTCGGCGTAGTAGGCCTCGGTGTCCTCGGTGGTCAGGGCGGCGCGGCAGCCCTCCAGCGCGGCGCGCAGCGCGGCGGCGTCCTCGGGGACGAGGCGGCGCGCCGCGAGACGGCCGCAGGCCGCCTCGATCTCCGCCATCGTCTCGAACATGGCGAGCAGTAGGTGCGGCTCGGGCGCGCTGACGATCGCTCCCCGCCGGGGCTTCGTCTGCACCAGCCCGGTGACGGCGAGCTGCAGCAGCGCCTCTCGGATGGGCGTGCGCGAGACCCCGAAGCGGGCCGCGAGCTGGTTCTCGTCGAGTCGCGATCCCAAGGCGAGCTCGCCGGAGACGATCTCATCCTCGATTCGCTGCCGCAGCCGCTGCGCGTGGCTCATGCCGCCGTTCCCTCCCCCGATGAACGGGTCGCGCGCCGCCCCGCCCTTGAGGCCGGCGGATGTTCGGCGCGCGCGAACATTATGCTGGAGCATTGACAAAATATACAAGCCGGTTTTCCATGCATACAACGAGGCGTCGCACTATTGCAGCGCACAAAATGACGCCGCGTTGTTTGCGGTGCGGGGGAGCTCCATGACGCCAACTCGTCGATCGCTGATCGCGGCCACGCTCGCGGCACCGGCCATCCTGCGGTTCGGCCTGAACAGCGCGCAGGCGGCCACGACGCTGAAGCTGTCCCACCAGTTCCCCGGCGGCACGATCGACGAGGGCGATTTCCGCGACCGCATGTGCCGGAAGTTCGCCAAGATGGTCGGCGAGCGCTCGAAGGGCGCCCTGGACGTCCAGGTCTACCCGGGCTCCTCGCTGATGAAGACGAACGCCCAGTTCGGCGCCATGCGCAAGGGCGCGCTCGACATGTCGCTCTACCCGAGCCCCTACGCGGGCGGCGAGATTCCGGAACTCAATATCGGCCTGATGCCCGCCCTGGTGACGTCCTACGCGCAGGCCGTGGCGTGGAAGGCGGCCCCGGTCGGCCGCAAGCTCACCGAGATCCTGGACGCGAAGGGGATCATCCTGGTCTCCTGGGTCTGGCAGGCCGGCGGCGTCGCGAGCCGGGAGCGCGCCCTCGTGGCGCCGGCCGACGCCAAGGGGATGAAGGTCCGCGGCGGCTCGCGCGAGATGGACATGATGATGAAGGAGGCCGGCGCGGCCACCCTCTCGATCCCGTCGAACGAGTCCTACGCGGCGATGCAGACCGGCGCCTGCGACGCGGTAATCACCTCCTCCACCAGCCTGATCTCCTTCCGCCTGGAGGAGCTGTCCAAGGCGCTGACCTCGGGGCGCGAGCGCTCCTACTGGTTCATGCTCGAGCCGATCATGATGTCCAAGATCGTGTTCTCGGGCCTGCCGAAGGAGCAGCAGGACCTGATCATGGCGGTCGGCACGGAGCTCGAGGCCTTCGGCCAGGCCGGCGCGAAGGAGGACGACACCCGCGTCGAGGAGATCTTCGCGAAGGCCGGCGCCAAGGTCGTCCAGGTCGACGAGAAGTCCCTCGGCCAGTGGCGTGATCTCGCCCGCAGCACGGCCTGGAAGGACTACGCCGCCAAGAACGCGAACTGCGCGGAACTGCTGAAGCTCGCGGAGCAGGTCGCGTGAGCCACGGCTTCGACGCGGCCACGGCCGCTCCGGAGGCGCGCGGGGCCGAGGAACCGCGCCTTCCGGGCCTCCTCGGCACCTTCGATCGGGGCATGCGCCTCCTGAACAAGGTGATCCTGGCCGTCGGCGGCCTCTGCCTGGTGGCAGCCTGCCTCGTCCTGACCCACAGCGTCGTCGTCCGCTACCTCCTGAAGGAGCCGACGGAGTGGCAGGACGAGATGGCGGTGTACCTCATCATCGGGGCCACCTTCCTGTCGGCGGCCGGCGTGCAGGCCAAGCGCGGGCACGTGGCGATCGAGGCCCTGACCGGCCTCCTCCCGCCGGCGGCGAACAGGGTCCGGCTCCTGCTGGCCGACGTCGTCAGCCTCGCCTTCTGCCTGTTCTTCGCGTGGAAGAGCTGGTCGCTCGATCACGAGGCCTGGGTCGACGGTCAGGTCTCGCAGTCGACCTGGGGACCGCCCCTCTGGATCCCCTACACGCTCATGTCCGTCGGCATGAGCCTGCTGTGCCTCCAGTTCGTCCTGCAGATCGCCGAGGCCCTCGCCTACGGGCCCCGGGCCGCCGGCTGGGCGCAGCCCAAGATCGGGCTCGGGGCCGACGTGAATCGCGACATGCACGGGGCGGCCGAGGTCGCGCCCCGGGGACCGGACCCGATGGGTCAGACCGTTTCCGCGAAGGTTGAACGATGAGCACGGCCGCGATCGGCTTCCTGTACGCGGGCGCGACCCTCGGGGCGATGCTCTCGGGCATCCCCATCGCCTTCGCGCTGGGCTTCGTGGCGCTCGCCTTCATGGTGGCGTTCATGCCCGGCGCCTCCCTCGATACGGTGGCGCAGAACGTCTACGAGGAGATGGCCTCCATCACCCTGCTGTCGATCCCGCTCTTCATCCTGAAGGGCGCGGCCATCGGGCGGTCCAAGGCGGGCCAGGATCTCTACACGGCCATGCACGCCTGGATGCACCGCATCCCGGGCGGCCTGGGCATCGCCAACGTCTTCGCCTGCGCGCTGTTCGCCGCCATGGCGGGCTCCAGCCCGGCCACCTGCTCGGCGATCGGCTCGGCCGGCATCCCGGAGATGCGCAAGCGCGGCTACTCGCCGGGCTTCGCGGCCGGGATCATCGCGGCGGGCGGCACGCTCGGCATCCTGCTGCCGCCCTCGATCACCATGATCCTGTACGCGGTGGCGGCCGAGCAGTCGCTCGGGCGCCTGTTCCTCGCGGGCATCGGGCCGGGGCTCCTGCTCGTGGGCCTGTTCGCCGCATGGTCGATGGTGCGCTTCCGCTCGGAATACGCCGCCGCGAAGGTGGCCCTGGAGCGCGGCGGGCCGGCCTCGCCGATCCTGGCGGACGAGCAGTACAGCATGGCGCAGCGCTTCTCGACGCTGCCGCGGGTCCTGCCCTTCGTGGTCCTGCTCACCGGCGTGATGGTCGCGCTCTACGGCGGCTACGCCACGCCGTCCGAGACCGCGGGCCTCGGCGGGCTGATGGCCCTGGCGCTGATCGCCGCGATCTACGGCGTCTGGCGCTTCCGCGACGTCACGCCGATCCTGACGGCGACGCTGCGGGAATCGACCATGCTGATGCTGATCATCGGCATGTCGCTGCTCTACGCCTACGTGATGAGCTACCTGCACATCTCGCAGTCGGCCGCCGCCGCGATCGTCGCGATGCAGCTGTCGCCGTGGGTGCTGCTGGTGACCATCCTGGCGCTGGTGATCGCGCTCGGCTTCTTCCTGCCGCCGGTCTCGATCATCCTGATGACGGCGCCGATCATCCTGCCGCCGCTCAAGGCCGCCGGCTTCGACCTCGTCTGGTTCGGCGTCGTGATGACCATCACCATGGAGATGGGCCTGATCCACCCGCCGGTGGGCCTCAACATCTTCGTCATCAAGAACATCGCCCCGGATATCCCGCTCTCGGACATCATCTGGGGCACCCTGCCCTTCGTGATCCTGATGGCGGTGGCGATCCTGATCCTGTGCCTCGTCCCGGGCATCGCGATGTGGCTGCCGGACCTGCTGCTGACGACGACGCGGTAGGTCGCAACACGCAGTGAGTCTGCCGGGCAGGCCCCTCTCCGCCGGGAGAGGGGCCTGTCGCGTGAGGGGACACGGTCGCGCGAGCGCCGCGTTCCGCGCAGCGGCGGCCCGCGTCGGCGCGCTGGCCGGCGCGACCGGAGCCGCCTATGGCAGCGCGCGCCCCGCCCCGCCCCGATCCCGAGCTTCGGACCGAACCATGAGCCTCGCCTCCGTGCGCGCCTTCTTCGCCGAGAAGGTGCCCGACATCGCGGTCATCGTGCTGGAGACCAGCACCGCGACCGTCGCCGAGGCGGCGGAGGGCCACGGCGTCGTCCCGGCCCAGATCGCCAAGACGCTCTCGATCCGGGTCGGCGATCAGGTCGCCCTGGTGGTGACGCGCGGCGACGCGCGGCTCGACAACCGGAAGGCCAAGGCCGCCTTCGGCGGCAAGGTGCGGATGCTCGACCTCGGCGAGGTCGAGGCGCTCACCGGCCATCCGGTGGGCGGCGTCTGCCCCTTCGGCCTGCTGACGCCGCTGCCGGTCTACTGCGACGTCTCCCTGCGGGCGTTCGACGAGGTGGTGCCGGCCGCCGGCAGCACCCACAGCTCGGTGCGGATCGCGCCGGCGCGGATGGCCGCGCTCACCGGCGCCGCCTGGGTCGATGTCTGCGCGCTGCCGGGCTGAGCGGCGCGGTCAGCGACGTTCCCGCTCCGCACGAGGCGCGGGTCCGCTCTCCCGTGCGGGAGAAGGACAGGGTGAGGGATCAGGTCTGTCCGGACGAGGCGCGCGCCGTCGACGCAGGATCGCGCGCTTGATGCTGAACGTTCTCGTCCCTCACCCCAACCCTCTCCCGCACGGGAGAGGGGGCATGGCGCCACTGTCTCGACACCGAAGACGCCTTCCCTCCGGACCGTCGCATCACGTGACAGGGTGCGGCCCTAGCGCCCGGTCCAGTTGGGCGGGCGCTTGCCGAGGAAGGCCTCCATGCCCTCGCGGAAATCCTGGCTCATGTAGCACATGAGGATCAGGTCATCGCCGGGATGCGGCGCGACCTCGGCGCCGGCCTCCTCCTCGGCGAGCCGCCGCAGCCCCTCCTTGGTCGCCTGCATGGTCAGCGGCGCGTGGTTGGCGAGGAGTTGCGCCAGCGTATCGACCCGCTCCGTGAGCGCGATCCGATCGTCGACCACCTCGCCCACGAGGCCGATGGCGAGCGCCTCCTCGGCGCCGACGAGGCGGGCGGTGAAGATGACATCCTTGACCCGCGCCGGGCCGATCAGGCCGGAGAGCCGCTTGAGGTTGCCCTGGCTCAGGCAGTTGCCGAGGGTGCGGGCGATCGGGAAGCCGAAGCGGGCGTCGCGCGTGGCGATGCGCAGGTCGCAGGCCGCCGCGATGGCCGCGCCGCCGCCCGTGCAGGCGCCGGCGATCGCCGCGATGGTCGGCACCCGCAGCCGCTCCAGGGAGCCCAGCACTTTGTCCATGAAGCGCTCGTAGCCCAGCGCGTCCTCGGCGGTGCTGAAGTCGCGGAACTGGGCGATGTCGGTCCCGGCCGCGAAGGCCTTGTCGCCCGCACCGGTGATGATCAGCGCCTTGACCGCGGGGTTCCCGGCGATCGCCTCGCAGCAAGTGATCAGGCCCTGATACATCGCGAAGGTCAGCGCGTTGCGCGCCTGCGGACGGTTCAGGACGATGCGGGCGATGCCGGCCTCGTCGGTGGTGAACAGCAACTCGTCGGTCGCGGGCTTGGCGGTCATGCGCGGCGTCTCCGGGTGGCGGCGTCAGGCCGCGGTCTCGCGGACCACGCCCCGCGCGATCAGCGCGTCGATCTCGGCCGGCGCGTAGCCGGCCTCCGCCAGGATCGCCCGGGAATGCTCGCCGAGCAACGGGGCCGGCCCGTGCACGCGTCCCGGCGTCTCGGAGAACTTCACCGGCAGGCCGAGCGTCTTCATGCGGCCGACCCGCGGGTGATCGACCTCGACCACCATCTCGCGGGCGAGGGTCTGCGGGTCCCGGTGCATCGCGTTCACGTCGAGGACCGGGCCGGCCGGGACGCCGCCGGCTTCCAGCCGGGCGAGCCAGTCGGCCGAGCCGTGGGCCCGGAAGATCGGCGCGAGGGTCGCGGCGAGCGCGTGCCGGTTGGCCATCCGGTCGCGGTTCAGCGCGAAGCGCGGGTCCTCGGCGAGGTCGTCGGCGCCGATGGCCTTGAGCAGGCGCAGCCAGTTGGTCTGGTTGGCCGCGCCGATCGTGATCCAGCCGTCGGCGGTCTCGAAGGCCTCGTAGGGGGCGTTCAGCGGATGGGCCGAGCCCATCGGCCCGGGCGCGATCCCGGTCGCCATGGCGATGGCCGACTGCCAGTAGGTGTGGGTGATGCCGGCCTCGAACAGCGACGTGTCGACCGCCTGGCCCCGGCCCGTGCGGAGCCGGTTCGCGTAGGCGGCGAGGATGCCCATGGCGGCCAGGATGCCCGCGGTGATGTCGGTGACTGGCGGCCCGCACTTCATCGGCGGCCGGCCGGGCCCCTCCCCGGTCACCGACATGAGGCCGCTCATCCCCTGCGCCACGAGGTCGAACCCGGCCCGGTCGGCGTAGGGACCGGTGCGGCCGAAGCCGGAGAGCGAGCAGTAGACCAGCTCCGGAAACTCGACCTTCAGGGTCTCGTACCCGATCCCGAGGCGCTCCATCGTGCCGCCGCGGTAGTTCTCGATCAGGGCGTCCGCGCCCTTCAGCAGGCGCCGCAGGACCGCGACGCCGTCCGGATCCTTCAGGTCGAGGCTGAGTCCGCGCTTGCCGCGGTTCATCATCATGTAGGCGGCGCTCTCGCCCTCGAGGGCGGGCGGGACGGTGCGACGGGTGTCGTCGCCCTCCCTCTTCTCGACCTTGATCACCTCCGCGCCCATGTCGGCGAGCATCAGCCCGCAGACCGGCCCGGCCATGATGTGGGCGAGCTCGATCACCCGCATCCCGGCGAGGGGACCCGACCGCTTCATCGTCTCCGCCATCGCGCGCTACTCCCCGGCCGGGACGGTGGCCGCGGGGCCGACCGGCGGCGTGACGGGATCCACGAACTCCCGCTCGGGGTGCATCGTGAAGGCCAGCGCGGCGCCGAGCAGGCACAGGCCGATCGAGCCGACGAAGGGCAGCGTCCAGCTCCCGGTCACGTCGACGATGACGCCGAAGACGATCGGCGAGACGATCGCCGCCACCGCTGAGCCGGTGTTCATCAGCCCGCTGGCGGTGCCGGCGTATTTCGGCGCGATGTCCATCGGCACGGACCAGATCGGTCCGATCACCAACTCGGCGAAGAAGAAGCCCGAGGACAGGAGCAGCGCCACGAGGGTCAGGTCCCGGGTCATGAACACGCCCGCGAGGCTCGCGGCGGCCCCGAGGAAGCCGATCACGATCACCGACAGGCGCGCGAGCTTCACCTTGCCGGTGCGGTGCAGAATCGAGTCGCTGAGCAGGCCGCCGACCGTGTCGCCGACGACGCCGGCGAAGAACACGCCCGAGGCGAACAGGGCCGAGTTCTTCAGGTCGAGGCTGTAGTTCTCCTTGAAGAAGCTCGGCAGCCAGCCGAGGAAGAGCCACAGGGTCCAGCCGTAGCAGAAATACGTGACGGTGACCGGCAGCATCCGGCGCGTCAGGGCGCCCCACGGCACGCTCTGCTTCGCGCCGACTTGGCGGGGCGGCGGCAGCGTCGCGAGCTCGGCCTCGGTGATCGCCGGATGCTCGGACGGGTCGTCGCGGAAGTACAGCCACCAGATCGCGACCCAGACGAAGCTCACCGCGCCGAGGATGACGAAGCTGGTCCGCCAGCCGAAATGGTAGATCAGGAAGGCCACGATCGGGGGCGCCACCGCGTTGCCGAGCCGCGCGAAGGCGTGGGTTATGCCCTGCGCGAAACCGCGCCGGCCGGGCGCCGTCCAGTTCTGCATGGCGCGGGTGGCGGTCGGGAAGGTCGCGCCCTCGCCGAAGCCGAGCAGCACCCGGGCCATGAACAGGCTGACGAGGCCGCCGACCATGCCGGTCAGGATGGTCGCCGAGGCCCAGATCACCCCGCAGGCGAGCAGCGTGCGCCGGGCGCCGAACTTGTCGCCGACCGAGCCGCCGATCACTTGGAAGATCGCGTAGGGGTACGCGAAGGCCGACAGGATCAGACCGAAATCGGTCTTCGACATGCCGAAATCGCGCATGATCTCCGCACCGGCCGTGGCGATGTTCACCCGGTCCAGGTACGTGATGAAGTACATCAGACAGAGCAGGCCGAGCACGCCGTTCGTGGCGCTGAAGCGCTTCGACATCGACCGTTCCTCCCATGGGGGCGCCGCCTCGCGCGGTCGCCGGGCACCTCGGCTCTCGGACCGGGCGCTCTTTCGTAATGCATTATTCAAACGCGTCGCGCGGCGGAACGCAACCGCCGACGTGCATCCGGCACGTGAATTCATTCCACGGGGTGCAACTGAAAACGGGGGCCGCCCGGGCCCCCGTCTCGTGTCGGTCGTCGCCGGGAGGCGCCGCGGCGCCGGTCAGGCCGTCGCGGGCCGGAGCTGACCCTGCTCGGCCTCGGTCGGGGCGCCGATCGCCTTGCCGAGCGCCTTGCCGCGCGGTCCGACCCAGCTCCCGACCCACTTGCGCTGCCAGAGGGCGAGGCAACCGAGCACGATCGCGGTGAAGACGGCGTAGCCGACGAAGCCCAGCGAGAACGAGCCGGTATACTGCTTCGACAGGCCCATGACGTTCGGCAGGATCGCGCCGCCGAGCGCGCCGATCTCGCCGATCATCGAGCCGGCCACCGCCGTGTTGGTGGGCCAGCGCAGCGGGACGAGCTGGAACAGCGCGCCGTTGCCGGCGCCGAGCGCCGCGAAGCACAGCATGAACAGGAGCGTCGTGAGCGCCAGCGACGGGGTCGCGGTCAGCGAGAGCAGGGTCGCGATCGCCGCCAGCAGCACCACCGACAGCACCGCGATGCCGCCCATCCGGTCGGCGAAGTAACCGCCGACGATCCGGATGCCGGAGCCCATGAAGGCCGCCAGCATCGTCAGCCGCCCGGCCTCGACCTTCGTCACCGCGAACTGCTCGTAGAAGAAGGTCGGCAGGAAGTTCGACAGGCCGATGAAGCCGCCGAAGGTGATCACGTAGATCAGCGAGAACGCCCAGCCATCCTTCGTGAACAGGCAGGAGACGTGTTCCTTGAAGGACTGGTGCTCGCAATCCGGCGGCTCTTTGGCGAGCACGATCATGACCGCCAGCGGCAGCAGCATGACGAGGCCCGCGAAGGCGTAGGTGGTCTGCCAGCCGTAGGCCTGGGCCAGCGGCGGGGCGAACAGCACGGCCAGCACGGTGCCCGAATTGCCGGCGCCCGCGATGCCCATCGCCAGCCCCTTGTGTTCCGGCGGGAACCAGCCGGAGCCGAGGGAGAGCGCGACGCCGAAGGACGCGCCGGCGATGCCGAGCAGCACGCCCATGGCGAGCACGTCGTTGTAGGAGGAGACGAAGAGATAGCCGTAGGCCATTGCCAGCATGATCACGACCATCTCGGTGATCGCGGCGTTCTTGCGGCCGATATACTGGGCCAGGACGCCGAGCGGGAAGCGCATCAGCGCACCGGCGAGGATCGGTAGCGAGATCATGAAGCCGGTCTGGGCCGGCGTCAGCTTGTAGGTCTCGGTGATGAACGGGCCCATGGCGCCGTTCAGGACCCAGATGGCGAAGCAGAAATCGAAGTAGAGGAATGCCGCGAACAGCGTCGGGGGGTGACCCGACTTCATCACCGTTTTGAAGCTGGCCATAGCTGGTGCTCGTCGTAAGTGGGCGAACCGCCGTGCGGTCGCTCATGCCGGGGATCCGGACTCACACCGTCCGCTGTTTGGAGCGTCGTTGCTCCGCCGCCGCAGCAGGCGCGGCTGACTGGGCAATGCAGCAAGCGTGCCATCCCGGACGGACGCCCGCCGACCGGATCGCTCGGCCGTCGCGGCGCCGCGGCCGAACCGCAATCCGCCAAGTCGCTGGCGCCGAGTCGCTGCCGCTCGGCGAGGCAGGCGTGCCGAGTAAACGGGCGCTCGCCCGACGCCCTCACGGATCGGTGAGCGGCGCGGCCGAAATCGTTGCTGCACGAAGGCAACACACGCGGCGAGAAACGATCCGGAAGACCCTGTAAGTTGCCCTTGATGACCGTCAGCAACTTGGCGGTAAAGCGCGACCTTTGCTAAGCCCCGGGATGAGCTGTGCCGCGACTTCGTGCCGGCCCGCTCGCCTGCGCGTCGCGGCAAGCCCCGGCGGCGCCTCCCGAGGAATTCGAACCATGTCCGCCCCGATCCGTCGCCTTCTCCTGGCCGGCTTCACGGTCCTCGCCCTCGCCTCCGCCGCAAACGCCCAGGGCCGCGGCCCCGTGGGCGATGCCGGGATCGACGGGTTCGGCGACGATGGTCAGCTCTACCAAGATCAAAACGGCGCGCTCTACGTGCGTCGCGGCGGCCGCTACCTGCCCTATACCGGCCGCACCGACTTCGTGCGCCCGGCACCCTCGCCGCCCGCCGCGCAGGCCCCGGTCGCGCCGCCGCCGGCCGCCAACCTGGAGACGGACCCGACGGTCCCGGCACGCCCGGGCAGCGCGCCCCCGGCCGAAGGGCTCTCGCCGCTGGAGGCCGCGAAGGCCAAGGCCGTGCTCCGCGCGCCCGACAACGAGCCGATCGACTACGCCAAGATCTACGGCCCGATCACGGACGACGTGTTCCCGGTCCAGGCGTTCAATTACAAGAAGATGAACCCCGCGTTCCTCCGTCAGGAGATCGCCTATCACGGTCCCTACGAGCCGGGGACGATCATCGTCGACCCGCGGGCCCACCAGCTTACCCTGGTCGAGGCGAACGGCCGGGCCCGCCGCTACGGCGTCGGCGTCGGCAAGCAGGGCTTCTCGTGGTCGGGCACCGCGACGGTGAATTCCAAGCAGGCGTGGCCGGACTGGTATCCGCCGAAGGAGATGATCGCCCGCAGCCCGAAGCTCGCCAGCGAGGTCGACAAGCTGCAGAGCGGTCTCGGCGTCGCCGGCGGTCTGCGCAATCCGCTCGGCGCCCGCGCCATGTACCTTTGGCAGGGCAACAAGGACACGCTGTTCCGCATCCACGGAACCCTCGAGCCCTTCTCCATCGGCAAGAGCGTGTCGTCGGGCTGCATCCGGATGATCAATCAGGACGCGATCGACCTGTTCAGCCGGGTCGGCGTCGGCAGCAAGGTGGTGGTGCTGAACTGAGGCCGGGCCGGGCCCACCGCCCAAGCGCCGCCGGTCCGGGACCGGCGGTCCGCCGGTTCAGGTCAGCCCGCGCCGGTGCTCGCCGAGGATCCGGCGGACCGTCCCGGCCTCGGACCGGTACACCAGGGTCTCGGTCTGGATCTTGTCCGGCCGGAAGCGCACGCCGCGCAGGAGGGCCCCGTCGGTGATGCCCGTGGCGGCCACGATGACGTCGCCGCTCGCGAGATCGGTCAGGTCGTATTTCCGGTCCAGATTCTCGATGCCCATCTCGGCGGCCCGGCGCCGACGGTCCGGGGTGTCGAGGATCAGGCGTCCCTGCATCTGGCCGCCGATGCAGCGCATCGCGGCGGCCGCCAGCACGCCCTCGGGCGCCGCGCCGGTCCCGAGATAGAGGTCGATGCCCGTCTCCTCAGGGCTCGCCGTGAAGATGATGCCGGCGATGTCGCCGTCCGAGATCAGGCGGACCGCAGCGCCGGCCGCCCGCACCTCGGCCACGAGCGCCGCGTGGCGGGGACGGTCGAGGATCAGCGCGGTGATCTGCTTCGGGTCGACGCCCTTGGCCCGGGCCAGCGCCGCGATGTTGTCGGTCGGGCTGGCGTCGAGATCGACGAGGCCGAGCGGGTATCCGGGCCCGATCGCGATCTTCTGCATGTAGACGTCCGGCGCGGCGAGGAGCGAGCCGCGCTCGGCCATGGCCATGACGGCGATGGCGCCGGGCATGTCCTTGGCGCAGAGGGTCGTGCCCTCCAGCGGGTCGACCGCGATATCGACCTCGGGCCCTTCCCCGAGACCGAGCTGCTCGCCGATGAACAGCATCGGCGCCTGATCGCGCTCGCCCTCCCCGATCACCACGGTGCCGCGGATCGGCAGGCCGTTGAGTTCGTCGCGCATCGCGTCGACCGCCGCCTGGTCGGCCGCCTTCTCGTCGCCCTGCCCACGCAATCGGGCGGCGGCGATGGCGGCACGCTCCGTCACGCGGGCCAGTTCGAGGGCGAGCGTGCGCGGGACGCCGCGCGATGCCGGCTTGGGGGCCTCTTCCATGGTTTCCTGCCTCTGGCCGGGTCCGATCTTGGGGTCGGATCCCGGATGGATACCGTCGGATGACGGCCGCGCAGCGTATACGCCGGTTCGCTAATGCCCACTATCCTGCATCAAGCGGTGGGGGGTCACGCTACCGTATGCACTGTTATTCACGCTCGATCCGGATCAGCTGCGGCGGCTCCGCCAGCAGCCCGTCGGCGCCGATGGCGTCGAGGGCGTCGCGGATGTTGCCCTCGGTCGCCGCGTAGGTGATCAGCACCAGCGGCACCGGCCGACCGGAGCGGCCGCGCGGATCGGCCTCCGGCCCCTCGACGCGGCGCTGCAGGATGCTCTCCAGGGAGATGGATCGCTCGGCCATCCGCTGCGCGACCCCGGCCGCGACGCCCGGGCGGTCATGGACGGTAAGGCGGATGTAGTAGCCGCCCTCGTGACGCTGCATCTCCACGCGCTCGCTGGCGCGCATCGCCGCGGCCGGAACGCCGAAGGTCGGGCGGATCACGCCGCGCGCCACGTCGGCGATGTCGGCCACCACCGCGGAGGCCGTGGCCTCGCCGCCAGCGCCCGGACCGATGAGCGTGAGCTCGCCCACCGCGTCCGCGTCGATCGTCACGGCGTTGGTCACGCCCATGACCTGCGCGATCGCCGAGGATTTCGGCACCATGGTCGGGTGGACCCGCTGCTCGATGCCGGCCTCGGTTGCCTGCGCGACGCCGAGCAGCTTGATCCGGTATCCGAGCTCGTCCGCCATGCGCAGATCGAGGGGCTGCACCCGGGAGATGCCCTCGACCGACACGCCGTCGGCGTCGACGGCGGTCCCGAAGGCGAGGCTCGTCAGGATCGCGAGCTTGTGCGCGGTGTCGAACCCCTCGACGTCGAAGGTCGGGTCCGCCTCGGCGTAGCCCAGGGCCTGCGCGTCCTTCAGGCAGGCCTCGAAGGTCAGCCCCTCGCGCTCCATGCGGCTGAGGATGTAGTTGCAGGTGCCGTTGAGGATCCCGTAAACGCGGGAGACCGCGTTGCCCGGCAGGCCCTCGCGCAGGGTCTTGATCACCGGGATGCCGCCGGCCACCGCCGCCTCGAAGGCGAGGGCCACGCCCTTCGCCTCGGCCTGCGCGGCCAGGGCGGCGCCGTGACGGGCCAGCAGCGCCTTGTTGGCGGTCACCACCGGCTTGCCCGCCGCGAGCGCCGCCTCGACCACGGCCTTGGCCGGTCCCTCGGCGCCGCCGATCAACTCGACCACGCAGTCCACGGATTCCGACCGGGCGAGCGCCACCGGATCGTCGAACCACGCGATGCCGGACAGGTCGAGGCCGCGGTCCCGGCCACGGTCGCGCGAGGAGACCGCGGTGACGCGGATGTCGAGGCCCGCCGCAGCGAAGGCGGCGCGGCGGCGCTCGACCATCCGGACAACGGACGCACCGACGGTCCCGAGTCCGGCGATCCCGAGGCGAAAGCTCACTGTCATGACCCCTTCCGTGCCCGGGCGACCGCGATGGGCCGGGCGCCCGATGCGGCGCACTTCTGCAAGAATTCCGCCCCGCCCGCAAGGAATTGGCCCGGGACCGCGGGGCGTGTCACCCGGTGGTCTCCCGGTGGCGGATCGCCGTCGCCACGAGGGCGTACAGGACGACGGCGTTCAGCACATGCCAGAGCGGGTGCGTGCCGGTCGGCAGCAGCGCGCAGGCCGCCCGGTCGCCGGTTCGCGCCGCGAGCGAGATCAGGAAGAGCAGGCCGATGCCGGCGAGCCGCCGCCCGGTCCCGACGAAGCGCTCCTCCGGCCGCCGCGCAGCCGCCCAGGCGACGCCGAACAGCGCCAGCAGGGCCGGCAGGTAGTCGACCGAGCCGTTGGTCAGCCGCGCGACGTCGAGGCCGGTCAGCCCGTCGAGCAGGGGCGTGAGCGCGAATCCGAGGAGCGCGAAGCCGCCCGTCGCCGCCGCGACCCGGACCGGCGCCAAGCGCAGGAACCGCGAGAGGGCCAGCGCGAGATAGGCGTAGATGAACAGCGCGATCGGGACGACGTCCGCGAGCATCGCCCAGTAGACCGCCAGGGTGTGGAACAGGAACGAGCCGACGCCCACCACGGCGATCAGGGCCGCCAGCCCGAGGCAGGTCCGGTCCGGCGGATCGGCCACGGCGGCGCGCCGCGCCGCGGCGGCGGCGGCCAGCAGGAAGGCCGCGTTCGACAGCGCGTTCGCGGGCTCGGCCCAGAAGTCCGGCCCGCCCCGCTCGCAGTAAGCCGACACCGGCTCGAACCAGTTCATCCGCCGACCCTACTTCCCCGTCCTTGCGCCGGGATGGCCTTGTCAGCGCGACGCGAAGCGCGGATGACGGCCGGGCGGCGACCGGAAGCGAGGCGATGCGGATCACCACCTGGAACGTCAACTCGATCAAGCAGCGGCTCCCGCACCTCCTCGGCTTCCTGGAGGAGGCGCGGCCCGACGTGGTCTGCCTGCAGGAGCTGAAATGCCAGGACGAGGCCTTCCCGCGCGCCGACATCGAGGCAGCGGGCTACGCGGTCGAGACGCTGGGCCAGAAGGCCTATAACGGCGTGGCGCTGCTGGTCCGGGCGCCGCTGGCCATGTCGGAGATTCGGCGCGGGCTGCCGGGCGACGCCGCCGACGAGCAGGCCCGCTACATCGAGGCGCTGATCTCGGGCGCGGACACCCGCCCGGTGCGCGTGGCGTCGATCTACCTGCCGAACGGCAACCCGGTGGACAGCCCGAAATACCCGTACAAGCTCGCCTTCATGGAGCGGCTGCGGCTCCACGCCCGGGCGCTGCTGGACGACGAGATCGCGGTGGTGCTGGCGGGCGACTACAACGTCATCCCGGAGGCGGCCGACGCGGCCGATCCGGAGGCGTGGCGCTCGGACGCCCTGTTCCTCGGGACGACCCGGGCCGCGTTCCGGGCGATCCTCGCCGAGGGCTACACCGACGCCCTGCGCGCCTGCGACCCGCGCGACGGGCTCTACACCTTCTGGGACTATCAGGCCGGGTGCTGGCAGCGGAATGCCGGCATCCGCATCGACCATCTGCTGCTCTCGCCCCAGGCCGGCGACCGCCTGGTCTCGGCCTCGGTCCAGAAGCACATGCGCGGGCTCGACAAGCCGTCGGACCACGTGCCGGTGACGGCGGAGCTGGCGGCCGGTTAGAGCCGCGATCGGGGGGAACGACGATGATCATCTACGGCAGCAGCGTGTCGCCCTACGTGCGCAAGGTGCTCGCGGCGCTCTACGAGAAGGGCGTCGCCTTCGAGCACCGCCCGGTCGGCTTCCACGCGCAGGATCCCGGCTTCCGGGCGGCGAGCCCGATGGGGAAGATCCCCGCGATGGAGGATGCCGGGTATCGCCTCGCCGATTCGAGCGCCATCGTGGACTATCTCGAGCGGCTGCATCCGGCGCCCGCGCTGATCCCCGAGGACGCGCGGGACGCCGCCCGCGCCCGCTGGTTCGACAAGTTCGGCGAGTGCGAGCTGACCCGGCAGGTGCTGGTGCCGTTCGTCGAGCGCTTCCTCAAGCCCCGCCTGTTCAAGGTCGAGGGCGACGAGGCCCTGGCGCAGCGGACCGTCGACACGGCGCTGCCGCTGCTGTTCGACTACCTCGAATCGCAGATCGACGGGCCCTACCTCGTCGGCGGCCGGTTCGGCATCGCCGACATCGCCGTGGCGGCGCCGTTCCACAACCTGCGGCTGGCCAAGGTCGCGGTCGACGGCGCCCGGTGGCCGAAGCTCGCCGACTGGGTGGCGGCGACGCTGGAGCAGCCGTCCTTCACCGCGGCGATCGCCGCGGCGAAGAGCTGAGGCCGCTCCAGCGCCGCTTGCACAGTCGAGGGCGGTTCAGCGCCGCTTGCGGATCGAGCCCACGGTCTGGAGCTGCGTCTGTGCCTCGGCGCGGTCGTCCTCGCTGGCGGCCGCCCAGTTCTTCTCGTAGAGCGCGACGATCCAGTCGTCCTTGCGGCTCTCGGCGCCTTCCCGGGCGAGCGAGAGCCACATCAGGCCGCGCACCCGCTGGACCGGGATGCCGCCCAGGCCGTTGACTAGCATGTCGCCGAGCAGCGCCTGCGCCGGGTGGTGGCCCTTCTCGGCGGCGAGGTTGAACCAGCGCGCGGCCTGCCGCGGGTCGGCCTCGACGCCGGTGCCGTCGAGGTAGAGCCGGGCGAGATTGTACTGCGCGTTGGGGTCCCCGTAGTAGGACGCCGCGTAGTTGAACATGTCGTAGGCGCGCTCGGGATTGGGGCGCACGTAGGTGCCCTTGATCCCCTCCAGGAAGTAGGTGCCCAGAGCCGTGAAGGCGCTGCCCAGGACCGCCGAGTTCTGCGGATCGGGCCCGTCATCGGTGCTGGCGTCGGCGATCCGCGAGAAGAACTCGAACGCCTTCAGGTCGTCGTGCGGGACGCCGTCGCCGTCGGCGTACATCCGGCCGAGCTTCCACAGCGCAAGGGCGTGGCCCTGGCCGGCCGCGTATTCCAGCGCGCGGGCGGCGCCCTGCTTGTCGCCGGCATTGTACTCGCGCATGCCGGCGCGCAGCGCGTCCTTGGCCGAGCGGTAGCTCTTGTCGGCGACCGGGACCTGCACGGGCGTGCGGACATTGGCGTCGAGGGCGCGCGACGGCGCGACCGGCAGCGCGACCAGGGCGAGCGCCCAGGTCGCGACCGCGAGCCGGCCGACGGACCGGAACCGACCGGGATCGGCCCCGGCCGGCGTCCTGCGCCGGCTGAGGTCAGTCCTAGACGTCCGCATAGCTCTGCGTCTCCTTGGCACCTCCCGGATGGGTGACGGCGCCGTACAAGGCCGGGCCGACGCCCTGCGCGTATTTCCAGAGGTAGCCGGAGGTCGCGGTGTTGGGCCGCGCGGTCCAGGCCTTGCGCCGCTCGGCCAGCTCCGCGTCCGACAGGGCGACGCTGAGCGTGCCCTGGATCGCGTCGAGGGTGATGACGTCGCCGTCGCGCAGCAGCCCGATCGGGCCGCCCACGGCGGCCTCGGGGCCGACATGCCCGACGCAGAAGCCCCGGGTCGCGCCCGAGAAGCGCCCGTCGGTGATCAGCGCGACCTTGTCGCCCATGCCCTGGCCGTAGAGGGCCGCGGTGGTCGACAGCATCTCGCGCATGCCGGGGCCGCCCCGCGGGCCCTCGTAGCGGATCACGAGGACGTCGCCCTCCTCGTAGCTGCGGGCCTGCACGGCCGCGAAGCAGGCCTCCTCGCCGTCGAACACGCGGGCCGGGCCGGTGAAGACCTGCTTCTCGGCCGGGATGCCGGCGACCTTCACGATCGCGCCCTCGGGGGCGAGGTTGCCCTTGAGGCCGACGACGCCGCCGGTCGGGGTGATCGGCCGGTTCGCCGGATAGACCACGTCCTGGTCCGGGTTCCAGGTCACCCGATCCATGTTCTCCGCGATGGTGCGGCCGGTGACCGTCAGGCAGTCGCCGTGCATGAAGCCGTGGTCGAGGAGCGTCTTCATCAGCAGCGGGATGCCGCCGACCTCGAACATGTCCTTGGCGACGTAGCGCCCGCCGGGCTTCAAGTCGGCGATGTAGGGCGTGCGCCGGAAGATCTCGGCCACGTCGAACAGGGTGAACTCGATGCCGCACTCGTGGGCGATCGCCGGCAGGTGCAGCGCCGCGTTGGTGGAGCCGCCCGAGGCCGCCACCACCGTGGCGGCGTTCTCCAGCGCCTTGCGGGTGACGATGTCGCGCGGGCGGATGCGCTTCTCCAGGAGCTCCATCACCTTCTCGCCGGCGGTGGCGCAGAACTTGTCGCGGATCTCGTAGGGAGCCGGGGCGCCGGCCGAGTAGGGCAGCGCCAGGCCGATCGCCTCGGAGACGGTCGCCATGGTATTGGCGGTGAACTGCGCGCCGCAGGCGCCGGCCGACGGGCAGGCGACCTGCTCCAGCTCGTCGAGGTCCTCGAGGCTCATGTCGCCGACGGCGACCTTGCCGACCGCCTCGAACAGGTCCTGGACGGTCACGGGCTTGCCGCGGAACGAGCCGGGCAGGATCGAGCCGCCGTAGATGAAGATCGAGGGCACGTTCAGCCGGACCATCGCCATCATCATGCCGGGCAGCGACTTGTCGCAGCCCGCGAGGCCGACGAGGGCGTCGTAGGCGTGGCCGCGCATGGTCAGCTCGACCGAGTCGGCGATGACCTCCCGCGACGGCAGCGACGCGCGCATGCCGCCATGGCCCATGGCGATGCCGTCGGTGACGGTGATCGTGCAGAACTCGCGCGGCGTCCCGTTGGCGGCGGCGACGCCCTTCTTCACCGCCTGCGCCTGGCGCATCAGCGAGATGTTGCAGGGCGCGGCCTCGTTCCAGCAGGAGGCGACACCCACCAGCGGCTGGTGGATCTGCTCGCGGGTCAGGCCCATGGCGTAGAGGTAGGAGCGGTGCGGGGCGCGGTCGGGCCCCTCCGTGACGTGGCGACTCGGCAGCTTCGACTTGTCGTTCAAACGCGTCACCATGACTTCAGACCAAGCCTTCGCAGCCGATCCCGAGGGTGCGTTGAACCGCGGCGCGTCGCCGTTCGCGAGGCGCCGGGAGATCCGTCCGCGTGCTCGGGAAGTCCTCGTTTCCGAACGGTAAACCGTTGTCGAATTTGCCGTTTACCGCGGATGTTGAGGTGGGCCCGGACTATGGCGGGATCGCGGCGTTTACGGGCAGGTCTCGGGGCGGAGCGGGGATCGTTTTACGGTGTTGCGACCCCGCCACAGCCACGCTTGCGGCCATTTCGGCGGTGACGACAAGATGAAGGACAACCGCGCGGCGCTGACTAGGCGCTTCGTCGAGACGCAACTTGTCTTCGGGCAAGCCGAGGATCTCCCGGCCGCGATCCGGACGGGACGCGGCAATCCGGCACCCGGAAAGTCGCTGTATCACTATCCCTGCGCGGGACCGGCGCCGGCAATACGCCGATCGACGGGCGGAACGACATGTCGCGCCGCCGCCGCGGCGGGTCCGGCGCGCCAATCTGCTTGCGCGCCGCGCGGTCCTCGCTCGCCGGAACGGCGGGTCCGGCGCGCGTCCGTGGCGGCGTCGCGGGCCTGATCGAATGGAGCCCGCGTGCCGCTCATCGCGGCCGACGCGCCGCTCTTCGCCGACGCAGGCCGGGATCGGGCGTCCTGCACCGGCACCCGCTTCGCCGCGGCGCGGCCGGGATCACGGGATCACAGGACGACGTGATCCCGGCCGGATCCGCGCTCAGGCCGCTCCGGCGTGCGGCGCCGGGATCTCGGTCGAGATGGCGTCCACCGTGCGCGGCATCGGGCTGCCCTGCCCGTCCGCGCGCTGGATCCGGACCTGCTGATTGACCGGCTGCATGTTGCCGAAAGGCGTCGAGAAGGCGATCTCCGCGGCGTCGCGCCCGACGCCGATCCGCACCAGCCCGTCGAGGTCGGCCTGCCGGGTGGCGTCGAACAGCCACCAGCGCCCGTCGAGATAGGCCTCGAATACCGCGTGGAAGTCGCTCGGGACGAGGCCGTGGGCGTAGCAGCTCACGAACCGGGCCGGGATCCCGAGCGCCCGGCAGAAGGCGGCGCCGATATGCGCGAAGTCGCGGCAGACGCCGGCGCGTTTCAGGAGCGACTCGTGGGCGGTCGTCTCGCCGTCGCTGGAGCCGGGCTGGTAGGCGATGTGGTCGTGGATCCAGTTGCAGATCTGGTTCACGCGCGCATGGCCCTTGGGGAGCGCCCCGAACTCGGCGAGCGCGAAGGGCGTCAGCCGGTCCGATGAGACGAACCGGCTCGGCAGCAGGAACGGCAGGATGTCGAGGGGCAGCTGCCCGATGGGCGTCTCGTTGACGGTCGCCGGGTCGGCCCGGTGCACGGTCAGGTCGACCTCGGCATTGTACTCCAGCGCGAACTGACCGGTCGGGACGTTGACCGCGAGATAGCGGTTCTGGAGATCGGGGGTCGTGTAGAGATCGCGCTTGAGGTTCGGCGTCAGGACCAGGCTCTCGCTCAGGATCTCGACGCTCTTCAGCTTCGCCACCTCCAAATTGAAGATGAAGGTGGTGTCCGAGAGGATGTTGTAGGACAGGCTGCAACCGAGAGTGTAGCGCATCGGATCTCCTTGCCGGATGACGGCCCATCCGCCGTCCAAGCAAGGGGCGCGCCCGACCGTCGGTTCCGGCTCGATCGGGGGGGCGCGGGCGAGACGGGGGCGCCGCGTGCGTCGGACGGCGCCACCGTCATCGCGAGCGGAGCGAAGCGAGCCAGGGCGGCGCGACATCGCCGGGCACATAGTGCGTCCCTGGATTGCTTCGCTCCACTCGCAAGGACGGTTGAAGCGATCGATACGGTCTCAGCCGCGCTCGGCGGCATCCCTCGGGAGCAGCACCACCGTCAGAGAGCGCACGCCCTGCGCGCCGTGGATGAGGACGCCCTCGATGTCGGCGGTGGCCGACGGGCCGGTATGCAGCACCGCGTAGGCCGAGCGGCCGAATTCCGGCCGGCGGTAGGCCGCCTGCACGTTCGGCACGATGTCGGCCGGGTCGAGCAGTACGACGAGGTGCTGCGCGAGATAGGCGACGGCGTTGACGATCAGCTGGTCCTGCGTGAACAGCACCGAGCCGGTCTCGGCGATGCCGAACACCGCGCGGACCACCGCCACGTCCACGTCCTCGACCTCCTGGGGCGCGCGCACGCTCCGCAGGTCGCGGTTGCCGGTCAGCTCCGGCACCGCGGAGGCGATAACCTTGGCGGCGTCGAGGCGCTCGCGCACGCCCGCGAACACGTCGCCGGTGCCGGGCTCGGCCACGCGGCCGCCCATGCGCTTCAGCCGCTCGCCGAACTCGGCGACCAGGTCCTCGCCGACCAGCGGCGCGAACAGCGGCACCTCCGGCAGCGGGAAGTCGCCGGCCGGCCGGTTCCTGCGGATGCCGTCGAGGATCGCGTCGCGGGCGCTCATCGACCCGTGTCCTTCATGCGGTTCTGCTTGTACCAGGCGTGGAAGGTCTGGCGCGGCGCGTCGGGCATCTCGCGCTTCTTCCCCCAGGTGTTGAGCGGGTTGTAGACCGCGAAGCGCGGCAGGACCTTCAGGGCGGAATCCGCCGCGCCGATCGCCGCCCGGTAGGCGGCCGGGCGCGAGAGCACGGCGCCCGCGGCCTTCATCATGCCCTGCTTGAGCGCCGGGATCTGGTGCTCCTCGACCAGCACCTTCCGCCACGCGAAGATCTGCTCGTGGATGTTGATCTTCACCGGGCAGACGTTGGTGCAGGAGCCGTTCATCGTCGAGGAGAACGGCAGCGTCGAGTATTTCCGCTTGTTGAAGGTCGGATCGATGATCAGCCCGATCGGCCCCGAATAGGTCGCGCCGTAGGAGAGGCCGCCCGAGCGCCGGTAGACCGGGCAGGTGTTCATGCAGGCGCCGCAGCGGATGCATTTCAGCGAGGTCCAGAACTCCTCCATGCCGAGGCGCTCGGAGCGGCCATTGTCGACCAGAACCATGTGCATCTCGGTGCCCGCGCGGGGGCCGCGGAAATGCGAAGTGTACTGGGTGATCGGCGAGCCCAGCGCCGAGCGCGACAGCAGGCGGATGAACACCCCGAGGTGCTCGACCTTCGGGATGATCTTCTCGATGCCGATGGAGTGGATCTGCAGCGGCGGCACGTTGCCGGACAGGTCGGCGTTGCCCTCATTGGTGCAGGTCACGACCGTGCCGGTCTCGGCGATCGCGAAGTTGCATCCGGTCATGCCGGCATCGGCCTTCAGGATGTAGGGCCGGGTGGTCTCGCGCTGGCTCTCGGCGAGGTAGTGCGCGTCGTCGTTGTCCGGATCGGTGCCGAGCGTCTTGGCGAAGACCTCGGCCACGTCCATCCGGGTCTTGTGGACGGCGGGCGCCACGACGTGGCTCGGCTCCTCGTTGTCGAGCTGCTGGATCCGCTCGCCGAGATCCGTCTCGATGACCTCGATGCCGTTGGCCGCCATGTGGTGGCGGAAGCCGCACTCCTCGGTGAGCATCGACTTCGACTTCACCAGCGTCTTCGCGCCGTGACTCCGCAGGATGTCCAGCACGATCCGGTTGTGATCGGCGCCGTCCTTCGCCCAGTGCACGTGGACGCCGTTGGCCTTCGCGGCCGCCTCGAACTGCTCGAGGTACCGGTCAAGGTGGCTCAGCGTGTGGGTCTTGATCTGCGAGGCGAGCTCGCGCAGCTCCTCCCACTCCGGGATGCCGTGCGCGGAGGCGTCGCGCTTCTTGCGCAGGTCCCACAGGCGCTCGTCGTGGGCGGCCTGGTGCAGCGGCGCCGCGAGGAAGCGCTCGGCGGCCTCCGACTGGTTGATCGGCCGGTCGCCCCGGATCTTCGCGCCGCGCGGCTGCGGCTCCCGGGTCTGCGGGGCGCGGATCGGCTTCGAAGCGGCTTCCGCGTGCTGGAGACGCCGGCCGTCCGGCGCCCGCTCGCTCTCGTCGTGGCCGGCCCGCACCTCGGGGTGGATGACGCCTTCGCGCTCGCGGGGGTTGAGGTCCTCGGCGCTCATGCGGCGGCTCCGTTCAGCACCTGCGCGATGTGGATGTACTTGAGCGGCAAGCCGAGCCGTTCGGCGCAGCCCTTCTGGTGCATGAGGCAGGAGGAATCCGCCGAGACGACGTAGGCGGCCCCGGCCCGGTTCTGATCGGCGACCTTGTCGTAGCCCATCTTCGCCGAGACGGCGGGCTCGAACACCGAGAAGGTGCCGCCGAAGCCGCAGCACTCGTCCGGCCGGGCGAGGTCGACGAGCTCGACCCCCTTCACGAGGCGCAGCAGGTCGAGGGGCTTCGAGAAGTAGGGCTTCACCAGCTCGGTCGGCCGCGCGTGGTGGATGCCGCGCAGGGCGTTGCAGTTGGTGTGATAGGCGACCTTGTGGGGGAAGTTCGCCCAGGGCAGGTCCTCGACCTTCAGCACGTCGTGCAGGAACTCCACGAGCTCGTAGGTGCTGGCGCGGACGTGCCGGACCTCGTCGGTCTGCGGGATCGCCGTCAGGTGCTCGCGCACCTGATGGACGCAGGATCCCGACGGGGCGACGATATAGTCGAATTCGGAGAAGTTCTTGACGAACAGCGCCTCGGTCGCGGCGGCCTCGGCGTGGCAGCCGGTGTTGGTCATCGGCTGGCCGCAGCAGGTCTGGTCGAACGGGTACTCGACCGTGCAGCCCAGGCGCTCCAGGAGCTCGAGGGTGGCGATCCCGACCTCGGGCTCGAAGGCGTCGACGTAGCACGGCACGAACAGGCCGACCCGCATGGTCCGGCAACTCCCTGGATCATCCAGCCCGGCGGCCTGGAACGGTTCAAGACTGACCGTGGGTCTACCGGAAGGGGCGGCCCTTGGCGAGGTCGCGCGCTGCGGCACCGTGCCCGCTGTAACCGGGGAGTTTTCCTGGGAAGCGATGCCGCGCGCTTGATTTCCGACGCCTCAGAGTCGAAGGACGTCTGGAAGCGTTCCGAAGAGATCATCACCATGGAAGAACTGCTCGCCCGCGTCACCACCCGCACTGGGCTCGACGCCGCGACCGCTCAGACCGCCATCGGGCACATCCTGGCCTTCCTGCAGAAAGAAGGGCCCGCGGCCGAGGTCGGCCAGCTGCTGGCGGCCCTGCCGGGCTCCGAGGCGCTGATCGCCGAGTCGAATGCCGGCGAGAGCGGCGGCGGCGGGCTGATGGGCATGCTCGGCGGGATGATGGGCGGCGGCGGCGTCATGGCGCTCGGCCAGAAGCTGATGGCCGCCGGCGTGCCGATGGGTCAGATGCAGCCGCTCGGCCAGGAGCTGTTCGCCTTCGGCCGCGAGAAGGTCGGCGAGGACGCGATGGGCCCGATCATCGGCTCGATCCCGGGGCTGAACCAGTTCGTCTGACCGCGGGCCGGTGTGCGCGGCCGCACTGCATTCGGGTGGCGCCTGGACGAAAGTAAAAAAGAGGTTGCGGAGCGAAAGCTTGACGGAACCTGTCCACGCGATCCCCGTTATTGGGGATGTGGCCCGGATCGACGCCTTCGGCAGTGTCCGGCACCGCACTCAAGCAGGCCGGCCATGCCCGTCTTCGAAGCCAAGAACCTGGACAGCGAGTTCGAAGGGCAGTCCCTGCTCGCTGCGATCCTGCACCCGACCCGCGCGGCGCAGACCCGGGCCCTGCGGCACGGGCGCAGGCGCGCTGAGCGCGCGGCGGCCCTGGCCGATCCGATGACGATCGAGCCGCGCTTCCCGATCGCGCCCGGCGAGCTGGCGCCGACCGGGTTCACGGGCCGCTGAGGGCTACCAAGCCTGCGCGGTGACGAGGCCCTGGCGGGTCACCACTACCCATTCCCGACCGTGGCGCTCGACGCCCTCGACGCGGCCGACGCCCGGGATGACGTCGCCGGGCGCGACCTCGACGAGGCGGCGCCGGCGGTTCTCCAGGATCGCGGTGCCCTCGTAGACGTCCCGCAGGGCCCAGCCCTCGATGACCGGCGGCTTGTCGGACGCGGCCGGCTTCGGCTTGGGCTCGCTCACCTTGGCGTCCGCGACCTTGACCTCGGGCTTCGCCTCGGCGGCGCGGGCGGGCTCGCCGATGCTGCCGGTCTGGGTCGGCTCCGCCTTCGCGACGGCCGGAGTCGCGGCCGCGCGGCGGTCGAGCTGCGCGGCGAGGCCGCTGAGGCGGGTGTTGTGGTCGCGCTCGACCTGCTCGAGCCGCTCGCCGAGGGCCGTGATCTTGCCGTTCAGGCTCTTGTCGACCTGCGCCAGGCGCTCGCCGAGGGCGGTGCTGCGGCTGGCCGCCTCCTTCCGCGCCACGTCGGTCGAGGCGCGCAGGTCGGCGAGCACGGTGTGGAGCTGCGCGATGTCGGCGGCGAGGCGCACGGTCTCGGTGCGGCCGGCATCGAGCGTCGTCTCGAGGGCCGCGAGCGCGTCGGGCCGGACCGAGGCCGGGCGGGAGAGCGCCATGACGCCCCCGCCCAGGAGGACACCGACCGCCAGGGTCGCGCCCGGGATCGCGAACCGCTTCGGATCCAGGCGCGCCAGCGACGCCAGCGCGAACTTCCCGCGGGCCGGCGAGGCCGCGGTCTCGGTCGCGGCGGCCGCGGCGTCGGTCTTGCCGGTCACCGCGGCCTTGAGCAGGTCGGCCGGCGAGATGCCCTGGGAAACGCCCTGCTTGGCTTCGATCTTCGTCATCGCCCCGAACTCCGCACGCGGCCTCGCGCTGCAAGCGTTCGTTAAGGACGTTTGTTTACGAAACCCTTACCGCACGCCCGTCGCTCAGGCCGCGAGCCCGCGCTTCTTCAGGAGCGGCTCGATGCTCGGCATCCGCCCGCGGAAGGCCGTGTAGGCCTCGCGCGGGTCGCGCAAATTGCCGGCCCCGTACACGAAGGTCCGCAGCCGCTTCGCCGTCTCCGGATCGAAGATGTCGCCGGCCTCGCGGAACGCGTCGAAGGCGTCCGCGTCCAGCACCTCAGACCAGAGGTAGCTGTAGTATCCGGCGGCGTAGCCGTCCCCCGAGAAGATGTGGGCGAAGTGCGGCGTCCGGTGCCGCATGCTGATCTCGGCCGGCATGCTGATCCGCCGCAGCGCCTCGGCCTCGAAGGCGGGCACGTCGAGACCGCCCTCGCCTTCCGCCGAGAGGTGCAGGGTCATGTCGACGATCGCCGAGGACGTGTACTCCACGGTGGCGAAACCCTGGTTGAAGGTCCGCGCGGCGAGCAGCTTCCGCAGCAGGGCGTCGGGCATGGGCTCGCCCGTGCGATGGTGGCGCGCGTGGGTCCGCAGGACTTCCGGCTGCTCCAGCCAGTGCTCGTAGAGCTGCGAGGGCAGCTCTACGAAGTCGCGCGACACCGCCGTCCCCGACAGGAGCGGGTAGGTCACGTCCGAGAGCAGCCCGTGCAGGGCGTGGCCGAACTCGTGGAACAGGGTGCGCGCGTCGTCGAAGGACAGCAGCGTCGCCTCGCCGTCCGGCGCCTTGGCGAAGTTCATGACGTTGACGATGATCGGCGTGACCGTCCCGTTCAGGCGCTCCTGCGAGCGGAAGGCGCTCATCCAAGCGCCGGACCGCTTCGAGGCGCGGGCGAAGTAGTCGCCCAGGAACAGGCCGACCTCGGACCCGTCGGGATTGCCGACCCGCCAGACTCGGACATCGGGATGGTAGCGCGGCACGTCGGCGAGTTCCGTGAAGGTCAGACCGAACAGCCGCGAGGCCGTGTCGAACGCCGCCTGGATCATCCGCTCCAGCGGCAGGTACGCCTTGATCTCGCTCTCGTCGAGGTCGTGCTCGGCGCGCCGCACCTTCTCGGCGTAGTGCCGCCAATCGTGCGCCTGGAGGGGAAAGTTGTGCCCCTCCGCCTGGATGGTGGCCTGGAGACGGTCGCGCTCCTCCGCCGCCCGCGCCCGGGCCGGCGTCCACACGTCCCGCAGCAGCCCGGTTGCCGCGTCCGGGCTCGCCGCCATCGTGTCGTCGAGGGCGAAATGGGCGAAGCTCTCGAAGCCGAGGAGCCGCGCCCGCTCGGCGCGCAGCCGGATGATCTCCGCGATGATCGCCCGATTGTCGGTCGCGCCACCGTTCTCGCCGCGCCGCGTCCAGGCCGCGTAGGCGCGCTCGCGTAGGTCGCGCCGGGTCGAGCAGACCAGGAACGGCTCGATCAGCGAGCGGGACAGGGTGATGACGTGCCCGTCGAGGCCGCGCTCCTTCGCGGCGCTCTCGGCCGCGGCCCGCAGGAACGGCGGCAGGCCGGCCAGATCCTCCTCGCCCTGCAGCGGCAGGGTGAAGCTGCTCTCGTCCGCCAGGAGGTTCTGGCTGAACGTGGTCCCGAGTTCCGACATGCGCGCCGCGATCTCGGCGATGCGGGCCTTGTCCTCGGGCCCGAGATCCGCCCCCGACCGACGGAAGCGGATCCGGTACCGGTCGAGGACCCGGCGCTGCTCCGCGCTCAGGCCCTCGGCGTCGATCGCCGAGATCCGGGCCCAGAGCTCGGGGTTGAGGTAGATGGCGCTGCCGTGCCGGGCGAGCTTCGGCCCGATCTCCCGCTCGATGGCCTGCAGCTCGGGGTTCGTGTGGCTGCCTGTCAGGTTGTAGAACACGCCGGCGACGCGCTCGAGGGCGAGGCCGGCCCGCTCCATCGCCTCGACGGTGTTGCCGAAGGTGGCGGGAGCGGACTCATTCGCGATGGCGCGGATCTCGGAATCGTGCGCCGCCAGGGCGGCGTCGAACGCGGGCCGGTAGTGCTCCGGCCGGATCCGCTCGAAGGGCGGGAGGCCGTGCGGGGTGCTCCACTGCGCCTCGCGGAAGGGATTGTCCGGCGGCAGGCTCGGAAGCCCGGCATCAGCTGCGTCCGACATGCAGTCCTCGATCTCGACGTCCACGCGACGGCGCGATCGTCCGCGCCGCAGGTGCGCCGACATGGGGTGTGCCGGCGCGATCCGGAAGACAGTGGTCCGATCGGCGCGGCCGTCAACCGGGTCCGGGCGATCCGAATGGCGTCTCGCCCGTTGTAGAGGCCAACGCCCACGCTTCGAGGCCCCATGCCGGGACGCAGCCTGTCGATCCTCCGATCCGCGACGCTCCTGGCGGGCGGCGCCCTCGCCGCGGGGCTCGCCCTCTCCGCCACGCCGGTCGGCGCCGTCGAAACGCCGGCGGCCACGGTGCCGACGCCCCCGCCCCTACCGCCGGAGCGCCCCGAGGCGCTGAAGCCGCCCGTCGCCGAGCCGGCGCCACCGACGCCGCCGGCGCGGCCGCCCGAGCTGAAACCTGCCGCGGCTGAGCCGAGCAAGGAGCCGAGCAAGGACCTAGCCCGTGAGCCGTCGAGGGAGAATGGCCGGGACCAGCCGCCGGAGTCCGGGCAGGAAGCCGGGAAGGAAGCCCCGAAGGAACCCGCGAAGGAGACAGCGAAGGAGACAGCGAAGCCCGAGATCCCCTCACCGCCGCCAGCGCCGCCCGCGCGGCCGCCCGAGCTGTCGGGCGCGGCCGCCCTGGCGCTCAAGGTGACACCGCCGGACGATTCCGCCTGCCGGACGCGCCTCAAGCGTCTCGGGGTCGAGTTCGAGCCGCTGCCGCCGATCTCCGAAGGCCAGTGCACCGCGCCGCTGCCGCTCAAGGTGACGAAGTTCGCCGACGGCGTGACGCTGCCGCAGGGCGCCACGCTGACCTGCCGAACCGCCGAGGCGCTGGCGCGCTGGGTCACGGAGGTGCAGATCGAGGCCGATCGAACGCTGAAGCATCCGCTGACCGCGCTCGAACTCGGCGGTTCCTATGTCTGCCGGGGACAGAACCACGACGTCGACGCCAAGCTCAGCGAGCACGCCTTCGCCAACGCCGCCGACATCATGGGCTTCGCTTTCGCGGGGCGCGCGAGCATCCCCGTCAAGGCGATGCCGGACGGTTCCGAGGAGGCACAGTTCCTCGGCGCGGTGCGCGCCAAGGCCTGCGGCTTCTTCCGCACCGTCCTCGGCCCGGGCTCGAACGCCGCCCACGCCAACCATTTCCACCTCGACGAGCGCGAGCGTAACGGCGGTCACCGCCTGTGCCAGTAGAGCGAAGTGGAACGTTCCCGCAGATCCGGCATTTCTCGGCTCGGGAGCGCGCCCGCTCCCCGGAATGACGACGGCGATGATCCCGAAACCTTGGCGGCCGGTCTGCGTGGCTCTCCTGGCGAGTTGTCTGGCCGCGCACGGCGCGGCTGCCCGGACCGGGAAGGGCCGGAAGGCCGAGACGGCGCAGCCGCCGGCGCTGACCGCCGAGGCGGTGAACGCCGCGACGCTGGCGGAGCCGGGCGCCGGGAGGACCGAGGGCACGAAGTCCGAGAAGGCGCGTCGGGCCAAGTCGTCGGACGAGAGGCCCGATCCGCTGATCGTCAAGGCCCAGGTGCTGCTCGATCGCGCGCGCTTCTATCCCGGAGCGATCGACGGCCGGAAGGGCGACAATTACCGGCACGCCCTCTCGGCCTTCGCGGTGGCCCAGGGGCTTCCTGCCGGCGAGGACCTGACGCCCGAGATCTGGGACAAGCTCCAGGCGACCAGCGACAAGCCCGCCGTCACCGACTACACGCTCTCCGAGGCCGACGCCGTGGGCCCCTACGTCGAGCGGATCCCGCCCAAGATGGAGGAGCAGGCCGAGCTCAAGTCGATGGGCTACACCAATCCCCGCGAGATGCTGGCCGAGCGCTTCCACATGAGCCGCGACCTCGTCAGCGCGCTCAATCCCGGCAAGCCCCTCGACAAGGCCGGCACGACCATCGCGGTCGCGGCGGTGGACCCGATGGGCACGGACAAGCCGAAGGGGAAGGACCTGCCTCAGGAACCGAAGGTCGAGCGCATCGAGGTCGACAAGACGAGCCGCGACGTCCGCGCCTACAGCGCCGACGGCAAGCTCGTGGCCTATTATCCGGCGTCGATCGGCAGTGCAGAGAAGCCGGCCCCGAGCGGCGAGACCAAGGTGAAGGGCGTCGCGTTCGATCCCGACTATACCTACAACCCGAAATACGCGTTCAAGGGCGTGAAGGCGCAGCACAAATTCATCATCCAGTCGGGCCCCAACAACCCGGTCGGACTGGTCTGGATCGACCTGGCGATCCCGAGCTACGGGATCCACGGGACGCCGGAGCCCGAGAAGGTCGGGAAGACCGAGTCCCATGGCTGCATCCGGCTGACCAACTGGAACGCCCGCGACCTCGCCGCGCATGTGACACGGGGCGCCAAGGTCAGCTTCAAGGACGACTAAGCGGCCGCGCGGCGACACTCGCATACGCCCGCGCGAAGCCGCCCGCACAAAAATGTATCATCGGTTAACATAGCGCCCGGTTTGGGTGTCGGAACGGGCCGGGAACGCTTGACACATTGCGCATTACGGGCGACGCCTCAGGTTGTCTCGCGGGCTGACCCTCGGGCCGCGTTCACCCGTCCGGACGCTGCTCACGCGGTGCGCAAGGCGTGACCAGCCGCATGGCAAGATCCCCGGCGACGGGGGCATTCGAAGGGAAGACGGCCCGGCGTGATTGCTGACCCCAACGACGACGTCCTCAACGGCGTCCGTGTTCTCGTCGTCGAGGACGAGGCCGCGATCTCGATGCTGCTGGAGGACATGCTCCTCGATTTCGGCTGCGCCGTGGTCGGGCCGGCCGCGCGGCTGTCCTCCGCGCTGGAGATGGCGTCGCAGGAAGCGTTCGAGGTCGCCATTCTCGACGTGAACGTGGCGGGTGAGCCGATTTACCCGGTGGCCGAGGCCATCGCCAAGCGCGACCTGCCGCTGGTCTTCTCGACCGGTTACGGCGGTGCCGGCATCCGCGAGCCGTTCCGCGACAGGCCCGTCGTCCAGAAGCCGTTCAGCCAGGCTGACCTGAAGCGGACCCTGATCGGGGCGATCCGCGCCGCTCGGGACTGAGACCCGGCGCGTCGGCTCCGGCGGCCTCGGGCCGCTCGTCAGAGACCCTCGATGGTGAAGACCCGCTCGACATGGGCGGGCCAGGTGCGGGATCCGACGAACACGGCGTCGGCCCGGAACGTCGACCCGGCACACCACGCATTGCGTCCGATCCAGGCGCGGACCGCGCGGGAGAACCGCCGCCGCTTGGCGGCGTCGATCGCCTCCCGGGCATCGTCGCGGCGCGCCCGCGCCTTCACCTCCACGAACACGACGGTCTTCCAGCGCCGGACGACGAGATCGATCTCGCCGCCCGCGACGCTCACGCGCCGGCCGATCGGCCAGTACCCCTTGAGCATCAGCGCGGCGAGCGCCAGCCACTCGGCGCGGTGGCCGAGCCGGTAGGCGGCGCGGCGCCGGCCGGTCCGGTCCGGCAGGGCCCCGGTCATCCCTGGTCCCGCGCCAGCGCCAGCGCGCGGGTGTAGACGAGGCGCCGCGGCTGACCGGTCTCGTCGGACACGAGGCTGGCGGCATCCTTGATCGAGTGCCGCTCCAGCGCCGCCAGGATCAGGGCGTCGAGGGCGGCATCCGAATCCGCGCTGCGCTCCGGCGCCGTCGCCGCACCGATGATCACCACGATCTCCCCCTTCGGCGGTCCCTCCTGGGCGAAGCGCGCGCTCAGGCTGCCCAACGTATCGCGCCGGATGGTTTCGTAGAGCTTGGTCAGCTCGCGGGTCACGGCCGCCGGCCGCTCCGAACCGAGCACCGCGGCGGCGTCGGCCAGCATGTCGGGCAGGCGATGCGGCGACTCGAACAGGACCAGGGTGCCGGGAACCTGGATCAGCGCCTCAAGGCGGTTGCGCCGCGCTCCGGCCTTCTGCGGCAGGAAACCCTCGAAGAAGAACCGGTCGGTCGGCAGGCCCGCCGCGACCAGCGCGGTCATCACCGCGGACGGCCCCGGGACGGGCGTGATGGCGATCCCGGCCTCGATGGCGGCCTGGACCAGCTTGTAGCCGGGATCCGAGACGAGCGGCGTCCCGGCATCCGAGACCAGCGCCAGGGCCTCGCCGGCGGTGAGCCGCGCCACCATCCGCTCGCGCACCGCGTCGTTGGAATGCTCGTGATAGGCGAGCAGCGGCGTCGTGATCCCGTAATGCGCCAGCAGGTTCCGGGTGACGCGGGTGTCCTCGGCCAGGACCGCGTCGGCGGCCGCCAGCGTCGCCAGCGCCCGGATGGTGATGTCGCGCAGGTTCCCGATCGGCGTCGCCACGATGTGCAGGCCCGGCGACAGGGGTTCGGTCTCGCTCGCGAGGCCGAAGGCCGTGAAGGTCGTGCTGCGCGGGCGGTCGGGGGCGAGCTTCGGGGACGGAGCTCGGGTCGGGGCGGCGGCCCCCGGGTCGTCGAATCTGCGGGTCATCACCGGCGATCTTGCCACACTGGTCGCCTCTCGTCGCGGCGAGGCCGCGTGGCCGGGGGGCAAGTCCCCGCCGCCGCGTTTACATTTGAGAATCCGCCGGTCAGGCTGCGGAGCCTGCCCGAAGGAGTACGCGCCATGGCGCGCCCGACAAGCGCGCGGGACCGTCTCGTGCGTGTCACCGCCCAGACCGCCGCGCTCTGCGCGATCCTGCTCACGCTCGGCGGTTGCGTCGGCAGCGACCTCGCGCGACGCGCGACCGGGCCGCAGGCCGAGCTGTCACCGCCGGCCGCCGTGCCGGATGCACCGGGCACCGCGCCCGCGGCGCCGATGCCGGCCGCGGGTGGCAGCGGGCGCATCGGGGCGGGCTCGGTGAAGGTCGCCCTGGTGCTGCCGCTGACCGGCCAGGGATCGACCGTGGGGGCCGCCATGCGCAACGCCGCGCAGCTCGCCTACGACGAGGCCCAGCAGCCCGACCTGACGCTCATCGTCGAGGACGACCGGGGCAGTCCGGACGGCGCCCGGGAGGCGACCCAGGAGGCGCTGCGGCAGGGCGCCGAGATCGTCCTCGGCCCGCTCTTCGCCGGCAGCGTCCAGGCCGCCGCGGCCGTCGCCAGGACCGCCGGCAAGCCGGTGATCGGCTTCTCCACGGACGCGACCGTGGCGAACCAGGGCGTCTACCTGCTGAGCTTCCTGCCGCAGCCGGAGGTGGACCGCGTGGTCGAGGACGCGGTCGCGGGCGGGAAGAGGTCCTTCGCGGCGCTGATCCCCGAAACCGCCTACGGCAACGCCGTCGAGGCGGCGTTCCGGGAGGTCGTCGCCCGCAAGGGCGCGCGCGTCGCCGCCGTGGAGCGCTACCCGGCCGGCGCGCCCGGCCCGGCGGTCGAGCGGCTCGCGCGAGTGATCGCCGGGCCCGGCGCCACCGCCGACGCGCTGTTCATCCCCGAGACCGCGGACGCGATGCCCGCCGTGGCGGCCGCGCTGACGAAGGCGGGCTTCTCGCCGGCCCGGGTGCGCCCCCTCGGCACCGCCCTCTGGAACGAGCCGTCACTGTTCGCGCTGCCGGCCCTCCAGGGCGGCCGCTTCGCCGCGCCGGACCGCGTCGGCTTCTCGAATTTCAGCGCGCGCTACCAGGCCCGGTTCGGCGCCGTCCCGCCGCGGGTGGCCTCGCTCGCCTACGACGCGGTGCTGCTCGCGGCGGCCCTGTCGCGGCGCTACGGCTCGCAGCGCTTCGCCGAGGCCACCCTGACCAACGGCCTGGGCTTCGCCGGCGTCGACGGGACGTTCCGGTTCCGGCCGGACGGTCAGAGCGAGCGGTCCCTCGCCGTCTACGAGATCCGCAACAACGCCGCGACGCCCGTCAGCCCGGCGCCCCGGGTTCTCGCCAAGCCGGCGATCTGATCAGGCGGCGAGTTCGGCGACCAGGGCGTTGAGCACCGGCGCCCCCTGCGCCGTGGCGGCGATGCGGCCGCCCGGCAGCCGCTCGAGCAGGCCGTCCCCGATCAGCATGCCGATGCGGTTGCCGTTCAGGGGCCGGCCCTTGAGCGCCGCGTAGCGGTCGGGATCGATCCCCTCGCGCAGGCGCAGGCCCATCACCAGGAACTCGTCGGCCTGGTCGGCGGCCGAGAGGCTCTCGGTCTCGACAATCCCGTGGCCCTCGGCCTCGACGCGGGCGAGCCACGCCTCGGGCGACCGCTCCGTCACGGTTCCGACCCGGCCCCGGCCCGTCACGAGCCGTCCGTGAGCGCCCGGACCGATGCCGGCATACTCGCCGTAGCGCCAGTAGAGCAGGTTGTGCCGCGATTCCGCTCCGGGCCGCGCGTGGTTCGAGATCTCGTAGGCCGGGAGGCCGGCCTTCGCGCAGAGCTCCTGGGTGACGTCGTAGAGGGCGCGACCGACCTCGTCGTCCGGCGTCACCAGCTTGCCGGTGGCGGCGAGCCCGTGGAACGGCGTCCCGGGCTCGATGGTGAGTTGGTAGAGCGAGAGGTGCTCGGCGGCCCGCGCGAGCGCGTCGTTAAGCTCAGCCCGCCACAGGTCCGGCGTCTGTCCGGGCCGCGCGTAGATCAGGTCGAAGGAGGTCCGCGCGAAGGCCGACTGCGCCAGGGCGATCGCGCCGAGCGCCTGCGCGGTGTCGTGCAGGCGCCCGAGGGTCCGCAGCGAGGCGTCGTCGAGGGCCTGGATCCCGAGCGACACCCGGTTGACCCCGGCGGCGCGGTAGCCCTGGAAGCGGCCAGCCTCCACGCTCGACGGGTTGGCCTCGAGGGTCACTTCCGCGTCCGGCGCGACCGCCCAATGCTCCGCCACCGCGTCGAGCAGGCCGGCCACGGTCGCGGGCTGCATCAGCGAGGGCGTGCCGCCGCCGAGGAAGATGCTGGTCACGGTCCGGCCCGGCGTGCGGGCGGCGGTGTGGCCGATCTCAGCGCGGAAGGCTGCCAGGAAGCGCGGCTCGTCCACGCCCGCGTGGCGGACGTGGCTGTTGAAGTCGCAGTACGGGCACTTCGCGGCGCAGAAGGGCCAGTGCAGGTAGATCCCGAAGCCCGCGTCGCGGGTCGGATGGTCCGGGCCGGTCGATGACATGATGGCGGGCATGTGAGCGCCCGCGCGCCGTTTGGCAATCAGGCGCCGGGCGCGAGGCAGGCGCGGCTCAGCTCGACGAAGGCCCGCGCCCGGTGCGACAGGCCCCGCCCCTGCTGCCAGTCGACCCCGTGCTTCTCCTCGGCGCTCATCTCGCCGAAGGTGCGGTCGTGGCCGTCCGGCCGGAAGATCGGGTCGTAGCCGAAGCCCGCGGAGCCCTTCGCGGCGACAAGGTCGCCGAAGACCCGTCCCTCGAACAGCTCGGTGTGCCCGTCCGGCCAAGCCAGCACGAGGGCGGACACGAAGTGCGCCCGGCGCTCGGCGGCCCCGCGCCGGTCGAGTTCGGCGAAGATTCGCGCCATCGCGCCGGTGAAGTCTTTGGTCGCGCCGGCCCAGCGGGCCGAGAAGATGCCCGGCGCGCCGTCCAGGGCGTCGACGCACAGGCCGGAATCGTCCGCGAAGGCCGGCAGCCCGGTGGCGTCGGCCGCCGCCCGCGCCTTGATCGCCGCGTTCTCGGCGAACATCGTGCCGGTCTCGTCGGGCTCGGGCAGGCCGAGCTCGCCCGCCGACACCGCCTCGATCCCGAACGGCGCGAGCAGGTCGCGCATCTCGGCGAGCTTGCCGGCATTGTGCGTGGCGATGACCACCTTCCCGGTCAGACGGCGGCTCACGCGAGGGCCTCCTTCTGCAGGGCGACCAGCCGCTCGGTGCCGGCGCGGGCGAGGCCGAGGAGCTCGAGAAGCTGCTCCTGCGTGAAGGGTTCCATCTCGGCGGTGCCCTGCACCTCGACGATGCCGCCCCGGCCGGTGAGCACGAAGTTGGCGTCGGTCTCGGCCGCCGAATCCTCGGCGTAGTCGAGGTCGAGGACCGGCGTGCCCTTGTACAGGCCGCAAGAAACGGCGGCGACGTGGTCGCGCAGCGGATCGACGGAGATGATCGAGCGGGTCCGCATCCAGGCGAAGCAATCGTGCAGCGCCACCCAGGCGCCCGTGATCGCGGCCGTCCGGGTGCCGCCGTCGGCCTGGATCACGTCGCAATCGATCGTGATCTGGCGCTCGCCCATGGCCGGGAGGTTGGTGACGGCGCGCAGCGAACGGCCGATCAGTCGCTGGATCTCCTGGGTCCGCCCCGACGGCTTCCCGGAACCGACCTCGCGGCGGGTGCGTTCGTGCGTCGCACGCGGCAGCATGGCGTACTCGGCCGTGACCCAGCCCTTGCCGGAACCGCGCAGCCACGGCGGCGCGCGCTCTTCCAGCGACGCGGTGCAGAGCACACGGGTGTTGCCGAAGCTGACGAGGCAGGAGCCCTCGGCGTAGCGCGAGACCGCGCGCTCCAGGCTCACGGGCCGCAACTCGTCGGCGGCACGCTTGGAAGGCCGCATCGCGGGCCCCTTCTGTCGAGAGTGTCGAGGGCCGGGCTCTTAGGCCGCCGCGCCACCGCGGGCAAGCATCGCCGTACGGATTGATCCGCGCGGGACGGTTGGACATGATCGGACCACAGGATGACCCCGTGACACACCCCAGTCCCAACTTCTCGAACGGCCAAGCGATGCAGGCGCTCGCCGCCCTCAACGAGCGCGCCCGGGAGATCTTCCGGCAGATCGTGGAGAGCTACCTCACGACCGGCGAGCCGGTCGGCTCCCGGAATCTCGCGCGCATCCTCCCGATGGCGCTGTCGCCGGCCTCGATCCGCAACGTCATGGCGGATCTGGAGCATTCCGGCCTCATCTTCGCGCCGCACACCTCCGCGGGCCGCCTGCCGACGGAGCTCGGCCTGCGCTTCTTCGTGGACGCGATGCTCGAGCTCGGCGACGTCAGCCAGGACGAGCAGGCGCGCATCGAGGCGCAGATGCGCGCCGCCGCCTCGGGCCACACCTTCGACTCGGCCCTGGCCGAGGCCTCGACCATGCTGTCCGGCGTCTCCCGGGGCGCCGGGGTCGTCCTGACCACCAAGGCGAACGTCAACCTGAAGCACATCGAGTTCGTGCGCCTCGATCCGGCCCGCGCCCTCGTCATCCTCGTCTCGGACGACGGCTCGGTCGAGAACCGCCTCGTGGACCTGCCGGCGGGCCTGCCGGCCGGCGCCCTCCAGGAGGCGACGAATTTCCTGAACGCGCGCCTGCAGGGCCGCACCCTGGGCACGCTGCGCGCCGAGATCGAGGCCGGCCGCAAGGCGATGAAGCGGGAGCTCGACGCGATCACCGAGCGCCTCGTCGACGCCGGGCTCGCCACGCCGGTCGGACCGACGGAGGCCCGCCAGCTGATCGTGCGCGGGCAGGCCAACCTGCTCGACGACCTGCGCGCGGTCGAGGATCTCGAGCGGATCCGCCTGCTGTTCAACGATCTGGAGACCCAGAAGGACGTGATCGATCTCCTGTCCCGCGCAGAGGGCGGCGAGGGCGTGCGGATCTTCATCGGCTCGGAGAACAAGCTGTTCTCGCTGTCCGGATCCTCGCTGATCGCGGCGCCGTTCCGCGACGGCTCGCAGAAGATCGTGGGCGTCGTCGGCGTGATCGGTCCGACCCGGCTGAACTACGCGCGGATCGTGCCGATGGTCGACTACACGGCGCGCGTGGTGTCGAAGCTCCTGGACGGCGGACGGTAGTGCCGTTCTTGGTCGGGTTGGGACGGAGGCGATCGCCGAGCCCGTGCCGAACGGGGCGCGGGTCCCCTCTCCCGTGTCGGAAAGGGGGCACGGTGCAACTGTCTCGAGCCGAGTCGCCTTGCAAACCGTGGCGACACGATCGGCAGCAGCTCTAGCGGGCGCCGGGCAGAAGGCCCGCCCGGCGCCGACCTTATCGTTTCGCCTGAATCAGGCCGGGATCACGTCCACGATCTCGTAGGTGTCGGGATCGATGATCACGATGTCGTCGCGCACCAGGACGAAGTCGTAGCCTTCGTATTCCGGCACCAGCTCGATGATCGCCGGTGGGAGCCGGTGGAGGGTGACCGAGCGGGGGATCGCCGTGCCCACCGCGAGGCCGAACGCCACGTCCCGGAGCGGCGAGACGCCCAGACGGGTGATCGAGCTGCGGAACTCGGTCCGCTGGCGGGTGTCGAGGCGGCCGACAGCGCCGCGGACGGCGCCCCGGTCGCGGGCACCGGCACGGCCGTCCCGTTCGCCGGCCGGACCGCGGCCGCGCTCGGGACCGGCCGCGTCGCGGTTGCCCCGCTCGGGTCCGGCACCCGGCTCGCGGCCACCCCGATCGCCGGCACCGCGTTCACCCGCACCGCGTTCACCCGCACCGCGGTCGCCCGCACCTGGATTCGCGGCCGCGCCGCCCCGGTCCGCCGGTCCGTTGCGCTCGGCCGCGCCGCCCGGGCGACCCGGTCCCTCGGCGCCGCGCGGCCCACCCTCGGCACCGCCGGGACCGCGCATCGCCCCGCCTTCGGGCGCGCCGCCCCTCATCCCGCCGCCGGCACCGCCAGCAGGGCCGCCGGCCGGGCCGCCGCCGGACGGACCCGCGCCCGCTCCGGCCCCACCACCCGGGCCGCCGGCGCCGCCGCCCGCACCACCGGGTCCGGCCCCTCCGCCGCCCGGGCCGCCCTGCGCGAACGCCGTCGCCGCGCCGGCGACGACGATGGCGGCCGCGACCGCGTCTCTCAGAACTCGCTTCATGGCCTCTTCCTCCTGCGGTGGTCGGAACGCCATCGACGCCCACGCCGGCCCGCAACGGGGTCCTGAGGCGAACCGTTCCCTCCCGCGGCACTGTGGACCCGCGGCCGGTGACACCGCCCTGCGCTGTCCTCGGCTAAGTCGGATCACGGCCTTGCGATCGGGCGCGTCACCTGTAACGTCGCGCCGCACCAAGAAGAGACCGGCCTCGGCCGGCACCAAGATTGATCGACGGAGACGCCATGTCCGCCTCGCGCGACGATACGATCGGTATCGCACCGAGCGACCTCGATGATGCTGCGGACCGCAAGCGCCGGATCTGGGCGATCGTCGGCTCGTCGTCGGGCAATCTCGTCGAGTGGTACGACTTCTACTGCTACGCGTTCTTCGCGCTCTATTTCGCGCCGGCCTTCTTCCCGAAGGGCGATTCGACCAGTCAGCTCCTGCAGACCGCCGGCATCTTCGCGGTGGGCTTCTTCATGCGGCCGATCGGCGGCTGGCTGTTCGGGCGCATCGCCGACCGGGTCGGCCGCCGGACCTCGATGGTCATCTCGGTGCTGATGATGTGCTTCGGCTCGCTGCTGATCGGCATCCTGCCGACCTACGAGCATGTCGGCACGCTGGCGCCCGTGCTGCTGCTGCTCGCGCGCATGCTCCAGGGCCTGTCGGTCGGCGGCGAGTACGGCACCTCGGCGACCTACATGAGTGAGGTGGCGATCAAGGGGAAGCGCGGCTTCTTCGCCTCGTTCCAGTACGTCACGCTGATCGGCGGCCAGCTCCTCGCCTCGCTGGTCCTGGTTCTGCTGCAGACGGTGATGACCGGCCCGGAACTCACCGCCTGGGGCTGGCGCATCCCGTTCTTCATCGGCGCCGCGCTGGCGGTCGTCGCGCTCTATCTCCGGCGCTCCCTGGCCGAGACGAAGGACAGCAGCGACAAGGAGACCGCCGGCACCTTCGCCGCGCTGGCCAAGCACTGGCGGGCGTTCCTGGTCGTGGTCGCCTACACGGCCGGCGGCTCCCTGAGCTTCTACACGTTCACGACGTACATGCAGAAGTACCTCGTCAACACCGCCGGTATGCCGAAGACCTCGGCCTCGCAGACGATGACGGTGGTGCTGTTCGTCTACATGATCATCCAGCCGATCTTCGGCGCGCTCTCCGACAAGATCGGCCGCAAGGCGAACATGCTGCTCTACAGCGGCCTCGGCACGCTCATGGTGGTGCCGCTGATGACGGCCCTCGGCACCAACAAGGACCCCTACCTCGCCTTCGCGCTGATCACCCTCGGGCTCGCCGTGGTGTCGTTCTACACGGGCATCAGCGGCATCGTGAAAGCCGAGCTGTTCCCCACCAACGTCCGGGCGCTCGGGGTCGGCCTCTCCTACGCGATCGCCAACGCCACCTTCGGCGGCACCGCCGAGTTCGTCGCCCTGTGGTTCAAGGACGCCGGCATGGAGAGCACGTTCTTCTGGTACGTGACCGTCCTGATGGCGATCGCCTTCGTGGCCTCGCTGATCATGCCGAACCCCAAGGTCCACGGCTATCTCGACGGCGCGGGCACCGTCGAGGAGGCGCTGGGGAAGAAGCCGCGCCTCGCCCACGCCTGATCGGCCGCCCGGCTGGACCGGGCCGGACTTTCGCGCTGATATGCCTCCCGCCGGGCGCGCCAGACGCCCGCGGGAGGACGCCATGTTCAGGAACGCCGCCGCCGGGGCGCTGGCCCTGCTCTGTCTCGCCATTGCATCCCCGTCCGGGGCCGCCGAGCCGGGTGCCGCCGACAGGCCGTTCAGGCCGACGCAGCCCGCGGGCTACTTCTTCGTCGGCGGCCGCTACGCCACCGCGGGCGGCAAGACGACGGCATCCGGCCAGATGTTCGTGGAGTACCGCGTTCCGGAGCGGGTGACGCAGCCCTACCCGATCGTCCTGGTGCACGGCACCGCCCAGACCGGGACCAACTTCCTCGGGACGCCCGACGGCCGGCCGGGCTGGGCCGACCGCTTCACCGCGCAGGGCTTCGCGGTCTACGTCGTCGACCAAGTCGGTCGCGGCCGCTCGGGCGGCGACCCGGACACCTACGGCCCCTACGCCCGCCTGCCCGCCGAGGATCTGGAGACGGTGTTCACCGGGCAGGAGCGCTCCGCGCTCTACCCGCAGGCGAAGCTCCACACGCAGTGGCCGGGCGGCGCCGGGATCCGCGGCAACGCCGCCTTCGATCAGTTCTACCTCTCCCAGGTGCCCTACATCGCCAGCGCGCTGCGGAGCGAGGAACTGGTCGACCCGGCGCTGATCGCCCTGCTGGAGAAGATCGGCCCGGCGATCCTGCTGACGCACTCGCAGGCGGGCGTCTTCGGCTGGGCGGTGTCGGATCAGCGGCCCGACCTCGTGAAGGCGCACGTCGCCGTCGAGCCGAACGGGCCGACCTTCTACGACATCCGCTTCAAGGGCGGCGCGGACTGGTACGAGCGCGTCGGCGAGGCGCGGGCGCGGCCCTACGGCATCACCCGGGTGCCGCTGCACTTCGAGCCGCCGGTGAGCGGCCCGGCCGACCTGACGGTGGTTCAGGCGGAGAGCGCCGCCGCGCCCGACAGGATCCGCTGCTGGCTCCAGGCCGAGCCCGCGCGCCGATTGCCGAACCTCGCCCGGGTGCCGGCGGTGATCGTGACCGCCGAGGCGTCGTTCCGGGCCACCATGGACGATTGCACGGCGGCCTTCCTGACTCAGGCGGGCGCGAAGCCGGACCGGCTGGCGCTCGCCGACCACGGCATCCGCGGCAACGGCCACATGATGATGCTGGAATCGAACAGCGACGCCGTGGCGGACGCGATCGCCGGGTGGATCCGGAACCGGGTCCAGGGCCCGGTCCAGGGCCAAGTCGAAGCGCCGGCCCGGCCTTAACCCACCGCTTACCCTGTCGGGCGAGGGTGCCCCCGTCATCCGACGAGGGACTGCATGACCGACATGACCGACACCGTGGGCGTCGCGGGCGACCGCATCCGCTCGATCATCGAGCGCGTGGAACGGCTGGAGGAGGAGATCAAGGACCTGATGGAGGCCAAGAAGGAGGTCTTCGCCGAGGCCAAGGGCGAGGGTCTCGACGTGAAGGTGCTCAAGGAGATCCTGAAGATCCGCAAGCAGGACAAGGACGAGCGCGACGAGCAGGAGACGCTCCTCGACGTCTACCTGCGCGCCATGGACGCGCCGTCGCCGGCCCCGATCGCCGCGGCGGCCTGACAGGCTCGACCGGGTGCGGCGCCTGGCGCCGCACCTCCTGTCCCGACCCCGAGGCTACGCCGCGAGATAGGCGGCGATGTTGCGCCGGATCCGCTCCAGGGGCTCCTCGGCCGGGTCCGGCAGGACGAAGCGCTTGCCCGTGATCGTCTCGTAGGCGCGGATGTAGACCGCGGCGGTCTCCAGGACGACCTCGGCGGGGATCTCGGGGATCGGGTCCTTGTACGGGTCGCAGCGGGCGACGACCCAGTTGCGCACGAAGTCCTTGTCGAAGCTCTCCGGGGCCGAACCCGCGGCGAAGCGCTCGGGATAGCTCTGCGCGAACCAGTACCGGCTGCTGTCCGGCGTGTGGATCTCGTCGGCGAGGACGATCCGGCCCTCGGGATCCGTGCCGAACTCGTACTTCGTGTCGGCCAGGATCAGGCCGCGCTCCGCCGCCAGGGCCGTGCCGCGCGCGAACAGCGCCAGGGCCGCCCCCGACACGGTCTCCCACTGCGCGCGCGTCAGCAACCCGCGCTCGAGGATCTCCGCCTCGGTGAGCGGCTCGTCGTGGCCGCCGTCGAACGCCTTGGTGGTCGGCGTGATGATCGCCTCCGGCAGGCGCTGGTTCGGCCGCATCCCGTCGGGGAAGGTGTGGCCGTACATGTCCCGCTCGCCCGCGCGGTAGCGCGTCAGGATCGAGGTCGACGTGGTGCCCGCGAGGTAGCCGCGCACCACCACCTCCACGGGCAGGATCTCCAGGCGCCGGCCGACCACCACGTTGGGATCGGGATAGGCGAGGACGTGGTTCGGGCACAGGTCGGCGGTCTGCTCGAACCAGTAGCGGGCGGTCTGGGTCAGGACCTGGCCCTTGAACGGGATCGCCGCGAGCGCCCGGTCGAAGGCGCTGATCCGATCCGACGTGATGAGGATGCGACGGCCGTCGGGAAGGTCGTAATTGTCCCGGACCTTGCCGCGGTAGTGCCGGGGCAGCTCGGGCAGGGTCGCGTCGCGCAGGACCTGATGCGCGTGCGGGGCGAGATCTGCCGTGTTCATCGGGCTTTCCGTCAGGCTGAACGGCGACCGCGCCGCCGGACTTCTGTGCGCGGACGGGCCGGGAAATTCCAGTCCCGGCCTCACCGAGGGCGCCCGGTGCCGGCCCTCGCCCTGGTCGCGCCCGACCGGGACCCTACACTTACGCGGGGACCAACGACGGTGGACGACCGGCCGCGCGACGCCGAGCGCTTCTGCCGGACGGCCGAGGCGCGATGAACGAGACACCCCAACCGTCGGTCAGAGATCCGTTCCTGCGCCGGATCGAGACCGTGGCCCTGTTCCGGCTGTCCGACGCGGAGCGCGCCGCCCTCGTCGCGCTCCCGCTGCAGGTCGCCCAGTTCGAGCCCAACCAGGACATCATTCGGGAGGGCGACCGGCCGTCCCGGAGCTTCACGCTGCTCAGCGGTATCGCCTGCACCTACAAGTCGACACGCGCGGGCAAGCGGCAGGTGATGAGCTACCACGTCCCCGGGGACGTGCCGGATTTCCAGAGCCTGTTCCTGGAGGTGCTCGACATCAACATCGCCACGGTGAGCGCCTGCCGCCTCGGCTTCGTCCAGCACGACGCGGTCCGGGCGATGCTGCGGGCGCAGCCGCGCCTCAACGAGGTGTTCTGGCGCGCGACGCTGATGGACGCCGCCCTGGTCCGGGAATGGATGCTCAACACCGGGCGCCGGGAAGCGTATGCGCGGATGGCTCACCTGTTCTGCGAGCTGATGACCCGCCTCGACGCCGTCGGTCTGGCACCCGACCGGACCTGCGACCTGCCGATGACGCAGCCCGAACTCGCGGATGCCCTCGGGATCACGTCGGTCCACGTCAACCGGACGATCCGCGATCTCAAGGCCGCCGGCCTGATCACGCTCCGGGGTCGCCGCCTCACCGTCCACGACTGGGCCGGGCTGCAGGAAGCGGCCGAATTCGATCCGACCTACCTGCACCTGCGCGACGCGGAGACGCGCTGATCGGGACGCGCGGACGCGCGCGACCTGCAGCCGAGTATTGTCAGAAGATCGAGGATCCTGTCGCCGGCTCTACCGATCCGATGGTCGGGCGCTCAGCGGGATGATGGTGCCCAGGGACGGAGTCGAACCGCCGACACTGCGATTTTCAGTCGCATGCTCTACCAACTGAGCTACCTGGGCGTCGTCCGCGCCGGTGCCGGCCTCGGACGTCGCGGGGTATAGTGAGTGCTTGGCGGCCTGTCCAGCCTCGCGTGACATCGACGGGACCGGAAGGCCGAAAAATTCAGCGCTCCGGATCCGGCGGGGGCGGCGGCGCGTCGGGATCGAGCTCCTCGGGGATCGCGTAGCGCTCGTTGAGCCAGCGCCCCAGATCGACGTCGGCGCAGCGCTGGGAGCAGAACGGCTGGAACTCCGGCGCGGATGGTTTCCGGCAAATCGGACAGGGCGGCGGCCGGCGTTCCCGAGTCATGCGAGGGCGCCCCACCCGGCCCGTACGGGAAAGCCCTCGCCGTCGAGCAGGCTCAGGGTCTCGTAGAGCGGCAGGCCAACCACGCCGCTGTACGAGCCGACCAGCTTGACCACGAAGGCCCCGGCCAGGCCCTGGATCGCGTAGCCGCCGGCTTTGCCGCGCCACTCGCCCGAGGCCACGTAGCCCTGGATGTCCCGGCCCGAGAGCCGCTTAAACCGGACGCGGCTCTCGACGATCCGCTCGCGGCGCCCGCGGGGCGAGAGCACGCAGACCGCCGTGTAGACCCGGTGCTGCCGGCCCGAGAGCAGGCGCAGGCAATCCGCGGCCTCGTCGGGGATCTCGGCCTTCGGCAGGACGCGCCGCCCGACCGCGACGACCGTGTCGGCCGAGAGAAGCCAGGTCGGCGTCGTCGTGTCCTCCAAGTGGAGCGCCGCCTCGGCGGTGGCGAGCTTCGTCCGCGCGAGGCGCCGCGCCAGCTCGCGCGGCGGCTCGGCCTTGCGCGGTGTCTCGTCGATCTCGGCGGGCAGGAGCGCCGCGGGCTCGATCCCGATCTGCTGGAGCAGCGCGAGACGGCGGGGCGAAGCGGACGCGAGCACGAGTCGCGCCGTCGGCTCATGCGTCGCGCCGATCGCTTCAGGTTTGGCGTCCATGATGTCCCGTTCGCACAATCGACCGGAGCCGCGCGACCGGAGCCGTGCACGCCCTGCGCGGCGGCACTTCGTCGGCCGGGACAGGCTCGATGCGCCTGCCTGATAAGGGAAGGGGTCCGGCTTGTGAACTCGAGCGGGTGCCGACGCCCTGGCGAACGCGCGTGGATTCGCCTGGGCGATCCCGCGCGGCCCGGTGCGTCCGCGGGCAGCGTTGCTCAGGTCTGGCGGCGCCTCGGCGTGACCGGGGGCGCCGGCGAATCCAGCTCAGAGCCCGGCGCGAAAGCGTCCGCAAGAACAGCGCAAGATGTCGAGGCGGCACGTAACCCATCGTTAACCACGATCGACGCAGGATGGCGTCACTCCAATGGGATCGTCATCGATGCTGAACGCTGACCCGCTCGTGCCGCGCCCGAAGCTCGTCAATGCGGCCCTGCTCGCCCGCGCCCTCGACGGGCTCCGGCCGCAGGTCGCCTCGCCGGTCGAGATGTGGCAGCGTCTCACCGATCAGTACGTGGTCGACCTCGACGCGGTCGCGGCGCTCCTGCCCGCCGACGAGCCGGAGACGCGCTGGCTTCCCGCCCGCGACTGAGTCCGGCCCAGACGGCGTTGCACCTCTCAAGGGACGCGTCGTGCTGCGCTGGCACATGACGTGCTTCAAGTCTTCAGCAACCGGAGGAAGCGACCAGGCAACGACAACGCGGTGGCTCGCACGCCGGAGCACCCCGCGGACCTTTCGATCACTCGAAGCTGAGGTCCGTCATGTCGGAATTGCTCTCCGTTGCCCTCGTCTGTGCCGGCACGCTGCTGGCCCAGGACTGCTCGCGCGACACCGCCCTCGACGTCATCATCGCGCCGGCGCACACGCCGATGGAATGCCTGATGCACGCCCAGACGATGGCCGCCCAGGCCGGGTTGCCCGGGGGCAGCGACCGGTACCTCAAGGTCGCCTGCGAGCATCGTCGGAGCGAGTCCGACCCGCGCCCGGTCATTCGCCGCGCCTCGTGACGGCGGGGGTGTGCCGGACGATTCGGCACACCCGAATGTGATCGGCGCGGCGCGTGGTGCATCAAAGTCACGTCACGACAATTCTTGTTCGCATCCGCCTATCGGACAGTTGCCGCCTCCGGGAACGGGACCCATCCTGCACGGCCACGCTGATGCAACCCTCACTCCGGCATCCGCCAACGTTGCCGCCCCGATGGCCCGCGTGCCGGGCAGGGCTCAAGCGAGTGCCTGCCCGATGCTGTACGACGCGTTCGATCTGCAGACCGACATGGCCGCCCAGACCCGGGCGTGGGGGCGGCTGCTGAACGACATCTGGTCGCCCTGGATCGGGTGGGGCGAGCCGGCGACCTGGATGTCCGCCGGGGCCCGGATGATGATGCGCGCGGGCCTGACCTTCGCGCGGCCGCCCTACGGCATCGAGTCGGTGAATGTCGGGAACCGGAGCGTCCCGGTCTCCGAGGAGGCGGTCGAGGTCACGCCCTTCGCCACGCTGCTCCACTTCAAGAAGGACATCCACACCGAGCAGCCCAAGGTGCTGATGGTGGCGCCGATGTCGGGCCACTTCGCCACGCTGCTCCGCGCCACCGTGCGCACGATGCTGCCCGATCACGACGTCTACATCACCGACTGGCACAACGCCCGGGACGTGCCGCTCTCCGACGGGACCTTCGGCTTCGACGACTACGTGAGCCACCTCATCCAGTTCCTGCGGACCATGGGCGAAGGCGCCCACATGGTGGCGGTGTGCCAGCCCGCCGTGCAGGCGCTGGTGGCCGCCGCCGCGATGGCGCAGTCGAAGGACCCGGCCGCCCCGCGCAGCATGACCCTGATGGCCGGCCCGGTGGATTGCCGGATCAACCCGACGGGCGTGAACGAGCTCGCGACCTCCAAGCCGATCGAGTGGTTCGAGAAGAACCTGATCGCCACGGTGCCGTCGCGCCACAAGGGGGCCGGCCGCAAGGTCTATCCGGGTTTCGTGCAGGTCTCGGCCTTCATGGCGATGAACGCCAAGCGCCACGTCCAGGGCCACGCCGACCTGTTCTGGCACATGGCCAACGGCGAGCACGACAAGGCCGAGGCGATCGAGACCTTCTACGACGAGTATTTCGCGGTGCTCGATCTCGCCGCCGATTTCTACCTCGAGACGGTCAAGACGGTGTTCCAAGACCACGCCCTGGCCCGGAACGCGGTGTCGTATCGGGGCGAGCCGATCGACCTGCGCGCGATCCGCCGCACGGCGCTGATGACGGTCGAGGGCGAGCGGGACGACATCTGCGCGGTCGGGCAGACCATGGCGGCCCACGACCTGTGCTCGGACCTCGCCCCGTACATGCGGACCCACCACCTCCAGGCCGGCGTGGGCCATTACGGCGTCTTCGCCGGGCGGCGCTGGGAGTCGCAGATCTACCCGCAGGTGCGCAACTTCATCCAGGCGCACAACTGACCGGCGCGCCGGTCGGGCCGCCGTCGCGCCGATTTGACCCGCCGACCCGCGCGGCCCACCATGCTAGGCACGTGTGACGGGGCCCGCCGGGGGCGGCTCCGTGGGCCACTCCTTCGGCGTGAGGCGGAACGGTCGGCGTGATCGGCAGCAACGGCACCGAGAGCAAGACCCGGGTGGGCGGAGCGGACGCGGCGTCCACGCGGCTCGACCGGCTGGTGGCGCAGGCGCGGGCCGCCGCCCTGTGGGAGCAGGCCTGGCCCGTGCTCTGGCGCGGCATCGGCGTCTTCCTGCTCTTCCTGGTCGTCTCCTGGGCGGGCGTGTGGCTCGACCTCACGCCGCTCTGGCGCCAGATCGGCCTCGGCGCCCTCGCCATCCTGCTCGTCGCCGCGCTCCTGCCGCTGATCCACATCGCCCGGCCGGACCGGCGCCTCGCCCTGGCGCGGCTCGACCGCGAGGCCGCTTCCCGCGATCCGAAGCTGCGGCACGGGCCGGCCTCGGCCGCCCAGGACAGCCTCGCCGTCGGCGCCGCCGATCCGGGAAGCCGGCTGCTGTGGGACCTCCACCAGCGCCGGGCCGCGCAGGCGATCTCGGCGCTGCGGGTCGGCCTGCCGCGACCGGGCATGACCCGGCACGACCCCTTCGCGCTGCGCGCCGGCCTAGTGGTCGCGGCGGTCGCCAGCCTGTTCGTGGCCGGCCCCGAGTGGCGCCAGCGGATCGGCGCCGCCTTCGACTGGCAGGAGCCGGCGGCGCCCGGCCCGAACTTCCGCGTGGACGGCTGGATCGACCCGCCGCTCTACACGCGGCTTCCGCCGCTGCTGATCGCGATGGACGGGAGCGACCAGCACCTGCGCGCGCCGGTCAACGCGCAGCTGATCGTGCGGATCGCCGGCCAGGGCAAGGCCGCGTCCGAGACGACCCTCACGCCCAATGCCGGCCTCGTCCCGGTGCCGGGCCAGGAGGCGCGCGCCGACCTGCGCGAGGAGCGCTACCGCATCGTCGGCGGCGCCGCGCTGACGATCGTGACCCCCGCGGGCAAGCAGCGTCTCACGGTCGACGCGATCCCCGACCGGCCGCCGGAGGTGACCGCCGTGGGCGGCCCCGAGGTGAACGGGCGCGGCACCTTCAACCTGACCTACCGGGCGAAGGACGATTACGGGATCAGCTCGGCCGAGGCGGTGATCGAGCCGCTGAAGTCCGCGCGGGCCCTGGTCCCGGTGCCGCAGATCAACCTGGCGCTGCCGGGCGACGCGAGCGGCGACACCGACACCAAGACCCTCGTGGACCTCACCGAGAGCCCGTGGTCCGGCGCGAAGGTTCGCTACCATATCGTCGTCAAGGACGAGGCCGGCCAGGAGGGGCGCACGCCCGACACCGAGATCGTCCTGCCGGCGCGGCCGTTCCGCGAACCGCTGGCGCGGGCGCTCGCCGAACAGCGCCGCCGGCTCGTCATCGCGCCCGACACGGATCGCCGCTGGGTCCAGGGGGCGCTGGACGCCCTGCTGGTCGCGCCCGACACGTACACGCCGCAGCCCGCGGTCTTCCTCGGCCTGCGGACTGCGACCGAGCGCCTGCGCCGCGCCCGCACGGATGCCGACCTCGTCGCGGTGGCCGACCTCCTCTGGGAGATGGCTCTCAAGATCGAGGACGGCGACCTGTCGGACGCCGAGAAGCAGCTCCGCCAGGCCCAGGACCGGCTGAAGGAGGCGATCGAGCGCAACGCGCCCGACGACGAGATCAGGCGCCTGACGCAGGACCTGAAGCAGGCGCTCGACAAGTTCCTGTCCGAGATGGCGCAGAAGCAGGGCCGCGAGCCCCGCGAGCAGAGCGAGCGCGGCCAGAGCAACGGGCAGACCAAGACCGTCACGCCGGAGGATCTCGACAAGATGATCCAGGACATGGCGGAGGCGATGAAGCGCGGCGACACCGCCGAGGCGCAGCGCCTGATGGAGCAGCTGCGCAACATCCTGGAGAATCTCCAGACCGCCGAGCGCGGCGGTCGCTCCGATCAGGCGTCCCGCGAGATGCAGAAGCAGATGCGCGATCTCGACGCGATGTCGCGTGAGCAGCAGGGCCTGCGCGACGAGACCTTCAAGGACAGCGAGGAGCAGCGCGACGGCCAGCGCCCGCAGAATCGCGGCCAGCCGCAGCAGGGACAGCGCGGCCAGCAGGGCCAGGGGCAGCAGGGCCAGCGCCAGCAGGGTCAGAAGGGTCAGCAGGGCCAGGGGCAGCAGGGCCAGCGCCAGCAGGGTCAGAAGGGTCAGCAGGGGCAAGGCCAGCAGGGTCAGGGCCAACAGGGCCAGAAGGGTCAGGGGCAGCAGGGCGAGGGCCAGCAGGGCGGCGTCGGCGAGCGCCAGCAGGCGCTCCGGCAGCGGCTGGAGGACCTTCAGAAGCGCATGAAGGAGAACGGCATGCGCGGCGAGCAGGGCCTCTCCGACGCCGAGGACGCCATGCGCGAGGCCGAGAACGCGCTGAAGGACGGCGATTCGGACGGCGCGGTCGACGCGCAGGGCCGCGCCCTCGACGGCCTCAAGCGCGGCGCCGACGGCATGGCCCAGCAGATGCAGGAGATGGCCGAGGGCCAGGGCGAGGGCCAGCAGGAGGGGGGCCAGCAGCCGGGCCAGCAGGGTCAGGCCGGCGCCCGCGACGACGATCCCCTCGGGCGCCCGACCCGCGGCCGCGACATGAGCGACGGGCGGGTCCGCGTCCCCACGGCCGACGAATCCGCGGTCCAGCGCGCCCGGCGCATCATGGAGGAGCTGCGGCGCAAGCTCGGAGACCCGAGTCGCCCCCGCGAGGAACTCGACTATTTCGAGCGCCTCCTCCGCCGCAACTGAGCGCCCGACACCTCAACGACGCGCCGAGCCGCATCGCGGCTCGCGCCCCACCCGGATCCCCGACCGCATGTCGTCCAACACCCTCGTCCTGATCGCCTGCCTCGCCGTCGCCGCGGTGCTGGTCGCGGGCCTCGCCAACATGATGCGCGGCGGCAGCGTGAACCTCTCGCAGAAGCTGATGCGCCTCCGGGTGCTCCTGCAGTTCGTCGCGATCGTGATCATCATGGGCGTCGTCTGGTGGCGCTCGGCGTGAGGGCTTCGGGCCGGGTGTGACCGCGCCGCCGCACCGAACACCTTTCGATCCGGTGAAGGATGAATAGGCCGCCCCGCCGCGCGGGCCTCTGCTACGCTCGGTAGAAGCAAATCGCTGCGCCTAACCGGCCGAGCCCGCATGACTGCCCCTTCCCGCCTCCGTCTGTTCGGCCTTCTGACCGGGGCGGCGATTCTGCCGGCTTCGGCCGCCGACCTCGCGCCGCCGCCGCCCGCCGCCTACGCGGCCCCCGTCCAGCCGCTCAGCATCGTGTCGGAGATCCGGATCGGCGGCGCGGTGCAGGATCCCGGGAGCGCCGAGGGCAAGCTCCCCGGCTTCAGCAAGGCGAACGTCAACGGCGAGATCCTGTTCGCCAAGCCGCGCATCAGCGACGATCCGTTCTGGCAGGCCTTCGTGCCGCGGCCGACCGTCGGCGGCAGCTACAACACCGGTGGCCGGACCAGCTACGCCTATCTCGGCGCGACCTGGACGCTCGAGATCTTCCCCGAGACCTTCAACCGCCGCGTGTTCCTCGACGGGTTCTTCGGCGGCGTGGCCCATAACGGCTGGACCGGCCCGAAGGCCGAGACGCCCTACGGCTTCAACACCCTCGGCTGCTCGCCGATGTTCCGCGAGGCGGCCGCCCTGGGCTTCCGCCTGACGGAGCACTGGAGCATCATGGCGACGGTCGAGCACATGTCGAATGCCGGGCTCTGCGCCAACAACCGCGGCCTGACCAATTTCGGCGGCAAGATCGGCTACACGTTCTGAGGCACGCCACCCCGTGGTCAAGCTCAACCGCATCTACACGAGGACCGGCGACAAGGGGACGACCGCGCTGGCGGACGGGCAGCGGCGCTCGAAGGCAGACCTGCGGGTCGAGACCTACGGCACCGTCGACGAGACCAATGCCTGCATCGGCATGGCGCGCCTGCACACGCAGGGCCCCCTCGACGGGATGCTGGGGGCGATCCAGAACGACCTGTTCGACCTCGGCGCCGATCTCGCGACGCCGCCGACCCCGGAGCCCCTCCCCTACGAGCCGCTGCGGATCGTGGCGAGCCAGGTCGACCGGCTGGAGCGCGATATCGACGCGCTCAACGCCGCGATCCCGCCGCTGAAATCCTTCGTCCTGCCCGGCGGCTCGCCGGCTGCCGCGGCGCTGCACCTCGCCCGGACCGTCTGCCGGCGCGCCGAGCGGCTCGCGGTCAGCCTCGCTGCGCGGGAGGACGAGACGGTCTCGCCGGAGGCGCTGCGCTACCTCAACCGCCTGTCGGACTTCCTGTTCGTGGCGAGCCGGGCGGCGAACGGCGACGGGGCCGACGACGTGCTCTGGGTGCCCGGCGCCAATCGCTGAGCCGGCATCGCGGTTTTCGCGGGGCCGCCACGGCGCCGCGTTGACAAGGCGGAAATGTGGCCGTTACGGTCCGGCGCCTTGCGTGCCCCGGCCACGCTGCGCCTCGCGCGCCCGTGGGAGTGGCCTGCACGACGACAAGAATCCTCCGGGGAAGGATCGTGACCGCCATGAAGGTGCTGGTGCCCGTCAAGCGGGTGGTGGACTACAACGTCAAGATTCGCGTGAAGGCCGACGGCTCCGGCGTCGAGCTCGCCAACGTCAAGATGTCCATGAACCCCTTCGACGAGATCGCCGTCGAGGAGGCGATCCGCCTGAAGGAGAAGGGCAAGGTCACCGAGATCGTGGCCGTGTCGATCGGCCCGCAGCAGGCGCAGGAGACGCTGCGCACGGCACTCGCCATGGGCGCCGACCGGGCGATCCTGGTGAAGACCGACGTGAACTGCGAGCCGCTCGCCGTCGCGAAGCTCCTGAAGGCCGTCGTCGAGAAGGAGAGCCCGGAGCTCGTCATCCTCGGCAAGCAGGCGATCGACGACGACTCTAACCAGACCGGCCAGATGCTCGCCGCCCTGCTCGGCTGGCCTCAGGGCACCTTCGCGTACAAGATCGAGCCCGGCGAGGGCAGCCTCGACGTCACCCGCGAGGTCGATGGCGGCCTGCAGACCGTGAGCCTCAAGCTGCCGGCCATCGTGACGACGGACCTCCGCCTCAACGAGCCGCGCTACGCGTCGCTGCCCAACATCATGAAGGCCAAGAAGAAGCCCCTGGAGGAGCTGGCACCCGACGCGCTCGGCGTCGACGTCACGCCGCGGCTCACGGTGCTGAAGACCGCCGAACCGCCGGGCCGCTCGGCCGGCGTGAAGGTCGCCTCCGCGGCCGAGCTCGTCCAGAAGCTCAAGGTCGAAGCCGGCGTCATCTGATCCGAGGCGGGGCTCCCGGTCGACGGTCGAGCCCCGCGCCACCACCTTCGAGGGCACCAGCAGACCATGACGACACTCCTCTTCGTCGAGCACGGCAACGGCCAGATCAAGGACAGCACGCTGAAGGCGCTCGCCGCCGCCAAGGAGATCGGCGCGCCGGTCCACGCCCTCGTGCTGGGCACCGGCTCCAAGGCCGTGGCCGAGGCCGCGGGCAAGCTCGACGGCGTCGAGAAGGTCCTGAACGCCGAGGACGGCGTCTACGACCACGACCTCGCCGAGCCGGTCTCGGCGCTCATCGCCGCCATCGCCGAGCCCTACGACACGATCATCGCCTCGGCCTCGACCACGGGCAAGAACGTGCTGCCGCGCGTGGCCGCCCTGCTCGACGTCGCGCAGGTCTCCGACATCATCAAGGTGGTCTCGCCCGACACGTTCGAGCGGCCGATCTACGCTGGCAACGCCATCCAGACCGTGCAGGCGCCCGCCGGCAAGAAGGTGATCACGGTGCGCACGGCGGCCTTCAAGGCGGCCGAAGAGGGGGGCGCCCCGGCGCCGGTGGAGGCCGTCTCGGCGGCCGCGCCCGAGGCGGGCGGCTCGAGCTTCAAGGGCGAGGAGATCGCCAAGTCCGACCGGCCGGAACTGGCCTCGGCGCGGATCATCGTCTCCGGCGGCCGCTCGCTCGGCTCCTCGGACAAGTTCCACGAGCTGATCGAGCCGCTGGCCGACTCGCTGGGCGCCGCCGTCGGCGCCTCGCGCGCCGCCGTGGACGCGGGCTACGCGCCGAACGACTGGCAGGTGGGGCAGACCGGCAAGGTCGTGGCGCCGGACCTCTACGTCGCGGTGGGGATCTCGGGCGCTATCCAGCACCTCGCCGGCATGAAGGACTCGAAGGTCATCGTCGCCATCAACAAGGATGAGGACGCGCCGATCTTCCAGGTGGCCGATTACGGCCTCGTCGGCGACCTGTTCCAGGTCGTTCCCGAGCTGCAATCCGAGATCGGCAAAGCCAAGGGCCAGTAACGGCACCGGATCTGGCAACCCGCGAGCATTGTCGCAGAACGCGGCTTCACGGGTTCCTTCCGGATCGAGGATTGGTCTAGAAGGCAGCAGCGGCGAGACTTCGCGCGGTGCCGTCGCGTCCGTGCCGTCCAGAAAACTGGGCGGCAGCGCTGCGGCATCCGCCTTGGGGGCACAGGTCGGCACATGCATATGGAGATCAAGCGGGTCGGCATCGTCGGCGCGGGCCAGATGGGCAGCGGCATCGCGCAGGTCTGCGCCACCGCCGGCTTCGAGGTTCTGCTGAACGACCGCGATCCCGCCCGGCTCGAGAACGGGCTGTCGGTGATCGAGGGCAGCCTCGCGCGCCTCGTCTCGAAGGGCGCGCTCACCGAGGGCGACAGCGGCGAGGCCCGCTCGCGCATCGTCCCCGCCCGCGACTTCGCTGCCCTCGGCCCGTGCGATCTCGTCATCGAGGCGGCGACCGAGAACGAGGCGACCAAGCGCGAGATCTTCACCACGCTGTGCGGGTCGCTGCGGCCGGAGACCCTGGTGGCGACCAACACGTCGTCGATCTCGATCACCCGGCTGGCGGCGGCGACCGACCGGCCGGAGAAGTTCATCGGCATCCACTTCATGAACCCGGTGCCGGTGATGCAGCTCGTCGAGCTGATCCGCGGCATCGCCACCGAGGACACGACCTACGAGTCGGCCAAGGCGTTCATCGCGAAGCTCGGCAAGACGTCGACGATGTCGGAGGATTTCCCGGCCTTCATCGTCAACCGGATCCTGCTGCCGATGATCAACGAGGCGATCTACACGCTCTACGAGGGCGTCGGATCGGTCGAGTCGATCGACACCGCCATGAAGCTCGGCGCGAACCACCCGATGGGCCCGCTGCAGCTGGCCGACTTCATCGGCCTCGATACCTGCCTGTCGGTCATGCAGGTTCTCTACGAGGGCCTCGCCGATTCGAAGTACCGGCCCTGCCCGCTCCTCGTGAAGTACGTCGAGGCCGGCTGGCTGGGCCGGAAGGCCAAGCGCGGCTTCTACGATTACCGCGGCCCGACGCCGATCCCGACCCGCTGAGAGGGCCGTGTGCGGGACGGCCCGAGCCGTCCCGCGCGCGACGCCTTACTTCGGCGCGCCGTTCGCGCCCGGCTGGGCCGGCTGCGGATAGGACGGGTTGCCGCCCGGAACGGCGGTGCTATTCGACGGCGACGACCCGCCGGACTGGCCGTTGACCGAGCCCGTCACCTCCTTGCGCGACGCGTCCTGGCTCTGGCTGGCGTAGTCCTTCGGCGAGTTGGCGCCGTTCCACGTGAGCAGGCCCACGGTCGCGATCGCCAGCAGGACGAGGCTCGCCACCAAGACCCAGAGCACCGGCTTGCCGCGCTCGCCCTGACGGCTCTCGTTGGGGTTCAGTCTCTCGGCCATGTACAAAACCTTCCTCGGCGGGACGCCACACGCCGGAACGGGCGCTGTGCGACACGATCTCGTTACCGGCCGCCAACGCGGGGCCGCCGAGGCAGGTTCCTGACGGGGCCGGCTCAGCGGCCGGTCGTCAGCAGGATCTTGCCGAGATGGGCGCTCGATTCCATCAGCTCGTGCGCCGCCCGCGCCTCTTCGAGCGGGAACGTGGCGTGAGTGACGGACCGGATGCGTCCGGCCTCGAGCTCGGGCCAGATGTCCCGGCGGAGACCGTCGGCGATCGCGGCCTTGTCGCCCTTCCCGCGCGGCCGGAGCGTCGAGCCGGTGAAGGTCAGGCGGTTGCGCATGATCGGCGTGATGTTCAGCCCGTCGACCTTGTAGCCGCCCATCAGCGCGATCATCACCAGCCGCCCGTCCGGTGCCAGCGACTTGAGGTTCCGGGCGAGGTAGCTGGCGCCGATCATGTCGAGGATGACGTCGACGCCGCGCCCGTCGGTGAGGCGCTTCAGTTCCTCGGCGAAGTCGGCCTGCTTGTAGTCGATCGCGGCATCCGCCCCGAGATCCTCGCAGAACCGGCACTTCTCGGCGGAGCCCGCCGTCGCGAAGACCCGGGCGCCGACATGCTTGGCGATCTGGATCGCCGTGGCGCCGATGCCGCTCGACCCGCCGTGGACGAGGAAGCTCTCGCCGCGCGTCAGGCGGCCGCGCTGGACCACGTTGGAGTAGACCGTGAAGAAGGTCTCCGGCAGACCGCCGGCATCGACCAGCGAGACGGCCTTCGGTCGCGGCAGGCAATGGGCCGCCTCGGCCACGGCGTACTCGGCGTAGCCGCCGCTGATCACCAGGGCGCAGACCTCGTCGCCGGCCGACAGGCCCTCGACCCCGCTGCCGAGCGCGACCACACGGCCGGCGACTTCGAGGCCGGGAATCTCGGTGGCGCCGGGCGGCGGCGGGTACACCCCGGACCGCTGCGCGACGTCGGGCCGGTTCACCCCGGCCGCCACCACCTCGATCAGGACCTGGCCGGGCCCCGGGCTCGGCACGGGCGCGTTCTCCAGGCTGATCACCTCCGGTCCCCCGGAACCCGCGTAACGGATCTGGCGCATGGTCCCGGGCAGGTCGGTGGTGGCCATCAGCGATTGTCCTCAGCGCGCATGTCGTCTCGGCCGCGCTCACGGTGTCGCGGCCCGGCTCTACTTGCGGCAACGGGCGCGCTTGGCAAGCCGCGCGCCCGTTGCCGGTCCGGAGAGCCGCCTAGCGGGCCGCCGCCTTCACGGCCGCCGGGAGCACGATCGCGCCCTGCGCGAGGCTCTTCGGCCAGACCGCGACCTGCTTGCCGTCCTGCCACTGCGCCATCAGGCCGGTGACGAAGCCCGGCCCGTACTTGATCGAGTGGGTGAATTGGTCGTCCTTGCCGTAGAACTGCGTGCGCCCGACGGTGCCGACCCAGTCGGTCTTCTCCAGGGCGTCGACCAGCTTGTCGGCCTCCGTGGTGCCGGCCCGCTTCACCGCGTCGGCGGCGTAGTAGACCTGATCGTAGGCCATGTACCCGGCGTAGGACGGGTCGCTGCCGAAGCGCTTCTTGAACGCGGCGCTGAAGGCGAGCGACTTGTCGGTGATCGCCGCGCCCGGCACGGCGATGCTCTGGAAGATCACGCCCTGGGTCGCGCCGTTGGTGTTCGACCAGAAGGTCGAGGAGGTCGCCTGCGAGTTCATGCCGGTCATGGCGAGCGGCACCTTCTGGTTCTGCCACTGCACGGTCGGCTGCACGCCGACATGCGAGATGCCGGTGACGATCAGGTCGGGCTTGGCCGCCTCGATCTTGTTGTAGATCGGCGTGAAGTCGCCCGTGTCCGGCGAGAAGCGGATGTGGTCGACGACCTTCACGCCGATCTCGGGCAGGCACTTCTCGTAGCCGACGTCGAGCGGCCGGGTCCAGGCCGCGTCCTCGCTCATGATCGCGGCGGTCTTCACCTTCATCAGGTCGATCAGCATGTCCTTGGTGGAATCGCAGATGGACTGGGCGAGCGCCGCCGAGGTCAGGTAGCCGTGGAAGGTGTACTTGTTGCGCGCGTAGTCCTTGTGGACCGCGGCGCTGATCTCGTTCGAGGCCGCGCCGGGCGTGATCATCGGCGTCTTGAGCCGGGCCGCCCAGGGCATCAGCGCCAGCACGACCTCGGAGATGTAGCTGGCGATGACGAGGTTGACCTTGTCCTCGGAGACCGCCCGCTGGAAGGCGCGGACCGCGTCGGANGGGCATCAGCGCCAGCACGACCTCGGAGATGTAGCTGGCGATGACGAGGTTGACCTTGTCCTCGGAGACCGCCCGCTGGAAGGCGCGGACCGCGTCGGAAGCGGAGGACTTGTCGTCGTAGGTGACGACCTGGATCTGGCGGCCATCGACGCCGCCCTGGGCGTTGATCTCGTCAGCGGCGAGCTGGACGGCCTGCGGGATCGAGGCCCCGACCACGGACTGCGCCTCGGCGATCACCCCGATCTTGATCGGATCGGCGGCCCGCGCCTGCGTCGATCCCAGTAATCCGGCCACTGCGAGCAGGGCCAGGGCCCGGCTCGAGACGCTGCGTTCCATCGGCATGAGCTTCCTCCTGCGGCCCGTGCGGCTTTTGCCGCCGCATCGGGTCCAGGACAGGATAGTGCAGCACGCGGATGCTTGAATACAGTGTGCAGATGCGGAAAGCCGTGACAGACGGGCGCTCACCTGTCCGCGCGGCCGAAGATCAGGCTCAGATTGTTGGCGGGCATGGCCACGCGGCGGACCAGGCCGAGCCCGTGTTGGGCCGCTTCCGCCGCGACGGCGTCGAGGTCCCGCACGCCCCAGGCCGGATCCCGCGCGCGTAAGGAGGCGTCGAAGGCGGCGTTGCTCTCCGCGAACGGCCGGTCCGCCTCGCGGAACGGCCCGTACAGGAACAGGACGCCGCCCGCGCTCAGGACGCGGCCGGCGCCCGCCATCAAACCCTCGGTGGCGGCCCAGGGCGCGATGTGGATCATGTTGATGCACACGATCCCGTCGACCCGCGCGACGGGCCACGCCGCGGCGGCGGCGTCGAGCGCGAGCGGCGGCCGGATATTGGCGAGCCCGGCCCGGAGCGCGTGCGCGGCGATGCTGCGCCGGGCGGCGGGTTCGGGATCGCTCGGCAGCCAGTCCAGGCCCGGCAGGGCCGCGGCGACGTGGACCGCGTGCTCACCGGAGCCGCTGGCGATCTCCAGAACGGTGCCGCTGTCGGGCAGGATCTCGCGGAGCACGGCCAGGATCGCGTCGCGGTTGCGCGCGACGGCCGGCGCCGTCAGGGCCTCGGTGACGTCGACGTCCCAGCCGAGCATGGAGGCCCTCCATCGATCTGCGCAGTCCGTCGACGGGATGGCGGCCGGACGCGTCACGCACCCATATTGCGCGGGCGGACCCGTTGCCATACCGCATTCCACCGGTGTTCCGCCCGTTCGACGCGCTGTTCGCGCCAGCCTCCGCGTCTCTCGCGGTGCGAACCGTCCCGATCGGCCCGGCAGGGTTGAGAGCGCCGCCCCACTTCCGGACTTGCCGTCCTCCGAGACGTCCAGGGATTCGCCCATCGTGCCCGACCCGCAAGCCGCCCGGACACTGCCCAAGGTCGCGACCGGCATCACCGGTTTCGACGACCTGACCCATGGCGGTCTGCCGGCCGGGCGGCCGACGCTCATCTGCGGCGCCGCGGGCTGCGGCAAGACGCTGTTCGCCACGACCTTCCTGGTCAACGGCGCGACGCTCTACGGCGAGCCCGGCGTGTTCATGAGCTTCGAGGAGCGGGCCGAGGATCTGGCGGCGAACGTCGCGTCGCTCGGCTACGACCTCGACGGTCTCGTCGCCGCGGGCCATCTCGCCATCGACCACGTGCGCGTGGAGCGGAGCGAGATCGAGGAGACCGGAGAGTACGACCTCGAGGGCCTGTTCATCCGCCTCGGCTTCGCGGTGGACTCGATCGGGGCCAAGCGCGTCGTCCTCGACACGATCGAGACACTGTTCGCGGGCTTCACCGATCCGACCCTGCTCCGCGCCGAGCTGCGCCGCCTGTTCTGCTGGATCAAGGATCGCGGCCTGACCGCGATCATCACGGGCGAGCGCGGCGACGGGCCGCTCACCCGCCAGGGCCTGGAGGAGTACGTCTCCGACTGCGTCGTGCTGCTCGACAACCGCGTCGAGGACCAGATCACCACGCGACGGTTGCGCGTCGTCAAGTATCGAGGCTCCGCTCACGGCACCAACGAGTACCCGTTCCTGATCGATCACGCGGGGATCAGCGTCCTGCCGGTGACGTCGGCGGATCTCGTCTACGGGGTGCCCGACGGCATCCTCTCGACGGGGATCGCCGGGCTCGACGCCATGCTGGGACCGCGGGGCTTCCATCGCGGCTCCGGGATCCTGATCTCCGGCGAGGCCGGGACCGGGAAGAGCATGCTCGCCGCCTCGATCCTCGACGCGGCCTGCCGGCGCGGCGAGCGCTGCATGGCCTTCGTGTTCGAGGAGAGCGGTGCCCAGATCATCCGCAACGCGCGCTCGATCGGGCTCGACCTCGCCGCGCACGTGGCGAGCGGCCGCCTCCGCTTCGAGGCCGCGCGGCCGAGCCTGTTCGGTCTGGAGACGCATCTCGCGCGGATGCACCGCGACCTCGACCAGTTCCGGCCGGACGTGGTGGTGCTCGACCCGATCTCGGCCCTGCGCGGGTCGTCGGGCGAGCTGCAGGCGACGCTCCTGCGCATGATCGACCTGATCAAGACCCGCGGCATCACGGCGATCTTCACGACCCTCCGCGGCGACGGCTCCCTGATCGAGGACAACGATCTCGGCGTGTCCTCTCTGATGGATGCCTGGATCAAGCTCCAGAACATGGAGGCGAACGGCGAGCGGACGCGGACCCTCTACGTCATCAAGGCGCGGGGTATGAGCCACTCCAACCAGATCCGCGAATTTCTGATGTCGTCGGACGGGATCCAGTTGGTGGATGCCTATATTGGTCCTTCAGGTGTTCTCACCGGCACCGCGCGCCTGGTTCAGGAGGCTCAGGAACGCGCGGCCGCGCAGCAGCACCGGGACGCGACCGAGCGCCGGCTCCGGGATATGGCGCGCCGACGCTCCGCCTTGGAGCGTCAGATCGAGGAGCTCAGGGCCGGTCTCGAGGCGGCCGTGGACGAGGAGGAGAGCCTGCGTACCGAGGACGCGGCGCGGGGCGTCACGCTCGCGGCGGAGCAGCAGGCGTTGAGCGCACGACGGAGTGCCGCGGAATGAGCGATACGACATCGGACGACCAAGCACCCGAGACGGATCCCGATCGCGATTCCGGCCACTATCACCTGCGCCTCTACGTCGCCGGGCAGACGGCCAAGTCTCTCGCTGCCCTGAGCAACCTGAAGCGGTTCTGCGAGGAGCACCTGGCCGGCCATTACGACATCGAGGTCATCGACCTCATGAAGAACCCGCAGCTCGCCGCCGGCGATCAGATCCTCGCGATCCCGACCCTCGTGCGCCGGCTGCCGTCGCCCCTCAAGCGGATCATCGGCGACCTGTCGAACACCGAGAAGGTTCTGGTCGGCCTCGACATCCGTCCCAAGGCCGACCGGCCTTGAACGCGGCCGCCTCGTCTCCGACGGACGCGGAGCACGTCCGGTTGCGGCTGTTCGTGGCCGGAACCGCGTCGCGCTCGCTGCGCGCGGTCGAAGTGCTGCGCCGCATCTGCGAGGCCCACTTCCCGGGCCGCTACGAGCTGGAGATCGTCGACATCTATCAGCAACCCGACCTTGCCGAGCGCGACGGGATCCTCGCCGCGCCCACACTCCTGAGACTGGCGCCGGGGCCGGAACGGCGCCTCTCGGGCGACCTCCTGGATGAGGGCCGCGTGCTGCGCAGCCTCGAGATCGCGTCCGCCGCGGAGCCGCTCTGATGGGTGTGGACGCTCTGCTGCCCGGCGACGAGCCCGGGCTCGACGCCTATCGCGCCCATATCCGCGAACTCGAGGCGCGGCTGGAGGAGAGCGAGGAGACCCTCGCGGCCATCCGCCGGGGCGATTTCGACGCCGTCGTGGTGGAGGGGCCGAACCACGAGCGCCTCGTCTACACGCTCGAGAACGCGGACCTGCCCTACCGGGCACTTATCGAGCAGATGCAGGAAGGCGCGTTCACGTTGGCGCTGGACGGGACGCTGCTCTACTGCAACCGGCGGCTGGCCGAGATGCTCGGCGAGCCGCAGGAGCGCCTGACCGGCCGCGCGCTCCGGAATTTCGTCCACGCGGACGTCGACCTCGGGCGCCTGATCCGGCACGCGATGGACGGGCCCGTCCGCGAGGAGATCGCGCTGCGCGCGGCGGCGGGATCGGAGAGCGCGACCTTCCTGTCGCTCAGCCGCTTCGCCTGCCAGGGCGATCAGCCGCTCCTCTGCGGGATCCTGACGGACCTGACCGAGCAGCGACGCAATATGCAGGCGTTGGCGGAGGCCCATGCCAAACTCCAGTCCGAGAGCGCCGAGCGCGAGCGCGTGGAGGAGGCGCTGCGGCAGTCGCAGAAGCTCGAGGCGGTGGGGCAGCTGACCGGCGGCGTCGCCCACGACTTCAACAACCTGCTGACGGTGATCAAATCCTCCACCGACCTGCTCAAGCGGCCGGACCTGCCGGAGGAGCGCCGTCGCCGTTACGTCGAGGCGATCTCCGATACCGTCGACCGCGCCGCCAAGCTGACCGGCCAGCTCCTCGCCTTCGCGCGCCGTCAGGCCCTGCGGCCCGAGGTTTTCGAGGTGGGCGCCTCGCTGCGGGCCGTGGCGGAGATGCTGGATTCGGTCACCGGCGCGCGCATCAGCGTTCTGGCAGAGATCCCCGCCACACCCTGCTACATCCGCGCCGACCTCAGCCAGTTCGAGACCGCGCTGATCAACATGGCGGTGAACGCCCGCGACGCGATGGGCGGTGAGGGCACCCTCACCCTGAAGCTATCCGGCGACCGGCCGATGCCGGCGATCCGCGGTCACGCGGGGTCGCGCAGCACCTTCGCGGCGGTGTCGCTGTCCGACACCGGCATCGGCATTCCGTCAGACGTGCTGCCGCGCATCTTCGAACCGTTCTTCACCACCAAGGACATCGGCAAGGGCACCGGGCTCGGGCTGTCCCAGGTCTTCGGCTTCGCCAAGCAGTCCGGGGGCGACGTCGACGTGTCCAGCAGCCCGGGCCACGGCACGACCTTCACGCTCTACCTGCCGCAGGCGGAGTACGCGCCGGACATGTCCGTCACGCCGCGGAGCGAGGAGAGCGGGCTCGACGGCGCCAGCCTCTGCGTGCTGGTGGTCGAGGACAACATCGAGGTCGGCCGCTTCGCCACGCAGATCCTGGAAGATCTCGGGCACAAGACCGTCTGGGCGACCAATGCCGAGGAGGCGCTCGTCGAGATCGAGAGGATCCCCTTCCGTTTCGACGCCGTCTTCTCCGACGTCGTGATGCCCGGCATGGGCGGTATCGCGCTGGCCCGCGAGCTGCAGCGGCGCCTGCCCGACCTGCCGGTGGTCCTCACCTCCGGCTACAGCCACGTGCTGGCGCAGGAGGGCGTCCACGGCTTCGACCTGATCCAGAAGCCCTACTCGGTGGATCAGCTCTCGCAGACCCTCCGCAAGGTCGTCGGCAAGAGCCGCGCCGGAGCCCGGCGGCGGCGCTGAGGCCGGCTCCTAGCGGGTGCCGTACATCCGGTCGCCGGCGTCGCCGAGGCCCGGGACGATGTAGCCGTGGTCGTTCAGGTGGCTGTCGATCGCCGCGGTCCAGACCGGCACGTCCGGATGGGCGGCCTGGAACTTGGCGAGGCCCTCCGGCGCCGCAAGCAGGCAGACGAAGCGGAGGTCGGAGGCGCCCCGGGCCTTGAGGCGGTCGAGGGCCGCGATCGCCGAGTTGGCGGTCGCCAGCATCGGATCCAGCACCAGCACCGTCCGGTCGGCCAGATCGGACGGCGCCTTGAAGTAGTACTCCACGGCTTCCAGCGTCTCGGGATCCCGGTAGAGCCCGATATGCGCGACGCGGGCCGACGGGACCAGCGACAGCATGCCGTCGAGAAAGCCCACTCCGGCGCGGAGGATCGGCGCGAGCACCAGTTTCTTGCCCTGGATCTGCTGCCCCTGCATCGGCTGGAGGGGCGTCTCGATGGTGACGGGCTCCAGCGGGAGGTCACGGGTCACCTCGTAGGCCAGGAGCATCCCGATCTCGTTGAGGATCTGCCGGAAGCCCTTGGTCGAGCGGTTCTTGTCCCGCAGATGGGTCAGCTTGTGCTGCACCAGCGGGTGATCGACCACGGTGACCCGAGCCGTCGACATGCCCCGAACCCTCCCCTTGCGGTTGAGGAGCAATGCAGGAGCGAAGGCCGGGGTGCAACTCGTCCCGGTGATCCCGGCGGAAGGCCGGATCGACGGAGGTCCGTGAGGACTCGGGTAGGCATCGCGGCCGGGCGCGGAATCCTCTCGGAAGGATGGGGGCTCGGTCGGCGCGGACCGTCGCGTGCGGGTCCGGCACAAGCGTCACTTGTCTCGTCGCGGTCAACGCTTTCGTCTGGATAAGAGAGATTTTCGGGCAAACCGGATACCCGAACCTGCGCGACGGTTGACCTTTATCTCATATGATGATGTAATTTTGTTCGGTTAATTATGTATTTCTGAAGTATTTTTACAAGTCAAAATCATTCTATGATTTTTTTAAGGCGCGGGTTGCGCGAGATCCCGAAGTGGCTAGATGCAGTCGCTTGCGTCGGACCGCCCGATGCGACCGTCCCGCACTCGGATCTGGCCGAGGATCGTCATGCGCGCATCCATTCCACTCAAAGCAATCCTGGCCCTTCTCTTCGCGGGACTTGCCCTGATCTCCGCGGCGCAAGGCGGTCTGTCCCTCCGTCAGCTGGCCGGGATCGGGCAGGCTGCGACGGCGCTGGCCAGGGACTGGGTGCCCTCCCTCGAGAAGGTCGGCGCGATCGAAGTGGCGGCCTCCGAGGTGCGCATCAAGCAGTACCGGCTCATCCTGCTGTCGGATACGCCGGAGCACCGGGACGCCAATGAGGCCGCCCTGGCGAACACGCACGCGCGGCTGCGCGACGCGCGCCGGGCTTACGAACCGCTGATCACCACCGCCGAGGAGCGGCAGCACTACGAGGCGTTCGGCGCGTCCTGGACCCGATTCGCGGAGGTGGATCGGGACGTGCGGCGCCTCGTGGAGGCGGGGCGGCAGACGGAGGCGACCGCGCTGCTGATCCGGCCCGACGTCGTGGCACTGTACGACGGCGCCCGGGCGGCCCTGGCCCGTCTGGCGGACCACGACGAGAAAGCGGCGCAGCAGGACGCGGACGCGGCGATGACCCGGGTCGAGACCGCCTCCGCCGCGGCCGTCGCCAGCATCGGCCTCGCGCTGGTGTCCGCCCTGGCGGCGGCGATCTTCGGCCTCCTCTACATCTCGCGGCCGATCGCCGCGATGACCGCCGCGATGACCCGGCTGGCGCGGGGTGAGGCCGGCACTGAGGTCCCGTTCCGGCACCGACGCGACGAGATCGGCGCCATGGCGGCGGCCGTGCAGGTGTTCAAGGACAACCTGATCCGCACCCGGCAGCTSGAGGCCGAGGCCGAGGCGGCCCGGCAGGACGCGGMGCGTCAGCGCGGCCTCGCGATGCGGCAGGTCGCCGACCGCTTCGCCGACGCCGTCGGCGGGATCGTCGCGCAGGTCTCGACGGCGGCGGCATCGTTGCAGGCCACGGCCCGCGGCATGACGGAGACCGCGGCCGAGACCGCGGGGCAGTCGACCACCGTCGCGGCCGCGGCAGCAACGTCGGCACCGTGGCGGCGGCGGCCGAGGAACTCGGCGCCTCCGTGCAGGAGATCGGCCGGCAGGTCGACGGCTCGGCCGGCCTCGCGCGGGCGGCGGTCGCGGAGGCCGACCGGACCGGCGCGCTGGTCCGGGACCTGAGCGAGGCCGTGGCGCGGATCGGCGACGTGGTCGGGCTGATCTCGACCATCGCGGGCCAGACCAACCTSCTGGCGCTCAACGCCACGATCGAGGCGGCGCGCGCGGGCGCAGCCGGGCGCGGCTTCGCGGTGGTGGCCACGGAGGTGAAGGCGCTGGCCGAGCAGACCGCCCGGGCCACGGARGAGATCGCGGGCCAGATCGGGCGGGTGCAGGCCTCGACCGGGCAGGCCGTCGCGGCGATCGGGACGATCACGGCCCGGATCCGGGACATCGACGGCGTGGCGACCACGATCGCGGCGGCGGTGGTGCAGGCCTCGACCGGGCAGGCCGTCGCGGCGATCGGGACGATCACGGCCCGGATCCGGGACATCGACGGCGTGGCGACCACGATCGCGGCGGCGGTAGAGCAGCAGGGCGCGGCGACCCACGAGATCGTCCGCAACGTCGGGCAGGCCGCGGCCGGCACCGGCGAGGTGACCCGCAGCATCGTCAGCGTCGCGGGGGCCGTCGAGAAGACCGGTCAGGCCGCCGGGCAGGTTCTGGCCGAGGCGTCGCGGCTCTCGGAGCAGTCCGAGCACCTGAACGGCGAGGTGGCGCGGTTCCTCGATCGCGTCCGCGCGGCCTGAGACGGCACGCGGCGTTCAGGGGTGCGTCCGGGCCGATGAGCCCGGACGCCGCGTCGCAGGATCAGACCGCGCGGCCGCCACCCTCGGTCCGGCGCTTGGCCATGAACGCGTCGAACTGCTCGCGGTCCCGGGCACGCTTCAGCTCCTCCACGAAGTCCGAGAAGGCGCGGCTCTCTTCCTCGAGGGCGCGGCGCTGCGCCTCGAGGCGGTCGAGCTCGGCCCGGCGGTACTCGTCGAAGGCGGCGTTCCCGCTACCGCCGCGGCGGTTCGCGGCCTCGAAAGCGCGGGCGAAGCGCGACGCGGGGCGCCCACCCTCGAATCCCGACACCGTCCGGCGCGCGGCGTCCCGCATCTCGGCGAAGGCCGGGTAGCCCGCGAATTTCCAGGCCACGAGCGCGAGGCCGATCGGCCACCAGTAGATGAAGCCCACCACGATCGCGCCGATCTCCAGCGACCGACGCGGGAACGGGCCGGACCGGCAGAGCCTGCCGGTCGCCCAGGGAGAGGAGGATTGAGAGGTCACGGCTGTGCTCCGCTGTTCATGTGAACGCGGTTAACATGCGGGTCCGGCGGGGGCCTTTCAAGGCCGCACACCGCCGCCGTCGCGCTCGCCGGGGCGCCCCGCCCCGTGGACCAGAGCGAGGACTCCGGCCCGCAGCAACTCGTACTTGTCGGGGAAGCCGGGGCCACGCGGCAGATGGCCGGCGGCCGAGAGGGTGGCGAGGCCGTGCGCGAGGGCCCAGACCTCCAAGGCGATGAAGCGGGGCGCCACGCCCCCGAACCCGTCCGCGAAGGTCGCCTGCAGCGCTTCCACCAGCAGGTCGAAGGGACTCGGCCGCGCCTCCGCACCGGGGGCGCCGGGCGGCGCGTCGGGATCGGCCCCGCCGGCGGGCGCCCCGCGGGTCTCGAAGATCGCCGCATAGTAGGCCGGCTCCTCCTCGGCGAAGGCGAGATAGGTCTCACCCATCCGGGTGAACCGCTCCAGCGGCGTCCCGCGCGACGTCAGGGCCCGCGCCAGACGCGCGGCGAGCTCCGCGAAGCCGCGCCCGGCCAGCTCCTCCAGGAGCGCCTCGCGGCCGCGGAAATGGCGGTACAAGGCGGCCGGCGTCACGCCGACGAGCCGCGCCGCGTCGACCAGGGTGAAGCCGCCGATCCCGCGCTCGGCGATGAACCGGCGCGCGGCCTCCAGCAGGGCCTCCTTCAGGTTGCCGTGATGGTAGCTCCGCCGGTCGTCCGGCCCGTCCCGCCAGGGTCGCAAGATCTCATATCCTTCGCGCGCCTATTACACCACACCGGACCTCTACGCCCCTGTCGAGTCCGAAGACCAACGAAGTCGGTTTTTCCGAGGTCGGCCTCTGCATGACCGGTGAACACGACGGTTGTTTCAGGCGCATGGGGCGACGCTTGACCGCCCCCGGAAAACTGTAACAGTGTTACACATCCGCAGCGGGGCTTCCACGGCAGGACAACGAGCATCGCGCATGGCTTTCGTGAGCCTCAAGGCGTGGCGGGCCCGCTCGGCGGAGCGCGCCGCAATCGCGGCGCGCCTGAAGCAGGATCTGCGGACGGCCCTCGGCCTCGGCGAGGCCGACACGCTGGCGGTCAACGAGATCGCCTGCGCCGATCCGGGCTGCCCCGACATGGAGACGATCGTGCTGGTGATGCGCGCCGGCGCGCCCACGCGGGCCCTGAAGATCCGGCGCCCGATCGACGCGGTGGATCCCGACGACATCGCGGCGCTCGTGGCGGAGGACCGGTCGTCCGACGCGCCGCCGTCCGGCGTCTCGACAATGTGATCCGGCGCGGGGGCTTTCCGTCTTTGGGGCGCACAGGTCACAGGGACGGAGCCGGGTGCGCGACGTAGCATCCCGCCACCAGCAGCCCCCGCGCCGACGGGGTCGCGGGAGGATCGCACACCATGATGAGCCGTCGTCACGTCCTCGCGCTCGTCGGCCTCGCCCTCGCCGGCCCGGCCCTGCTCGGGGTCCCGACCGCTGCCCTGGCGGGCGAGACCCGGCCGTTCTCGGACGCGGCCTTCGAGGCCGCGCAGAAGGGCGGGAAGCCGGTGCTGATCGCGGTCAGCGCCCCGTGGTGCCCGATCTGCCGGACGCAGAAGCCGATCCTCGCGAAACTCGCGGCCGAGCCGCGTTTCAAGGATCTCCAGATCTTCGACATCGACTTCGACAGCCAGAAGGAGCTGCTGCGCCGCCTGAACGTGCGGATGCAGAGCACGCTGATCGCCTACAAGGGCGCGACCGAGGTCGGCCGCTCGGTCGGCGAGACCCAGTCGGAATGGATCGAGGGCCTCGTCGAGAAGACCCTCTGACCGACGGCGCGTCGCCGGATCTCCCCGGTCCGGTCCCGTTCAGGGAAGCTCCGGCATAAGCCCGATCCAGACCCGCACGACGGGTACGGCGGAGATGATCACCGGTGTCGAGCCCCCCTTTGTCAGACGTCCCGGGTCCCGATGCGATCGTGGCGGTGCCCGTGCGCAACGAGGAGGAGCGGATCGCCGCGTGCCTGCGGGCGATCGACGCCCAGGAGGGTGCCGAATCGGGGCGCGTCGGGCTCGTGCTGTTCCTGAACAACTGCACGGACGGCACCGAGGCCCTCGTCACCGCGCTGGTGCCGACGCTGTCGATCCCGGTCCGGGTGTCCGTCGAGAATTTTTCCGGCGCCCATGCCGGATGGGCCCGGCGCCGGGCCATGGACGCCGCCGCCGCCTGGCTGGGTGATGCGGGGAATGCGGGGATCATTTTGTCGACCGACGCCGACAGCCGGGTCCCGCCCAACTGGGTGGCGCGCAATCGCGAGGCGATCGAGGCCGGGGCCGACGCTGTGGCCGGCCGGGTCGAGCTCGACGCGGCGGAGGCGGCGCTGCTGCCGCCCTCGCTCCCCGCCCGCGGCCGGCTGGAGGACACCTACGACGCCCTGATCACCGAGGCCGAGGCGCGGATCGATCCCGATCCGAACGACCCCTGGCCCTGCCACCGGACCGCGATCGGCGCGACCCTCGCGGTGACCCGCAGCGCGTACCTCGCCGTCGGCGGCATGCCCGAGATCCCGCTCGGCGAGGACGGCGCCTTCATCGCTCGGCTGCTGGAACACGGGCTGCGGGTCCGGCACGCCACCGACGTCTGCGTGACCATCTCGGCCCGCCTCGCCGGGCGCGCGCCGGGCGGCGTGGCGGACACGATCCGCTCCCGCTGCGAGGAGCCCGACGCGCTCTGCGATGCCCGGATGGAGACCTTCCCGCGCGCCGTGCGGCGCTACCTCTGGCGGCGGCGATTCCGCCAGATGCACGGGCGCGGGGCGCTCGCGCGGAGCGACGGCTGGGCGCGGGCGATCGGCATCGTTCCGCCGGAGGCGCGGCGCATCGCGTCCCTCCCGCTGGGTCAGGCCATCGCGGAGGCGGAGCGCGCCAGCCCGCGCCTCGCCTACCGCCCGATCGGCCCGCGCCAGCTGCCCGGGCAGATCCGGATCGCGCGGGTCGGCGTCGTCGCGATCCGCCTCGGCCTGGGGGTGATCGGCGTGGCGCAGCGGCTCGCGGGCGCGGTCGCGCCCGGGCGGACGGTCTCCGACCCGCGCGGCAGCCGCATCTGACTCCGTCAGGGGCGGCGTTCCAGCACGTCCCGAGGTGCCACGCCGAACCGGCGGCGGAAGGCGCGGCTGAAGGTGGCCGCGTCGGTGAAGCCGCAGCTCGTCATCACCGACCCGATCCGCGTGCCGCCGCGGAGCCGCTTGTAGGCCCGGTCGAGCCGGGCGTCGCGGATCTTCGCCGCCACGCCCTCGTCGCCGGTGAAAGCCGCGTAGAGGCGGCTTCGCGAGACCCGCAGAGCCGTCGGCAGCGATTCCGGCCCGAAGGCGGGATCGTGCAGTCGGCGCTCGATATGGGCGAGGGCCAGGGCCCGCACGGCGTCCCCGGACAGCTCGTCGCCGGCCGTCTCGCCTTGGCGGTCGGCCAGGGCGCGCAGCAGGTGCAGGACGCCCTCGAGGGCGATGCCGGCTTCCGCCTCCGACATACCGCCGACCGTCTCGGAGAACGACCGCAGATAGGTCGCGAACAGCCCGCTGAGCGGCGTCGCGCGGAGACCGCGCCCGGCGAAGGCGTGCACGCTGCCGACCTGGCTCACGAAGGCGGCGCGCGGCACCTGGAGGCGGATCTCCTCGTAGGAATCGCGGCTGCCGATCGCGAAGGGCTGGTCCATGGCATGGACTGCGATGTCGCCGGCGCCCAGCACGGCGCCGCTGTTGCCCTGCTCGATGTAGCCGCTGCCCTGGACGAGGAGCACGATCGCGATGTCGTCGCGCCCGTCCCGGCGCACGTGCTGCGTCGTGCGCTCGACCCCGATCGGTTTGCTCAGGGTGTGCAGGATCGCGCCGTGACGGGTGATCGCGAGCCGGCGGCCCGCCGCGAACGGGATGTCGGGTGCCAGCGGCGTCGCGTCGACGCGCGCCAGTGCCGTGCTGCGCCAGTAGTCGAAGGCGCGCTTCTGATCGACCGAGTCGGTCGTCTCGACGACGATGGGAACGGTTTCGCGAACACTCAAGGCACGGCGATCCCATGCGCCGACGTCGGCCGACGCTCACGCCCGCAACGGGAGCGCCGTCGAGAAGGTTGCCGATCCGCGGGAGAGGCGCAACCTGAGCTAATGACCGGCGCGGACCCGCCTCACCGATCCGCCGCCGCCACCCGAGGGTCGGAGCGGGTCGCGGACGCGTCGGCGAAACGCAGCACCACCGCGCGCCCAGCGGCCGGCGGCGACGGCAGGCTCGCGCGGAATCGCGCGGTCTCGGTCGCGGCGAGGATCGTCCGCGGCGGCGCGACCGTGAAGGTCTTGATCGTCCGACCGCCGGCGTCGCGGATCTCGACGCTCAGCGGCGCGACGGGCGCGTCCGAGCGCGCGACGCCGACGAGGTCGCCCTCGACGACGAGTTCCGCGGGACTGTCGTCCTCGGCCGGGTTGTTGAAGGCGACGACGTCGCGGATCTCGATCCCGCGCACGTTCACCGGCAGGCCGATGCGCGCGAACAGGGAGGCGGTCTGCGGGACGGCCCGGACCACGCTGGTCCGGGCGAGGCAGACGAGCGGGATCGCCGCCAGGAGTGTCAGGCCGAGAGCCAGCGACGGGGTCAGACCCGGGATCGCGCGGCGCGCCTTCCCGGCGGCCTTCCCGGCGGCGGACTTGCGCTTGGCGGACCGTCGGGATTCGGGCGCCGGAACGTCGGTCGCATTCCGCACCGAGGCAGTCGCCTCCTCCCAGGCCGCGTCCGCCAGGGGATCGGTCTCGGCCTGCGCGGCGAGCTCCGCCTCGTGGCCGGCGAGAACGTCGGCGGGCGAGATGAACCACGTCTCGCGGCAGGCGGCACAGCGGACCGAACGGCCCTCCATGCCGACCTTGCTGGCGTCGATGCGATATTCGCTCGCGCAGCTCGGGCAGGCGATCAGCATCCGCGCCATACTCGCATCGATCGGCCGCGACCGGGCCGGACTGTGAATTGCTTGAAGAAGTGTGCCCGAACAGGGTTAAGGGGCCGTGAAATTCCCGAGGCCTTGAAAACGCCCGCCGCTCCGGCGATTCCCGAGGGACGGACAGACGAGATACGGCACGGCTTTGAACCTACAGGCGAGCATGAAGAGCCTGCTGCCCGGCGCGGAGCGGCCGGTGGTGCAGTTCGAGAATGTCGGCATGCGCTACGGCCTCGGGCCGGAGGTGCTGTCCGACGTGAGCTTCCGCATCGCGCCGCGCTCCTTCCAGTTCCTGACCGGCCCGTCCGGCGCCGGGAAGACGACGCTGCTGCGCCTGATCCTTCTGTCGGTGCGGCCGACCCGCGGGCTCGTCTCGATCTTCGGCGAGGAGGTGAGCGACATTTCCGCGAAGGCGCTGACCGGGCTCCGGCGCCGGATGGGCGTGGTGTTCCAGGATTTCCGGCTCCTCGACCACCTGACCACCTACGAGAACGTCGCACTGCCCCTGCGCGTCCAGGGCCGGGCCGAGGCCAGTTACCGGGCCGAGGTGGTGGAACTGCTGCGCTGGGTCGGCCTCGGCGAGCGCATGCACGCCCTGCCCCCGCTGCTCTCGGGCGGCGAGAAGCAGCGCGCGGCCATCGCCCGCGCGCTGATCGCGCGGCCCGACCTGCTGCTCGCGGACGAGCCGACCGGCAACGTCGATCCGGGCCTCGGGCGGCGGCTGCTGCGCCTGTTCCTGGAGCTGAACAAGCTCGGGACCTCGGTCATCATCGCCACCCACGATTTCGGCATCATGGACGCCGTCGATGCCCGCCGGATGGTCCTGGGCGAAGGCCGGCTGCGGATCGAGGAATGAGCACTCAGGCGATGCCGCGGACAAAGGCCGGTGGATCGGCCGTGCCGCCCGACCCGTCGATGCCGGCCAACTTGCGCCGCAACGCGCCGCTGGTGCCCACCGACACGGCGGCGGGGCGCTCCCTCGCGGCGGTCATCGCGATCCTCACCTTCCTCGCCGGCCTCTGCGCGGGCGCGGCCGAGATGGTCGCGACCAACGCCGCCCAGTGGCAGGGCGACGTGGCGCGGGAGGTCACGATCCAGGTCCGGCCCGGTCCCGGCCGCGACGTCGACGCCGACGTCGCGCGCGCCGACGGCATCGCCAAGGCCGAACCCGGGATCGCGGAGACGCGGGTGTTCAGCAAGGCCGAGGCGGAGCGCCTGCTCGAGCCGTGGCTCGGGACCGGGCTCGACCTGTCCGACCTGCCGGTGCCGCGGCTCATCGCCCTCAAGCTCTCCAGCAGCCAGGCGGCCGACCTGAAGCGGCTGCGATCACGCCTTGTCGAGGCGCTGCCGGGCGTCGCCAGCCTCGACGACCACGCGCTCTGGCTGCAGCGGCTCTCGACCGCCGCCAACGCCTTCGTGGGGATCGGGATCGGGCTCGTGCTGCTCGTCCTGATCGCCACCGGCCTCGCGGTGACCTTCGCGACACGCGGCGCCATGGCGAGCAACCGCGAGGTGGTGGAAGTGCTGCATTTCGTCGGCGCCGACGACGACTACATCGCCCGCGCGTTCCAGCGGCGGTTCTTCGGCCTGGGCCTGCGCGGCGGCGCGATCGGCGCCGGTCTGGCCCTCGTGGCCTTCGTGATCGCCGGGCTCCTCGCCCGGGCCGCGCGCTCCGGACCGGCCGGTCAGGAGGTCGAGGCGCTGTTCGGCGCGTTCCATATCGGCCTGCGCGGCTACGCCAGCGTGATCCTGATCGGCGTGATCGCGTCCCTCGTCACGGCCGTCGTCTCGCGCGTGACCGTGCGGCGCTTCCTGGCCTGATCCCTGCTGCGTCACGAAGACGTGGAAATAGGGGGTCTTCCGAGCGCGTTTACCATCTGGAAACTTTATCGTTGCGGTGTGGAAACAGCCGACCGCGCCGGCCTCCGAGCCGCCGCAATCGGCGCCGATTCTCCGGAGGATGACCACGCGTATGCTGCGCGCATCGGATCCGCCCTCGACCGACGCCGTCGGCTGGGCCTGGCACGAGTGGGGTCTCCCGCGCCGCGCCGCCGCGCGCCCGCGCGACCGGCGGCGGATCGCGCTCTGGACCTGCGGCCTCGGCGCCGGGCTCGGGATGCTGGCCCTGTTCGCGGGCTTTCTCGTGTTCGTCGGCGCGCTCGCCCGCCAGGAGCGGACGCCGACCGACCGGGCCGACGGGATCGTCGCGCTGACCGGCGGTGCCCAGCGGATCGGCGACGCGATCGACCTGCTCGCGGGCGGCTACGGGCGGCGCCTGCTCATCACCGGGGTCAACGAGCGGACCAGCCGCGACGAGATCGCCCGGCTGAACCCGACCCAGCGCGCCCTGATCGCCTGCTGCGTGGATCTCGACTACCGGGCGCGCAACACGATCGGGAACGCCATCGAGACGCGCCGCTGGATGCGCGCGCACCGGTTCAGCACCGTCGCGGTCGTGACCTCGAACTACCACATGCCGCGGACGCTGGTCGAACTCGACCACGCCCTCCAGGACAGCGACCGCGTCCTGCCGCATCCGGTCGTGAGCGAGGCCTTCGATGCCGATCGCTGGTGGCAGAACCCGCCGGCCGCGCGCCTCCTGGCCTCCGAGTACATGAAGTTCCTGGTCAGCTGGGTCCGCACGCGCTTCGAGGCGGATCCCGAGCGCTCCCGCGCGGCGATCCTGATCGGGCGCGGCAAGCCGGTGAAGATGGTGGCCGAGCCGCTCATGCTCCGCGGCGTGGATTGAGGGCGCGGCGAGCGCCACGCCCGCCCCTACAGCCCCTTGCAGCGGGCTTTGATCGCGGCCGAGAACTCGCGGTCCGACCCCTGGACCTGGGCGAGGCGCTCGCCGCGCTCCGAACCGGACAGGCAGCGGCCGTAGACGCTCGCCACGCGGCGCATCGTCTCCACGTGGCGCCGCCAGACGCGGCAGTTCTTGGCGTCGTCCCCGTCCGCCTGCTCGAGCTGCTCGAGGGCCTGGCGCTGCATCGACTGCGCCACCAGGACGTCGCGCGCGCAGGTGGTCTCGCCCTGGGCGGCGGCGCCGGAGATGCCGGCCGCGAGGGTCAGGGCGGCGGCCGTTCGGAAGCTCTGGATCATCACGCGGCCTGCGGTGCCGTCGAGCGCGTCAGGAGCGCGTAGAGCGCGCCGGCGTCCCGGGCGGCGCGGATATGCGCGAGCATGCCCGGCTCGCGCAGGATGCGGGCGACCTGCGCCAGGGCCTTCAGGTGATCGGCGCCGGCGCCCTCGGGCGCGAGCAGCAGGAAGGCGATGTCCACGGGCTGCCCGTCGAGCGCCTCGAAGTCCACCGGCCGGTCGAAGCGCGCGAACAGCCCGAAGAGACGGTCGAGACCGGGCAGCTTGCCGTGCGGGATCGCCACGCCGTCGCCGATGCCGGTCGACCCGAGCCGCTCGCGCTGGAGCAGCGTGTCGAAGACGGGGCGCTCGCCGAGGGCGGGCAGGCGCCGCGCCGCCTGCGCGGCGAGGTCTTGCAGCACCTGCTTCTTGGCGCGGGCGCGCAGGGCCGGCACGACCGAGTCGGGGTCGAGGAATTCCAGAACTGGCATCGAACGACCGTTGCCCCGTCGCCCGTTCGCGAGGAAGCGGGCCTCGTCGCAGGGGCATCGACGACCGTTCCGGCCGCGCCCCCACCAGATTCAATAAGCGGGGAAACCAGCCGGTTCCGGCTCCGTTCCTCCCGACCCGCGGCGTCACTCGGTGGCGTTCGGCGGGTCCACCCAGCCGATCGCTCCGTCGCTCCGCCGATATACGACGTTGACGCGGCCGGTGCCAGCGTGGACGAACACAACCACTGGGGATCCCGTCATGTCGAGGGCCGTCACCGCTTCGCCGATGGTGCGGCGCTGGAGGGTCTTGGTGCTCTCGGCGACGATCGGCGGGTGGGCGTCGCCCTCGGCGGCGTCGTCCTCCTCCACCTCCGGGGCGGCGAACACCGCGTAGGCGGCCTCGACCGCCGCGTCGTCGCCCGGGCCCGTCGCGTGCTGCTTCAGCTTGTGCTTGTAGCGCCGCAGACGGGTCTCCAGGCGCTCCGCGGTCTGCTCGAAGCTCGACCGCGCGTCGTGCGCGAAGCCGTTGGCCTCGATCGTCAGGCCGGAGACGAGGTGCAGGACGCAATCCGTCCGGAAGGCTGTGCCGTCGCGCCGGAGCGTGACGTGGCCGTTGCAGGAATCGTGCATGTGCGAGTCGAGATACTTCGCCTGGATCGCCGACATCCGTTCCTCGACGCGGCCGCGCAGACTCTCGCCGAGATCCACGCCGTGGCCAGTCACTCGCAACGATCCCATGCTGCCTCCCCCGTTCCGATGCAGTCGGCCGAATTAGAGAGCCGGCTCGGGTTAAGTCAACGGAGCCCCTTGCGGTTCAAGCGCTTGCTTAACGCTGGGTTCAGCCGGCCTGTCCGTATACACGGGGCCTCCCGCACCTTGCCTTGCGACGTGAGACGACCGCCTGCATGATGATCGACCCCGGATTCTCCGCCACCGCGACACGCCGCGCCGTCCTGGGGGGCGCGCTCGGCGCTGCCGCGGGCCTGCTCCCGGCAGTCGCGCGGGCGGCCGACCCGGAGAAGGCCCCGGCCCTGCCCGGCGCCGGCGAGGCATTCGCGGCGGGCACGCTGACCGACCTCGCCCGCGCCCGGGCCGCCGCCCCCTACGCTGCCCCGAAGACCGGCGACGTGCCGACGGTTCTCAAGAACCTCTCCCGCGAGGCCTACGAGGCGATCCGTCCCGCGGAGGGCCGCGCGGTCTGGGCCGACCGGAATGCCGGCTACGTCCTGGAGCCGCTGCTGCGCGGCTCGATCTTCGAGACGCCGGTGTCGCTGTTCGTAGTGGAGAACGGCGTGGTGCAGCCGGTCGGGTACGACAAGTCCGCCATCGCGGCGCCGGGCCTCGACCTGCCCGACCTGACCGCCGACACCGCCTTCTCGGGCTTCCGCCTGCGCGCCCGGTTCGACGGCGCCGACGGGCTGTCGAACTTCGCCCTGTTCCAGGGCGCCTCGTTCTTCCGCCTCGTCGCCGAGGGCCAGGATTTCGGCATCAACGCCCGGGCGCTCGCCCTGCGGCCGGCGGATTCCCGCGGCGAGGAATTCCCGCTGTTCCGGGCCCTGTTCGTCGAGGCGCCGCGGGCGGGCCAGCCGTTCATCGTCCACGCCCTCGCGGAATCGGAATCGGCGACCGCGGCCTTCAAGATCACGCTGACGCCGGGCCGCGACGTCTCCACGGCGCAGATCGACGGGACGGTCTTCGCCCGCGCCGAACTCGACCATATCGGTCTCGGCGGCATGCAGGGCAGCTACCTGTTCGGGCCCCTCGACCGGAACCGCGTGGACGACCTGCGCGCCGCGGCCTTCTCGGTGGAGGGCCTGGCGATCCACAACGGCTACGGCGAACCGATCTGGCGCCCGGTTCACAATCCCGAGGCGCTGCAGGTCTCGGCCTTCGTGGATCGCGGGCCCAAGGGCTTCGGCCTCATGCAGCGCGCCCGCGCCTACGACGATTTCGAGGACGACCGGCGCCACTGGGAGCAGCGACCGTCCCTCTGGCTGGAGCCCCTCGACGACTGGAACGAGGGCGCGGTCACGCTGCTGGAGATCCCGAGCGATTCCGAGCTCAACGAGAACGTCTTCGCCTACTGGCGGCCCAAGGCGAAGCTCGCGAAGGGCGCGGAGATGCGCTTCCAGTGCCGGCAGCACTGGTCCAAGGGCTGGCCGGACCCGCTGCCGCCGGAGATCGCCCGGGTGCGCGACAGCCGCTGCGGTCACGGCAGCACGGGGAACCGCCGGCTCTTCGCCGTCGATTTCGAGGGCGACGCGCTGTTCCAGCCCGGCGACATCGATGTCGACCTCGGCGCTTCGGCCGGGACTATCACGCGTCAGGAACGGTTTCGGTACCCCGATCGTAAGACGCTGCGGATCCTGTTCGAGCTCGATCCGGGGAGCGAGCGCGCGAGCGAGCTGCGTCTCGCGCTCCGGCGCGGCCAGGCCCGAGCCAGCGAGACCTGGCTGTTTCGCTGGACACCCTGAACCCCGACCCGATTGCTGAGGAACGGCCTCCCCCGTGCGACTGGACGAGACCATGATGTTGCCGCCAGCGACGGACGCCGGTTCCGGGCGCGAGACCGTGACCGACGGCGGCCGTTATCTGCCGCCCGAGGCTCCCCTGTCGATGCCCGTGCAGGATCTGGCGCGCTGGGATCCGGGGCTCGGTCACCGGCCGGAGCGCCGAGTCCGGACGCCCTGGCCTGAGCGGATCCTGGTGTTCGGCGGCGCCCTGGCGCTCACGGCCTTCGGCGGCTGGCAGATGGTGGAGACCGTGTCGGTCTCGGGCAGCCCGACCGCGCTCCAGCTCGTGCTGGTCGTCCTGTTCTGCCTGACCTTCTCGTGGATCGCGCTCGCCTTCACCAGCGCGGTGCTCGGCTTCGCGACGCTGCTGCGCCGGTCCCGGCCGGCGCCGAACCCGGCCGCGCTGCGCACACGGACCGCGGTCCTGATGCCCGTCTACAACGAGGCGACGGCCCGCACCTTCGCGGGCATCGAGGCCATGCGCGAGGCGGTCGAGGCGACCGGGCTGGGCGATCATTTCGACTGGTTCGTCCTGTCGGACTCCACCCAGCCCGATGCCTGGATCGCCGAGGAGCGGGCCTATCTCGACCTGCGCGGCCGGCTCGGCCCCGAGGCCCGGCTCTACTACCGGCACCGGCCGAAGAACCATCACCGCAAGGCCGGGAACATCGGCGATTTCGTCACCCGCTGGGGCGAGCGCTACGACCACATGCTCGTACTGGACGCCGACAGCCTGATGAGCGGATCTGCCGTCGTGGCGCTCGCGGCCGCCATGGAGGCGGACCCGGACGCCGGGATCATCCAGACGCTGCCGCTGATCATCAACCGCAACACCCTGTTCGCCCGGCTCCAGCAATTCGCGGCCCGGATCTACGGCCCGGTGATCGCCGCCGGCCTCGCCGCGTGGTCGGGCCGGGACGGCAACTACTGGGGTCACAACGCGATCATCCGGACCCGCGCCTTCGCGGATTCCTGCGGCCTTCCGGACCTGCCCGGGAAACCGCCTTTCGGCGGACACATCCTGTCCCACGACTTCGTCGAGGCGGCCCTGATCCGCCGGGCGGGCTGGGCGGTGTACATGCTCCATCGCCTGCCGGGCTCGTACGAGGAGAGCCCGCCCTCGCTGATCGACGTGGCGGTGCGCGACCGGCGCTGGGCCCAGGGCAATCTCCAGCACGCGCGGGTGATCGGCGCCGCCGGGCTGCATCCCGCGACGCGGCAGCACTTCGCCACCGGCATCGCCGGCTACCTCGCCTCACCGCTGTGGCTGCTGCAGCTGGTGGTCGGTATCCTGCTGGTGCTCCAGACGGCCACGGAGCGGCCGGACTATTTCGGCGGCGCCGGCTTCTCGCCGGTCTTCCCGCGCTTCGATCCGGTCCGCGCGCTCCAGCTGTTCGGCCTCACCATGGCGGTGCTGCTGGCACCCAAGTTCCTCGGCCTGATCCTGGCGCTGCTGGACGGCCCGGTGCGGCGCGCCTGCGGCGGCGCCGGACGGCTCGTCCTGTCGAGCCTCGTCGAGATCCTGCTGTCCGCCCTGGTGGCGCCGGTGGCGATGGTGATCCAGTCGGGCTCCGTGATGGGCATCCTGCTCGGACGGGACACGGGATGGAACCCGCAGCGGCGGGACGACGGCTCGATCCCGCTGCGCGACATCGTCGTCCGCCATCGCTGGCACACGCTGCTGGGGCTGGTGGCAGGCGTCGCCGCCTTCGCGATCGCCACCTCGCTGTTCCTCTGGATGAGCCCGACGATCCTGGGTCTCGTTCTGGCGATCCCGATCTCCTGGGCGAGCGGCCAGCTCGGGCTCGGCCTGGCGCTCAAGCGACGCCTGCTCCTCGCTACGCCGGAAGAGGCCACCCCGCCGGAGATCGCGGTCCGCGCCGCGTCCCTCGCGGCCCGCAACGCGGAGCACGGGTTCGACGAGACGGATGCCCTCGCGGCCCTACACGCCGATCCCGACCTCGCGCGTGACCACACGCGGATGCTGCCCCTCGGACAGCGGCGGCCCCGGGGCGCGATCGATCCGGACCAGACCCTGGCCACCGCCAAGATCTGCGAGGCCGAGACGGTGGCGGAGGCGCAGGCGTGGCTCTCGCCGAAAGAGCGGATGGCGCTCCTGCACGACCGGGCCCTGGTCGACCGTCTCGTCCGCCTCGACGCGCGCGAACGGTGATCGCGGTCCGTCCGCCCGCCGAGTGACGGGTCGCGGCGCGCGCCCGAGATCGCTCAGCGCCGCTCGCGAAGACGTGTCGGTGCGCCCCGATCGCGAGGTCCACCGAGGCCGCCAGCCGGACCGAGCCGTGAGAAGTGATTAACCATTCGGGTCCTAGATTCGCGCATCGTCATTCGGATCCGGTCATGACCCTCCTGTTCGTGTTCCTGCTCCTGCCGCTCGCGGTGGCCATCGTTCTGGCCCGCGGCGAGCCGATCCGCACCATCAGCTGCCTCGGCGCGATGGGCGTTGGCTGCGTCATCGCCGCCACGAGTCTCGTGAGCCTCGTGCGCCACCGGATCCGGACGACCTGACACCGGACCGGAGCAAGCTACCGTCAGAGAAACCCGACCTGACGCGGGCCGCCGCCCAGGCTGCGCCCCGCACGGGAGACGAGCTGGGAGAAGGCCAGGGCCGCCGCCGTGGCCTGGGCGCGGGACGGGAAGCTGCGTCGCGATTCGAGAACGGGCTCGTCAGTCTCGTTGACGAGAACCCAGGACCACAGCGACCGGCTACGCTCTCGTATCTCGAATTGCACGGGCGCCTCCCTGTCCGGGACATGCGAAGCGAAAGACTTGCATCCGCGGGTGACATCCGGATGACATTATTTCGCGACCGTCAAGGCGCGCCGGCCGCCGCGAACTTCCACTGAAGACTATTGTCTTCGCCGAAGGAGCGCGATGAGATCGATGCGTCAGCATCGTGCCAGCTATCCATCGAGATCTGACCTGAACAATCAAGTGCGAAATCCGTGCCAGGATGAGCGGACAGCCGGCCAGCTATCCCCAGGAACTGCGCTGGTCCCGTGACAGCCGCCTCGGCATCCGCGCTGCCGACGCCGCGACGGGCCAGCGACGCGCGGACTTGACTGGATTGTCTGGATCTCGATGCTCTGACCCGTTGCGGGCGGGGTCGAGGGCATTCTGGCGGCAGCACCCGGTGGCGCTGCGAGGCGGATCGACGTGATGGCAGATCACAGCAGAGTCCCGAACGAACGGTCGCGTCGCCTTCTCGGCGATCTGGCCGAGACTCTCGGATGTTCGGTCGACGTCTTCTTCGATCCGGACCCGCACGACGACCGTTTGATGACCGAAGAATTGCTGACCCTGTGGTTCTCGATCAAGGATCCCGATGCCCGGCACCGCATCCTGGATTGTGCCCGGGCCGTGAAGGCCGAGGCCGGGGCGGACGCGCAGCCGCGCCCCTGACCGGTGCCTTGTTTCCGACGGCTTGGCGCTCCACCCAGGCAGCCCGTCCGTCGCCGCGACTCCAGTCGGAGAACCCATGAAATCCGTGAACGCTCTGATCGCCGAGGAACTCGGTGTCGGGGAGGCGCAGGTCGCGGCCACCGTGGCGCTCCTCGACGACGGCGCGACCGTGCCGTTCATCGCGCGCTACCGGAAGGAGAATACGGGCGGCCTCGACGACACGCAGTTGCGCAGGCTGGAGGAGCGCCTGTCCTACCTGCGCGATCTCAACGAGCGGCGCGCCGCGATCGTCGCGAGCATCACGGCCCAGGGAAAGATGTCCCCGCCCCTGGCGGCGGCCCTCGACGCCGCCGACACGAAGGCGCGGCTGGAGGACCTGTACCTGCCCTTCCGGCCCAAGCGGCGCTCGAAGGCGCAATCCGCCCGCGAAGCCGGCCTCGAACCGCTGGCCCAGGCCCTGCTGAGCCGTCCCGACCGCGCGCCCGAAGCGGTCGCGACCGCTTACGTGTCGGACGCGCGGGGCGTGCCGGACACCGAGGCCGCGCTGGAGGGCGCCCGCGCCATCCTGATCGAGCGCTTCGGCGAGGATGCCGACCTCGTGGGGCGCCTGCGGGCGGATTACTGGCGGACCGGCCAGCTCGTCTCGCAGGTGCGCAAGGGCAAGGCGAACGAGGGGGCGAAGTTCTCGGACTACTTCGACTGGAGCGAGCGGCTGGAGCGCATGCCCTCGCACCGGATCCTGGCGATCTTCCGCGGTGAGCGGGAAGAGGTGCTCGACGTCGGCTTCGCCGCGGAGGGGGAGGAGTCGGCGCCGGGCCTTCCCGGGCCCTTCGAGATGGCGATCTGCCGCCGCTTCGAGATCGCGGCGCGGGGGCGTCCCGGCGATGCCTGGCTCCTCGACACGGTGCGCACGGCCTGGCGAACGAAGATCCGGGCCGGGATCAAGCAGGACCTGCGCGGCCGGCTGTTCGAGCGGGCCGAGGACGAGGCCGTGTCGGTCTTCGCCGGGAACCTCAAGGACCTGCTCCTCGCCGCTCCGGCGGGCGGGCGGGCGACGATGGGGCTCGATCCGGGCTACCGGAACGGCGTGAAGGTCGCGGTGGCGGATCGGACCGGGCGGGTCGTCGCGGTGGAGACGACCTACCCGCACGAGCCGCAGCGGCGCTGGCGGGAGGCCGTCGCGACGCTCGGCCGGCTCTGCCGGCTGCACGGCGTGGAGCTTCTCGCCGTCGGCAACGGCACCGCGTCCCGCGAGACCGAGCGCCTCGCCGCGGAGATCATCGCGGCGAACCCGGACCTGCCGCTGGCGAAGGTCGTGGTCTCCGAGGCCGGCGCCTCGGTCTACTCGGCCTCCGAGATCGCCGCGAAGGAATTGCCCGACCTCGACGTGTCCCATCGCGGCGCCGCGTCGATCGCCCGGCGCCTCCAGGATCCCCTGGCGGAGCTGGTCAAGATCGACCCCAAGTCGATCGGCGTCGGGCAGTACCAGCACGACGTGAGCGAGGCGAAGCTGTCGCGGTCGCTCTCGGCGGTGGTGGAGGACGCGGTCAACGCGGTCGGGGTGGACGTCAACACCGCCTCCCCGGCCCTGCTGGCGCAGGTCTCCGGCCTCGGCGGCGCGATGGCGGCGCGGATCGTCGCCCACCGCGACGCCCAGGGCCCGTTCCGCACGCGGGCGGCGCTCAAGAAGGTCCCGGGGCTCGGCCCGAAGACCTTCGAGCTGGCCGCCGGCTTCCTCCGCATCCAGGGCGGTGACGACCCGCTCGACGGGTCTGGCGTCCACCCGGAAGCCTATCCGGTGGTCCGCCGCATCCTCCAGGCGACGAAGAGCGACATCCACGTCCTGCTCGGCAACACCGCCCTCCTCGGCCGCCTCGCGCCGGAGCCCTTCGTCGACGCGCGCTTCGGCCTGCCGACCGTGCGCGACATCATCACCGAGCTCGAGAAGCCGGGGCGGGACCCGCGGCCGGAATTCAAGACGGCGCGCTTCCAGGAGGGCGTCGAGACGATCGGGGACCTGAAGCCCGGGATGCAGCTCGAGGGTGTCGTCACCAACGTCGCGGCCTTCGGGGCCTTCGTGGATATCGGCGTCCACCAGGACGGGCTCGTCCACATCTCGGCGATGGCCCGGCGGCGGATCGCGTCGCCCACCGAGGTCGTCCGGATCGGCGAGGTCGTCCGGGTGCTGGTCCTCAGCGTCGACGTCCCGCGCAAGCGCATCGCGCTGTCGCTGCGGCTCGACGATCCCGTCGAGCCGGGCCAGCAGACCCGGAGGACGGCCGAGCCCCGGCAGGACGCGCCGCGGAGCCGACCGAGCCCGGGTCCGGCGCCCAGCGGGGCGCTGGCCGACGCTCTCCGGCGCGCGGGCGCCGCGCCGCGGCGCGAGTGAGGCACGCCTGACGCGCGCGCACGGCCTCCGCGTCTCGGCCGGGACTGCCGCCGGTGAACCGAGAACATGGTTAGCGCTTCGTAAACCTCCGTGCGGTCAGAGTGCGTTCGTCGTGCCGCGGAGCGCGATTCGAAACACCTGATCGCGGTTCCGGGATCGCTGCGGCGACCCCACGGCTCGGAGGCTCTGATGCAAGCGCACGTTGCGGGGATCGACAACCCGAACCCGATGATCGGCCCGGCCCGCCTGATCCGGGCGGCCTTCGAGGGCGCCGACATGGCCGCACTGGCCGCCGAGATCCTCGCCGAGGGCGGCGACTCCGCCCTCGACGCCGGGACGGCGCTGGACATGGCGACGATCCTGCTGCTGAAGCACCGCTTCACCGAGGGGCTCGCGCTCCAGAGAGAGGTGCTGGACGGACAGCGGGTCTTCTCGCTGCGCTCGAACCCGGATCAGGCGCAGATCCGCGTCCTCGTCCTGGTCACGGCCGGCGACCTCATGGCCAACACGCCGATCGACTTCCTGCTGAACGACGGCGATTTCGGCCTCACCTACCTCTATCTCCGCCCCGGCGAGCCGATCCCGCACGACCTGCCGGCGCACGACGTCATCGTCACGGGCATCGCCTACGCGCGGACCGCCGAGCCGCTCCTGGAAGCCCTCGCGGCGGCGGCGGACCAGTGGACGCGGCCGATCGTCAATCACCCGCGCCACGTCCTCAAGACGTCCCGCCACGGGATCGCGGACGCGCTCCGCGGGGCGGATGGGATCCTGGCGCCGGAGGTCGTCCGCGTGAGCCGCTCCATCCTGAGCGCCGCGGCGTCCCGCAGAGCCGAGGGCCCGACCTACCCGCTCCTCGTGCGCCCTCTGGACACGCACGCCGGCAACGACCTCCAGAAGATCGACCGGTCGGAGGACCTGCATCTCTACCTCGCGCAGACGGAGGCCGAGGCGTTCTACGTCACGCAGTTCTGCGATTACCGCGGTCCCGACGGCCTCTATCGGAAATTGCGCATCGTACTGATCGACGGTGTGCCCTACCTCTGCCACATGGCCATCCGCGATCACTGGATGATCCACTACCTCAACGCCGGCATGCTGGAGGATCCGGTGAAGCGGCAGGTCGAGGCCGCCGCCATGGCCACGTTCGACACCGACTTCGCCGAGCGCCACCGCGCCGCGTTCGCCGAGATCCACCGCAGGATCGGCCTCGATTACCTGATCATCGACTGCGCCGAGAGCGCGGACGGCCGTCTGCTGATCTTCGAGGCCGATACCGGGATGGTCGTCCACGACATGGATTCGGCGGAGCTGTTTCCCTACAAGGCCCCGCAGATGCGCCGGGTCTTCGCCGCGTTCCAGGACGCGCTGCGGGGGCGGGCTCGGGGGCGGACCGCCTAGGTCGGCCGCCTCGGGACGGGGGCTGCGGGCGTCGGGTGCTCCACCCGGCGCCTTCACCAGGGGATGCGACCGAAGCGGTCGACCAGCCGCTGGTACTCGGCGTTGCTCTCGGCCTTGGAGGTGCCGCCCGAGCCGACATCCGAGGTCCCGGAGCCCGGATGCACGAGGCGGCACACCAGCGGCAGGACGAAACCGTGCCGCACGAGCTGCACGTTGGGGCCGCCGTTGCGCAGGACGTAGGCGAGCCACGGACGGACCTGGATCGCGTCCTGCAGCGTGACGGGCGCCGTCGCCTCGACGAGGTGGGCGCGGCGCAGGCCGGTCTCGGCGAGGCGGCCGAGCCACTCGTTGTCGTAGTGCCACTTCCCGCATCAGCCAGCCCGACGGCGTCGCGAAGTCGTTGATCCGCACCACCTCGCCGGCCTCGTCGGTCTCGAGCTGCGTCGAGGAGACGAAATCGAAGCTCTCGAGGGCCCTTAGCGCGAAGCCCAGATAGGCGGGCAGCCAGTGATCGTCGTCCTCGAGGAAGCCGACGAGGTCCCAGCTGTCGTCGACGGCGCCGATGGCGGCGTTCAGCGCGGGGATCTGGCCCCTCTGCGGGCCGCGCGCGAAGGTGACCTGCGGGTGCGCGGCGAGCCGCGCCGGGATCTCGATCCCGGGATCGATCCCGACGAAGAAGTGGATCGTCGCCGGCCGGTCGAGCTCCTGGGCGTTGGCGCTCGCGATCGCGTGCTCCAAAAAGTACTGGCCGGCCTTTCCGGCCAGGGTCGAGGGTTTGAGCCTCGACGGCGTGATGATCGCGATCCTCATTCCCACGCCTCACCGTGTCGGGCGTCGCGCGCCGCGGCGCGGAACGCTGTCAGAGCTTGAAGGATTGCTCGCCGATATGGCCGAGCTCCTTGCTGAGATACGGATCGCACCAGATCCGGAAGCCGGCGGCGCGTGCCCGGTCGCTGAAGTCGAAGTCCTCGCCGATGTTCACGCCGGCTTCCTCGTCGACGCGGAAGCGGAAATAGGGCTTCTTCAGCTTCTCGAAGACCGTGGACTTGATCAGCAGGAAGCCGGTCGGGATCCGGGACATCTCCAGCAGACCCTTCGGCGCGTCGGCCGGCTGCTCCGGGAGGATGTCGCCCAGGAAGTGGAACGGGGCGGTGCGGCGGGAATAGGTCGCGCCGATGATGTCGACCTGCCGCACGAGGAGCTTGAGGAGTGCGTCCTTCGGGAAGGTCATGTCGCTGTCGATGAACAGGACGTACTCCGCCCCGTACTTCTGCGCGTATTCGAGGCCAAGATTGCGAGCATCGGCGACGATCGACGACTTCCCGACGACGATCGACATCGGCATCTCGCCGAGCGAGTGCATCATCGATCCGAGGCTCACGGCGAAGTCCGCGTGGACCATGGTCCCGCAGGGGATCGCGATCGCCACATGGGGCAACTTCGGCGACGCGGAAGGGGTCGCGGCGCCAACATCACCGGACGCTTGAGCGATCACATCTGAGCTCCCTGCAAGGTGCGCCCCGTACCCGCCGCGCCGACCGAACCGGATCGGCACCGGTCGGGCAGGCGCGACAGACTTGGTTTGCGTCACAGCTTATGGCTGCGGATGGTTAATAGATCTTGAACACGCTCCGCGATCCGTAAATACTTAGCGCCTGAAGGATCGATTCATTAACGATCACTTCGGACACACTGGGAGTCGGCAATTGATTTAACCCCCGCGAAACGTTTGGAGGACGATTACTGGCGTACCCGAGAAACGGGTGCATCAAATCAGAAAGATAAGACCTATGTCCTCGATCACCCTGTCGGCCGCCACGCGTCAGAACCTGCTCTCGCTGCAGGACACCGCCCAGCTGATGGCGACCACCCAGAACCGGCTCGCGACCGGCAAGACCGTCAACTCCGCCCTCGACAACCCGACCAACTTCTTCACCTCCCAGGCCCTCGACGGACGCTCCTCGAGCCTGAACTCGCTCCTCGACGGCATCTCCAACGGCATCCAGTCGATCCANCAGAACCTGCTCTCGCTGCAGGACACCGCCCAGCTGATGGCGACCACCCAGAACCGGCTCGCGACCGGCAAGACCGTCAACTCCGCCCTCGACAACCCGACCAACTTCTTCACCTCCCAGGCCCTCGACGGACGCTCCTCGAGCCTGAACTCGCTCCTCGACGGCGTCTCCAACGGTATCCAGTCGATCCAGGCCGCCAACCAGGGCATCACCTCGATCCAGAAGCTCGTGGACCAGGCCAAGTCGATCGCCAACCAGGCGCTCTCGACCCAGCTCTCCACCACCGGCACCGCCGCCAACGCCTACAGCGCCAGCACCGCCTCCNAACCAGGGCATCACCTCGATCCAGAAGCTCGTGGACCAGGCCAAGTCGATCGCCAACCAGGCGCTCTCGACCCAGCTCTCCACCACCGGCACCGCCGCCAACGCCTACAGCGCCAGCACCGCCTCCCAGACGGTGCTCCTGACCATCAACGGCACCTCGGTCTCGGCCACGGTCGCCGCCTCCTCCAGCATCAGCGCCACCGTCGCGGCCCTGAACTCTGCGGTCAGCTCGGCCTCGACCTCGTCGAGCGGCKCSTTCGGCGCCGGCGCGATCTTCTCGGTCGACAGCACCGGCACCAAGATCGTCCTGAACGCCCAGGCGGACGTGGAATTCCAGAACTCGGGCAGCCAGACGGCGCTCGGCTTCACCGCCTCGGCCACCACTGCCTCGACCTACGGCACCGCCGCCAGCACCGTMGTGTCCAGCGACCTGTCGATCTCGGGCGTGACGCAGCGCGCCTCGCTGGCCAAYCAGTACAACAACCTGCTCAACCAGATCACGCAGCTCGCCRGCGACGCCAGCTACAACGGCGTCAACCTCATTGCCGGCAAGGGCAATGACATGAACATCAAGTTCAACGACACCGGCAGCTCGAACCTGAACGTCGCCTCGGTCGACGCGACCTCCAGCGGCCTGGGCCTGTCGTCGATCACCANATGACATGAACATCAAGTTCAACGACACCGGCAGCTCGAACCTGAACGTCGCCTCGGTCGACGCGACCTCCAGCGGCCTGGGCCTGTCGTCGATCACCAACTCGAACAGCTCGACCAGCCAGAACGGCCTCGGCAACTTCCTGCTGAACGCCGACGTCAACAAGACCCTGGCGGTCCTGACCACGGCCGGCGCGGCCCTGAACTCCGCGGCGAGCACGCTGGGCTCGAACCTGTCGGTGGTTCAGAACCGCCAGGACTTCTCCAAGCAGCTGATCAACGTGCTGCAGACGGGCTCGGCCAACCTGACGAATGCCGACCTGAACCAGGAGGCGGCCAACTCGCAGGCGCTGTCGACCCGCCAGTCGATGGGCATCTCGGCCCTGTCGCTGGCCAACTCCGCCCAGCAGGGCTGCTGATGATCCTGGGGCTCACCCGGATGATCGATCTCCGGCGGGAGCTGTAGCGATNCCGGCAACTCGCTGACCTCCGCGGCGAGCTCCCTGGGCTCGAACCTGTCGGTGGTTCAGAACCGCCAGGACTTCTCCAAGCAGCTGATCAACGTGCTGCAGACGGGCTCGGCCAACCTGACGAAYGCCGACCTGAACCAGGAGGCGGCCAACTCGCAGGCGCTGTCGACCCGCCAGTCGATGGGCATCTCGGCCCTGTCGCTGGCCAACTCCGCCCAGCAGGGCGTCCTCCAGCTCCTGCGGTAAGCGACACGCACCGCGTCGACCGAGCGGCCGGAGTCGAACTCCGGCCGTTCGCGTTCGCGGCGTCCCGAGGCCGCATCCGGCCGGAACGCGAGAGACCGGTCCCGGCGGCACGACCGCCCGCAGCCCGCCGCTGTCCCCCGGATTCCCATGGAGGCAGCGCGCCGGTCATCGCGGGTCAGGAACCGGCGGATCCGCCCCCTTCCGGCATCGCAGGATCCGAACGCCCGGTGGCCACCGCCGGCGCTGTCGGGACCAGAGGTCACACCCCCTTCTCGCATCCGCGTGCCGGTTGCGGTTGGACGCGGCGGCGGCTCCGGATAAGACCGGGCCATGAGCATCGAAGATCTTCGGGGGGAGGTCGAGCGGCTGCGTCGGCGCGAGCGCGCGCTGGTTGAGGAGAACGCGCGCCTGCGCGCGTCACAGGCCCCGGCCACCGCCCCGACAACCACTCTGGCCGGAGTCGGCACCGCCCGCTCCGATCTTCTGTTCACCGCCGCCGACAAGACCCGGATGGCGATGATCGTCACCGATCCGAACCTGCCCGACAACCCGATCGTCTTCGCCAACCGCGCCTTCCTGGAACTCTCCGGCTACTCGGCGGGGGAGCTGATCGGGCGCAATTGCCGCTTCCTCCAGGGGCCCGCGACGGATCCGGCCGATGTCGCCCGCATCCGCGATGCCATCGCCGCGCGGCGCGACGTGGTGGTCGAGCTGCTGAACTATCGGCGCGACGGCAGCACCTTCGTCAACGAACTCTACATCAGCCCCGTCTTCGGACCGCTCGGCGAGTTGCTGTTCTTCTTCGGCAGTCAGCTCGACCTCACGCGCTTCCGGCAGCGCGAGGCGCAGGCCGTCGAGCGGACCATCGCGCCGCGGCATGCCCGGGCGGACGACGGGGTGGGCTTCTGCATCGTCGAGCTGCGCTTCGACGGGGATGGCAGGGCAGCGGATTACCGCGTCGCGGAGACCAACGCCGCCTTCGAGGATCAGTCCGGCCTCGGCGCTGCGGCGGGACGCTGGATGAGCGCGCTCGAGCCGGACCACGCCCGACGCTGGTTCGACACCCTCGGTGACGTGGCGCGATCCGGGCACAGCGCCCGGTTCAAGGGAGCCCTGTCGCGAACGGGACCCATCCTCGATGTCCGCGCGATGCGGACCGGTAGCGGGACGCAGAACCGCGTCGCGATCCTTCTCGAGGATCCGGCGGCCCGGCGGGCGGACGAGGAGCGGCGGGAGGCCCGGACGCGCGACCGGAAGATCGAGCATGACCTGGTCTGGCGGACGAGCCGCGACCTTCTCGTGGTCTGCGCCCTCGACGGAACCTGCCAGGCGGTCAACCCGGCCTGGACGGAGCTACTCGGGTGGCCGGCCAGCAGCTTGGTCGGCATCCGCATCGATACCCTGATCCATCCGGACGACGGCGAGACCGCGGCCAGCGCGTTCGAGACGCTGCGGACCGGCCACACGCTGTCGGACCTCGACGTCCGGTTCCGGACCGCCGACGGCGCGTATCGCTGGATCGCCTGGAACGCCATCGCGCGCGGGGACCGGTTCCACGCGACAGGGCGCGACGTCACGGAGCGCCGCGCCCTCGAGGAGCAGCTGCGTCAGTCGCAGAAGATGGAGGCCGTCGGGCAGCTCACCGGCGGCGTGGCGCACGACTTCAACAACCTGCTGACCGTCATCAAGTCGTCGACCGATCTGTTGAAGCGACCGGGCCTCAGCGAGGATCGTCGGGGCCGCTACGTCGACGCCATCGCCGACACGGTCGACCGCGCCGCCAGATTGACCAGCCAGTTGCTGGCCTTCGCGCGCCGGCAGGCACTCCGACCGTCGATCTTCGACGTGGTGCAGTCGGTGGCCGCCATCGCCGACATGGTCGGCACGCTGACCGGCGCGCGCATCCACGTCGCGACCGACACGGATGCCGGCACGGACGCGGACGGCCGCAGGCTGCGCTGCCACGTCGATGCCGACCCCAGCCAGTTCGACACGGCCCTCGTCAACCTCGTGGTGAACGCCCGCGATGCCATGCAGGGCGAGGGCCGCCTCGTGATCAAGGTGCGGCGCGCGGACCGGATCCCGGCGCTGCGGGCGCATCCGGCCGTGCCCGGCGATTTCGTGGCCGTGTCGGTCTCGGATACCGGCTCGGGCATCGAAGCGGACCTCCTCGAACGCATCTTCGAGCCGTTCTTCACGACGAAGGGCGTCGGCCACGGCACCGGCCTCGGCCTCAGCCAGGTGTTCGGCTTCGCCAAGCAGTCGGGCGGTGACGTCGCGGTCGACAGCGTCGTCGGCGTCGGGACCACCTTCACGCTGTTCCTGCCGCGGTCCCAGCAGGCGGAGGTCCAGGAGGGCGTGCCGGACGAGCCGGAGCCGCTCGCCGAGGGTCACGGCACGCCCGTCCTCGTGGTGGAGGACAACGAGGAGGTCGGCGCCTTCGCCCGGCAAGCCCTCGTGGAACTCGGCTACAGGGCTGTCTGGGTGAAGGACGCGCAGGCGGCTATCGCCACGATCGAGGCGAACGGCCAGGAGATCGAGATCGTCTTCTCCGACGTGGTGATGCCGGGCATGAACGGTGTCGATCTGGCCCGGGAGATCAGGCGCCGTCGTCCCTACCTGCCCGTCGTCCTCACCTCCGGCTACAGCCACGTGCTGGCGTCGGAGGGCACCGACGGCTTCGAGCTCCTGCACAAGCCCTACTCGGTGGCCGACCTCAGCCGGGCCCTGCGCAGGGCGCTCCGGGAACGGTCGGCGCTGACCTTCGGCTGACGAGGCCGCATCCGACCGGACCGACGCGCGTTACGTCCTCGACCGCCCAAAGATTCGGACAGGACACCGCACCATGTCGTCGGATACGCCGCGTCCCGGGGACGACCCGCTGCCTCCCATCGACGATCCGCTGCCGGAGCCCGCACCGCCCGACGGGGACCCGCCAGCCGAGCCGCCGGCGCCGCGTCCTCCCGGTCCCATCGAAGCGGGGTGAGATCGGGCGCCGGACGGCCGTCCGCAGGCGGACGAAGACTGCATCGGGGCTGGAGGAGCTTCCGGCGGAACCGAAGTGTTCACCGGATCGCGACGAGCTGTTGACGATGCCGCGCCGCTTCTCAATGCAGCGGGTAGCGGCTCAGCAGGTCGGCCGTCCTCTGGACGGTCTTGTCGTAGAGGCAGGCGGGCAGCGCCGCGTTTGCGCCGCTCCCGTTGGCCCACTCGCTGTCGGTCAGGTCGCCGCAATCCGCGTCGCGGAAGGCGATCCAGGCCCGCTGCGCCCGCTCGAGCCGCGTCTTCCAGAGCGCCCTGGCGTCGGGGTCCGGCGTGCGGTCATCGTGATCGATCACCGACATCGCCTTCCTGTAGGCCGCGTTGAGCTTCGCGTCCGCCTCCTTAAGGGCGCGGGTCATGCACGCCGTCGTGCCCGGCGTGGAGGTCTCGGTCAGGCACAGTTTCGCGGACGGCTGGTCGGCTCCGGCGGTCGTCGGCACGGCGAGGCAGGCGAGCAGCCCGGCAAGGACGGGGGCCGAGGCCTGCAGCAGGCGTGGGCGCTTATGATTCATGGCTCTGGGATCCGGTTCGCGCGTCGCATCGACCCGGCTGAGGGGTCCTGCGCGTGGCGGGTGACGGCGGGTCGGAGCGGAACGCGGCCCGGGCCGCGACCTCAGCGTGCCTCGACGACCACGGCGGTGCCGTAGGCGACGACGCCCATCATCGACTGGTCGGTGTCCGCGGTATCGAAACGCATCATGACGACGGCGTTGGCGCCGAGTTGCGCCGCGTTCTGCGCCATGCGGTCGATCGCCTGCGACCGCGCCTGCTCGATCAGCTGGCTGTACTCGGTGATCTCGCCGCCCATGATGCTGCGCAGTCCGGCGGTGAAATTGCCCACCGCACCGCGGCTGTGCACCACGGCGCCGAAGCAGGGGCCGCGGACCTCGCGCACGTGGTAGTTTGGAATGTTCTCGGTCGTGACGATGATCATGGCAGCTCGCTCAGGCGGGTGGTCGGGAAAGACGGGAGGCAGTCAGGGCGAGCACGACAGGTCGCCGCCCGGGCACTTGATCTGGGCTGCCAGGTCCTGGATCCGCTGGCGCGTCAGCGTGATCTTGCACGCGCCCAGGAGCATCGGGGCGATGCTTCCGTTGTCGTCGGGCGTCAGCGTGTTGAAGCCTGTCCGCAGGTTGCACTCGGAATCGCGGAAGGCGATCCAGGCGCGCTCGGCGGCGACTAGATTGCGTCGGCCGTTCTCGTCGAGCTTGCTGCGCAGGGTCGCGTAGCGGCGGTTCAGCTCCGCATCGGCCCGGTCGAATTCCTGGGCCGTGCAGACGTTGGCGTCCATCTGGTTCGCGGAGGCGCCGCAATCGACCTCCGCCGCGTATCCGGCGGTCGGGACGAGGATCACGGCAGTGAGAAAGGCGTTGCGCAGCATGGCGGACTCGGTGCGGGAGAGGGCGGACGACACGGCGGCCGATGCGCAGATCACGGGTCGTCGGACGCCGACTGTGCGTCGCGGGCCCGGAAGCCGTAATAGCCGCGGTCGGCGTCGTAGAGGACGTCGAAGCCGTTCAGGACGTGCAGCCCCGTGTTGACGAAGGGCTGCGGGCGCACCGTGTTGAGGACGATGCGTTCGGGAGCGAGCGGCGCGGCTCGGTCGCCGACATCGATCGCGTAGCCGGCCGCGTCGCCGAACTGGAAGCCGAGGCGCGTTCCCGGGCGAAGGACGGCGTGATCGCCCGCATCGGCCCGGAGGCTGTCGGCGACCTGGGACGGCGGCAGCGTCAGGAACATGCCGGTGACACCGGTATCGAGGAGCCCCCGGCCGCAGGCGGCGGGCTCACGGCCATCGACGGTGATGCAGACGGGAACGCCGAGCCAGTCGCCCGGCACGTGCGGGTGCGGGTCGAGCTTCACGAAGCGGTAGCGGCCGCGCGTGTTGGCGCGCGTCAAGCCGACATGCACGCCGCGTCGGGTCAGCACGTAGCCGCGGCGCACCGAACCGGTTCCCGGCGGCTCCGCGTTGAGGAGCGGATTGGTGTCCGGCGTGCTCTGCGTCTGGCTGTCGTCCTCGCGGCCGAAACCGATCCCCATCATCGCCACGTGGGCCGGCGCCGCCTCGGGCGTGCAGCTGCGGGCGCGCGCGGTGCAGTCGATCCGGTCGACGGCGAGGACCCGGATGGGCTGCGTGACCACGCTCGCTCCATCGCGGCCGACGATGGAAACCGGGACGCGCACCCAGCGTCCGACCATGATCCGGCCGGAACTCGAGTAGGTCAGCCGTCCGGGCTCGCTCGGCAGGCTCTCGTTGTCGGGAATCCGAGCGGCTGAGACCACGATGCCGGTCGAACCGGTATCAACGAGCACCGGACGAGGCTCGCCGCCGAACGACAGGCCGAGGCGCGGGGACTTCGTGACGGCGTCGCCGGGTCGCGGCGCGTTGAGGAAGGGCAGGAAGATGCCGCGTCGGCCATCGCCGTAGCTCGGCCCATCGTCGGCCCGCGCCGACATCGCCGGGCCGATTAAGGCCGCGCTCACGATCCCGACGCCGAGGAGAGCCGAGACCGATCGGGTGTGAGGGTTCCCAGGACGGACGGTCAGGCAAGCTGAGCGCGGAGGATGCTGAAACACCTGGCACATGTCGGCCCCGGGAGATGTCGTTTCCGAGTCGACACCGCGCGCGATCCGCACCGGCGTCGAGAACAGCTCTGCAGTCCGCGCACGGTCGCGCAGGCGTGGTGGACCGGATCCGGGCGGTCGGCGGCGAGAGCCTGTCCACCCTCAGGCGGTCGGGAGCACGATCCGGTCCGCCACGCGCGCAGCCGACGCCTCGACGAGAGATTTCATGAATACCTCTCAGATGAAGAGAAGCCCTTAATAGTATTCGCCGTCCATCGAGCAGGCTCTCACCGATCAGCGGACGCTGTATTGGCCCCTCTCCGATCCCGGGTCAACGAATCGTGAGAAATAGTGTTACCGGTTCAGTAAGCCGGGATGGCTTGCGGCGGATGATGAGCATTCGACGCCGTCGCGTCGCGTGTTCTGGACCGAACGCAGCGCCCGCGTCGCTCTCGATCGGAGCGCGCCGACGGTCCTGAGGGTGAAGGCTGTTCGGGGTGACCCTGCCGTCGATGGTGACGGGCACCGCCGCCGTCGGGCGGTTTCCGGACGACCGACGCCATCTCGGCCGCGCCTGTCGGAAGAAATTTTTCGCGTCACACCGCGCCGGCCGCACGAAACCGCGTCTGGCCGACCCATGCCCCTGTCGAGGCGGACGATCCACCGCCCGACCAGGGAGACCCGAGATGACCAAGACCAAGATCCTCGTCCTCGCCGCCAGCCTTCTCTGCGCCGCGGGTCCCGCCCTCGCCCAGGAGGCCGCGCCGCAGCACGGAAACCAAGAATTCCTCGGCGTCGATCTCGACAACGGCGGCGTCTACTACAACGGTCGCAACTCCGGCCGTTACTGCGTCTACCGCACGGTCGAGGTCTACAACCGCTACACCGGCTACTTCGAGGCGCGGCGCGCCCGCCGCTGCGGCCGCGGTCTCTACCTGCCGTGAGGAGCGAGACCATGCTGACCGCCCTCTCGCCGCTCCACCTCGCCGCCCTCAGCCTGATCGTCGCGTATCTCGGCTGGGGCTGAGATGCCCGCTCCCCGCGCCGGCACCTGCGCCCCCGATGTCATCCGCATCGTCGCGGAGCCCGCCTCGACCGGCCGCGCTCACACCGTGAGATTGTTTCCCGATCCTCCAGCGGATAACCCTGTCGCGCGTGCCGACCGGGCACGCCCCGCTCCGAGGACGATGAAACCGGGCCGCGACCCGGACAGGAGGACGCGCTTGCCGAGAGCCAACCCGGTATCCGCGCTGCGGCGGGCCGCCCGCACCGCGCTCATCCTGCTCGGGATGACCTGCCTCGCCCCGCTCGCGCCCGCCAGGGCCGCCCCGGATCCGGCAGCCTTCGCCGACAATGCCGACGCCGTGGCGGTTGTGATCGGGAACCGCAGCTACAAGCAGACCGTGCCTGTCGACTATGCGCACAACGATGCCGAGGCGATCCGCGCCTACCTGATCGAGCGCCTGGGCTACCGCGAGAGCAACGTCTTCCTCCTGAAGGACGCGACCCTCAACGAGTTCAACCAGGTCTTCGGCACCGAGCGGAACCCGCAATCCGGCCGCCTCTGGCGCAGCGTGCGCGAGGGCCGCTCGAACGTCTTCGTGTACTATTCCGGCCACGGCGTCCCGGATCTCGCCACCAAGCAGCCGTTCCTGCTGCCCGAGGACGGCAACCCGAACCAGGGCGAGAGCGGGTACGCGCTGGAGACCCTGTACCGCAACCTCGAGCTCGTGAAGCGCAAGATCGGCGCCGACCACCAGCTCGTCGTGATGGTCGATGCCTGCTTCACCGGCGAGACCGGCCGCAAGGGCGAGAGCCTGCTGGCGGTGTCCGCGCCCGGCTTCGCCCCCGCCCGGCCGAAGACGGAGGGCGGCATCGTCCGGCTGGTGGCGACATCGGGCGCGACACCGGCCAACTGGGACGAGGCGAACAAGCTCGGCCTGCTGACCAGCCGGTTCCTGATGGGCGTGTCGGGCCTCGCCGACGCGCGCGACCATCAGGGCGACGGCGACGGGCTCGTGCAGTGGACGGAGCTGAAGCGCTACCTCCGCCGCGAGGTGGAGGACGCGGCCCGCCGCGCGTCGGGCCGCGAGCAGGTGCCCGAGATCGACGAGGCCCCGATCGTCCTCAAGGCCTCCCTGCCGGTGGCGGCCGTCGCGAAGGGCGTCGAGGCCATCCGGGACGAGGCGGCCTGGCGGCGGGCCGAAGCGCTCGGCACCCGGGAGGGCTTCGAGGCCTATATCGGCGCCTGCGGCGAGACCTGCCTGTACCGGCCTCAGGCCATGGACAGGCTCCTGGCCGGGCGGCGCCGGGACGCGGCGGCGATCGACCAGGAGAACTGGGCCAAGTTCGGGACCCAGCGGCAATATCAGGCCTATCTCGATTCCTGCGGCGAGGTCTGCGCCTATCGCAGCCTCGCCGAGGGCTATCTCGGCGGCAAGAACCCGAGCGCCGATCCGCGCGTCAAGCGCTGCGACGAACTCGCCGCCGGCACGGACGATCCCGACCGTCCGAGCGGGGTCGCGGGCGTGAAGCTCGGCCGGATCGAGCCCGCCGCCGCGATCGACGCCTGCCGCGGGGCCGCGGCCGCCTATCCGGACCTGCGCCGGCTCTCCTACCAGCTCGGCCGCGCCTACGACCGGGCCGACCGCTACAAGGAGGCCCTCGCCGCCTACGACCGCGCCGCCAAGGCCGGGAGCATCTCGGCGCTGAACAACCTCGCCGCCCTCTACGAGAACGGCCAGGGTGTGAAGCGCCAGCAGGCCGAGGCGTTCCGCCTCTACCGGCAGGCGGGCGAAGGCGGGAACGTGGTGGCGCTGGCCAACGCGGCCCGGATGCTGGAGTACGGCAACGGCATCCCGAAGGACGAAGCGCAGGCGGTCGCCCTGTATCGCCGCGCCGTGGCCGGGGGCGACGTCGCGTCGATCAGCAAGCTCGTGCCGCACTACGCGACGGGCGCCTACGGCTTCCCGAAGGACCTGCGGCAGGGCTTCGACCTCTTCCGGCAGGCGGCGGACCGGGGCGACCCGGTGGCCATGGCCACGATGGCGACGCTGATCGACAACGGCTTCGGGCGGTATTTCCCCGGCGTGCGCTCGGCCGACATGGTCCTGCGCGCGCTGAAGCACGGGGAACTCGGCGCCGCCTCCGTCTCGGCGACCGACACCGCCGCCCAGAAGCTCAAGCCCGAGACGATCCGCTCGGTGCAGCGCGCCATCAAGGACGCGGATTACTACACCGGTGCCCTGGACGGGCGGTTCAATCCGGTCTTCGTCCGCGCCCTCGATCAGTACGCCCGGGCGAACGAGACCGAATGAGGCGCCTCCTCCTCGCCGCGCTGCTGCTCGCCCCGGCGGCGGCGCGCGCCGACCCCGCGACGCAGGCGCTGGCACCGTTCCTCGATGCGGTGGCGGCCTGCGCCGGCCGGCCGGACCTGACGCTCGCGGTCGTCGGCGTCGAGCCCGGCCAGACGGCCCTGTCGCGCGAGCAGTCCGAGGAGGTGCGCCTCGCCGTCGAGACGCGGCTCCAGGCGACCGGCCGGGTCAGGCTGGCGGCAGCGGCCGACGTCGTGCGGATCAAGGCCCTGCGCGAGGGCACGACGGGCCTCTCGGGCGCGGAGGCCGAGGCGCAGATCCGGTCCGCCTTCGCGGGGGACGCGGCCGTGTTCCTGGTCGAGCCCCGCCGGGCCGGCGAGACCGCCTCCGTCCGGCTCCAGGCCGTGACGCAGAGCGCAGCCTGCAAGGCGACGAGCGACCCTCTGGTCGTGCCGATCCATGTCGGCGCCGGCGTCGCCGACGTCGACGCGGTCATGGACGGTGCGGTGAAGGCGTTCGCGCAGGCCGCACCGAATGCCGGCGCCGTCGAGGTCTGCCCATTCGTGGCGGAGGGCGGCCATTCCACCTGCGCCGGCGCCCTCACGGACCGCCTCGTCATCGCCCTCGACGTGGAGGCCCGCTCGGCCAACCGGGTGCTCCGCGGCGCGCGCCTCGACGTGCGCCGCCGGCCGCCCGGCACCGCCTGCGCCGGCACCGTCACCGCGCGCGGCCGCTTCCGCACGGACCACGACCGGCAATCCTGGATGGAGGTCGAGTTCCAGCGCGACGGCGCTGTCCTGGCCCCGACGGGACGACGCCGGATCGCGACGGAGGGGCTCGGCTGCGATCCCGTCCCGCGGCCGTTCCTGGACCACCTCGCCGCCACCGCGCGCACGGATGCCGGCCGCCTCTCGGTGGCGGCCGCCGCCACGCCGTTCGCGGCCGGTCAGCGCCTGGAGATGCGCATCGAGTCCCGCGTCGCGCAGAACCTGTACTGTTGGGTGGTCGCGGCCGACGAGACCGCCTTCGTCGCCCTGCCGGTGCGCGACAACCCGGCCTCGCAGCTGGCCCTCAAGCCGGGAGACTCGCGGCGCTATCCGCGGGGCTACGGCCTCGACGAGATCGTCGCGGGGGAGCCCTTCGAGAACCTGTTCGCCTGCTTCGGCGTGCCGGGCGGCCTGCCGCCGGAGCTCGCCGCGCGGTGGCTGGCGGCGGCGCCGGGCGCCGACGGCGAGGCGCGTCTCCTGCAGCCCCCGGACGTGCTGGACCTCCTCGACCGGATCCGGGCCACGCCCGGGGTCACCGAGGCCGCCGCGCGCGTCGTGGTGCGCTGAGCCGGAGCGCGACGGGATCAGAACCGCGTCTGGGCCGCCCAGAGCAGACGGGTGGCGCCCGGATGGCCGCCGGAGGTCGACGGATGGCCGGTCGCGAGGTAACCATAAGGCGAATCGAACGATCACAAGGGGTTGCGTGGCAGCCCGCGACCGGGAGGCGCATGACGGGCGGATACGATGAGCGCTGCGCGGCCGACCTCGCCAATGTCGGCGACGGCCGCGATCTCTCCCGCGCCGACCGTGCCTGGCTCGCCCGCGTGGTCACGGGTGCCGTGCGCCCGAACCGCGACAAGCCCCTGTGGGACCTCGCCCACGCCCTCGCCGCGCTGGCCGAGGCGGCCGGGGCCCGCGACGGGCGCGATCTCATCACCCTCGCCCTGGACCCGGGCCTCGCGCGACCGGCCGCCCTCTCGGCGCGCTTCGGCGGCGGCCCGGCCGTCGACGACCGCGGCCCCGTGCTCGGCACCGCCTGGTCCACCGGCTGGGCCGGGCTCGCCCGGCTCCTCGCGCTGGCCGAGTTCGTGCTCACCGCGGAGGACCTGGCCCAGTTCGCGACCGTCGCGGGCTGGCTCGACGAGCTCGCCGCCGCGCCCGACGCGGAAAGCGCGGCGATCCTGGCCAAGCGGCTGGCCCGGCATCTCGCCGCCTACCGGAACGCCCATCTGCCGCTGGCGCCGCTGGAGCGGCGCTTCCGGGCGCTCCTGACCTTCCTGGGCGGCCGCCGGTCGATCGCGGACGACGACATCCTCGATTTCTGGCGCGCCGAGATGGCGACGGGCGAGCGACCGGGCTTCCGCATCGTCGCGGAGCATTTCGTGACCTTCGAGGCGGCCGGCCGCCTCCTCGAAGGCCTCGACGCCCTCGCGGCCCCCGCCGCGCTCGACGCCCACGCGGGCTGGGAGGAGCGGCTGGACGCGGCCCTGGGCGATCTCGCGGCCGCCGAACCCGCCGCGGCGCTGGCGACCCTGCTGGCGGACTGGCCGGAGGGCCCGAAGATCCTCACCGGCGCCGAGCGCGAGGACCTGGCCGACTTCCTGCGCCTCGAGCCCTACCACCGGACCCGCCCGCTGACGACGCTCCGCGCCGTGAGCTTCGGCCGGGTCCAGTCGGGCATCGCCAACCGCCTGCGCCGCGGCGGCGGCGGCGCCGCCATCGCCGAGCGGGCGACCTGCCTGGAGGCCGAGAGCTACGCCGAACTCCGGACGCGCGCGGGACTGCTCGCGGCCCATCTCGGCCGGATGCTGCGCATCGCGGCGGCACTCCGGATCGCCGATCGCGACGCGCTGCCCGAGGCGGTGCGGGGTGCGCTGGAGGCCGCCGAGGCCGACCTGCGCCGCGTCCGCCGCGCCGGCTTCGACGATCGGGAGGGGCTCTCGGCCGGGTTCGCGGCCGCCGAACCGGCGCTGCTGCGCCTCGCCGAGGCGGCGGCCGACCTGGAGCGGTCGCTCGACGGACTCGCCCGGCACCGGCCGCTGGACGCGCTGTTCCCGGCGGATCGGGACGTCTTCGCGGTCGCGTTCGCGGCGGCCTATGCCGGGGAGGCCGCGGCGTGAGCGACGCGGCACGGCTCCTCGCCGAGATCCACGCGGCCCGCGCCCTCGTGCGCGATGCGGCGGCGACCGCCCGGCCGGACCACGCGGGGCTCTGGGCCCACGCGACCCGTGCGCCCGACGGCCCGGTCGACCTCGCGACGGTGCGGGCGATCCGCGGCGACCCCGCGACGGCCCGGCGCTACCGGACGATGCTCGGCGCACTGGCGATGGCCCACGCGCCGCTCGCCGCGGCCGCCTCGGACGGCGCGATTCTCCGGCGCCGGGTCGGCGCCTTCGCGCTGGAGATCCTCGAGGCCGCGGACGGCGCGCCGCCGCTCCTCGTCCTGCGCGGCGAGTCGGGGCAGATGCCGCGGGTGATAGAGGCGTGGCTCGGCGACGAGACGGTCCGGCTCGACCTCGGTCCGGCGATCGAAGGCGCGGCGGTGCTCGCCCTCGACCCGGCCGTGCCGGACGCGGCCCTCATGGGCCGGATGCTCCGCGACCCGGCCTGCGCGGTGTTCCTGCTTTGACGAGCCGTCGGACCAGCCGGCAGGCCGGTCTCGGCCCGTCCGGGAGACCGGGCCGCGCATGACGCGTCCGGCCATCCTCGTCGTGGTGCCCACGACCCGCGGACCGCTGGTGCTGCGCGGGCTCAGGCCGCGCCCCGGCCTTCCGGCCCCGGCCGCCTTCGCGGACGGCGATTATCGCCCGCTGCCGTGGTCGGCCGATTACGCCCGGCTCTGCGGGGCTGCCGGCCCGCTCGCCCGGTGGACGGGCCGGACGCCGGAGCCCCACGAGCTGCGGCTGTCGGGCTCCTTCGATGCCGGGCGCTCCTGGGAGGTTCCGGTCTGCCTGGCGCACGGCCTCGCCGAGGGCGGCCACCCGCTCGCCGCGGCACCGGAGGAGGCCGACCTCATCCTCTGGGCGACCGGCGCGGTCGATCTCGACCTCGCGGTGCTGCCCGGCGACTACGCGCTCCTCGACAAGATCGAGCGCTCCGCCGCGACGATCGCCGGAGCTCCGAACGCCGCGCTGGCGGTCCTCCTGCCGGACGGGCCGGAGCGCGCGCAGGCCGAGGCCGTCTTCCGCGGCATGGGCCGGAACGTGCGGATCCTGCCGTCGCACAGCGTGCCGGGAGCGCTGGCCGCATTGACCGCGCTGCGGCCTCCGGAGAGGGCCGAGACGCCGCCGGCGCGGCGATGGTGGCGTCTCGCATTGCCGGCCGGCGCCGTCGCGGCGGCCGGCCTCGCCGGTGTGCTCGCTCTCGGGGCCACGCGGCCCGATCCCGTCAGCGAGCCGCGCCCCGACACGCCGGCCGGTCCCGCCAGCCCTCCTCCCAGCATCGAAGTCCGGATCGCGTCGCCGATCCACGTCTCCGAGCTGCGCGCGCCGGCGGGATCCTCCTGCCGCCGCGTGGCCTTCGGGGCCGACCCGCCCGAGCGGCGCCCGGTGCCGGCGGAGTCGGGCGATCACCTGGCCGCGAGCCGCCTCACGCCGGACCTGTGCGGGCTCGCCATCGGAGCGGAGCCGGGCCTGCGCGTGCAGGTCGGGCCGGAACTGCGCGACGCCGCCCTCCCGGCCGTCCGGCTGGCGGACGGCGCGCTCGGCTATTTCCTGCGCGAGGGCGCGCGGCAGAACCTCGTCTACACGGTCCAGGCCGTTCCGGAGGCCGGAACCGGCGCGCTTGCCGGCCGCCTGGTCCACACCCTGGCGCGCTGATGAGAATCCGGCGTGTTGCGAATGCTGTCGATCGACCCCGCGAGCGCGGGCCCGATTCGCAGACCGAGAGGAGGGAGAGGATGATCGCGATGCGCCGGAGAGGCCCACTCCTTCTGGGAACGGCCTGCGCGCTGATCGTGCTCGGCCGCGGCGACGCCGTGCGGGCGCAGAGCGTCGGCTTCGATCCCGCCGATTACGGCCGGGCGCAGCTGCCCCTGCGCCAGACGACCGGCGACGCGGCGGCCTACGTCGACCAGAACAAGGGCGCCTTCGAGCCGGTCAGCGAGCTCGACCCGAAGGACGGCCTCGCGGCCCTCGCCCGGCCGATCGGCCGCGTCGACATCGTGCTCCAGAACGGCCGCACCGGGCAGCAGGTCGGTGCCTCCTGCACGGGGACGCTCCTGACCGGCGACTACGTGCTGACCAACCACCATTGCCTGCCGCAATCGGGCGACCTGCGCCCGGTCAAGGCGTCGATCCTGATGGATTACCTGACCCTCGACGGGAAAGGCTCCCGCCGGTTCGAGATCGACCCGAAGCCCGTCGAGTTCGACGCCCGCCTCGACTTCGCCCTCGCCCGCGTGGCGGGCAATCCGACCGCGACCTACGGCGCCGCGCGGCTCTCGGGCGAGCCGGTCACGGCCAACCGCTCGATGCTGGTCATCCACCATCCCCTCGGACGTCCGAAGGTGATGAGCCGCTTCCGCTGCTTCGCCGTGAAGGATCAGGCGGAGGGACCGGACCTGCGCCATCGCTGCGACACGCTCGGCGGCTCGTCCGGCTCGCTGATGTTCGACGCCTCCGTGGCCGGCATCGCGCTCCACAAGGAGGGCGGCCTCGATCCGAAGGATCCGTCGAGCTTCAACAGCGCGACCCGGCTCTCCGCCATCCTGGGCCGGAGCCCGACGCTCGCGCGGATCGCGGCGGCGCAGGGGCGCCCGGTCGTCGCCGCCGATCCGGGGGCCAAGCCGGTCGCGCCCGCATCCGTGCCGGCACCGCAGCCCAAGCCGGCGACCGACGGACCGCTCGATCCGGCCGGGATGAACGCCATCCTGCGGGGACGCTGAGCGCCGTCGCGAGAATCGCGAGGCCGGGCGACGAAAATCGCTCTGGGCCGACCAGGAACGGGGAGAGAGGGGCCGCAGCAAGGCCCGGGACACGAAGAGGGGAAGCGATGCGGACCCACGATCTACCGCGCGCCGCGCGGGCGCGCCTCGGCCGCTCAGGCCTGCTGCTCGCCGTCGGCCTCGCCCTGGCGCTGGTCGCGCCCGCCCGGGCGAACCCGCTCACCGAAGTGCCGGGGGCCCGGGCAGCGCGGCCGGACGAAGCGCCTCCGCCGCGGGACCCGGCCGCGGAGCGGGCGGAGGCCGAGGAGGCGCGGGCCGCGAATCCAGGTGCGACCGCGATCATCCGGTCGCTCGCGCCCTTCGCCGACGGCAATCCGGGAGCGCCCGCGCGGCCGCTGGCGGTCAGCCCCGACGACGGCGGCCCGGCGGTGCGCGTCGTTCCCGCCCGGTCGATCGATCTCACCGTGTTCTTCGCCTACGACAGCGCGCGCCTGACCCCCGAAGCGCGCATCCAGCTCGAACCGCTCGGCGAGGCCCTGCGCGCCGAGCCGCTCGCGGGCCACGGCTTCCTGATCGCCGGTCACACCGACGCCGCCGGCGGCCGCGCCTACAACCGCCGCCTCTCCCTGGCCCGGGCCCGCGCCGTGAAGGCGCACCTCGTCGAGACCTACGGGATCGCGCCGGAGCGCCTGCGCGTCCACGGCTGGGGACCCGCGCGGCCGAAGGATCCCGACGCACCCCTGTCACGGGTGAACCGCAGGGTAGAGGTCAGCCTGATCGCGCCGGCCCGCAGCGGTGCCCTGCGCTTCGTCCTGCCGGTCGCGGATCGCACCTGCACCGACTTGGCCGATCCGCGCCTGCGGACGGATCTCGACCTCGACGATTTCCGCGCGGCGCCGACCCAGCGTCCCTGCACCGAATAAAGCCCGCTCCCCTCACCGACGCTCCGATGACCGAGAGACCCGCGATGTCCTGGAGGATCCCGATGCCCCTCGTCCGCACCACGGCGTTCCGCGCCGCCTGCCTCGCCGTCCTGGCCCTCGGGTCCGCCTACGCGGCACCGGCCCGGGCGCAGACCAGGCCCAACGTCGTCGTGATGGGCGAGGACGCCGACGAGGACGCGGTGCCCCGCGGCAACCGCATCTTCCAGCGGGTGATCCACGAACTGTCCGAGACGATGAACCTGCGCGGCTACAACGTCTACGACGAGACCGCCGTCGCGATGGGGTTCACCCAGGCCAACCGGGTGCGCCGGCGGGATGCCGAGCTGATCGAGGTCGCCCGCGCGGTCCAGAATCCGCCCCTCGACGTCGTGGCGGTGTTCCAGATCTACGCGTCGGCGTCGAAATCCGCCTACTCGGACATCGTCCGGCCGGAGATCCGTATCCCCGGCCGCCTCCTCAACGTCCGCACCGGGCAGTCGCTCGGGTCGTTCGAGGTGGCCGGTCTCCAGCTGCCGCCCCTGCCGCAGGGCTGCGACCGCGAGTGCCTGCTCGAGCGGGTCGGCGCCGAGGCGAAGACGGTGGCCGCCGACCTCGCGGCCGCGCTCACCGCGAAGCTCGACGGCGTCATAGCGCCCCGCCGCGGTGCCGATGCCGGCGCTGCGCCCCCTGACGCCGCTCCGGTCGGCGGCGCCGTGGCGGCGGCGCCCGGCGGCGAGGGCTGCGGGGGTTTGCCCAGCGCCTACGTCGTCCGTCTGAGCGGCTTCTCGGCCCAGGAGGTCCAGGCGGCCGAGGAGTACATGGCGGCCTTCCGCTGCTACGAGCACCACCGTCCGGTGCGCGCGAGCGGGGCCAGCACCGAGTACTGGTATGAGACCCGCTCGGATTCCGCCCGGCTCGGCCGGAACCTCCGCCTGATGCTGGAGCACATGAGCGCGCCGGGTCAGGTCCAGTTCTCGGGCAACACCTTCGTCATCAGCCGCGTGGCGACGCGGTAGCCGAACCTTCGCCTTCCCCGCCTCGTCGTCCCACCGTTCCCTGAAGGTTGACCATGTCGGTTCGCGAGCGCCTGCGCGGCGCCCTCTCCCATCTTGTCCCGCAAAGCCCGGCGCGGCGCGTCATCCTGGCCGGACTGGTCTTCGCGCCCCTGGCGATCGCGGCCCGCGAGGCACGGGCCGACCCGGTCTTTCCGGGCGCCGGCGCCCTCGGCTTGACGCCGCCGACCGGGATGAACGTGAGCCGGCGCTTCGCCGGTTTCGAGCATCCGGCCGGCGCGTCGATCATCCTGGTGGAGATGCCGCCGGAGGCCTGGGACCAGATCAATGGCCGGTTCACCCCCGAGGCGCTGGCCGCCACGGGCTTCCGGGTGAAGGGCGGGGCCGAGCCCCTGCCGGTCGCGGGCGGTGAGGGCTTCGTTTTGCGCGGCACCCAGCCGGCCAACGGTCTCACCTACACGAAATGGGTCGCCGTCGTGCGCGGCGCCCCCGGGACCGGGCTCGTCACCGTGCAGGTCCCCGAGAAGGCGGCCCGGCAGGTGCCCGCTGCTTCCGTCGAGGCGGCCCTCCGCACGATCGCGTTCCGGGCGAAGGCGAGCCTGACCGATCAGGTCGCGGCGCTGCCCTACACGGTCGGCGACATGGCGGGCTACCGGCCGACCGCGGTCTTCGCGGGCAACAGCCTCCTCCTCACCGAGGGACCCAAGGACGTCGATCCCGAGCGCGAGCAGCCGGTGATCGTCGTCGCGCCCTCGCTCGGTCAGGCGCCGGTCCCGGCGGGCGCGGAGGTCGCGGTCGCCCGCCGGCTGTTCGCGGCGCAGAAGGACTTCGCCGACGTGAACGTCACGGACGAGGCGCGGTCCAGTCGCGGCGAGGCGGTCGTCGTGCGGCTGCGCGGCACCGGGACCGACACCAAGAGCGGCCGTGCCCTCGGCGTGACGCAGACGATGGTCTTCGACGGCCAGCGCTACCTGCGGGTGCTGGGCTTCGCCGATGCCGGTCGCCCCGACGCCCTGGACAGGGCCGACCGTGTCGCCGCCTCGGTGGCGATGCGCTGACCGACCTCTGCACCCACAACGAGAGCCTTCCCGATGCGCCCGCCGCTTCTCGCCCCGCTGCTCCTGGTCTCCGCCCTCGCCCTGCTCGCTGGCCCGGCGCGCGCGGAGGAGAACGAGTGCCGGCGGTCCCCCTCGCTCACGTCCGGCGCGCCCCCAACCTTCGGGCGCATCAGCGCGCCGGGGCGCACGGCCTTCGTCAAGGACGGGCTCGCCCGCGCCGGCTGCCCGGACCCGAGCGCCGCCTGCCGCGAGCGCGCCTACCTGGTGAGCGCCGATCCCGTCATCCTCGGCGAGCGTCGCGGCGCCTATGTCTGCGCCCATTATCGGGGCGCGGGCGACGATATGGGCCGGACCGGCTGGCTCCCGGGCGAGGCCGTCGCCGTCGAGCCACCCGGTGCCGTCGCGCCTGCGGACTGGCTCGGCACCTGGACCCGTGCGGAGGCGCGCATCCGCATCACCCAGGCCGACAAGCCGGGGCTGCTGACCTTCGGGGGCGACGCCACCTGGGGCGCCGGGGATCCGGAGCGGGCGCGCCGCGGCGGCGTCCATATCGGCGAATTCGCCGGCACGGTCGCCCCGCAGGGCGCCGCGGCGAGCTTCGCCGTCGGCGAGAACGGGGCGCTGCCGGTCGAGGCCGGTGACGCGTCCGATTGCAAGGTCTGGCTGCGGCGCGTCGGCCCCTGGCTGGTCGTCGACGACAACCTCGCCTGCGGAGGCGTCAACGTCACCTTCCGCGGCCTCTATCGCCGCCAGCCATGAGCGGCGCGGCGAGACGCGGCCGCCCCGGCTCCGCGCGGGGCTTGTGACCGATGGCTATTCCCACGATGGCGCGGCCGAACCCGTCCCGGCGACGCCTGCGCGTGATCCTCATCCTGCTGCTGATCACGTGGCTGCCGGTCGTACCCTTCGCGCTCGGCCTCGCGCTGACGAACCTGACCGGCTGCACCGTCAACGAGGCGGGGACGCACCCCTGCCCGGTGGCCGGACACGATATCGGCGGCCTGCTCTACACGCTGACGATGACGGGCTGGCTGCTGATCCCGTTCCTGCCCTTCATGGCTCTGACACTGCTGTGCACCGTCGTGCAGGGCCTGCTGATGATCCTTCGAGCGTGGTTGCGGCGATGATGCGGTTCACCTTCCGGCGCGCGGCCGCGCTGCTCGGCCTCGGCGTGACAGCCGTCCCGCTGTGGAGCCTGGCGATCCCGGTGACGGCGACCCCGGCACGGGCGCAGGCGACCGAGGTGGAGGGACCGGCCCTCCCCTACGCCTCGACGCCCGACCTGCGGGCCGCCACGGTCGCGCGGGCGGTGCGCGACCAGCGCGCCACGAACCCGATCGCCGCGGCCGAGACGGCGCGAGAGCTAGCCCGGCACGATTACGACAGCGTCTTCCGCGGCTTCCTCGACGGGACGCCGCTGCGGCCGGACGATGCGGGCGACGTGCTCACCGCCTTCATCGCCCTGCAATGGATGGTCGCCAACGACGCGACGGTCGAGCCGAGCGCGGCGGCCCTGCGGGCGATCCGGACCCGGTTCGTGGCGCCGATGGCGGAACGGCCGCCCCTGTCCCAGCCGGCCACGCGGGCGGCCTTCGCCGAGCAGGTCAAGCTGCGCGCCGTTCTCCACCATGCCGGCTGGCAGGCGGCCAAGCGGCTCGGCGTGCTGCCGCGTTTCCTGGCGGGCCTGTCCAACGAGTTCATGCCGGTCGCCACGCTGCGGAATCTGGCGCTGACCGAGGACGGGCTGGTGCCGAAGGACCGGGCCGGACGCGCGGCCCCGAAGCCGCCGCCGGTCGCGGAGAGCCCGCCCGTGCCGGACGCGCGACCGGCTCCCTCCCCGGCTCCCTCCGCCCCGGACGCGGCCGGTCCCCCGCGCCACGCCGCCAATTGGGATCAGGTCGAGGGCGTGTACTTCCGTTCGACCACCGGATTCGGCGTCGGCGGTCTCATGACGATCGATTTCGAGCCGCTGATCTTCCTGCGCGACGGCACCTACTACGAGATCGCCGACACCGCGCTCGAAGACGTGGACCTCGCCGCCGAGCGGGCCGCACGGCCCAAGCGATTCGGGCGGTGGAGTGCCAAGGGCGCCGGCTTCGTCCTGACGGACGCGCGCGGCCGCGCGAACGACTACGCCCTCGGCGACGGCAGCTTCTTCCGGGCCTTCCCGGCCGTCGCCAATGAGCGGGTGGCGCGGGCGTACCGGCGGCTGTCGGGCGGCGGCAACACCGCCCTGGGCGGCGACGTCGCGATCGCCGTCGAGAGCCGCTACGACTTCCACGCGGACGGGAGTTACGGTCGCGGCGGCTCGGTCGGCGCGACGAATTCGGGGGCGAGCACCGGCGTCGGCACGGCGATCGCCCGTCGGCGCGCGCCGGAGGGCGGGCGCTACGCCCTCGATCGCCACACGCTCACGCTGACCGCGGCGGATGGCCGGACCCGGCGCCTGTTCTTCGCCTACGGCTCGCAGAAGGATCCCCCCGAGATCGACCGCGAGATGATCTTCGTGGGCGACGACGTCTTCAGCCCGGCGGACTGATGGGGATGCCGAGGGCGGCCCCTCGATCGGCGCGGATCTCAGGACGCGGGGCATCTCCGGATTCCGGGCCGAGCAGACCGCCGCCGAACCGCGCCCAGTCCTCCAGCGAGCGTCCGGAGGCGGTCTGCGGGCTCTGCTTGACCGGTCGCGGCGTCCGCGGCGCGCCGAGGCGCCCGTAGCGCCGGTACCAGGATCGCGCCCTCTGCACCGGCCGTCCCAACGCCTTCCGCATGCCGTCCCCCTGTGCAGCGCGCGCGAATGTCCACGGCCAAGCTAATCCAGGCCGGTCGCCCGGGCATGTCGGGCCGACCCTGACACGATTGCCGATCTCTCCGACTGCTGATCGGCGCCGGGCAACACAGATGAGCCTGCGGGACAGCGACCGGCGGTCTCCCGCCGTCCGCGCGTACCGGGGAATGCGCGGTGGCCCGCGATGGCGGCCGGCATCGCCGTCCCGACAGACCGCGCCGCGCGGTCGGATCCGGCATCGGGTCCGATCCGTGCGGACGTCCTTCACCGTCTCTGGAGCTCAGCCCATGAAACGTCTCGTGATCGCCCTCACGGCGCTGTCGAGCCTCGTCCTGTTCGCCCCGTCGAGCGAGGCGCGACCCCACGGCCGCGGCTTCCATCATGGGCCCCACCATCTGGGCCACGGCGTCTGGAGGGGGCGGCGCCACGGCCTCCACCGGTACCGCCATCACCGTCTCCACCGGCACTACCGGCGGCACCGGGGCTACCGCGGATATCGCGGCGTCCACTTCCGCCCCGCCGGCTACGGCTTCCGGCCCCACGCGTATCGCTCGGGTGGCTGGGGCGGCTATCGCGGGGTCGGCTTCGCGACCGGCGCAGGCCTTGGCCTCGCGGCCGCTGCACGGCCCGGTCTCTACGGCGCGGCCTACGGGCGGTCCTACGGGTACAACTACGCACCGGTCGGCTACGGCTGCGCCTACTAGGCGGCGCATCCGGACCGGGAGGCCGGGCCGTCACGGCCTCCCGGTCGTCTTTCCACGCCACGCCCGCGCCGGCGTGGCGCTCGTGATCCTCGCGTCCGACGACGCGAGGATCTCGTGTCTCTCCGCGCATCATTCGGACGAATCGGGGCGATCTTCGAAAGATCCGGTGCCGCTTTCGTGCAATGGTCAATCGATCATCGCACGCACGGCCTGTCGGGATATTCCCGACAGGCGTCGGTGTGAGCGGTATCCCGGCTCGAAACAGCTTGCTTGGCCGTTCAAATTCGGCGCTTCTGACCCGGCGGGACAGGCTCCCGAGCGGCCGGAGAGATCAGCGCCCATGCTCATGGACATCGTCAAACAGGGCGCCCGCGCGCGCGCCGTCGGTCGGCCCCGCGATGCTTGCCCCTATCCCGGCGAGTCGCGCGAGCGCCGGGCCTGGTACGAGGGCTACGACGGCTCCTCGTGGGCGGTCGCGACGCGGATGCCGCACCCCGCCCGGATGCTGCCCGGATCGGCCCTTTCCGACGCCGGTGCCGCGTCTGACCCCGCCTCCCCGGCCTGACGACGGTCCGACTTTCCCGTAGGAGAGCTGTGAGCTTACGGGCCGATGCGGGGACACGGGAGGCGGGCGACGGTGCGCGCGGGACGGCGAGACAGGGGCGTCGGTCCGTCCGAGCGATGGGGGACGGGTCCGGGCCGGCGCGCAGCGTGTCCGCGCACGGCCGCATGAATGTTCGCGCCCGTGACACCGCGATCCGGAAGCCCGAGCTCCAGCTGAGCCGCGGCAGCCGCCGCACCTTCGTGGCCCTCGCCCTCGCGGCCGCGATCCCGGTCCTGCTGCTCAGCGGCTGGGTCGCGACGCTGATGGCACAGCAGCAGCGCGACCTCGCCCGGAGCGCCGCCGTCGCCAGCGCGACCCGGGTGGCCGAGCGTGTCGCCTCGGACATCGCCGCCCAGATCGCGGTCCTCGAGGCCGAGGCCGCCTCCGCGACCCTCGACAGGCCCGACCTCGCGGCCTTCTACGCCGAGGCCGTGCGTCTCAGGCAGGCGCACCCGCTCTGGGAGACGGTGGAGCTCGCGCGACCGGACGGCGCCCAGATCGTCAACCTGCTCCGGTCCCTCGAGGAGGAACTCGGACCGACCTCGGACCGGACGAGCTTCGACGCGGTGGTGCGCACGCGGCAGCCGGTGATCGGCGGCATCGGCCCGGCCGGCTCGATCTCGGGCAAGCGCCTCGTCGCGCTGCGCGTGCCGGTCATCCGGGACGGCACGCTGCGCTACGTCCTCTCGATCCGGCTCGCCACGAACGCGGTGAGCTCGATCCTGCGCGACGCCGGCGCCCCCGAGGGCTGGGTCGGCACCATCGTGGACGCGGAGGGCAACACGATCGCCCGGACCCGGGCCGAGGTGGAGGAGCTCGGCCACCCGGCGAACCCGGCGCTCCAGGCGGCGATCCGGAACGCCCCGAACGGCTTCTACACCGGACCGACGCTGGAAGGCGCCGATGTCGAGGTGGTATACCGGACCCTGCAGCATACCGGCGGCTGGTCGGTGCATTTCGGGATGCCGGTCGCGACGCTCAACGCGCCGGTCTCGCGGTCCTACGCCGTCCTGGGTGGCGGCAGCTTCGTCAGCATCGGGCTCGCCCTGGCGCTGGTCGGTCTCGTCGGCCGCGACATGGCGCAGCGCCGGGCGGGCGAGCAGGCCCGGTTCTCCCTCGCGCTCCGCTCCAGCGAGGAACAGGGCGCCGTCGCCGCCGAGGCCGCGGAACTCGGCACGCTGCGCTGGGACACCGTCGCGCACCGGGTCACCGGCTCGCCCCGCGCGGCCGATCTCCTCGGTTGGACGGCCGCCGAGGGGCGCGACAGCGCCGTGGACGCCGACACGGTCCTGCAGGCGGTCGATCCCGAGGATCGCGGGCGCCTGAGCGAGGCCCTGCGCCGGAGCCTCGCCGAGGGCACGCCGCTCGACGTCGAGTTCCGCGTGATCCAGGAGGGTCGGGAGCCGCGCTGGGTCCGGGTCGCCGGCCGCGTGCCGCAGCTCCACGAGCATACCCCGGCCGGACTGATCTACGGCGTGGTGTCGGACATCGAGCCGCGCAAGCGCGCGGAGGCCGAGCGCTTCGCGCTGCTGCGCCGCCTCGGCGAGGCCCAGGAGAACGAGCAGCGCCGGATCGCCCGCGAACTCCACGACCAGGTCGGCCAGACGGTGACCGGTCTGTCGCTGGGCCTCAAGAGCATGGAGCGGCTCCTGGCACGCGGGGCCACGGCGGAGGCCGGCCGGCAGGTGGAGTGGCTGCAATCGCTTGCCGGGGAGATCGGCCGCGACATCCACCGGGCCGCCGTCGACCTCCGGCCGACCGCCCTCGACGATCTCGGGCTGCGCGAGGCCCTGGCCACCCTGCTGCGCGACTGGAGCCAGCGGCACGGGATCCGCGCCGACCTGGAGTTTCTGAGCGAGGCGACCCGGCTGCCGGCCGCGATCGAGACGGCCGTCTACCGGATCGTGCAGGAGGCCCTGACCAACGTCCTCAAGCACGCCCGGGCCGCGAGCGTCAGCGTCTCGGTGGAGAAGCGCGCGGGCGAGATGCGGGTCGTGATCGAGGATGACGGCGCCGGCTTCAACGCCGACGAGCAGCGTGAGCGCGCCGGCGGCGAGGCGCCGGCCAAGCTGCGGCTCGGCCTGTCGGGCATCCGCGAGCGGCTGTCGCTCTTGAGCGGGACTCTCACGCTGGAATCGTCCCCGGGCATCGGTACGACGCTGTTCGTCACCATCCCGATTCCGGAACATCCCGAGACCTGAGGAGAAGCGCATGACGGATCGCATCCGCGTCGCCCTGGCCGACGACCATCCCATCGTCCTCGCGGGGATCCGGACGCTCCTGAACGCCGACCCGGAGATCGAGCTGGTCGGCGAGGCCACCAGCGGCAGCGAGGCGCTGCCGATGATCCACGCCGCCGACCCGGACGTCGCCGTCGTCGACGTCTCGATGCCGGGCCTCAACGGCCTGGAGCTGACCGAGCGCGTCGCCGGGTCTTGCCCGCGGACGCGGGTGCTGGTGCTGACGGTTCACGAGGACGCGGCCTACGTTCAGCCGCTGCTCAAGGCGGGCGCCCGGGGATACCTCCTCAAGCGCTCGGCCGCGGAGGATCTGCTCCGCGCGGTCCGCGCCGTCGCGGCGGGCGGGATCTACCTCGACCCCTCGGTGGCGAGCCACGCCTTGGCGCATCCCGGGGCCCCGGCGCAGGGCGGCGAGTCCGAGCCGTCGGCCGAAGCGCTGAGCCCGCGCGAGACCGACGTGCTCCGGCTGATCGCGCAGGGCTTCAGCAACAAGGAGATCGCGCGGCGCTTCGATCTCAGCGTGAAGTCCATCGAGACCTACAAGGCGCGGGCCGCCGAGAAGCTGGGCCTGCGCACGCGCGCGGAGATCATCCGCTACGCCGCCGCGCACGGATGGCTCGACGCCCTGGCGCTGCGCTAGGCGCGAGCGAGCGGGGGCAGCCAGTCCCGGGCGACGGCCGGGTCTGCCGATTTTTCGCCGGTCAGGGATCAAATCCTGCCGCGGATCGTCTGTCTGGCGGACCGGTCAGGGACGAGGGGGGACGGGTGAGCGTCGGATTGATCGCCCTGTTGGACGATGTCGCCTTCATGGTGAGGGCCGCGGCGGCCTCGCTCGACGACGTGGCCGGCCAGGCGGCGCGCGCCGGCACCAAGGCCGCCGGCGTCGTCATCGACGACGCGGCCGTGACGCCGCGCTACGTCGTCGGCTTCGCCGCGGAGCGCGAATTGCCGATCGTCGGCAGGATCGCCCTCGGATCGCTGCGCAACAAGATCCTTTTCCTGCTGCCGGGTGCCCTGGCGCTGAGCGCCTTCGCCCCCTGGGCGATCACGCCGCTCCTCATGCTGGGCGGCGCGTACCTGTGCTTCGAGGGCGCCGAGAAGGTCTACGAAGCCGTGTTCGCCCATCACGGCCACGGCGACGAGGCGGACCAGGAGGGTGGCGCCGGCGGCGATCAGGCCCAGGAAGACCGGCGCGTGGCGAGCGCCATCAAGACGGACTTCATCCTGTCGGCCGAGATCATGGCCATCACGCTGGCGGCGCTGCCGGAGGGCAGCTTCTGGATGCGGGCGGCGGTGCTGGCCATCGTCGCGGTCGGCATCACCGCGGGCGTCTACGGCGTGGTCGCGCTGATCGTGAAGGCCGACGATGCCGGTCTGGCCCTCGCCCGCAGCACCGCGGGCCCACCGCTCGGAAGCCTGATCCGCGGGCTCGGCCGCGGCGTCGTGAAGGGCATGCCGATCCTGCTCAAGATCCTGGCCGTCATCGGGACGGCGGCGATGATCTGGGTCGGCGGCGGGATCCTGATGCACGGTCTCGAGACCTACGGGTTCCCGGCACCGGCGCACGCCGCCCACGCGATGGCGGAGGCCGCGGCGGCGCGCGTGCCGTTCGCCGCGGGCCTCGTCGAGTGGCTCGTCACCGCGACCGTGTCGGGCCTCATCGGGCTGGTCGTCGGCGGGGCGCTGATCCCGCTGACGAACGTCGTGCTGGCGCCGGCGTGGCGCGCCCTGTCAGGCCTGTGGCAGCGGCGCGGCTGACGGGATCCCGTGATCGGCCGGGGCGGAGCCCGGCACAGCTACTGGCGCCGGGACCGGCGCGGCGGCGCCGTGATGCTTCAGGGGCCTATTGCCGCTCAGGCGACGCAGCAGCACGTAGAAGACCGGGGTCAGGAACAGGCCGAAGGCGGTCACGCCGATCATGCCCGAGAACACCGCGACGCCCATCGCGCGGCGCATCTCCGATCCGGCGCCGGTGGCTGTCACCAGCGGCAGCACGCCCATGATGAACGCCATCGACGTCATCAGGATCGGCCGCAGCCGGAGGCGGCTCGCCTCGATCGCCGCCTGGAGCGGGGTCCGACCGGCGAATTCGAGCTCACGGGCGAATTCGACGATCAGGATGGCGTTCTTGGCCGAGAGCCCGACGAGCACGATCAGGCCGATCTGCGTGAAGACGTTGTTGTCGCCGGCCGACAGCCAGACGCCGAACATCGCGGCGAGCAGCCCCATCGGCACGATCAGCAGGATCGCCAGCGGCAGGGCGAGGCTCTCGTACTGCGCGGCGAGCACGAGGAAGACCAGGAGCAGCGCGAGGGGAAAGACCCAGACCCCGGAATTGCCCGCGATGAACTCCTGGTACGTCAGGTCCGTCCACTCGAAGGCGAAGCCCCGCGGCAGCGTCTCGGCCGCGATCCGCGTCGCCGCCGCCTGGGCCTGACCCGACGAGTAGCCGGGCGCCGCACCGGCGTTGATGTCGGCCGACAGGAAGCCGTTGTAGCGCATGGCCCGCTCCGGTCCGGCGGTCTGGCGGACGCGCAGCAGGGCGGAGAGCGGGACCATCTCGCCTGAGCCGGCCCGGACCTTCAGCAGACCGACATCGTCCGACCGCGCCCGGAACGGGGCGTCGGCCTGGACGCGCACCGAGTAGGTGCGGCCGAACTTGTTGAAGTCGTTGACGTAGAGCGAGCCGAGATAGATCTGCAGCGTGTCGAAGACGTCCGTCACCGGGATGTTGAGCTGACGGGCCTTCGTCCGGTCGATGTCCGCGAAGAGCTGCGGCACGTTCATCTGGAAGCTCGAGAACAGCCCGACGAGTTCCGGCGCCTGGGCGGCCTTCGCCATGAACGCCTTCGTGGCGTCGTTCAGCGCCTCGTAGCCGAGGCCGGCGCGATCCTCGATCTGCAGCTTGAAGCCGCCGATCGTCCCCAGTCCGTTCACCGGCGGCGGCGGGAACATCGCGATGAATGCCTCCGGGATCGCGGCGTACTTCTTGTTCAGCGACTGCGCGATCGCCGCCCCGTTGAGGGACGGGTCCCTCCGCTCGTCGAACGGCTTGAGCGTCGAGAACACGATCCCCGAGTTGGAGCTGTTGGTGAAGCCGTTGATCGAGAGGCCCGGGAAGGCGACGGCGCTCTCGACGCCGGGCTCCTTGAGGGCGATCTCGCTCATGCGGCGGATGACCTCCTCCGTCCGGTCGAGGGTCGCGCCGTCGGGCAGCTGCGCGAAGCCCACGAGGTACTGCTTGTCCTGGCCCGGGACGAAGCCGCCCGGGATCTGGCGGAACAGGCCGACCGTCAGCCCGACGAGCAGGACGTAGAGCGTCATCATCGCGGCCTTGCGCGACACCGCGAAGCCGACACCGCGGCCGTAGCCGTTCGAGGCTCGCCCGAAGGCGCGGTTGAAGCGGCGGAAGAACCAGCCGAGCAGCCGGTCAAGGATGCGGGTGAGACGATCCTTCGGCGCTTGGTGATCCTTCAGCAGCAGCGCCGAGAGGGCCGGCGAGAGGGTCAGCGAGTTGATCGCCGAGATCACCGTCGAGATCGCGATGGTGAGGGCGAACTGCTTGTAGAACTGGCCCGTCAGGCCGCTGATGAAGGCCAGGGGCACGAAGACCGCGACCAGCACGAGGGCGATGGCGATGATCGGGCCCGAGACCTCGCGCATGGCCTGGTAGCTGGCGTCCCGCGGGGACAGGCCGCTCTCGATGTTGCGCTCGACGTTCTCGACGACCACGATCGCGTCGTCGACGACGATGCCGATGGCCAGCACGAGGCCGAACAGGCTCAGCGCGTTGATCGAGAATCCGAAGACGTGCATCACCGCGAAGGTGCCGACGATGGAGACCGGCACGGCGAGCAGCGGGATGATCGAGGCCCGCCACGTCTGCAGGAACAGGATCACCACGAGCACGACGAGGGCGATCGCCTCCAGCAGCGTGTGGATGACCGCCTCGATGGAGGCGCGCACGAACTGCGTCGGGTCGTAGACGATCTGGTAGTCGACGCCCTCCGGCATGGTCCGCTTGATCTCCGCCATGGTGCGGCGGACCTCGTCGGAGATCTGGATCGCGTTCGAGCCCGGCGACTGCGAGATCGGGATCGCCACCGCCGACTTGTTGTCGAGGAGCGAGCGCAGGGCGTAGTCGGAAGCGCCGAGCTCGATGCGCGCGACGTCGCGCAGGCGCGTGATCGCCCCGTCGGCGCCGGTCTTGACCACGATGTCGCCGAACTGCTCCTCGCTGCTCAGGCGCCCCTCGGCGTTGAGCGAGAGCTGCAGGTCGAGACCCGGGACGGCCGGCGACGCGCCGATCACGCCGGCCGCGGCCTCGACGTTCTGGGCCTGGATCTCGCGCACGACATCGCCCGCGGACAGGCCGTGCTCGGCCACCTTCTGCGGGTCGAGCCAGATCCGCATCGCGTAGTCGCCGGAGCCGAAGAGCTGGACCTGGCCGACGCCGTCGAGCCGCGCCAGGCGGTCCTTGATGTTCAGCACCGCGTAGTTGCGCAGGTAGGTCATGTCGTAGCGCCCGTTGGGCGAGACGAGATGCACGACCATCGTCAGGTCGGGGGAGCTCTTCACCGTGACGATGCCGAGCTGGCGCACCACCGCCGGCAGCCGCGGCTCGGCCTGCGAGACGCGGTTCTGGACGAGCTGCTGCGCCTTGTCGGGGTCAGTGCCCAGCCGGAAGGTGACGGTCAGCGTCATGATGCCGTCCGTCGTGGCCTGGCTCGACATGTAGAGCATGCCCTCGACGCCGTTGATCTGCTCCTCGATCGGCGTCGCCACGGTCTCGACGATGACCTTGGGGTTGGCGCCCGGGAAGGTCGCGCGGACGACGACGGAGGGGGGCACCACGTCCGGGTACTCGGAGATCGGCATCGCGAAGAGCGACAGCAGGCCGCCGATGAAGATGAGCATCGAGAGCACGCCCGCGAAGATCGGGCGGTCGATGAAGAACTTGGAGAGATTCATGCCGCCCTCCGAGGGCGTGAGGCAGGGGCGTCCGGGCGGCCGCGTGCGGCCGCCGTCTCGAAGGCGTCGGGGTTCTGGAGCGGGCGGACGGGCGCGTCGCGCCGGCCGTCAGCGTTGCGCCAGCTTGCGCGGCCCGGAGGCGGCGTCCTGCGGGCGCGCGCCCATCGCGACCGGTTCGGGGCGCAGGAGGGTCCCGGGACGGACGCGCTGCAGGCCGTTGACCACGATGCGCTCGCCGCCCGACAGGCCGGAGGTGACCACGCGGAGGCCGTCGACGGCCCGGCCGAGGGTGACGGCGCGGAACTCCGCCCGGTTGTCCGCCCCCACGACGAGCACGAACTTCTTGTCCTGATCGGTGCCGACGGCCCGCTCGTCCACCAGGACGAGACGGTCCGGCGCGGCCTGCCCCAGGCGCATCCGGGCGAACTGGCCCGGGATCAGGCGGCCGTCGCCGTTGGAGAAGGTCGCGCGCACCCGGACCGTGCCGCTGCGCGCGTCGACCTTGTTGTCGATGAACTGGAGATGCCCGGCCGCGCGGGCGCCGTCGGCGGTCGCCATCTCCACGGGGATGCGGTCGAGCTTGCCGCGCCGGCCGCCCGGCTCGGCGACCGAGGCCAGCGCCTTCAGGACCACGCCCTCGTCGGCATCGAAGCTGGCGTAGACCGGATCGACCGAGACGAGCGTGGTCAGTACGGCGGCCCCGGCGCCCGTGGCCACGAGGTTGCCCGGCGTGATCTCGCGGCGGCCGACGCGGCCGCCGACGGCCGCCCAGACCTGCGTGTAGCCGAGGTTCAGGCGCGCCGCCTCCAGGGCCGCCTTCGCCGCGTCGAGGCTCGCCTTGGCCTCCTTGAACGCGTTGGCGCGGACGTCGAGGTCGCGCGCCGTGACGATGCGCTGGTCCGACAGCTTCTGCCCGCGCTCGAGGTCGCTCGCCGTCATGCCGACCCGCGCCTCGGCGCCCGCGACCTGGGCTTCCAGCCGCTGGACCTCGGCCGCGTAGGGCGCGGGATCGATGGTCACCAGCAGGTCGCCGGCCTTGACCACCTCGCCTTCCGCGAAATGCGTGGCCAGGATCGCGCCGCCCACCCGGGCACGGACGTCGATGCGCTCGACGGCCTCCAGACGACCCGAGAACTCGTCCCAGAGGATGACGTCGCGCGGCTCGACGGTCGCGACCGAGGCCGGCATCGCCACCTCGGTCGGCGGCGTCGCGGCGACGGCCACGGTTCCCCGGACCAGGGCGCCGGGTATGAAGGTGTAGGAGACGCCTGCGAGAAGGGCGACCGCGAGGCTTCCGGCCGCGAGGCGCCGGGCACGGAGAGGATTGCGCGGGAGATGACGCTGAGGTTCCACGAGCGACTCCAACATCTGTATAGGTCGCTACACATGTCGGCATGGACGCGGGGCGTCAAGTGACTTATCTACCATTCGATATAAAAGTTGGAGGCCGCAGGCAATGGTGATGGGGCGCCCCCGGTCCTTCGACACGGACAAGGCCCTCGACGAGGCGATGGAGGTGTTCTGGCGCCACGGCTACGACGGCGCGAGCCTCGCGATGCTCACGAAGGCGATGGGCATCAAGCCGCCGAGTCTCTACGCGGCCTTCGGCAGCAAGGAGGGGCTGCTCAAGGCCGCCCTCGACCGGTACGCGCAGCGGCGCTCCGAGCACATGCGCTTCGTCCTGGCGGGCGAGACCGCGCGCGACGTGGCCGAGCGCTTCCTGAGCAGCATCGCCGAGAGTCACACGGATCCGGCGAACCCGCCCGGCTGCCTCCTCGTTCAGGGCGGTCTCGCCTGCGGCGCGGGCTCGGAGAACATCCCGTTCGAGCTGGCGTCCCGGCGGGCGCAGGGCGAGATGGAACTCCGCGAGCGCTTCATTCAGGCCCGACAGGACGGTGACCTGCCGGCGGATTCCGACCCGGTCGCGCTGGCGCGGTTCCTGTCCACCGTCGCCTCCGGCATGGGCGTGCTGGCCTCCTCGGGCGCCGACCGGGAGGCGCTGCGGGAGGTCGCCCGGGTCTCGCTGCGGGCCTTCGCGAGGGAGCACGACGCCTGAGCCGGGCTGACCGGGCGCGATCCCGCGCCTCGGTCCACCCGGACGCCGTTCGCCTCTCCGCGACCGGCGGTTCGCCGAGGTCCAGAAACGACAAAGGCCGCAGAGCTGCGGCCTTGTAAGTCGTTCGTATGGTTGGGAAAACTGGAGCGGGCGAAGGGATTCGAACCCTCGACCCCAACCTTGGCAAGGTTGTGCTCTACCCCTGAGCTACACCCGCTCACTGTGCCGCGCCGCCCGGACTTTCGTGCCGGCGGCCCCCGGCGCGGCTCTCTAAACACCATTCCGCCGGGCGACGCAAGCGCCCTTTTCGCGAACCGTCACGATTTACCAGTTCGGCTCCGGCGGGAGGCCGTCGCGGATCTCCCGGAGCCGGGCGCGGGTCCCGCGCGTGGTCCCCTCGGGGAGCGCGTCCATCGGGAAGAACGCGCACTCCGCGACCTCCCGGTCCGGCGCCTTCGGGCGCAGGACCGTGAAGGCCGGCAGGACGAACAGGGCGACGTGGTCGCGGGGGGCCGAGACGACATTCCGATAGAGGCCGTGCAGGCGCGGCTCTCCGTCCGGGACGATCTCCGCCTCCTCGCGGAACTCCCGCACGATCGCGTCGCGCGCGGTCTCGCCGCGCTCGACGCCGCCGCCGGGGAGGTGCCAGCCACTCACGTAGGTGTGGCGCACCAGGGCGACGCGCCCGGCCCCGTCGAGGGCGACGCCGCGCACGCCGAGGGTCATGCCCCGGGACGCGAGCGCCCCGAGGTGGAACAGGCGCCGCAGCAGCGGCCGATCGAGGAGCATGCGGCCGCGCGGCTCAGACGACGTCGAGGGTGATGGCGCCGAGACCGTCGATCGCCGCGACCATGCGCTGGCCGCGCTGGACCGGGCCGACGCCGGAGGGCGTGCCGGTGAAGATCAGGTCGCCGGGCTGCAGGGCGAAGTAGCCCGACAGGTAGGCGATCTGCTCGGCGACGGACCAGATCATGTCGCCGAGGTCGCCCTTCTGGCGGACCTCGCCGTCGACCGACAGGGTGATGGCGCCCTTCGCCGGGTGGCCGATGGCGGAGACCGGGTGGAGCGCGCCGATCGGCCCCGACCCGTCGGCCGCCTTGGCGGTGTCCCAGGGCCGCGACATCTTCTTGGCCTCGTCCTGGACGTCGCGCCGGGTCATGTCGAGGCCGATGGCGTAGCCGTAGACGTGCTCCAGGGCGGTCTCGGCCGGGATGTCGCTGCCGCCGCTCGCGAGGGCCGCGACCATCTCCACCTCGAAATGGTAGTTGGCGGTCTTCGGCGGGTAGGCGTGGGCCGTCGGCTCCGGCCCGACGATCTGCAGGGCGTCGGCGGGCTTCATGAAGAAGAACGGCGGCTCGCGGTCCGGGTCCGCGCCCATCTCGCGGGCGTGGGCGGCGTAGTTGCGCCCGACGCAGTAGACGCGGCGGACGGGATAGAAGTCGCTGCTGCCGACGATGGGGAGCGCGATGCGGGGCGGGTTCTGGATGACGGAGAGCATCTCTGCCTCTGCGGTGGATCGTCCGGGTGGCCCGGCGCGACGACGCCCGGGCCCTACATCAACGTTGTAAGGTCCGCATCGGCGCGCGCCATACCGGCGCTTGCCTCCGGCCTGCTCCGGCCTACAGAATCCGCGCGATGACGCCGACAGCCGCCCTCGACACCCTGCTGACCGCGCTCCGGGACGGGCTCGGCGCGCGGCACGTGCTGACGGATCCCGACGCCCTCGCGCCCTACCTGACGGAGAGCCGCCGCCTGTTCACCGGGTCGGCCCTGGCCGTGCTGCGGCCGGGGAGCACCGAGGAGGTCGCCTTCGCGGTCCGCGCCTGCACGCAGGCCGGGATCGCCGTCGTGCCGCTCGGCGGCAATACCGGCCTCACCGGCGCCGGCGTGCCGCAGGGCGGCGTCGTCCTGTCCCTGGAACGCATGAACCGCCTGCGCGCGGTCGACCCGGTGGACGCCACCATCACGGTCGAGGCCGGGATGATCCTGCAGGAGGTGCAGGAGGCGGCCGAGGCCGCCGGCATGCTGTTCCCGCTCTCCTACGCGTCGCGCGGCTCGGCCCGGATCGGCGGCGGCGTCAGCACCAATGCCGGCGGGATCGCGGTCCTCGCCTACGGCAACGCCCGCGATCTCGTCCTCGGGCTCGAGGTCGTGCTCGCCGACGGGCGCGTCTGGAACGGGCTCAGGGCCCTGCGCAAGGACAATGCCGGCTACGACCTGAAGCAGCTCTTCATCGGCTCGGAGGGCACGCTGGGCATCGTCACGGCGGCGGTGCTGAAGCTGTTCCCGCGGCCGCGCTCGACGAGCGTCGCCTTCGTCGGCCTCGACTCGGCGAAGGCGGCTCTGGACCTGTTCGTCTTCCTGCGGACGCGGATGGACCGCGACCTGACGGCGTTCGAGTACCTGCCGCCCTTCGCCCTGGAGATCGTGCTGCGCCACGTCCCGGGGACGGTGCGGCCGCTGGACGGCGCGCACGGCGCCTACGCGCTGATCGAGGTCGCGTCCGCGCGCCCGGACGCCGACACGGGGGCCGAACTGGAATCGGCCCTCGGGCAGGCCCTGGAGGACGGGCTGATCGCCGACGCCACCATCGCGACCAGCGGGGCCCAGAACGCCGCGCTCTGGCGCCTGCGCGAGGGCGTTCCCGAAGCGCAGACCCGCGAGGGCGCCTCGATCAAGCACGACGTCTCGGTGCCGCTCTCCCGCCTGCCCGAGTTCCTGGAGCGGGCGGGGGCGGCCTGCCTCGCCGAGATGCCGGGCCTGAGGCCCTGCGGCTTCGGCCATTTCGGCGACGGCAACATCCATTTCAACCTGTCACAGCCGCCCGGCATGGAGCCCGCGGCGTTCCTGTCCGCCTGGGGCCGGTTCAACCGGATCGTTCACGACCTCGTGCACGCCCTGGGCGGCTCCATCGCGGCCGAGCACGGCGTCGGCCTCATCAAGCGCGAGGAACTCGCGCGCTACGGCGACCCGGTCGGGCTCGACCTCATGCGGCGCCTGAAGGCCGCGCTCGATCCGGACGACCTGCTCAACCCCGGCAAGGTGCTCGCCCCGACCGATCGCGGTGCGCCGCCGGCCTGAGCGAATTTGTGCATCGCGCCATAATTCGGCGCGGAGACGGGTGCAGGACAGCCACGCCGCGCCGCGAACCGCCGGGGCGGCCCGTCGCGTTAAGCCGCTGCTAACGCTTCGGACACACGCTCAATACAGACGGCGGAGACGGATCCGTCGGCGCCAGGCATGGCAATTGCTCTGAGGCCTCCCTATCTCGCACGTGCGAGATCGAACGACGAACCGTCACCGACAGGCTGTTTTCACATCCATCTGGAGACCGACGGAATGCCCACCTCCCAGGCCCGCGTGCAGACCACCGAGGCGAGCCGCTACCTGCAGCAGCTCTGCCGGCACTGGAGCCACAAGTTCAAGGTCGAGGCGACCCCCGTTCACGGCACCGTGCCCTTCGGCGAGGACCGCGTCTGCACCTTCGATGCCGAGCCCGACGCGCTGGTGATGCGCATCGACAGCTCCGACCCGGTCAACCTGACCCGGCTGGAGAACGTCGTGGCCGACCATCTCGCCCGCTTCGCCTTCCGCGAGAGCCTCGGCGACATCCGCTGGTCGCGCGCCGCCTGAGGGCCCGCGCAGCGCGATCACGGGCGACCCGTCCGGCTACAGGCCCGGGCGGGTTCTGAGATCCCGATCGAAGCGCGGCAGTGGCGCACCACTTGCACGCGAACCTGGCTTGCGGCCAGATCGGACGCCGCCGTGACCGGGATCGATTCATGAAGCGACGCACCCTGCTGACCGGCGCCGGAGCCCTGATGGCCGGGGCTCTCGCCCGGCCGGCCCTGGTCCGAGCGGCCTCCGCGACGACCCTGCGGTTCGTCCCCTACGCGGACCTCGCGCTCCTCGACCCGATCATCACCACCAATTACGTCACGCGCACCCACGCGCTGATGGTGTTCGACACGCTCTATAGCCTCGACACCGCCTACCGCGCTCAGCCGCAGATGGTGGCGGGCCACGAGGTCGCGTCCGACGGCCTCACGTGGCGCCTGACCCTGCGGGACGGCCTGCGCTTCCACGACGGGACGCCCGTCCTCGGCCGCGACGTGGTGGCGAGCCTGAAGCGCTGGGCGCAGCGCGATGCCTACGGCGGGACCCTGTTCGCGACGGTGGACGAACTCTCGGCGCCCTCCGACACGGTGGTGCAGTTCCGCCTGAAGCGGCCCTTCCCGCTCCTGCCGGACGCGCTGGCCAAGCCGACCTCCTACGTCCCGGTGATCATGCCGGAGCGCCTGAGCGCGACGCCCGCGACGCAGCCGGTGCCGGAGATTGTCGGCAGCGGCCCGTTCCGCTTCGTCCCCGAGGAGCGGGTCCCGGGCTCGCTCAACGTCTACCGCCGGTTCGAGGCCTATCGACCGCGCCCCGACGGCACGCCGAGCTTCACGGCGGGGCCGCGGATCGCGCATTTCGACCGCGTCGAGTGGCGCACGATCCCCGACGGGGCCACCGCGGCCGGCGCCCTGCGCTCGGGCGAGATCGACTGGTGGGAGCAGCCCCTCGTCGATCTCGTGCCGGACCTGAACCGCCAGCCCGCCGTGCGGGTGGATCTGGTGGAGACCGCCGGGCTGATCGGCCAGATCCGCCTCAACCACACCCTGCCGCCCTTCGACAATCCCGCGATCAGCCGGGCGCTGCTCGCGGCCGTCGACCAGACCGAGATGATGGACGCCGTCGCCGGCAGCGATCCGGCGATCCGGCGCGGGCCCGTCGGCATCTTCACGGCCGGCGGGCCGATGGCGTCCTCGGCCGGCATGGAAGCGCTGACCGCCCCCCGCGACCTGGCCGCCGCGAAGCGGGCGCTGGCGGCGGCGGGCTACAAGGGCGAGCGCGTCGTGCTGCTCTCCGGGACCGACGTGCCGCGGATCAACGCGATCTGCGAGGTGATGGCCGATGCCTGCCGCAAGATCGGGATGAACCTCGACGTCGTCGCCACCGACTGGGGGACGGTCAACCAGCGGATCCTGAACGCCAAGCCCCTGGACCAGGGTGGCTGGTCGATGTTCGGCATCTTCTCCGGCGGGCTCGACCACCTCTCGCCGGCCTACCATCTGGCCGCCCGCGGGAACGGCCGGGCCGGCGTGCCGAGCTGGCTGACCGACGCGCCCCTGGAGGAACTGCGCGGCGCGTGGTTCGACGCGCCTGACCTCGACGCCCAGAGTGCCCTGGCGGCGCGGATCCAGGCGCGGGCGCTGGAGGTCGGCGCCTACCTGCCCTGCGGCCAGTATTTCCAGCCAACCGCCTACCGGCGCGACCTCGAAGGCATGCTGACCGGGCTGCCGCTGTTCTGGAACCTGCGCCGGTCGGCCTGACCGGGCAGATGCGAGCTCACCCGACGCTCATCAGGCTGGCATTGCCGCCGGCCGCCGCGGTGTTGATCGTGGTGGTGACCTCCTCCACCAGGCCGGCCGGATCGTAGAGATCGCCGGCCGCCAGCGCCTCCGGGCAGCGGGCCTGGATCGGCAGGATCGCGCCCTCGCGGGCCGCGACGGCCCTGTTCAGGGCCAGCAGGTCGTCGGCGTCGCCCGCGAACAGGACCCCGGCGATCGCGCCCGCGCGCCCGAGGTCCGGCGCCCGGGCAACCCGCGCCGCGCACGCTTCCGGCAGACCGTCCAGGACCGGATCGCGCCCGTCCGGCCCGATGACGACGGCCGCGTTGCCCGTGCCGAGGATCGCGCCGATCTGAAGCAGCAGCGCCGTCTCGGTGGCCGCGACGGCCGCGACGCGCCCACGGGGACGCAGCGCGTACAGGTTGTGCTCACCGACGGGACCGGCCGGCGCGATCGCGGCGCGGCCGGGATAGCGGACGGATTCGAGCCTGTCCGCGAGGTCGTGCCGGCGCCGCGAGCGCAGCCACGCCGTGTAGGGACGCAGCGCCCCGTCGTCGGTGGGCAGCCCGTCGCGGGCGGCGGCGGGCGCGCGCCGCAGCAGGCGGCCGAGGGCTAGCGGGCCGCCGGCCTTCGGGCCCGTCCCCGACAGCCCGGAGCCGCCGAAGGGCTGCACGCCGACCACCGCGCCGATGATGTTGCGATTGACGTAGCGGTTGCCGGCCCGCACGCGATCGAGGACCCGGTCGATGGTCTCGTCGATGCGGCTGTGCAGCCCGAAGGTGAGCCCGTAGCCGGTCGCGTCGATCGCCGCCAGGAGCGCGTCGAGGCCGTCGCGGCGGTAGCACAGCACGTGCAGCACCGGCCCGAACACCTCCTGCTCGACATCGGCGACGGCCCCGATCTCGATCAGGGTCGGCGGCACGAAGGTCCCGGCGCTGGCCTCGGGCGGCAGGGGAAACTGCTCCACCGGGAAGCCCCGCGCGCGCATCCGCGTCACGTGTCCGACGACCCGGTCGGCGGCCTCGGCGGTGATGACCGGCCCGACATCGACGGGCAGGGCCCGCGGGTCTCCCACCCGCAGCTCGCGCAGGGCGCCCTTCAGCATGTGCAGCGTCCGGTCGGCGATCTCCTCCTGCAGGCACAGGATTCGGAGCGCCGAGCAGCGCTGCCCGGCGGAATCGAAGGCTGAGGCGATGACATCGGCCACCACCTGCTCGGCGAGCGCGGAGGAATCGACCACGAGGGCGTTCTGGCCGCCGGTCTCGGCCACGAACGGCACCGGCTCGCCGAAACGGTTCAGCCGCTCTGCCAGAGCTCGCTGGATGCCCTTGGCCACCGCCGTCGATCCGGTGAACATCACGCCCTGCACGCGCGGATCCTCGACCAGGGCGGCGCCGACCCGGCCGTCGCCCGGCAGGAGGTGCAGCGCCTCGACGGGAATCCCGGCCGCGTGCAGCGCGCGGACGGCAGCGGCCGCGATCAGCGGGGTCTCCTCGGCGGGTTTCGCCAGGACCGTGTTGCCCGCCGCCAGGGCGGCCGCGACCTGACCGACGAAGATCGCCAGCGGGAAATTCCACGGCGCGATGCAGGCGACCGGACCGAGCGGCGCGTGTGCCTCCCCGAGGGTCCGCTCGGCCTCCGCGGCGGCGTAGCGGAGGAAGTCGACCGCCTCGCGGATCTCCGCGACGGCGCTCGCGCAGGTCTTGCCCGCCTCCCGCACGACGAGGCCGATCAGCGGCGGCATCTGCGCCTCGAAGGCGTCGGCGGCCCGCCGCAGGCAGGCGGCGCGCGCCGTCGCCGGCGTCGCCGCCCAGCCGGCCGCGCCCACTTGCGCGCGCGCCACGGCGACCGCCACGGTCTCGGCCGTCGCCGCCCGGTAGAAGCCGACGATGTCCCGGCGGTCGGCGGGATTGTGGACGGGTTCGTCGGCCGCCGCGTCGTCCGCGCCCGAGGGTGCCGCCCGCCACGCGGTGCGGCCGCTCGCCGCCAACCCGTCCGACAGCCGGGCGAGCTCCGCCTCGTCGGCGAGGTCGAGCCCGGCCGCGTTGGCGCGGGCCGGGCCGTAGAGCGCCCGGGGGGCCGCGATCCGCGGATGCGGCGCGCCGGGATCCGGCGCGGCCTCGACGGTTGCGACGGGGTCGGCGATCAGGTCCGCGACCGGCACGGCCTCGTCGGCGACCCGGTTGACGAAGGACGTGTTGGCCCCGTTCTCCAGGAGGCGCCGCACCAGGTAGGCGAGCAGGGTCTCGTGCGTGCCCACGGGCGCGTAGATGCGGCAGGGCCGCTGCAGGACGGCGTCGGCCATCACGGCCTCGTAGAGCGGCTCGCCCATGCCGTGCAGGCACTGGAACTCGTACTGACCGAGCCGGAAATCCGGGCCCGCCATCGCGACGATGCTCGCCAGTGTCTGCGCGTTGTGGGTGGCGAATTGCGGTAAGACCGCGTCGGGCGCCGCGAGCAGCCGGCGCGCGCAGGCGAGGTACGAGACGTCGGTGTGGACCTTCCGGGTGAAGACCGGGAAATCCGCCAGACCGTCGACCTGCGCCCGCTTGATCTCGCTGTCCCAGTAGGCGCCCTTCACGAGGCGCACCATCAGCCGCCGGCGGCACCGCCGCGCGAGGTCGATCAGCACGTCGATGACGAACGGGCAGCGCTTGCCGTAGGCCTGGACCACGAAGCCGAGCCCGTCCCAGCCGGCGAGGTCGGGTTCGGCGGCGAGCCGCTCCAGGATGTCGAGCGACAGGTCGAGGCGGTCGGCCTCCTCGGCGTCGATGTTGAGACCGATGCCGTGGCCCTCGGCGAGGCGGGCGAGGTCCCGCACGCGGGGATAGAGTTCGGACAGGACCCGGTCGCGCTGCGCGCGGGCGTAGCGGGGATGGAGCGCCGAGAGCTTGATCGAGATTCCGGGGCCGCGGAGCACGCCGCGCCCGGCCGAGGCCGCGCCGATCGCCGCGATCGCGTCCGCGTAGGCGCGCCGGTAGCGCTCGGCGTCCTCGGCGGTCACGGCGGCCTCGCCGAGCATGTCGTACGAGTAGGTGAAGCCCTTCGCCTCGAGCCGCGCCGCGTGCCGCAGGGCCTCGGCGATGGTCCGCCCCGCCACGAACTGTTCGCCCATCATCCGCATGGCGAGATCGACGCCGGTGCGGATCACGGGCTCGCCGCCGCGGGCGATCAGCCGGGTGAGCGCGGCGGACAGGCCGGCCTCGTCCCGGGTCGCCGCGAGCCTGCCGGTCACGAGCAGGCCCCAGGTCGCCGCGTTGACGAAGGGCGACGGGCTGTGCCCCAGATGGGCGGCCCAGTCGCCGCCGGCGATCTTGTCGCGGATCAGCGCGTCCCGCGTCGCCGCGTCGGGGATGCGCAGAAGCGCCTCGGCGAGGCACATCAGCGCCACGCCCTCCTGGCTCGACAGCGCGTACTCGTGGATCAGCCCCTCGACGCCGCCGCGGGTGCCCTGGCGCCGCAGGGTCTCGACGAGGCGCCGCGCGTCCTCGGCGACGTGCCGAGCCGCCTCGGGCGGCAGGCGCGCTTCTTCGAGGAGCGGGAGCACGCAGTCCTGCTCGGGCCGCCGGCAGGCCGCGACCACCGTCCGCCGCAGGGGCGACAGGTCCGTCAGGCCGGCCGCGAACGCGCCGAAAGGCTCGCTCGCCGCCGCGGCCGCCTCGTCGACTACGCCGGATCCGGACATGGGCCGCCCCTCGGACACGGCGCGCTGGCATCGCGCCGTCGCGGACTCACGCTACACCGTCGGGGGCCCGCGTCGAGCCCGAACACGCTGTGGCCGATCGCGTCACTTCGAGGCCTGCGCGTGGGCGGATTCCAGCGCGACGGCCAGGAGCGGCTGCGCACCCTCCCGACGCAACGTCGCCACGGGAATCACCACCGGGTCGGCACAGGCCTGGACGACGTGGGCGAGGTCGAACTGCACCGCGAGGCCGCCGGTCTTGGCGTCGAGCCACGCCATCATGGCCGGCGGCTGCCCGTCATAAGTTTCGGCGACGGCCTCGCGGCACTCCTTGTCGGCGTCGTCCGCCTTCGGATCGCCCGTCTTCGGACGATAGCCCGCGAGGTAGAGGGCGTGCAGCCTCTTCGACGCGAGCGTCACCATCTTGGTCCCGCCCGGGCCCTCCGCCAGGGCGAGCTTGCCGGTCAGGGAGTTGGGCAGCAGGGTCGTCCAGTCGACCGGGGCGCCGGTGGTGAGATCGTAGACGATCGACATCGTGCCGCTATTTGGGTGCGCGCCGCCGCAGAACCCGCTGTCGAAGATGACGAAGCTCAGGAAGCGCGGGCCGCGCATCGGGGCCTGGACCGAGCGCTCCCAGGAACTGTTCTTCCCGCCCTGATCCTTGCACGCCTGCTCGGCCTTCAGGGCCCGCGCGTCGAGGCGCTTCAGCGCCGCGTTGATCCGACGCTCGGCCTCGTCGGCCGGCGCGGCGATCTGCGGCATGGCGGCGATGCCGGGGCTCGCGTCGGACGGCGCCTTCAGGACCACCGGCCCGTCACCGGCCTGGGCGGGCGCGGCCAGGCCCAGGAGGACGGCGCCAAGGCAGCCGATCTTGCGGCTGGCGCGGCGCGCGCGCGGCGGGAGGTTACGCTCGTACATCGTGCCTCGGCTCCTGTTCGGGCGGGGACGGAGGGTGTCAGATCCCCGCCGCGGGACGATCGGATCGGCGCAGCCCTAGCATCCGGGACGGCGACGCGGCGCGCGCTTTGACACCGGCGGAAGCGGTGTCAGAACGCCGGGATGACCGCGATCCTGATCTACGGCGCCACCGGCTATACCGGGCAGCTCCTGGCCGCGCACGCCGTCGGGCAGGGATTGCGCCCGATCCTGGCAGGGCGCGATCCCGAGAAGCTGCGGCCGCTGGCGGCCCGGCTGAACCTCGAGATGCGGGCCGCGCGGCTCGACGATGCCGCGGGCCTGCGGTCCGCCCTCGCGGGCGTGGCGGCGGTGATCCACGCGGCCGGCCCGTTCTCGCGGACGGCGCGGCCGATGGCCGAGGCCTGCCTCGCGGCCGGCGCGCACTACGTCGACATCACCGGCGAGATCGCCGTGCTGGAGGCCCTCGCGGCCAAGGATGCCGAGGCGAAGGCGGCCGGCATCGTCCTCCTGCCGGCGGTGGGCTTCGACGTGGTGCCGAGCGACTGCCTCGCCGCCCACGTGGCCGGCCGCGTTCCCGGCGCGACGCATCTGCGCATCTCCATCGGCGGGTTCGGCGGCTTCAGCCGCGGCACGGCCCGCACCATGGTGGAGGGCATCGCCTGGGGCACGCGGGTGCGCCGGAACGGGCGCATCGTCGAATTGCCTAGCCCGCCGCGCGCCACCGCGGATTTCGGAATGGGACCGCGCCGGACCGTCGGGCTCGGCTGGGGCGACGTGTCGAGCGCGTGGTACTCGACCGGTGTCCCGAACATCGACGTCTACTTCGAGGCCTTCCCCGCCATGGCTGCGGCGGCCGGCCTGCCCGCCGGCATTCGGCGGATCATCGCGGGCGGCACCGCCCAGCGCCTGATCAACCGCGGCATCGACCGGCTGCCGGAGGGCCCTTCGGCCGCCGCGCGCGAGAAGGCCCGCAGCACCTTCCTGGCGGAGGCCTGGGACGGCGCCGGCCGCCGCGCGGCGAGCCGGATGGAGACGCCTGAGGGCTACACGCTCACCGTCTGGACCGCTTTGGAGGCGGCCCGCCGCGTCGCCGCCGGCACCGTCGCGCCCGGCTTCCACACGCCGGTCACGGCCTTCGGCGCCGACTTCATCCTGAGCTTCCCGCACGTGGTCCGGACCGACCTCTGAGACGAGGCCTGCACGGCGGTCGGAATGGCCGTCTCTGCGAGCGCAGCGAAGCAATCCAGGGCTGCGCCACGCTCACCGAAGTTTCGCCTCCCCGGATCGCCGCGCTGCGCTCGCGATGACGGCGGAGCGCGCGCGCCGCTCCCTCACACGGTCGCGCCGATCTGCCAGGGGGCGAATTCCGACGCGCCGAAATCGAACTGCTCGCTCTTCGTCCGCTCGCCGCCGGCGACCCGCAGGATGAGGTCGAAGATCCGGTGGCCGGCCTGCTCCACGCTCTCCGCGCCGTCGAGGATCGTGCCGCAATTGACGTCCATGTCCTCCTCGAGTCGACGGTACATGGCCGAGTTGGTGGCGATCTTGATCGAGGGCGACGGCTTGCAGCCGAACACGCTACCGCGGCCGGTGGTGAAGCAGACGAGGTTCGCGCCGCCCGCGACCTGACCGGTCGCCGAGACCGGGTCGTAGCCGGGCGTGTCCATGAAGACGAAGCCCTTGGCGGTGACGGGGTCGGCATAGCGCAGCACGTCGACCAAGTTGGTGCTGCCGGCCTTCGCCATGGCGCCGAGGGACTTCTCCAAGATCGTGGTCAGGCCGCCGGCCTTGTTGCCCGGCGACGGGTTGGCGTCGATCTCCGAGCCCTCCTTGCGGGTGTACTCCTCCCACCAGTGCATCAGGTCGACGAGCTTCTGGCCGACCTCCGGGCTGATAGCGCGGCGGGTGAACAGGTGCTCGGCGCCGTAGGTCTCGGTGGTCTCCGACAGGATCACCGTGCCGCCGTTCCGCACCACGAGGTCGCTGGCGATCCCCAGCGCTGGGTTGGCCGACACGCCCGAATACCCGTCCGAGCCGCCGCACTGCAGGGCGACGATCAGCTCGCTCGCCGGCACCGGCTCGCGGTGGACCACGTTCGCCTCGGCCAGGATGCCGGTCACGAACTCGATTCCGGCCTCGACGGTCTTCCGGGTGCCGCCGAGGCTCTGGATGTTCATGCTGCGGATCCGGTCGCCGAGCCCCTGCTCCTCCAGGAAGGCGCCGATCTGGTTCACCTCGCAGCCGAGCCCGATCATGACGATATGAGAGAAGTTGACGTGCCGCGCGTAGCCCGCGAGCGTCCGCCGCAGGAGCCGGAGCGGCTCGCCCATCGCCATGCCGCAGCCGGTCTTGTGGGTCAGCGCCACGACACCGTCGACGTTGGGATAGGAGGCGAGCGGGTCGAGGCCGAGGATCGGGTGCCGCCGGAACGCGTCGGCGATCAGGTCGGCGACGTGCGCGCTGCAATTCACCGAGGTGAGGATGCCGACGTAGTTGCGCGTTGCCACGCGCCCGTCGGGGCGGCGGATGCCCTCGAAGGTCGCGGGCGGCGTCACCAGCTGGGTCGGCCTCGCATCGACCCCGAACGCGTAGTCCCGGGCGAACTCGCCCATCCCGAGATTGTGGACGTGGACGTGGCGGCCGGCCGCGATGTCCGCCTTGGCAAAGCCGATGATCTGCCCGTACTTGGTCACCGGCTCGCCGCTCCGGTGGGCCCGGACCGCGACCTTGTGGCCGGCCGGGATCCGCTCCGCCGCCGCGACGTTGTCGGCGACCGGCGTTCCCGGCTCGATGGCGCCGCGGGCCACGGCCACGCCGTCGGCGGGGCGGAGGGTGATCACGGGATACGTGGACATCGGTCTCTCCTCGGATTCCGTCGCGCCAGTCGCCGTCACCGCGCCGTCACCGCGCCGCTTCGGGGCGCAGGGCCGGGGCGCGAGCGTCGCGGACCGGCAGCGGCGCGATCTCGCCGACCACGAACAGGTAGATGAAGGCGCCCAACAGGCAGAACCCGCCGGCCACGATCAGGGGGATCACGAACGAGCCCTGGGTGACCGTCAGCATGACGCCGGTGAAGGTCGTCGTCACGATCCCGGCGACGTTCGACGCGAAGTTCTGGATGCCGCCGATCGAGGCCACGTGGGCCGGGGTCGGCGCCACGTCGCCTGGCAGCGCCCAGATCGAGGCCGCCGTGAAGGCGAGGCTGCCGTAGGCGACCGCGAAGCACAGCAGCGCCACGTAGATGTTGGGCGCGATGATCGACAGGGTGATCACCGACGACATCAGCATGCCGCCGACGAGGCAGGTCTTGCGGGCCGCGGTGAGGCTCCAGCCGCGGCGGTAGAGCGCGTCCGACGCGAAGCCGCCGAGCCAGCCCGCGGGGATCGACGCCAGGGCCGGCAGGCTGCCGAGCGTGCCGAGCTCCGCAAGGGAGAAGCCCCGCGCCTTGACCAGGTAGGTCGGGAACCACGTGATGAAGAAGTAGATCACGAAATTGAGGCAGAAGAACCCGGCCATCATGCCCCAGACCGTGCGGTAGCGGAACAGCGACAGCCACGGCACCTGGTTCTGGGCGTCCGCCGCGTCGACGGTCTTCGGCCGCTCCTGCGCGGCCCGCAGTCGGGCGAGCTCCTCCGGCGACACCTTCGGGTGGTTCTCGGGCTCGCGGTAGAGCCACATCCAGAACACCGCCCAGACGAAGCCCAGCACGCCGGTGACGACGAAGGATTCCCGCCAGCCCAGCGTCGCGATGACCCAGGAGACCAGCGGGATCGCCAGGGCCGAGCCCACCCGGGAGCCGCTGTCGAAGATGCTGCTGGCGAAGCTGCGCTCGCTGCGCGGGAACCACGAGGCCGCGACCTTGGCGAAGGACGGGTAGGCCCCGGCCTCACCGATACCGAGCAGCATGCGCAGGCCGAGCAGGGACAGGAACCCCCGTCCGACCGCGGTCAGCGCCGTGCAGGCCGACCACCAGACCACCGCGACCACGAGGGAGAGCCGCGCGCCGACCCGGTCGGCCACGTAGCCGAAGGGCAGCTGCATGATCGCGTAGGTCCAGAAGAAGCCCGACAGGATCAGGCCCATGTCGGTGGCGTCGAGCCCGAGTTCCTTGGACATGGACGGCGCGGCGACCGCCAAGTTGGCGCGGTCGATGTAGTTGATGGCGTTGGCGGCCATGCAGAGGCCGATCATGAGCCAGCGCAAGCGAGGCATCGTGGGCTCCTCCCGTCTTCCGGGTATGGCGTCCCCGGTCCGTGCGGCGCCCCCGTTGAGGCCGGGGGTCGCCGCCGAGCGTGGTGTCGTGCCGGATCGTTCCCGGTTCAGGTGCGGTAGGCGTTGCCGTCGAGGCCGTGCGGCCGGCCGGCGGCGAGCAGGGTCTCCCAGACGGGCTCGGGCAGCGGCACGCCCTCGGCGAGGCGCTCGGCGCGCATCCGCCGCTCCGGCTCGCCGGGCAGCAGGACCTCGGCGCCCGGCATCGGCTTGGCGCTCTTGAAGAACTCGAGATAGGCCCGCGTCTCGGCCGCGAGGGCGTCCTCGGTGCCGAGGGCCGACGGCGTGACGTAGATCGACAGCATGCCGTTGCAGATCCGCCGCTGCCCGGGCCCGGCCGTGCCGGAGCCAGTGAGCGCGCCGGCCAATAGCTCGCACATCAGCGCGAGGCCGGAGCCCTTGTGCTCGCCGAAGGCCCGGATCGCACCCGCCCCGCGCTGGTTGTCGCGCTCGACGCCCTCCAGCGGGCCGAACAGGGTCGCCGGGTCGGCGCTGAGGCGGCCGTCCGGCTCGATCAGCGCGCCCTCGGGCAGCGGCTTGCCGCCACGGGAAGCGACCAGCACCTTGCCCTCGGCGACCAGCGACGTGGCGAAGTCGAGGATGATCGGGTCGCCTCCTGGAACCGGGAAGCCGGCCGCGAAGGGCGCCGTCGAGAAGCGGCGCTCCACAGAGCCGAACGGCGCCACGAGGAGGCTGCCCGCCACGTTGACGAAATGGACCGAGACGAGCCCCGCCGCCGCCGCCCGCTCGGCCCACTCGCCGATCCGGCCGATATGCCCGGCATGCCGCAGGGCGATGATCGCGACGCCGTTCGCCCGCGCCTTGGCGATCCCGAGATCGACGGCGACGGGGCCGGCCGTCTGCCCGAACCCGTAATGGGCGTCGACGAGGGCGAAGTTCGGCGCGTCGGTCACGATCTCGGGCGTGCGGCCGGCCTCGACCTCGCCGGCGCGCAGCCACTCGACGTAGCGGGTGACGCGGACGACGCCGTGGCTGTCGTGGCCGGTGAGGTTCGCCGCCACCAGGAAGCGGCCGATGCGCTCGGCCTCCGGCTCGGCGCAGCCCTCGCGCACGAAGATGTCCCGCACGTAGGCGGTCAGCCTGTCGGCCGGAATCCGCATCCCGTCTCTCCCTCGCCGCGCCTCACCGAGCGCGTGCGGGATGAACCTAGCGCCCTCGCACGTGCGGGGCGAGCACCGGCGGGTGACGGCGGCCGCCACCTGTCGTCTCCGCCGGACCGGTCACGGGTCGGACGGGACGGGCCCGGGCGGGTCGCCGTAGGGGAAGAAGTCGGCGGCCCGCATCTGCGCGTAGGCGAGGTGATCGAGGCGCACCGTGCCGAGGAACGGCTCCGGCGGCTCCACCAGCAGGATCGTGCGGGCGTAGCCGCTGTCATCGAAGCCGCGCCGGAAATGCACCCGCGACTTGATCGCCACGACGTCGAAATCCGCCGGGTCCAGGCCGAGCCGCCACAGCTCGTCGGGCTCGACGATCTGCGCGAGCTGCGGGCTCAGCACGAGGACGTTGCCGACCCCGAACGCGACGCAGATCCAGGTGCCTCCGCCGCCGCTGCCGGCGACGCCGGGCTCCGGCGCGGCGACGACGCGCAGCACGGTCCCGGTGATGCGCACTGGGTCGCCCGCGGACGGGTCGCCGCCACCGCCGACCGGCGCGTCGAACGGGTCGCCGGCCGCGAGGGACCCCGCCGCGATGTCGGGCGACGCCACCGTGGCGACGAGAGTGCGGGCGAGGCCCTGCCGAAGGATCTCGCGCAGCAGCCAGGTCGCCCGGCCCGACCGGTCGCTGTGGTCGGCGAGGACGACCGGGGCGGCCCCCTCCGCCACCGCCGCCCGGGCGAGGCGCACGCCGTCGGCGATCGTGTGGATCCGCGTCGTCTCGAGCAGCGCGCGCCGCTGCCGCCACGCGAAATCCGCGACGTCCCGCGCCACCCGCTCGGCGAGGGCCGGGTCGTCGTCGGTGATCGCCTGCACGGTCATCCCGCCGTCCGGGGCGTCGCCCCACGGGAAGCCGAAGAAGACGTTGACGTACAGGTCCGGCTCGCGCGCCTCCCAGACGAGGGCCCGCTGCACGAGGTCGGACCACGGTGCGGCGCCGGTCCACTGCACGACGGTCGGCGAGAGGATCGGCACCTTGAGGGTCCGGTGCGCCGGCCGGAAGTCGCCGCGCACGGCGCGCACCAGCATCCGAGCGGCCCGCTGCCCCTGCAGGTGGCCGTCGTAATGCGGGAAGTACTTCACCGCGAAAGCCATGTCGGCGTGGTCGAGGAAGGCGGCGTCCTCGTTGCCGTGCAGGTCGAAGGTCCCGACTAGGATCGCCCCCTCGCCCACCGTGGCGCGCACCTGCCGGGCGATGTCGGCCTCCGGCCTGGGGACGCCGCGCACCGCCATCGCGCCGTGCAGGGCGAGATAGACCCCGTCAAACGGGCCCTGCATCCGCAGCTCCACCACCATCTGCCCGAGGAAATGCGCGTAGGCGTCGGCGGTGATCCAGCCCGAGGCGGTGCCGGTGCGCGGCCAGAGCGGCGAGGTGATCCCCACGAGCTCGACGCCGTCGTACTCCCGCGCCACCTGCACGAAGCCGCCCATGTAGCCCTTGGGATCGGTGGCGAGCAGCGCGGCCCCGGCAGCCGGTGAGCCGGGATAGATGAAGTCGTCCCGGGTCGTGTCGTTCGGCAGGAACGTGACGGTCTCGTGCGTGAACTGGAGGACGGCAAGGCGCATCGATGGTCGGTCCTCTGGGATCCGGGTGACGGTCAGGAGATCTCGCGCACGAGCTTCGCGATGAGCGAGCGGCCGAAGGCCGCGAAGCTCTCGGCGGTCATCACGAAGGCGCCCTCCCCGCCGATCACGACGCTCCGGTAATACGCGGCCAGGCCGCCCGCCGGATTGGTATGCTCTTTCAGGAAGGCCGGCATCCCCTCGGGTTCGGTGAGGATCACGATGCCGTTGACCGTGATGCCGGCCGCGACGGCGGCGTCCCGGGCCTCGGCGATGGGACGCCCGGCATTGCCGGTGCCGTCACCGGAGATGTCGATCACCCGGCGCTCGGCGCGGAACGGCGCTCGGGCCAGCAGGTCGGCGGCGAAACCGATCGCCGAGCCGATGGCGGTGCGGCCGTAGAACGGCCGCGGCACGGCGCCCAGACGCGCCGCGAAGGCGGCCGCGTCCTGCGCGGAGGCGATCACCATCCAGTCGACCGCCACCTGCTGCTCGCCGGGTCCGGCCCAGTCGAACAGGGCGACGCCGATGCGCCCGGTCGGGCCGTCGCCGATGGCGCGCAGCACGCGCGGGTCGCCGAAGGCCTCGGCGTAGCCGCGGCGCTCGAGGTCGAACCGGGCCTCGCTGATGCTGAGCGACACGTCCACCGCGAGGACGAGGAGCAGGTCGACGCCCGTATCCGCCGCGCGGGCGGGGCGGCCGGCCAGCGACAGGGCGGCGAACATCCCGGACAGGAACGGGCGTCGCCGCATGGCCGACCCTCGATCTGGGGCGCCCGCGCGGGACGGCGGGCGGCTCACCCATGCAACGAGCCTGCCGACCCGCCGGTTCGAGCGCTCCGGCCGCGCCGCGCGAAGGTTCCGCTCCCGCGGCGCGGACCCGCGCCGCTTTCGGCCGCATCACGGGCCGGGGCGGCCGCCCTACCTGCCGCGGTTCGGGGCGCCGCCGGCGCCGCCCACCCAGAGACAGTCGTCATGCAGCGTGTTCGCCGAATCGGTCGTGTCATCGAGAACGGGATCGTCGGAGCCGTGACCGGGACGGTCGCAGGCGTCAGCCGGATGATCGACGGGATGATCGGGCTGGTGGGCCGCCAGTCCGAGCGCCTCGACGCTCGCCTGTCGTCGCTCGCCGACGCGTCCCGGGCGCGCCACCGGCGCGAGGGCCGCCGGCAGATCGACCCGATCTCGCTGGAGTAGCAGCGCGCGACCCCGCGCCTAGAGCCCCGGTCCCTTGGCGGCCCCGAAGATGCGGCCCGGCTTGCCGTCGGCCGCGCCCTGGAGCAGGACGACCCAGGTGTCCGCGTCGGCGACGCGGGCCTGGGTGTCGGGCACCTCGAAGCGAGTCGGCTGGCCCGTCCAGGGACCGAGCCGCTGCATGCCGCGGACGACGTTGACGTAGGTCGCCGTCCGGCCGCCGTTCTCCCCGGACTGGATCGCGATGGCGCGGCTGCGGAGCACGGGCACCAGCCAGACGTCGCCGCGGATCTCGGTCTTGGCCTCCGGGGCCGCCCCGACCTCCACCAGGATCCGGTCGCCGTTGCTCTCCCCGCGCACCGGCACCGGCAGCCCGCCGTGCTGGCAGGCATCGCGGATCAGGCGCTCCAGGGCCGGCCGGTCGGACCCGACGGCGAAGCCGTTGCCGTCGACCACGACCTGGGGCGTGAACACCTGTCGGGCCCCGCGGCCCCGCGCGTAGGCGCGCTGGCGCTCGGTCAGCGGCCGCAGCGCGAGCGTGTCCTTCCAGCCGAGATAGTCCCAGTAGGTCACCGGCAGGGTCAGGGCGATGACGCCAGGCTTGTGGGCGAGGTCGCGCAGGACCGGGTCGGCGGAGCGGCAGGCGCCGCAGCCCTGGCTGGTGAAGAGCTCGACCACGGCGCGGACGGGCTCGGCCCGCGCCGGCATCGCGGCCAGCGTCGCGCAGGCAAGCAGCGCGGCGCGCAGCGCGCGGCGGTCGCGGGTCGGGGCGCGGTGCCGGGGCGTCATCGATCCATCAGACCGTCTGCGAGGCCGAAGGTGAAATCACGTTGGCTTGAGAGATCTCTACTGTCGGTTGAAGTGGCGCCGGCGCCACTCTCGGCTTGGGCAGCATGTCGGGCCGCCAGCGGCGATGCATCCACAGCCACTGGCCGGGATTCTCCCGCACCCAGCTCTCGACCACGGCCGTCATCGCCTGCATGGCGCCGGCGACGTCGATGGTCCCGTCGGCCGCCCTGGGCAGGTCCAAGGGCGGCGTCAGCTCGAGGCGGAAGCGGCCCTCCGGCAGGCGCACGACGCGCACGCCGTGCACCGGGCAGTCGTAGTGGCGGGCGAGCTTGGCCAAGAGGGGGTTGGCGAGGCACGGCCGGCCGAGGAACTCCACCACGACGCCGCGGGTGAAGTGCTGGTCGATCAGCTGACCCAGGTGGCCGCCGGTCTCGACCACGTCGCGCATGGCGAAGACGGCGCCCGGCGTGGAGGCGGCGAGCCCGCCCATCGTCCGGCGGCGGACCTCCTGGACGAGGCGCGCGGCGGCGGGGTTGTTCGGCGGCCGGAACACCGCGGTGGCGTCCAGGCCGAACCGGGCCGCGCAGATCGCCGGCAATTCCCAGTTCGCCAGATGCGCCGAGAAGATCAGACCGGGCCGGCCGTCGTCGCGCAGGGCGTAGAAGTGCTCGATCCCAGCGACCTCCGTCCGCAAGTCGCAGGTGGCGGCGGGATCGTAATCGAACAGGCTGTCGAGATGGGCGTATTCGGCCCCTGTCCGGCCGAGATTGTCCCAGGCCTCCAGGGCGATCCGCTTCCGCTCCGCCTCCGACATGTCGGGGAAGGCCGCCCGGAGGTTCGCCATCGCCGTGCGGTGCGCCGGCAGGAGCGGTCCGAGGGTTCGCAGGAGTGCGGCGCCGAGTGCCGTGGACCGGACCGGCCCGAGGATCCGGGCCAGCAGCACCAGGGCGCGGATCACCGGGATCATCGCGAAGCCCGCGAGGCGCGGGTACGACCGTTTGAGCAGGAGGGCGAGACGCAGCACAGTCGATTCCAGAGAACGGTACGGGCGGCCCCCCAGCGCACCCGTACAGCGACGTTTACGACAAGTCTCCCGCAGCGCGAAATGCGGATCGCCGCACCCGGTGACGGTGCGGCGCCGGGCGGGTGCGCCGCTGCCGGCGCTACAGGCTGACGAGGATCTTGCCGAACACGCGGCGCGATTCGAGGCGCTCCAGACCCTGCGCGAAATCCGCCAGCGGGTACACGGTATCCACCACTGGTCGAATGCCCGCTTCCATCTTGGCGAGGGCCTGCCCGATATTCGCGAGCGAGCAGCCGAACGAGCCGGTGATGCGGTACTGCTGCTGGAACAGCTGCATCAGGTTCATGGTCGCCGAGACGCCAGAGGTCGATCCGCAGGTCACGAGCCGGCCGCCGCGCTTCAGGCAGAGCAGGGAGCCGTTCCAGGTATCGGCGCCGACATGCTCGAACACCACGTCGACGCCCTTGCGCTTCGTGAGCCGGCGGACCTCGCCCTCGAAGCGCTCGGTGCGGTAGTTGATGACGTGGTCGGCGCCGAGCTCGGCGGCCTTGCGACCCTTCTCGTCGTCGCCGACCGTCGTGTAGACGGTGCAGCCGATCGCCTTGGCCATGCGGATCGCCGCGGTCCCGATCCCGGAGCCGCCGGCATGGACCAACACGCTCTCGCCGGGCTCAAGGCGCGCGTTGTCGAACAGCATGTGCTGGACCGTGCCGAAGGCGATGCCCGCGCAGGCGGCGTCGGTGTCGGTGACGCCGTCCGGCACCTTCACGGCGAGGCGGGCCGGCATGGTCACCAGCTCCCGGGCGAAGCCGTCGAGATGGAAGCCCATCACGCCGGACACGTCCTCGCAGAGGTTGTCGCGCCCCTCGCGGCAGGCCTTGCACTTGCCGCAGGTCATGGCGCCGTACGGCACGACCCGGTCGCCCGCGACGAGGCCGGTGACGCCCGCGCCGACCGACTCGACGGTCCCGGCCGCCTCCGCGCCGACGATCAGCGGCATCTTCCGCTTGGCGAAGGCCATGCCGCGGAAGCCCCAGACGTCGATGAAGTTGAGGCCGACCGCGCGGATGCGGATCCGGACCTCGCCGGCACCGGGCGCGGGCGGCGGCTCGATCTCGGTGAGGCGGAGGTCGCGGTCACCGAACAGCTGGAGGGCTCGCATCGTGTCTCTCGTCACTCCGGCGCCAGGTAGCGCCGCCGCGCCCAGCCGAGGGTGCGTCCGGCCTTCACCCGGCACCACGTGGTGCGGCTCGGCGTGTCGTTGGTGCAGCCGAAGACCAGGGCGCGGCTGCGGATCTCGCCGATCTGCTCGGCGGACGGGTCCGGCTCGGCGCGGATGCTGAGCGGCTCGCCCGGCGGCAGGCCGGAGATCCGGTAGACCTGCGGCTCCGCCCGGGCATGGCCCGGGGCCAGGAGAGCCGCGCCGCAGAGGGCGGCGGTGAGGGCGAGGCTGGCGCGCATCGGCAGAATCGTCCGGTTCGGCGGCGCCACCGTCAGGTCCGGTGGACACCCATCATGGCGGTCAGGCCGCCATCGACGGGCAGCACGGTCCCGGTGATGTAGGATGCCCCCTCGCCCATCAGGAAGGCCGCCAGCGCCGCGACATCCTCGGGCCGCCCGAAGCGGCCGGCGGGAAGCTGGCGCTCCATCCCGTCGCGGTAGGCGGCGTAGCGGTCCATCATGGCGGTGTCGACGAAGCCCGGGGCGATCACGTTGACGGTCACGCCGCGCTTGGCGGTCTCGATCGCCAGGGTGCGGCAATAGGCGATGAGGGCGCCCTTGGTCGCCGCGTAGGCGGCGTTGCCGGCATTGGCCCGCAGGGCGGCGACGGAGCCGATCGCCACGATGCGGCCCGCGCGCGCCCGGGTCATCTCCCGCACCAGCGCCTTGGCGACGCGCGTCAGCGAGAAGAAGTTGACCTGCATGGCGGCCTCGGCGCGCTCCTGATCGAGCATCGCCGCGAGGGCGTCGCAGGACTGGCCGGCATTGTGGACGAGACCGTAATAGCCCGCGGCCTCGGCGGTCTCGCAGAAGGTGTCCAGCGCGGCCCGGTCGGCGAGGTCGACGGGATGGGCCGCGAAGGGCCGGTCCGGGTAGGTCGTCCGCAGCTCGGCCAGCAGCCCCTGCGCGGCCTCGGCCGAGGCACGGTAGGTGAAGTCGACGCCGAGGCCGGATCCCGCCAGCGCGCGGACGATCGCGGCGCCGATGCCGGACGCGCCGCCGGTCACGAGGACCCGGCGCGGGGTGTCGGCGGCGCTCACGCGGGCTCCGCGCCGAGGACCAGGCAGGTGTTCTGGCCGCCGAAGCCGAACGAGTTCGACAGCACGGTCCGCACCGGCAGGTCGCGGGCGGTCTCCACGATGTCGAGGGCGATGGTCGGGTCCGGCACGCGGTGGTTGATGGTCGGCGGGATGCGGCCGTGGCGGATGGTCAGCAGCGAGACCGCCGCCTCGATGGCGCCGGCCGCCGTGAGGGTGTGGCCGATCATCGACTTGTTGGAGGTGACCGGCAGCGCGGCCGCGCGGTCGCCGAACACGGCCGCGAGGCCCAGGGCCTCCATCTTGTCGTTCTCCGGCGTCGAGGTGCCGTGCGCGTTCACCGTGTCGATCGCCTCGGCCGCCACACCGGCATCGTCCAGGCTCGCCCGGATCGCCGCGATGATCGGCGCGCCGTCGGGGCTGGACCGGGTGCGGTGGAAGCCGTCGCCCTTCTCGCCGCAGCCGAGGACGTAGCCGAGGATCGCGGCGCCGCGCGCGACCGCGGCCTCGGCGTCCTCCAGCACCAGGGCGGCCGCGCCCTCGCCCATGACGAACCCGTCCCGGTCCTTCGAGAACGGCTTCGAGGCGGTCACGGGGTCGTCGTTGCGGGTCGAGAGCGCCGAGAGCAGCGAGAAGCGGATCAGCGATTCCGGGTTCACCGAGCCGTCCGTGCCGATGCAGAGCGCCGCCGCGGTCTCGCCGCGCCGGATCGCCTCGACGCCGAGCTGGATCGCCGTGGCCCCCGACGAGCAGGCGGTCGAGAGCGAGATCGGCGAGCCCTTCGTGCCGAAGCGGTCGGCGATGCGGTCGGCGACCGTGCCGAAGATGAACAGGTCGTGCCAGGGATCGAAGCGGCGCGTCGCCGCCGCCCGCAGGAGGCCGGCGTAGTCGACCGGGCCGTCGCCGCCCGCGGCCTCGGCCAGGGCCTGCCGCTGCGGCCACTCCATCTCGACCGGCGGGACCGCGATGAACAGGGCGCCCGGGAAATCGCCCCTGGCGCCGATCCCGGCCTGCGCCACCGCCTCCTCGGCGGCGACGGCGGCGAACCGCTCGGACAGGAGCGGCGCGACGAGCGGATCGGTGTCGAGGAAGTCCACCGTCCCGGCGATGCGGGTGCGCAGCGTGTCGGTCGGGAACCGCGCGATCGCGTGGATGCCCGACCGGCCCTCGGTCATGGCCGCCCACGTGTCGGCCTGTCCCTGACCGAGGGAGGAGACGACGCCGATGCCGGTGACCGCGACGAGCGGCCGGCCCCTGGCGTCGCGGTAGGATCGCGCGCTCATGGAGCGGTCCTTACGGGATTTTCCGCCGCGGTACACCTCCGCGCGGGCGGTGCGGCGCGCCCGGCGCCGGGACGACGGGCGCCGTCCCGGCGGGAAGCCTCAGGCGCGCGGCGCGTTGGCGAGGCGGAGCACCGTCTGCAGCAGGACGTCGGCGCCGGCGGCACAGTCGGCCTGCGTGGCCGATTCCGACTCGTTGTGGCTGACGCCGTCCTTGCACGGCACGAAGATCATCGCCGCCGGGACCTTCGCGGCGAGGTTGCAGGCGTCGTGGCCGGCGCCCGAGATGATCCGGCGGCGCGGATGCCCCAGGCTCTCGGCGGACGCGTCGATCGCCGCCACGATCGCGGGGTCGAACGGCACCGGCTCCTTCCGCCAGATCCGGGTCAGCGCGATCTCCAGATGGCGCCGCGCCGCGATCTCGGCGGCCGCCTCGCCGAGCGCCGCCTCCATCGCGTCGAGGGTCTCGGAGCGCGGATCGCGCACGTCCACCGTGAAGGCGACCCGGCCCGGCACGACGTTGCGGGAGGGCGCCAGGATCGCGGCCTCGCCGATCGTCGCCACCGCTGTGGGCGCGTGGCTCAGCGCGATCCGCTCGGCGGCCAGGGCCAATTCCGAGAGCGCGAGCAGCGCGTCGCGGCGGCGCGGCATCGGCGTCGTCCCGGCGTGGCTCTCGAAGCCGGTGATCACGCCGTCGAACCACATGATGCCCTGGCCGCCCTCGACCACGCCGATGGTCTTGCCCTCGGCCTCCAGGATCGGCCCCTGCTCGATGTGCAGTTCGACGAAGGCGCCGATCTCCCGCGTGCCGACGGCCTCCACCCCGCGGTAGCCGATGGCGTCGAGGGCCTCCGCCACCGTGGTGCCGGCGGCGTCGCGCTTGGCCAGGATCTCGTCCGTGGTGAAGTCGCCCGCGTAGGCCGCCGAGGCCATCATGGCGGGGGCGAAACGCGAGCCCTCCTCGTTGGTCCAGTTGACCACGAGGAGTGGCGCCTCGGTCTCGATGCCGGCATCGTTCAGGCTGCGCATCACCTCGAGCCCCGCCAGCACGCCGAGGACCCCGTCGAACTTGCCGCCGGTCGGCTGGGTGTCGAGGTGCGAGCCGAAGGCGATCGGCTTGCGGCCCATGTCGCGGCCCGGCCGCAGGGCGTACTGCGTGCCGAGCGCGTCGACCGATACGGTGAGCCCGGCCGCCTCACAGGCCTCCCGGAACCAGTCGCGGACCTGGCCGTCCTCGGCCGAGAGCGTCAGGCGGTTGATGCCGCCGGCCGGCGTGCCGCCGAATTCCGCGGTCTCCAGGATCGTCGCCCAGAGGCGCGCACCGTCGGCGCGCAGGTTGTGGGTCTTGCTGAGGCTCATCTCGGCCATGCCGGTTCCTTTCACGGCGGGTCGCCGTGCGACGCTGACGTTATAGGCGGATGCGGCCGACTTGGCAGCGCTCCCACCACGCGCACCCGAGAGCAACCGCGGTGCCAACCGGGCCGGTCAGGCCAGCGGGCGCCGCACCGGGTTGGCGCGCAGGAGCGCGATCGCGTCGACCCGGAGGGCGACGGCGATCTCGCCGAGGGCGCCCGCCTCGATGTTGCTGATCCCGTCCTGGTCGGCGACGTCCGCGGCGATCAGGAAGACGTTCTCGCGCTGGGCCGCGGGCCGCTCGGCGACCGCCGCGACGTGGCGCAGGTTCTCGGCCCGGCCGAGGCGGGTGCGGGCCCGGGCGATGCCCTCGTAGAGCTCCGTCTCCAGCATGAGCGCGTCGTAGCCCTTCATCAGAACCGGGTCGGCCTTCAGGCCGTACAGGGCGGCGTCGAATTCGGGGCCCGCGACCTCGCCGTCGGCCACGATGACGTTGGCGGCGGCCGAGACCGCCGCGAGCATCAACGCCTTGTCGCCGGCATAGGCCGTCACGGTACGGCCGACATGGCCGAAGAGGTCGCGCAGGAGGCTCATTCCGGAGGGTCGGCCGCGGAGTCGGGGGGCTGCTGGAACGCGAGGGATAGCAGAGGACGGCACGGAGGGAACCCGTCGCCGCGCGACCGGCCATAAAGGCGCGCGGTACCGGCGGCCAGACATCCTTCGGCAACATGGCCATGCGACTCATACGGCCGACCGCGTCCTCGAGCGCGGCCGACGGAACGCGGCCTCGACGATCCCCCCTCAGCCGGTTCCGCGCCCGTCGTCACGCCGCCGGAGCGATGTTCGGGTGCCCCCCAGGCCCGGACCTCGAGCCGGCGGCGGTCTCCGCCGCGAGATGATCGACCACCGCCGACAGAGCCGCGCGCTCCCGAGCGCCCGACCGGCGCGCGGCCGCGAACACGCCCATCTGCCGGTCGGCGCTGGTCCCCTCCGCCACGATCCGCGCCGCGTGCCCGCAGGCGGCGGCGCAGCCCAGCGCCTCGGCATCCTCGGCGATGTCGGCGAGGAGGGTCTCGACCAGCGCGGAGACCGGCACCGTCCGGACCTGCGCCTCGTCGATGAGCGTCGCGCGCACGCCGTCGCACTGGGCCCGCCAGAGATTCTCCATGACGAAGCCGCGGGAGGCGGCGGTCAGGCCGGCATTGAGCCGCTTGTCCCGGACCACCCGGCGCACGAGGCACCGGAACAGCGCGGCGATGCACAGCGCGTCGTCGAGGCGCGTGCAGCTGTCGGCGACACGCAGTTCGAGGGTCGGGTACTTCAGCGACGCACGCACGTGCCACCAGAGATAGCTGGCATCCGCGATGGCGCCCGAGCGGGTCATCACGTCGACGTAGCGGGCGTAGTCGTCGGCATCGGTGAACAGCTCGGGCACGCCCGTGCGCGGCAACTCGGCGTAGGCGCGCATCCGGTAGCCGGCGAGGCCGGTCAGCTGCCCCTGCCAGAACGGCGACCCGGTCGAGAGGGCGAGCAGCACCGGCAGGTAGGGCAGCAGCCGGTTGATCAGCCCGACCCGCGCCTCGGGGTCCGGGACCTCCACGTGGACGTGAAGGCCGCAGACGAGGTTGCGGCGGCCGAGCATCCGGAGGTCGGCCATGATCCCGTGGTATCGGGCCTTGTCGGTGGGGCGCTGGTCGCGCCACCGGGCGGTCGGATGCGTGCCCGCGGCGAAGGTCAGGATGCCGCGCTCGGCGCCGATCTCCGCGAGGCTGCCGCGCAGATCCGCGAGATGCCCCCGCGCCTCGGCGAGATCGGCGGTCGGCGGCGAGGCCACCTCAACCTGACACTGGAGCTGCTCGCGCTCGGCGTCGTCGAGGCGGGCCCGCACGGCCGCGTGGAAGGCCCGTAGTCCGGCCCGCGGCGTGCCGCGCGTGCGCGCATCGGCCAGGAAGAACTCCTCCTCGATGCCGAACCTGTAGGCGTGGGCCATCCGCGCTCCCTGCCCCGGACGGGCCGATCCGCGTCCGGCGAACGCCGCCGCACCGGCCGGGTTCCGACCGGGCCGGCAGCGCGAGAAGCCTCAGCGCCAGAAGGGCTTGACGTCGAGGAGCTCGGACCGTGCGTCCGCGGCCGCGTCGAGCAATTTCTGTGCCCCCGGATCGTCGGGACCCGGCATCGGCGGTCCCGACAGGCTCTCGGTCATCGTCCGGGCCGTCTCCAGGTCGTTGAGCGCGCCGAGGTGGTCCTGCAGGTCGGAGAGCGCGGCGCCGAACTTCTCCTGCCGGCGGACCGCTTTCTTCTTCCGGTAGAGACCGGCGAAGAACTCCGCGCCGTAGCGGAGCTTCTTGGCGGCGATCCGCGCCCGGTGCCGCGTGTGCGGATCGAGGTGCCGGAGGCCGCGCCCGCGCTTCTTGAGGCGCGCGCGCGCCTTGTCCAGCACCTGCGCGGCGAAGTGGCGCCCGTCGACGGCCGCGTCGGGGCCGGCGGCCCAGGAGCCCGCCTCGACCCAGCCGGCGAAGTCGATGACGAGCGCGCGCCATTGCGGGCTCTCGAGGGTCTCCGAGACCGCGTCGTACGCGGTGGCGCGCTCCGCCTCGGCGCGCGCGCGCAGGGCGTCCAGGCCGGGCTCGTCGAGGCGCTGTTCCGCGAGATCCGGCAGCGTGTCGCTCAGGAACACGTCGAGGTTGCGGGCGTGGCCGAAGGGCTCGGTGACGCGCTTGATCTCGTCGTTGAAGCCGGCCGCCCGGGGATCGCTCTCCAGCATGGGCCCGAACAGCGACAGCGCCGAGCGCAGGCGGCGCAAGGAGACGCGGATCTGGTGGAGCGCCTCGGGCGGGCGGCCGCCTTCCAGGAAGGCGGTCTCGTTGAGGCGCATGTGGCGCAGGCAGGCGCGCGCCACCCGGCGGAAGACCTCCCCGGCGCTCGCGCCCTCGGGCAGATCCACGGGCTCGGCCTTCACGACGCCGGGCTCGATCCCGTCGAGGAGCGCGTAGCCGACCGCGCTCTTGGCTTTCACGCCGAGGCGCAGCGGCACGGTCTCGGCCAGCTCCCGCGCCAGCGCGAACAGGTCGGCCGGATCGCCGGACTGGAGTTCCAGCTCGACCTCGCAGAGCGGCGCGACGCCCGAGTCGGTCTCGACACGGCCCTCGTCGAGGGTGACGAGCACGCGCGACTCGCCCTGCGCGACCGGGATCTCCCGGCGCTGCACCACGGTGGCGAACAGCCGCTCCAGCGGCGCGTCGGCCTCGCGCAGGACCGGCCCGGCGGCCGTGTCGGCCCAGGCCGCGGGCTCCGGCGCCTGCCCGGCGATCTCGCTCTCCCACTCGGCCCGGTCGAACAGGCCGACGCCGCCGCTCCCGGCCTTCACGGTCTGGATATGGCGGTCGCCCTTGGCGCGGACGCGCAGGGTCAGGCCGGTCTTCCGGAGCGCGCGATCGGGCGTGTCGTAGTAGGTCGTCACCAGGGATTCGGGCTCGGTTGCCGACGCGTCCTTCAACCGGGGATGGGACGCGAGCGCCGTCAGATCCGGCCCGGCGCAGTCGAGCTTCAACTCGACCTCGCGGGGCTCCGCCGCGGCGTGGCTATCGGTGTCGCTCATACGCTCCTCTTCGTCGCCTGCCCCGGCTAACGAGCCAGGGATGGGCTCCGGTTGCATCGCATCCTGCGTCGCATCTCGCGGAACCGGCATCGGGGCGTGACCGTCCGACGCACCCGCGGCAGCAAAGGCGGCGGCGCCGCCGTCGTCAAGCTGGGACGAGACCGGTCGCCCGCGGCGGATGGATGCTGCGCTGCGTTAAAATCGCGCTTTCCCAAAACGGCACGGCGTGGCAAGACAAATTGTCCACAATCCATCTGCCTCGCAGCCCCGGCCCCGACCGCCCGGAGGCGCACACGGCGCCGCGACGCGCCGGCGCGGCGGATTCCCCTTCGAGCGAGCGGTGCGCCCCTTGTGGACGGCGGCACCGCGGAGAAGATGCGGTCGGTGGCTGCTTTGAAGACACTCCTCGTCGGCGTGATCGGGCACGTCGATCACGGCAAGACGGCGCTCGTCCGCGCGCTCACCGGCGTCGAGACCGACAGGCTCAAGGAAGAGCGCGCCCGCGGCGTGTCCATCGTGCCGGGCTTCGCGCTGCTGACCGCCGCGCAGGGCGAGATTGACCTCGTGGACCTGCCGGGCCACGAGCGGTTCGTCCGCGCCATGATCTCCGGCGCCACCGGCATGCGGGCCGTTCTGCTGGCGGTCGACGCCCACGAGGGCATCAAGCCGCAGACGGTGGAGCATCTCGAGATCGCCGCCCTCATCGGCGTGCGCCGCGGTGTCCTGGCGCTGACCAAGGCGGACCTCGCGACGCCCGAGACCGTGGCCGCGCGCGCCGCCGAGATCGCCGCAGCGGCCGCCCGGGCCGGGATCGAGGCCGGCCCGGTCATCGCCACCTCGACCGTGACGGGCGACGGCCTGCCGGAGCTCGCCGCCGCCCTCTCGGCGCTGGTGGCGGAGACGGAACCGGTCCGCGACGACGGCTTCCCCTACCTTCCGGTCGACCGGGTCTTCTCCCGGCCGGGCTTCGGCACCGTCGTGACCGGGACGCTGCGACGCGGGCCGCTCGCGGTCGGCGACACCGTCGAGATCGCCCCCGGCGGCCGCACCGCCACGGTGCGCGGCCTGCAGATCCACGGGCGCGCGGTCGAGCGCGCCGAGCCGGGGCGCCGCACGGCGGTCGCCCTGCGCGGGATCGACCTCGACCAGATCGCCCGCGGGCAGGCGCTGTCGCTGCCGGGCCTGCTCGCGCAGAGCCCGTGGCTCGACGTGGCGATCACCGCGGCCGCGAGTCTGCCGGACGCCCTGGCGGGCGGCACGGCCTGCCGCCTGCTCTTCGGCACCACCGAGGTCGAGGCGCGGCTGCGGCTGCTCGACCGCGACGCCCTGGAGCCGGGCGCCAGTACCCAGGCGCAGCTCCATCTCGGCGAGCCGGTGGCGGTGCCGGCGCGGGAGCCCTTCGTGCTGCGGCTCGATTCGCCCTCCGTCACGGTGGCGGGCGGCCGGATCCTCGACCCGGCGAGCCGCCGCCGCCGGCGCCACGATCCCCGGGTCATGGCCGACCTCGCCGCCCTGGCGGCGGGCGGTCCCGCCGAGGCGATCACGGTCCGCCTCGGGCAGCTCGGCGCGGCCGGGGCACCGCTCAACGAACTCGCCCGGATCGCCGGTATCGCGCCGGACCGCGCCCGGCAGGCGCTCTCCGAAGACGGTGCCCGCGCGATCGGCGACCGCTTCGTCGGGGCCGCGGCCTTCGAGGCGCTGCGCACCGGCACGCTGGCCGCCCTGGCACACCATCACCGCGACTACCCGATGGAGCACGGCATCGCCCTGGAGCGCCTGTCCCGCGCCCTGGCGCTGCCCGAGGCGGTGACCGGCGCGGTCCTGCGCGACCTCGCGGCGGCCGGCGGCGTCGCCCAGGCGGGCGCCCTGTGGCGACGGGCCGAGTTCGACCCCGCGCGGAACGAGAGCGAGGCCGCCCGCCGGCTGGAGCAGGTCTTCCGCCGCGCCGGCCTCAGCCCGCCCGACGAGGCCGAGGCCATCGGCCGGGACGTGCGCCGCCGCGAGGCGCTGACCTACCTCGTGGGAGCCGGCACGGTGATCCGCGCCGTCGACCGGGTGCAGCGCCGCGCCGTGCTGTTCCACCGGGAAGCGGTGGCCACCGCCAAGAGCCGCCTGATCGACGCCTTCCCGACGGCGCGGACGGCGGAGACCGGATTCCTGGCCCGCGAGGCCGGCGCGACCCTGGGGATCTCGCGCAAGTTCTCGATCCCGCTGCTGGAGCACCTCGACGCCACGGGCTTCACCCGCCGGGCCGGGGATCGTCGGGTGATCGTCGCCCTCGAACCCGGTCGGGCGGTCCCGGACGCCGGCTGACGCGGCGCGCTCGCTGCGCCGGCGTCCCGCACTTCACCCCCCCTCTTCCACGCTCGAGAAACGCGGCAGCGCGATCGGGAACGGTGCTAGTCGTCCACACCCAACCAGTCGCCGCGTCCGGGCTCGTAGCAGGTGTACCCGATCAGGCAGCTCGGGTTGTCGCGGGTCGGCCGAAAGGCGCGCCGCGCGATCTCGGTGGGCTCGCAGAACGAGCGGTCGCGGACGAACCGATCGTAGGTCATGCCGCCGGTCCCGAGGACGAGCGCTCCGCGGGCCTGGATGAGGCGGATCGTCTGCTGGCAGGTCATCGCCGTAGTGGACGGCCGCGTCTGCGCCGCCGCGGGCGACGCGGCCAGCACCAGCACTGCCGCAATCCGGGTCATCATCGCCTGGGCCTCCGCGCGCCGTGGGTCCTGCGGACAACCCGGCGCGCCGCCGGTCCGCGCCGCGTCGCCTCGCCGCACGGCGATGCCGCGGGCCCTTATCAGTCCTCGAAGGCCTCGACGTGGACCGTCCCGGGCTCCTGGCGGCGGGCGCCCTCCTCGATCCGGGCGAGCTGCGCCTGCGCGCGGCCGCACGGGAACCCGTAGCGGGCGCGAACGCGCTCGCTGGCGATGCCCAGGGCCAGCCGGGTCAGCGCGACGAACTCGTCGAGCGGGTAGTCCTGCCCGACCGCGAGGTGGTCCTTGATCACCAGCGACGGCGAGTAGCAGGCCTCGCGGGTCCCGTCCGGCCACCGGATATGGAAGCGCATCTCAGGCATCGCGCGGGACCCGCAGCGTGTTCCAGGCCGCCGCCCCCGTGGCCGCGGCCATCAACGGCGCGTCCCCGGGCGCGAGCTCCGCGTAGGTCGGCAGGTGGCGCGCCGCGCAGGCGTCCCAGACATGCGCCCGGGCGACCTCCCGGCCGGCATTGCGCAGCCGCGCCCGCCGGCTCGGCTCAAGGCTCGCCCGCATGGCGGCCGCGATGGCGTCGGTGTCGTCCGGGTTCACCGACAGGGCTTCGCCGGGGGCGATATACTCGGTGAAGGGCGGCCGGCCCGACACGATCACCGGCGTTCCGCTGGCCATCGCCTCCAGAACGCACAGGCCGTAGCTCTCCGCGAGCGAGGGAGAGACCAGGGTGTCGGCCAGCCGGTAGAGGCCCGGCATGTCCGCCTGCGCCACGGCGCCGGTTCGGATCACCGGCCGACCGGGCCCGACCTCGAGCCCCTCGCGCTCGAGCGTGGCGCAGCACCGGGCCTCGTAGCCGGCCTGGTCGAGGGGCGGCGCGCCGCCGGCCACGACGAGCTGCGCGTCGGGGCAGGTCCGGCGCAGGGCCGCGAAGGCCTCGATGATCGCCAGCGTGTTCCTGCGCGCCTCGAAGCCGCCGACGCTGAGGAAGACCGGGCCGCCGCCGAGGCCGAGGCGGCGGCGGAGCGCGTCGTCCTCCGGCCCGGGGTCGGGCGTGAAGGCCGCCCCGTCGACGCCCGTGCCGACCACGTCGGCCCGGGCGCCGTACTCGGCCGCCAGCGTCGCCGCCCAGGTCCGGCTGACGCAGAGCAGGCGCCCGGCATCGAGGATTGCCCGCTCCTCCCACTGCGCGAGCCGCGGATCTGTGAACGTGTCGATCCGGTGGACCGTGCGCACGAAGCCCGGGATCAGGCGGCGCCGGGTCAGGGTGGCGAGCGCGTTGCCGCTGATCCGGCACTGGGCGTGGAAGACGTCGAAGTCGCAGGCGGCGGGCGTCGAGAAATGCGCCAGGTAGTCGGCGATCCGGGCGCCGACCAGCGCGGCGGCCGGTCCCGCGACCGGCTTGGCCGCGACCGAGATCACCGGACACTGCGCCGCGCGGAAGAAGCCGCCGCCGGTCGGGTCGGGCGCGTGGACCACCGCCTCGTGGCCGAGCCTGCCCAGGGCCTCCCCGAGAGCCAGAGCGTGGACCACGCCGCCGCGCGGGTCGGTCGAGTGCGTGAGGATCGCGATGCGCAAGCGGTCGACCATGGGACGGCTCACGGAGCCCCGCGGCCGGTCGGGGGACGCGCCGCGGCCCCGACCGCGCGCTCCGCCGCCCTCTCGGAGACGCGTCGGGGTTTGTTCTGCATGGTTCATGCCGACTCGGCGTCGGGCGTGCAGGTGCCGCGACGCCAACGTCGCTGGGGTAGACCCGCCGCGCCGATGTTGCCGGGAATCCTCGGGCAAGGGCGCGCCTCCCCACTCATGCCTAATTTTGCGTTACGAATTCAGTGCGTTTTCAAACTCTGCCCGGAACCGCTCTTTTCAGGGCCCTGTGTCAGATTGTATCCATAGCTCACGAGAGCCGGAGCCGTCGGTCCCGTGTCCAAGACGCTGAACACTGTCTTCCCCGCCCGCAGGATGCTGCGCCGCCTGGGCTTGTTGGGCGCCCTCTTGGTCCTTCCGACGGCGGTCCTCGCCTACGCGGACCTGCTGCCCGAATCCCTGGACATGCTGGGCTTCGACCTGGGCGACAGCCCGGACCTGCCCCACGTCGCCCGCCAGATCGCCATCGGCGCCCCGCTCAAGATCGTCGCCTTCGGGTCGTCCTCGACGGAGGGCGTGGGCGCGTCGACCCCGGCCAACGCCTACCCGGCCCGCCTGCAGATCGACCTGCGCAAGAAGCTGCACGGGATGGACGTGGCGGTCATCAACCGCGGCATCGGCGGCGAGCACGTCGACGACATGCTGGCGCGCCTCGACCGCGACGTGATCGCGGCCGAGCCCCAGCTCGTCATCTGGCAGACGGGCAGCAACGACCCGCTGCGCGGCGTGTCGCTCGACCATTTCCGCGAGGCCACCGTGTCGGCGATCCGCCGGATCCGGGACGCCGGCATCGACGTGGTGCTGATGGAGCCGCAATGGTGCCCGAAGCTCGAATCCACGCCGGGCGCCTCGCGCTTCCGCGACGCGGTGCGCAGCATCGGCGACGAGCTCGACGTGCCGGTGATCCGCCGGGCTGACCTGATGCACGGCTGGGTGCGCGAGGGTAAGCTGACGACCAAGCAGCTCTTCGCCGCCGACGGCCTTCACATGGCCGACCGCGGCTACGCGCTCCTGGCCGAGGCCGCCGCGCAGTCGATCCTGCAGGATGCCGGCCCGGTGCGCAGCCCCGAGGCGGTCGCCGAGTAGGCGCGCGATCCCGGCACCGACTGGACTCGGCCGGCGAAGCTCCCCATCTCGGCGCGATCGAGAGCGGAGCCGAATCTTGAGCCAGGACGCATTCAGGTACGACGACCGGGGCGCCGTCCCCCAGATGCACGCGACCACGATCCTGATGGTCCGCAAGGGCGGCCGCGTCGTCATCGGCGGCGACGGTCAGGTCAGCCTGGGCCAGACCATCGTGAAGGGGAACGCCCGCAAGGTCCGGCGCCTCGCCAAGGGCGCGGTGATCGGCGGCTTCGCCGGCGCCACCGCGGACGCGTTCACGCTGTTCGAGCGCCTCGAAGCCAAGCTGGAGCAGTATCCCGGTCAGCTGACCCGGGCCTGCGTGGAACTCACCAAGGATTGGCGGACGGACCGCTACCTGCGCCGGCTCGAGGCGATGATGCTCGTCGCCGACCGCGAGGTCAGCCTGCTCCTGTCGGGCTCGGGCGACGTGCTGGAGCCCGAGAGCGGCGTCATGGCCATCGGGTCTGGCGGCAACTACGCTCTGGCGGCCGCCCGCGCTCTGGAGGACGGCGACCTCGACGCCGAGGCGATCGTGCGGCGGGCCATGACGATCGCCGCCGAGATCTGCGTCTACACCAACGGAAACCTCGTCATCGAGGCGCTGGATACCTGAGACCCGGCCGGGCGGAGCCGGGTTCGCCGGCTCCGCCGCCGTCGCCGCGCGCTCGATCGCTCACGGTGTGCCCGCGTCGCCCGGATCCCGTCGCGGGCGCTCGCGCATCGGCGCGGGGTCTGCCCGGCTGTACGCGGGTCATCACAGCTTCCGCGCGAACCGCGCCGCGGGCGAATACGCTGCGGCGCCGGTCTTCGCATCCTGCAAACCTTCCTCGAAGCCGCGCACGGATCGTAGCGCCGCAAATAAGAGCGCCTAACAGAACGGGCACGGATTGCGTGGGCGGGCGTTGGTGGTGATGGCTCGTCCGCTTCTGCCCGATGATCTCTGGACCGAGATTGCGCCGCTTCTGCCGCCGCCCCGCCCACGTCCAAAAGGTGGCCGACGGCCGATCGAGAACCGAGCTGCGTTGACCGGCATTCTGTTCGTGCTGCGCTCAGGCGTCCCGTGGGAGATGCTGCCAGCGGAGATGGGCTGCGGCTGCGGGATGAGTTGCTGGCGCCGCTTACGGGACTGGCAGGCGGCCGGCGTATGGGCCCGCCTGCATCAGGTGCTCTTGGAGCGCCTGCATGGGGCGGGCGAGATCGACTGGAGCCGAGCGAGCTTGGACAGCGCCTCTGTCCCGGCCAAAAAAGGGGCTCTGCCACCGGTCCGAACCCGACGGACCGGGGCAAGGCGGGCACGAAGCGCCACCTCGTCACCGACGCGCGCGGTACGCCGCTCGGCTTCCGCCTGAGTGGGGCCAACCGGCACGACAGCGTGATGATGGCACCGACCCTCGATGCCATCCCACCCGTGCGCAACGGTCGGCGGGGCCGGCCGCGACACCGCCCGGACAAACTGCACGCTGACAAAGCCTACGACGCTCAACCGCGCCGACACGAGTGCCGGGCGCGTGGGATTGTACCGCGCATCGCACGCCGCGGCATCGAGAGCAGCGAGCGGCTGGGCCGGCACCGATGGGTGGTGGAGCGCACGCACGCTTGGTTCAACCGCTTCCGTCGGCTGCCCGTGCGCTACGAGCGACGTGCAGACATCTACGAAGCCTTCACCAGCCTCGCTGCCAGCCTCATCACACTCAACCAGATCAGGCGGTTCTGTTAGGCGCTCTAAATCCGGCCCGGCGCCTCTTATCTCAGGTTGTACTCGCCGACGACAGCAGTGCGCGGGACGATCACCGACGCTCGATTGCTGACAGCAGGTTTTCAACCGCCGTTCAACCGGGTTCATCCGGGCGATACAGCCCGCTGTAAGACAAAATTTACAGCGTATAATTTATCACAACCGCCAGGGAACCAAATCCGAATTCCCGAATGGGGCCCTGGGGACTGACTATGCGCTCGATCAACGATGTCCGGATTGTAACGAAGCTGACTGCCGCATTCGGCAGCCTGGCGGCGGTCACGGTGGGGATCAGCACCATCGGATACAGTCACCTGTCTTCGATCGAGCGCGTCAATCATCTCACGGAGCACTCCTATCAGGTCATCTCCGCCCTCGACGGCCTCACGCAGGCGATGGTCAATCAGGAGACCGGCCTGCGCGGCTACCTGATCGCGGGCGATCCGAAATTCCTGGAGCCGCTCCGCGCCGGCCAGAAGTCCTTCAAGGTGTCCCTGGAGAGCGCCAAGTCGCTCACCGCCGACAACGCCGCCCAGCAGGCGCGCCTGGAGGCCGTGCGCGGCTCGGCGGAGACATGGTCGAACGATATCGCCGCCAAGGAGATGGCCCTCGTCGAGGCGGGGAACCTCGACAAGGCCCGGCAGATCGAGGCGAGCGGCGCCGGCAAGGCGTCCATGGACGCCCTGCGCGCCAAGATCGGCGAGGCCGAGAAAGCGGAGCGCGACCTCCTCGCCGCCCGAAGCGACGAGCAGGCGCGCTCCTTCGGCGCCGCCTACCTCGCGAGCCTGCTCGGCAGCGTCGCCAGCGTCGTCATCGCGGGGCTGCTGGCCTTCCTCGTCTTCGCCATGCTGACCCGCCCCCTCGGCCGCCTCGTGGCCGTGCTGCAGCGCATGGCCCGCGGCGAGATCGAGGCCGAGATCAAGGAGGCCGCCCGCGGCGACGAGATCGGCGCGGTCGGGCGTGCCGTGGACGGGATCAAGGCGATGGTCGCCAAGAAGGCCGCCGAGGAGGCCGAGATGAAGCGGATCGCCGACGCGGCCGCCGCGGCCGAGCGGCGACGGACCATGATCGAGCTCGCCGACAGCTTCGATCGCGCGGTCGGCGGCATCGTCGGCATGGTCTCGTCCTCGGCCACCGAGCTGCAGGCGACCGCCCGGACCATGTCGGCGACGGCGTCCCAGACCTCGAGCCAGTCGAACACGGTCGCGGCGGCCGCCGAGGAGGCCGCCTCCAACGTCAACACCGTCGCGGCCGCGGCCGAGGAGCTCGGCTCCTCGGTGCAGGAGATCGGCCGGCAGGTGGACGGCTCGGCGCATCTGGCGCAGCGGGCCGTCTCCGACGCCGATCAGACCGGCGCGCTCGTCCAGGAACTGAGCAATTCCGTGTCGCGGATCGGCGACGTGGTCGGGTTGATCTCCAACATCGCCGGCCAGACCAACCTGCTGGCCCTCAACGCCACCATCGAGGCGGCCCGCGCCGGGGCCGCCGGAAAGGGCTTCGCGGTCGTCGCCTCCGAGGTGAAGGCCCTGGCCGAGCAGACTGCCAAAGCGACGCACGAGATCTCCGGCCAGATCGCGCAGATCCAGGCCTCGACCGGGCAGGCGGTCACGTCGATCGCCGGCATCACCGACCGAATCCGCGAGATCAGCGGCGTCGCCACCTCGATCGCCGCCGCGGTCGAGGAACAGGGTGCGGCGACCCAGGAGATCGTCCGCAACGTCGCGCAGGCGGCCGTCGGCGCCGGCGAGGTCACGAGCAACATCTCCGGCGTCGCCGGCGCGGCCGAGGAGACCGGCGTCGCCGCCGGCCAGGTCCTCGACGCGGCCTCGGAGCTGTCGCGGCAATCCGAGCACCTGACTGCGGAGGTCAGCCGCTTCCTCGACACCGTCCGGGCGGCCTGACCGGGTCGGGCGCGGCAGGCACCGCGCCCCCCTCCAGCATCAGGCCAGCGCTCAGAGGCGAGACAAATAATTCCGGATCAGCTCAGTTTACGACGTCTTGACGAATAACCGGCATTTTGACGCCAATCGCGCCTCGACGGTCGGATAGCAATGAAAATCGGCGGAAAACTCCTGAGCTTCGTCGGCGCCTGCAGCCTGACGACGCTGGTCGTGGCAGGGGTCAGCGTCGCGACGCTGAAGAGCTTCGAGCGCTCGCTGACGAGTGTCGAGAGCGCGTCGATCCGGGCGCTCGACGCCGCGAACTTCAACCGCCTCGCCGCCGAAGTCACCATGGACTCGCGCGGCGTCTACGCCTCCGCCGACCGCGCGGAAGCCGCGAAGTACACCGCCGGGATCCGCAAGGGTCTCGCCGAGATGGACGCGCTGCGGGCCGACTGGGCACCGCGGGTGACCGAGGCCGAGCGGCCGCTCTTCGAGACGATGGTGCGCAACGCCGACGCGTTCCGCGCCCTCCGCAGCGCCCTCGCGGACGCGGGCGACACGACCGGCCCCAAGGCGGCCGCGGAGCTCGGGTTCAACGACGCCAACCGGGCAAACCGCAAGGCCTTCCAGGCCAGCATCGACGCCCTGGTGAAGCAGGGCCGGGGCGAGATGGCGGCGATCAAGGCCGACACCCAGGCCCTGTTCGCGACGCGCACCCTCCTCCTGCTCGGCCTCGCCCTGATCGGCACCGTGATCTGCTGCGCCCTCGGCCTGCTCATCGGTCAGCGGCAGATCGCCCGGCCGCTGCGGGCGGTCTCGGACGCGATCCAGCGCCTCTCGCGCGGCGACCACACCCTGCCCGCCGTCAAGCCGGGACGCGACGAGATCGGCGCGATCTGGACGAGCATGCAGGTCTTCAGCGACACGATGCGGGAGGCCGAGGGCCTGCGGCACGAGCACCAGCGGCTGGAGGCCGACACGGCGACGCGCAAGCGCGCCGAGATGGCCGGGCTCGCCGAGCGGTTCCAGGGCAGCATCGGCGGACTCGTCGAGCACCTCGCCGGGGCCGCCGCCGGGCTGGAGCGTGCCGCCGCGACCATGGCGGGCAACGCCGAGCACGCCGGCACGCAGTCGCAGGCGGTCACGCGCGCCGCCGAGACGACGGCCCACAACGTCGAGGCCGTCGCCGCCGCCACCGAGGAGCTCGCCGCCACCGCCAGCGAGATCGGCGTCCAGGTGACCCAGACCTCGACGGCCGCCGAGAGCGCCGTCGAGGCGACGCGGCGGACCCGGGCGAGCGTCCAGGCCCTCGCCCGCAGCGCCGACGGGATCGGGCAGGTCGTCTCCCTCATCTCCACCATCGCCGGGCAGACCAACCTGCTGGCGCTCAACGCCACGATCGAGGCGGCGCGGGCCGGCGAGGCCGGGCGCGGCTTCGCGGTCGTCGCCACCGAGGTGAAGGATCTCGCGACGCAGACCGCCAAGGCCACCGAGGAGATCGCCGGGCAGATCGCCGCGATGCGGACCGCGACCCACGACGCCGTCGCGGCGATCGAGGAGATCGGCGGCACGATCGAGCAGGTCCACGGGATCGCCCTCGGCGTGGCCGCCGCCGTCGAGGAGCAGCAGCTGGCGACCCAGGAGATCGCCCGCAGCGTCTCCGAGGCCGCCAGCGGCACCCGCGCTGTCACGGACACGATGGCGCTGGTCCTGGGCGCGGCCCGCGAGACGGGCGCCAGCGCCGCGGAAGTCCTCGACGCCGCCGCCGACATCGCGCGCCGCTCGAACGGGCTCGGCGGCGAGGTCGCGGGCTTCGTGACCCAGGTTCGCGCGGCCTGAGGCGGCCGGATCGACGCGCCCGTCATTTCGGAACCGCGGAGCCGGACCCGCGATGACGGAGGCGTCGCCGAGCGTTTCCCGCCACGTTGTTGCATTGCAGCGCGCGCGCCCCTAGGGTCGGCGCATTCGCAAGGACCCGGTGAAAGCCCGGGTGGCTCTTCCGGCCGCCGATCCGCCGGACCACGCATTCGAGACGCGCTCTGACCCGCCAGCGACGCGGGCACGCCGCTCGTGCGGATTCATCGATGTCAACACACGCAGCCCGGAACGCCGGATATCTCCGGTCGTAGACCTCCAACCTGCGCGGCGACACCCTGTCGGGGATCGTCGTCGCCCTCGCGCTGATCCCAGAGGCCATCGGATTCTCGGTCATCGCCGGGGTCGACCCGAAGGTCGGCCTCTACGCCTCGGTCGTCATCGCCTGCACCATCGCCTTCGCCGGCGGTCGCCCGGCCATGATCTCGGCCGCCACCGCCGCCACCGCGGTGGTGATGGTCGACCTCGTGCGCGAGCACGGCGTCCAGTACCTCTTCGCCGCCACGATCCTGATGGGCGTCATCCAGATCCTGGCCGGGTTGCTCAGGCTGGGCCGGCTGATGCGGTTCGTCTCGCAATCGGTGATGACCGGTTTCGTCAACGCGCTGGCGATCCTGATCTTCCTGGCGCAGTTGCCCGAGCTTACCGGGGTCACGCCGGCGACCTACGGGCTGATCGCCCTCGGTCTGGCGATCATCTACGGATTCCCGCGGATCACCCGCGCGGTCCCGTCGCCGCTCGTGGCCATCGCCGTCCTGACGGCGATCACCGCAACCTTCCACCTCGACGTGCGCACGGTTGCCCATCTCGGCGCCCTGCCCTCGACGCTGCCGAGCTTCGCCCTGCCGGACGTGCCCCTCACCCTCGAGACCCTGCGGATCCTGCTGCCTTACGCGGCGACGCTGGCGGCCGTCGGCCTGCTGGAGAGCCTGCTCACCGCGCAGATCGTCGACGACATGACCGACACCGGCAGCGACAAGAACCGCGAGTGCGTGGGCCAGGGCGTGGCCAACATGGCGTCAGCGGTGTTCGGCGGCATGGGCGGCTGCGCGATGATCGGGCAGTCGGTGATCAACGTCTCGTCGGGCGCCCGCGGCCGCCTGTCGACGCTGGTGGCGGGGGCGTTCCTGCTGGTGCTCCTCGTGGCACTGCAGGACCTGCTGGCCGTCGTGCCGGTGGCGGCGCTGACGGCCGTGATGATCATGGTCTCGATCAACACCTTCTCGTGGCGCTCGCTGCTGCGGTTGCGTACCAACCCGCTGCCCTCCTCGGCGGTGATGCTGGCGACCGTCCTGGTCGTGGTCGCCACCAAGGATCTCGCGATCGGCGTGCTGGTCGGCGTGCTGCTGTCCGGCGTGTTCTTCGCCGGCAAGGTCGCCCGGCTCAACCGGATCACGTCCGCCCTCTCGGCCGACGGCGGCACCCGGACCTACACCGTCGCCGGGCAGGTGTTCTTCGCCTCGGCCGGCACCTTCTCGGAGGCGATCGACGTGCTGGAGCCGGTCGAGCGCCTCGTGATCGACGTCCACGCGGCGCATTTCTGGGACATCTCGGCCATTGCGGCCCTCGACCGGGTGGTCCTCAAGGCCCGCGCCCGGAGCCGCGACGTGGCGGTCATCGGCCTCAACGAGGCCAGCGCGACCCTGGTGGAGCGGTTCGGCCGGCACGACAAGGGCGACGCCGCGGCGGTTCCGGCGGCGCACTGAGGCGGCGACCGGCCGACGCGTGGCCCCTTGCGCGGGGCCGCGCGCGACCCCATTCCCGGCGCGGGGCCGTTTTCGGGCCGGGAACAGGGATGGCAAAGCGGTGACGACGTTCTCTCCCCGCGAGATCGTGTCCGAACTCGATCGGTTCATCGTCGGGCAACACGACGCCAAGCGCGCCGTGGCGATCGCGCTGCGCAACCGCTGGCGCCGCCAGCAGCTGACCGGTCCGCTCCGCGAGGAGGTCGCACCCAAGAACATCCTGATGATCGGGCCGACCGGCTGCGGCAAGACCGAGATCGCCCGCCGCCTCGCTCGGCTCGCCAACGCGCCGTTCCTCAAGGTCGAGGCCACCAAGTTCACCGAGGTCGGCTACGTCGGCCGCGACGTCGAGCAGATCGTCCGCGACCTCGTCGAGGTGGCGATCGGCCTGACGCGGCAGGTGAAGCGCGAGGGCGTCAAGGCCAAGGCCGAGGCGGCCGCCGAGAACCGGATCCTCGACGCGCTGGTCGGCCCGACGGCGAGCCAGGCCACCCGCGACAGCTTCCGGCGCAAGCTCCGCAACAGCGAGCTTGACGACAAGGAAGTGGAGCTGGAACTGACCTCCGGCGCCCCCGCGGGCATGCCGATGTTCGAGATTCCCGGCGTTCCGGGCGCCTCGATGGGCGCGATCAACATCGGCGACATGCTCGGCAAGGCGCTCGGCGGCCAGCGCGGCAAGCCGCGCCGTGTGCTTGTGCGGGACGCCTACGCGCCGCTGATGGCCGAGGAATCCGACAAGCTGGTCGACGACGAGGCGCTCGTCCGCGAGGCGATCCGCGAGGTCGAGAACAACGGCATCGTCTTCCTCGACGAGATCGACAAGATCTGCGCCCGCGAGGGCCGCTCGTCCGGCGACGTCTCGCGCGAGGGCGTGCAGCGCGACCTGCTGCCGCTGATCGAGGGCACGACCGTCGCGACCAAGCACGGGCCGGTGAAGACCGACCACGTGCTGTTCATCGCCTCGGGCGCCTTCCACGTCTCGAAGCCGGCGGACCTCCTCCCCGAGTTGCAGGGCCGCCTGCCGATCCGGGTGGAATTGCAGCCGCTGACGGTGGACGATTTCAAGCAGATCCTGACCGCCACCGAGGCGAGCCTTCTCAAGCAGACGGTCGCGCTGATGGAGACGGAGGGCGTCACCCTCACCTTCTCCGACGACGCCGTGGACGCCCTCGCGCGGGTCGCCGTGGAGGTGAACTCCTCGGTGGAGAATATCGGCGCGCGCCGGCTCCAGACGGTGCTGGAGCGGGTGATCGACGAGATCTCCTTCACTGCCACCGATCGGTCCGGCGAGACGGTGCCGATCGACGCGGCCTACGTGCGCGACCGGGTGCAGGATCTGGCCTCGAACGCGGATCTGAGCCGCTTCATCCTGTAAGGGCCTGTCACGGACGACGCCGGGCCGGCGGACGCTCCGCTGGCCCGGGACAACGAGCCGTGCGCGCGGATGGCGTGTGCCATGAGGCCGAGCGTGGGCCGCGGCGGCCCCGGCATCTGCTATGCCCGCGCCAGGTCCCGGTCCTCAGGAATGTCGCCCCCGTGTCACGCAACAGGTTCGGCCTCGGCGATACGGTGCTGTCCGTGGCGGCGCTGGTCACCGGCATGGTGTCGCTCCAGTGCGGCGCGACCTTCGCCAAGAGCCTGTTCCCGGCGCTCGGCGCGGCGGGGACCTCGGCCCTCCGGGTCGGCTTCTCGGCGCTGATCCTGATCGCCGTCTGGCGGCCCTGGCGGCGCAGCCTCCCGGCGCGCGAGGCCGGCTGGATCGCCCTCTACGGGACGGCCCTCGGGCTGATGAACCTCCTGTTCTACCTCGCGCTGGCACGGCTGCCGCTCGGACCGGCCGTGGCCATCGAGTTCGTCGGGCCGCTGGCGGTCGCGCTGATCGCATCGCGCCGCCGCTCGGATTTCCTGTGGATCGGCGTGGCGGTGGCGGGGCTCGCGCTGCTGCTGCCGATCGCCGGCGCGGACGGCCTCGACCCGGTCGGCGTCGTCCTCGATCTCGGCGCGGCCCTGTGCTGGGCGCTCTACATCCTGTTCGGGCAGCGCGCGGGGCGGATCGACGGCGGCCAGGCCGTGTCCCTGGGCATGCTGACGGCGGCCCTCGTCGTGGCGCCGTTCGGCGTGGCGGAGGCCGGACCGGCCCTGCTCGCGCCCGGACTCCTCATAGCCGGCTTCGCGGTGGCGCTGCTGTCGAGCGCCCTGCCCTACTCGCTGGAGATGGTCGCCCTGCGCCGCCTGGACCGGAAGAGCTTCGGCGTGCTGATGAGCCTGGAGCCCGCCGTGGCGGCCTGCGCGGGTCTGGTCCTGCTGGGAGAGCGAATCAGCGCCGTCCAGTGGCTGGCGATCGCGCTGGTGATCGCGGCATCGGTGGGAATCACCGTGAGCGCGCGGCGCGCGGCTCCGCCGGCGGCCGTCCTGGAAGCTTGATCCCGGAGAACTACTTGCCCGCCAGGACGCGCGAGGCGACGTTGATGTATTTGCGGCCGGCTTCCTGCGCGTGCAGCACGGCGTCGCCGAGCTTCTCCTCGTCGCGGACGCTGGCCAGCTTGATCAGCATCGGCAGGTTGATCCCCGCCACGACCTCCACCGATCCGCCGTTCATGCAGGACAGCGCGAGGTTCGACGGCGTGCCCCCGAACATGTCGGTCAGCACCACCACACCGTCCCCGGTATTCACGCGACAGACCGCGGACATGATGTCCCGGCGTCGCAACTCCATATCGTCCTCCGGCCCGATCGTGATCGTTTCGATCTGATCCTGTGGACCGACCACGTGCTCCAGCGCGGCCTTGAACTCGGTCGCCAGGAGTCCGTGGGTGACGAGCACCATGCCAATCATCGACACGTGTTCCAACGTCCTGTGTGTGCCGCCATGTTGTGCATCGCACAGCCCCCCACAAGGCGATCGCGACTTTTTTGCCCGGACATTGGTGCGATCATGCCACGGCCGCCGCGTGTGCGCCATGGGGGATACCAGTCTTGGGCGAATCGAGGCGCCTGTGCGGCTGCGAAGTCACGGCCGCGGCTTTCGCAGCGCCGCACGAACTAGGAGCGGTGCGATGCCGGCCGCCCGCGCACCCCGATCGAGGACGAGGCGCGGAACAGCGAGGCCGAGGATGTCGGCGGGTTCCGGCGGCTCGGGCAGGCGCGGTGCCGTCTCCACCAGGTCGACGGCGAGATGCAGCACCGCCTCCGGCCGCACCGCCAGGCCGAGATCGGCCGCCGACAGGATCCCCTGGCCGCGGACCTCGACACGTCCGGCGAGCGCGGGATGGGGACTGGCCGTGATTCGCCCGTCGCGAATCGCGCAGACGACCCGGTCGTCCGCCACGAAGGCGCCGTCCGGCGCGGCGGCGAGCAGGAGCGCGAGGCTGGACTTGCCCGCACCCGAGGGACCGCGAATCAGGATCCCGACCCCGCACAGCGCGACGCAGGCGCCGTGCAGGGTGACCATCAGGCGTGGAGCTGCCGCGGCGCCGCCGGCAGGCGCACGATGAAGCGGGCGCCGCGCACCGTCGGCTCGCCGTCCTCGTCGGGGGCGCCGGGCCGGTTCTCGGCGCGGATCGTGCCGCGATGGGCCTGGACGATCTGGCGGGAGATCGACAGGCCGAGGCCGGAGTTTTGGCCGAAACCCTGCTCCGGCCGGTCGGTGTAGAAGCGCTCGAAGATCCGCTCCAGGGCGTGCTCCGGGATGCCAGGTCCCTCGTCCTCGCAGATCATCTCGACCTCGCCGCGCACGCGGCGCAGCACGACCCGGACCTTCGCGTCGGTCGGCGAGAACGAGCGGGCGTTGTCGAGGAGGTTGTTGACCACCTGCCCGAGCCGGCTGTCGTGGCCGATGATCGTGAACGGCGCGTCCTGCTCCGAGCCCGTCGCCTCGACGTCGAGCTGGATCAGGCAATCCTTCGGGCGCCGGCGCTCGTTGGCGACCGACACGACGGTGGTGAGCAGCCGCCGGAGATCGACGCGCCGGGCCTCGGCGCGGGCGAGCTCCGCGTCGAGGCGCGAGGCGTCGGCGATGTCGCTGATCAGACGGTCGAGGCGCTTCACGTCGTGCTGGATGATCGCCATCAGCCGGCCACGGGACTCGTCGGTCTTGGCGAGCGGCAGTGTCTCGACCGCGCTGCGGAGCGAGGTCAGCGGGTTCTTCAACTCGTGGCTGACATCCGCCGCAAAACTCTCGATCGCGTCGATCCGCCGGTAGAGGGCCTGAGTCATGTCGCGCAGGGCGCCCGACAGGTGGCCGATCTCGTCCGTGCGTTCGGTGAAGTCCGGGATCTCCTCGCGGGTCTTGATACCCATGCGGACCTTCTCGGCGGCCTCCGCGAGGCGGCGGACCGGTCCCGCGATCGCCCCCGCCAGCAGGAACGAGAGCACCACCATCACCGCCGAGGCGACGAGGAAGACCTGCAGCAGACCGAACCGCTCCGAAGCGATGACCCGGTCGATGGCGTCGCCCTGAGTCGAGATCAGGAGGGCGCCGCGGACCGAGCCCGCCCGGTGGATCGGCACCGCCACCGAGACCGTGGTCTCACCGAGCTTGTTCCGGCGCACGAGGCTGCCGCGATTGCCGCCGAGCGCCGCCTGGACCTCCCGGAGCGAGTGCCCGTTCACCGGCCCCGTCTCCTCGGTGGTCTCGGACCGGCTGCGGAACAGGCCGCCGAGCTTGGACTGGACCGCCTCGAAGGCGGATTCGAGGATGCCGGGCTTGTGGGGCTTCGGCTCGAGCGGGTCGGGCCGGCTGGCATCGCCGCGCTTGAACAGGGTGCGGGTGTCGAACAGGAGGCCGCCCTCCTGGTCGTAGACCCGGGCGCGGTTGCCCGTCGGCGTCACGAGGCGCGACAGCAGCGGCGCCACCTTCTCGGGGTTCAGCGAGAAGGCGAGCGGCTGCGATTCCTCCTCCGCCGCCTCGCCGGCCTGCTGCTGGAGCAGCTTGTCGGGATCGATGCGGATCGTGTCGGTGTCCACCGAGGCCGAGGCGGCGATCGCCCCCGCGATGATCTCGCCCTGGATGGCGAGGCTCTGGATCCGGGCCTGGATCAGGCCCTGGCGGAACTGGTTGAGGTAGAGGAACCCGACGAGGAGCGCGATCAGCCCGACGAGGTTGAGGACGACGATGCGGCGCGTCAAGCTCGACGAGGCGCGCTGGCCGACCGCCTCCCACACGGCGCGGGGCCAGCCGAGCGGTCGGGACAGGGTCTGGGCCAGGGAGGCGCGGGGCGGGGCATCCTCGGTCTGGGTCTGGGTACGTGCGGCCACGGGGCTGATCCTGGAGATCACGCCTCCTTGAAGCGGTAGCCGACGCCGTAGAGCGTCTCGATCATGTCGAAGCTCTGGTCGGTGACCTTGAACTTCTTCCGCAACCGCTTGATGTGGCTGTCGATGGTCCGGTCATCGACGTAGACTTGGTCGTCGTAGGCCGCGTCCATGAGCGCGTTGCGGCTCTTCACGACGCCGGGGCGCTGGGCGAGCGCCTGGAGGATCAGGAACTCCGTGACCGTCAGCGTCACCGGCTCGCCCTTCCACGTGCAGGTGTGCCGCTCGGGATCCATCATCAACGCGCCGCGCTCGAGCGACCGGGCCGCGACCTCGGCCTCGCCGCGGGGCGTGCTGCCGGGGGCCTCCTTGGCGAAGCGCCGGAGCACCGCCTTCACCCGCTCCACCAGCAGGCGCTGCGAGAACGGCTTATGGATGAAGTCATCCGCGCCCATCTTGAGGCCGAACAGCTCGTCGATCTCCTCGTCCTTCGACGTCAGAAAGATCACGGGAAGGTCAGATTTCTGCCGCAGGCGTCGGAGAAGCTCCATCCCGTCCATGCGCGGCATCTTGATGTCGAAGATCGCGAGATCGGGCGGGGAGTGGCGCAGACCGTCCAGCGCGGAGGCCCCGTCCGTGTAGGTCTGGATGCGGTAGCCTTCGGTCTCCAGCGCGATCGACACAGAGGTGAGGATGTTCCGGTCGTCGTCGACGAGGGCGATGGTCGGCATGCGCGGTCCCTGACTGAACGGGCTCAGGCGCGGTCCCGGCTCTTCGCACAGGCCGCGCCACGTCCCGGCCCCGAGGGGGCAGACAAAAACGCGAACCGGGCAGTTTGGGCGCAGCCCGGCACACGCAAAGGGACAGGTGCTTTAGTACGGCCGATCGGAAAAAGCGAGCGGCGGTCATAGCTTGGCCGTAACACGGGAGCGCACCGGTCCTTCCGCGGCCCATCTGACGCGGTCGCGGTGCCTCGCGCCGCCGACGCTGCGCCGCTAACGTGGCGGAGAAACCGGGCGGCTGTCCGGAGGGGAGGAATCGCGCATGGGCGAGACGATCGACACGGGTCCCGGCGCGGGCGGACCGGCCCGTCCGCTGCCGGCCGAGGCGGCGCCGTTCGACGCGATCGGCCTGGCGCGCACGCTCCTGCGCAGCGTCCGGTCCGGGGCGCTCGCGAGCCTGGAGCCGGACGGCACGCCCTTCGCCTCCCTCGTCACCATCGCCACCGACGCGGACGGCACGCCGCTGATGCTGCTGTCGCGGCTGTCGGCCCACACCCGCAACCTGCTGGCCCACCCGCGCTGCTCGCTGCTGTTCTCGCAGGGTGGCAAGGGCGACCCGCTCGCCCATCCCCGCCTGACCGTGGTCGGACGCGCTCTGCAGACCGCCGAGGCGCGGGCCCGGGAGCGATTCCTGGCCCGGCACCCGAAGGCCAAGCTCTACGCCGATTTCCCGGATTTCGGATTCTTCGCCCTGGCGCCGGAGGCCGGCCACCTCAATGGCGGCTTCGCCAAGGCCGCGACCCTGACCCGCGACCAGCTCCTCCTCGACCTCTCGGACGCGCAGGCGATCGTGGCGGGCGAGCGCGGCGCCGTCGAGCACATGAACGCCGACCACGCCGACGCCCTGGCGCTCTACGCCGCCGGCGCCGGCGGCGCGGCCGACCTGCCCTGGCGACTCACCGGCCTCGACCCCGAGGGCATGGACCTGATGGCGGCCGACCGCACGGTGCGCGTCCCCTACCCGGAGCGCGTCACCGACATGGGTGCGCTGCGCAAAAGCCTCGTTGCCATGGCCGCGCGGGCGCGCGCGACCGGTGCGGACGCGTAAACGCGCAAGGACTTGGCGATCAGGCATGGCGAAAGGTCGCTGACCGCCCCATATCGGCCCCATGAGCGATACCCAGACAGATACCTACCCCTTCAGCCTCGACGTGGAGCCGGTCGGCGAGAGCGGCTCCCTGTTCCAGTGGAGCATCCGCAAGCACGGCAAGCTGCACCAGCGCTCGGACCGGAAGCATCCGACCGAGGCCAAGGCGCGCTCCCACGGCGAGGCCGAGATCGAGCGACTGATCCGCGACCGCGGTCGCTGAGCCGGATCGCTCCTCGGCGCCAGACACGATCGTGACCCGGGGGCCGGCTCGTTCCGGCCCCCGTTCGCTTGCGTGCGATCACCGACCGGGCCCGCTCTCCCCCGGGGCGCTCAGGCCGCGCTTGGCGCCTTCCCGCCGCGCTGCTATCTCGCGCGGGAGCCGCTCCATCCGAACACGTCCCGACGTCAGACGGTGCGCGCCGGCGCGCGCCCGAACGGAATGCCGATGACAGCCCCGATCGACACCATCCGCAACTTCTCGATCGTCGCGCATATCGACCACGGCAAATCGACCTTGGCCGACCGGCTGATCCAGGCCACCGGCACGGTCGCGCTCCGCGACATGAGCGAGCAGATGCTCGACTCGATGGACATCGAGAAGGAGCGCGGCATCACCATCAAGGCGCAGACCGTGCGCCTGGAGTACAAGGCCCAGGACGGCAAGGACTACGTCCTGAACCTGATGGACACGCCCGGCCACGTGGACTTCGCCTACGAGGTCTCGCGCTCGCTCGCCGCCTGCGAGGGCTCGCTCCTGGTGGTCGACGCCTCGCAGGGCGTCGAGGCGCAGACGCTCGCCAACGTCTACCAGGCGCTCGACGCCAACCACGAGATCGTCCCGGTCCTCAACAAGGTCGACCTGCCCGCCGCCGAGCCGGACCGGGTCAAGGAGCAGATCGAGGAGGTGATCGGCCTCGACGCCTCCGATGCCGTGCCGATCTCGGCCAAGACCGGCCTCAACATCGAGGCGGTGCTGGAGGCGATCGTCACCCGCCTGCCGCCGCCGAAGGGCAGGAGCGACGCGCCCCTGAAGGCGCTCCTCGTGGACAGCTGGTACGACGCCTATCTCGGCGTCGTGGTGCTGGTGCGGATCATCGACGGCACCCTCAAGAAGGGGATGACCATCCGCATGATGGGTGCCGACGCCGTTTACGGCGTCGACCGGATCGGCGTGTTCCGGCCGAAGATGGCCGACATCGACGCGCTGGGACCGGGCGAGGTCGGCTTCTTCACCGGCTCGATCAAGGAGGTGGCCGACACCCGCGTCGGCGACACGATCACCGAGGACAAGCGCCAGACCACCGAGATGCTGCCGGGCTTCAAGGAGGTCCAGGCGGTGGTGTTCTGCGGCCTGTTCCCGGTGGACGCGGCCGAGTTCGAGAACCTGCGCTCCGCCATGGGCAAGCTCCGGCTCAACGACGCCTCGTTCTCCTACGAGATGGAGACGTCGGCGGCGTTGGGCTTCGGGTTCCGCTGCGGCTTCCTCGGGCTCCTGCACCTGGAGATCATCCAGGAGCGGCTGGAGCGCGAGTTCAACCTCGACCTGATCTCCACGGCGCCCTCGGTGGTCTATCACCTCAAGATGCGCGACGGCGAGACCAAGGAGCTGCACAACCCGGCCGACATGCCGGACATCATGAAGATCGAGACGATCGAGGAGCCGTGGATCCGCGCCACGATCCTGACGCCCGACGAGTATCTCGGCGGCGTGCTGAAGCTCTGCCAGGACCGCCGCGGCGTGCAGATCGACCTCAACTACGTCGGCAAGCGCGCCATGGTGGTCTACGACCTGCCGCTGAACGAGGTCGTGTTCGACTTCTACGACCGGCTGAAGTCGATCTCGAAGGGTTACGCCTCGTTCGACTACCACGTGTCGGATTACCGCGAGGGCGACCTCGTGAAGATGTCGATCCTGGTGAATGCCGAGCCGGTGGACGCCCTCTCGATGCTGGTCCACCGCACCCGCGCCGAGTCGCGCGGCCGGGCCATGTGCGAGAAGCTGAAGGACCTGATCCCCCGCCACCTGTTCCAGATCCCCGTCCAGGCGGCGATCGGCGGCAAGATCATCGCCCGCGAGACCATCCGGGCGCTGTCGAAGGACGTCACCGCCAAGTGCTACGGCGGCGACATCTCGCGCAAGCGCAAGCTTCTCGACAAGCAGAAGGAAGGCAAGAAGAAGATGCGCCAGTTCGGGCGCGTCGAGATCCCCCAGGAGGCGTTCATCGCCGCCCTGAAGATGGACGATTGATCCAGCTCGTCATTGCGAGCGGAGCGAAGCAAACCAGCGTCGCGCGACATCGGTATGCGTGGCGCGACTGGGTTGCTTCGCTGCGCTCGCAATGACGGTGGTGCCGCTTACCCCGGCGGCAGCACGTCGATCTGGATGCCCGCGTAGTACGCCGCGAGATTGGCGATGTCGGCGTCCGACAGTTCCTTCGCCACGACGTTCATGATCTCGTTCTGCCGCTTGCCGTCGCGGTACTCGGTGAGCGACTTCACGAGGTAGGGCTCAACCTGCCCGGCGAGGTTCGGCGCCTCCGGCAGCTTCGAGAGCCCGTCCATGCCGTGGCAGGTCTGGCAAGCGGTCGCGCGCTTCTTGCCCGCGGCCGCGTCGCCGGCCTGCGCCGAGAGCGGGACGAGGATGGCGGCGAGGACGAGAAGCGGGCGGATCATCGGGCGGGCTCGAGCTCTGAGATCAGTGAAGACTCGTCCGCTCGCGTCGGAACGGGACGCGCGCGCCCTCTCCCGCGGGTGAGAGAGGGCGCGTTGCGGCTCTCCGCGACCTGGCACCTCACGAGCGGAGAGGCGCCAGGTCACAAGAGACTACTTCTCGTAGGAGATCCGGTAGATCGCCCCGGCGGAATCGTCCGAGACCAGCAGCGAGCCGTCGAGCATCACCGCGACGTCCACCGGGCGGCCGAGATACTCGCCGTCGCCGGTGAGCCACCCTTCCGCGAACGGCTTGACCGATTCGACCTTCCCGTCGGCGCCGAGCTTGGCGAACATCACCCGGGCGCCCACCGGCTCGGTGCGGTTCCACGAGCCGTGCTCGGCGATGAAGATCCCGCCCTTGTAGGCGGCCGGGAACTGCTTGCCGTTGTAGAAGGTCATGCCGAGATCGGCCGCGTGCGGCGGCAACTCGGCCTGCGGGGCGACGGCGTCGGCCGGCGGGGTCTGGTCCTTGTACTCGACTGTGCGGACCGAGCCGCCGCCGAACCACGGGAAGCCGAAATTCTCGCCCGCCTTGGTGGCCCGGTTCAGCTCGCCCGGCGGCTTGTCGTCGCCCATGCCGTCGACCTGGTTGTCGGTGAACCACAGCGACTTGTCGGTATTGAAATCCATCCCGACCGAGTTGCGGATGCCGGTCGCGTAGACCTCGCGGTTCTTGCCGTCGGCGTCGATGCGGATGATGCCGCCGATGCCGGTCTTCTTGTAGAGGTCCGCCTTCTCGGCGGGCGGCACGTTGTAGGGCTGGCCGAGTGCGATGTAGGTCTTGCCGTCCGGCCCGACCCGGCAGACCCGGGCGGTGTGGTTGAAGCTCTCCTCGGAGGCCGGGATCAGCTGTCCCTGCTTGACCAGCACGCCGGCTGCGACGTCCGGGTTCTCGTAGAAGAACTCGGCGGCCGGGAAGGCCAGGACGCGGTTCTGCTCGACCACGGTGAGCACGCCGTCCTTCGAGAAGCAGACGCCGTTCGGGATCTTGAACGTGATGCCCGGCGCGAAGGGGCGGACCTCGTCGGCGACCCGGTCCTTGTCGCGGTCGGTGACCGTGTAGATCTTGCTCTTGCGCGTGCCGACAAACAGTACCCCGGCATTGGGACCGACCGCGATGGCGCGGGCATCCGGCACCACCGCGTACAGGTCGATCTTGAAGCCGTCCGGCAGCTTGATCTTCGACAGGTTCTTGCGGATCGCGTCGGGGCGGCGGCCGGTCTGCGGGATCTCCGCGGCGGCCTGGGTGTCGGTGCTGTGGAAGCCCTGGAGCTTCTCGAGATCGTCGGTCTTGGCCTTGGTCTCGGCAGGGGCCGCACCCTGCGCCAGGGCGGGGAGCACCGCCGCCGGCATGGCCACGCCCGCGAAGAGCGCGGCGAGAAGCAGAGATCGCATCGATAGAATCCTCCCGGCGGCCCTTGGACCAGGGCATTACCGGGAAGGAACGATAGGGGCGCCGCAGAGACCGGCAAGCCGCGCCGGTGACGCGGCAGGAGCCCTGTCGCTGTCCGCGGGGTTTCCGATCGTCACCTCAGTGGGGTCGCACCCTCCGTCATCGCGAGCGAAGCGAAGCGACCCAGGGCAGCGCGACTTCGAGGCGCTCAGCGCCGCCCTGGATTGCTTCGCTTCGCTCGCAAAGACGGGAGGACGACCGGAACTGGCCTCAGGCGACCTTGCGTGGCACGAGGCGCTCGCTGCCCAGGGCGACGTCGGCCCCGGACACGCCGGATTCGGTGTACTCGGCGTCCTCGTTCACCCGCCAGACGTCGTGCCGGCGCCGGCCGCAGAGGATGTTCTCCACGGTCAGCATCGCGGTCATCATCGCGTGGTCCTGGTTGTTGTACTTGTGCATGCCGTTGCGGCCCACGAGGTGCAGGCTCGGAAAATCCCGCTCCAGCTCCCGCCGCACGGTGACGACGTGGCCGGCATACTCCTCGTCGTAGACCGGGTAGGCCTTCGGCTGGCGGACCACGCAGGCATCGACCACGTCGGCCGGGTCGATCAGGCCGATCTGCCCGATCTCGCGCTTGGCGAGCTCCACCAGCTCGGAATCGTCGGCGTTCCAGAGTCCGTCACCCTCGAAGCAGAAATACTCCAGGCCCAGGCAGGTGTGGTCCGCGTCCGGCACCATCTCGGGCGACCACGACCGGAAGTTCTGCACGCGGCCGACCTTCACCGACGGGTCGTGGATGTAGATCCAGTTGTCCGGGAAGTTCTTGTCCGACTTCGCGATGAGCGCCACCGTCAGGAAGTCGCGGTACTTCAGCGCCCGGGCGTTGAAGGTGCTGAGCGGCCGCGGGCGGATGGCGTCGACGAGCTCGCGGACCGGCGCGGACGAGACGACGTTGCGGGCCGTGAAGGTCTCGCGGCTGCCGTCCGAGCGGCGGGCCGCCACCGTCCAGATGCCGGTGCCGGCATCGTAGCTGAGGGAGTCGACGCCGCGGTCGAGCTTCAGCTGCCCGCCCTGGGCGCGGATCTTGGCGGCTGCCGCCTCCCACATCATGCCGGGGCCGCGGCGGGGATAGCGGAACGACTCGATCAGAGTCTTGATGACGGGGCCGCCGGCCTTCGGCGCCTTGCGCAGGCCCAGCGACCGCTTGATGCCGTCGCGGATCGCCGCGCTGAGGTCGAGCCCCTTGATGCGCTGCGCCGCCCAGTCGGCCGAGATCGCGTCGCACGACATGCCCCACACCTTCTCGGTGTAGGTCTTGAAGAAGATCGAGAACAGGCGCTCGCCGAACTGGTTGCGGACCCAGGCATGGAAGGTCTTGGGCTCCGCCACCGGCCGCAGGCGGGCGTAGAGGTAGGAGGCGACGCAGGCCGCGCTGGTGAGGATCCCGAGGTTGCGCAGAGCCTCGAAGGCCTTCAGCGGGTAGGCGTAGTAGCGCCCGCGATAGTAGATCCGCGACAGGCGCGGGCGCTCGATGAAGTCGTCGGGGAGGATCTCGTCCCAGAGATCGACCACGGCCTCGGACTTCGAGAAGAACCGGTGGCCGCCGATGTCGAACAGGTAGCCGTTGTGCGAGACGGTGCGCGAGATCCCGCCGACCTGCGCCGGATCCCGCTCCAGGACGGTGACGGAGCGGCCCTTCTTCGACAGCAGGTAGGCGGCAGTCAGACCCGCAGGCCCGGCGCCGATCACCAGCGTCTCGGTGTGGTGGCTCATCCCATGCTCCGGCGATTGGTGCGGCGCGCGACGCGCAGGACGCCGACCGGTCGCCAGGATGCCCGGTCGTGGTTAAGGAATCGCTGGCGCCGCGGGGCCGGATCGACGGCCGGGCCGCGCATCCGGTGCCCTTTGACCGCGCGTTAAGCGGAACCGCGCGAGCATGCCGGCGAGGGCATCGACCGCCCGCCCGGGTGATCCACCAACCATGCCGGCTCCGGCGCTACCCCTCTCCCGACCGCGCGGGCGGATCGAGGCCCGCACGCTGCTGTGGATCCTCGCCGCCCTCTGCATCGCGACGATGAACGCGCCCCACGCGGTTTGGGAAACCATCCAGCACCTGCGCGTCCCGGATACCGACGACGCGATGCGCCTCGTGGAAGTGCGCGACCTGCTGGCCGGCCAGGGCTGGTACGACAACGTCCAGTACCGATTCCTGCCCCCGGGCGGCGTGCCGAGCCACTGGTCGCGCCTCGTCGACGCGCCCATCGCCGGCCTGATCCTGGCGCTCACGCCCCTGACGGGCCCCGCGCTCGCAGAGGGCCTGACGGCGGCACTCTGGCCCGTGCTGCTCTTCGGGGTCTACGGCTGGCTCCTGTATCGCGGGGTCCGGCACAGCTTCGGCAGCCGCGCCGCGCTCCTGGCCGTGATCGCGGCCACGCAGACATTCGGTGTGACGATCCAGTTTCAGGCCGGGCGGGTGGACCACCACAATCTGCAGATTCTCTCGATCCTCGGTCTCGCTTTCTGCATGATCCGCGGCGGCCTGCGATCCGGCCTGATCGGCGGGATCCTGGCAGCCGTGTCGCTGGCGATCGGGCTCGAGGGCCTGCCCTTCGTCGCGCTGGCGGCACTCTTTCTCACGGGCGACTGGTGCCTGCGCGGACGGCCCGCGCTGGCGTCGCTCGCGGGCTTCGGCCTGGGTCTCGGCCTCGCCGCCCCCGCGCTGTTCGCCGTCCAGACGGCCCCCTCGCTCTGGGGTGTCTCCCACTGCGACGCGCTCTCGCCACCCTGGCTCTGGCTCACCCTGGGCGGCCTCGCCCTCGCCGCGATCGCCGCCGCCGCGGGCGAGCGCCTCGCGACGGTCCCGGCGCGCCTCGCCCTGGCGGGCCTCGCGGGCAGCGTCCTGCTGGCCGGGTTCGCCGCCGCCTTCCCGTCCTGCCTCGGCGGCCCGTTCCCCGACATGCCGCCGCAGGTGCGGATCCACTGGCTGCTCACGGTCAACGAGATGGCGCCGCTGGCGAAGTTCGTGGCCCTCGGCCGGTGGGAGGCGCTGGTCTTCTACCCGGTCGTGATCCTCGCGAGCCTCACGGCCGCCGGGATGGCGTGGCGCGGCCCCGAACGCCGGGCCTGGTCGGTGGTCGCGCTGTTCCTGTGGCCGGGGCTGATCCTCGGCGTCGCGCAGTTCCGCGGACTCTACATCGTCTCCGGCTTCGTGCCGCTGGTGGCGGGTGTGGTCCTCGACCGCGCGCTGGCGCGGGCAGCCCTGCCGGCCGGGGCGCGGCGCTGGCCCGTCGCGCTCCTCGGCGCCGCGATGGTCAGCAGCCTCTGGATGATCCCGTCGCTCCTGGCGGAGACCCTGGCGCCCGGCCTGCGCACCGCGCCCGACGCGGCCGAGACCACTGCCTGCCTCGGCGATGCCGCGGTCCGCCCCCTGGCGCACCTGCCGGAAGGCACGGTGCTCGCCCCGATCTTCATGGGGCCGTCGATCCTCCTCCGTACCCCGCACCGGATCGTCGCCGCGCCCTATCACCGGGCCATTCCCGGCCTCACGGCGGCGATCGAGGGGCTGGGCGGCACCGAGGCCGACCTCGACCGGGTGCTGACGGCGTTCGACGTCCGCTACCTCGTCGCCTGCCCTGCCCGGCCGGCCGAGAACCTTCAGGCGGAGACGGCGTTCGCCACGCGGCTCGCCGCGGGCGCGGCCGGGAGCGCGCGCCTCGTGCCGCTGGACGTGCCCGGTCCCCTCAAGGTCTGGCGCGTCGCGCCCTGACGATCAGAGCAGGCGCCGATCGAGGCGGATGATCCGGCAGGGATCGCCGGCGCGCGCGGCCGGCGCGTGCGGGGCGCGGATCAGCAGGGCTTCGGACCGTCCGAGGACGGCGAGCATCGACGAGTCCTGACGCCGCTCGGCGGTCGCGACCGGTAGACGGTCGGGCTCGAGGGCGAGGCTCGCCCGCATGTAGTCGGCCCGGCCGTCATTCTCCGGCATGTCGCGGCCGAGCGTCGCCGGCTCGCTCCGGTCGGCACCGGCCCGCGGATCACCCTGGAGCGCGCGGATGGCGGGCACCACGAACAGGAGCCCGCACACGATGGACGAGACCGGGTTGCCCGGCAGCCCGATGACCAGCATGTCGCCGAGGCGGCCGTGCATCAGCGGCTTGCCCGGCCGGAGGGCGACCCGCCAGAAGCCGAGCTCCAACCCCTCCTTGGCGAGCGCGGCCTGAACCAGATCGTGGTCGCCGACGGAGGCGCCGCCGAGGGTGATCAGCAGGTCGGCCCGCGCCGCGCGGGCGCGACGGAACGCGTCCGCCAGGGCGTCGTGGTCGTCCCCCGCGATGCCGAGATCGACGATGTCGGCGCCCGCCTCCGCGGCGAGGGCACCGAGCGCGAGGCTGTTGGAGGCGACGATCTGGTCCCAGCCGGGCGTCGCGCCCGCCTCCACCAGCTCGTCACCGGTGGCGAGGATCGCGACGCGCGGCCGGCGGCGGACCGTGAGGCGCGGATGACCGGCCGCCGCGGCGAGCGCCAGCCGCCGCGCATCGAGGCTCATGCCGGCCGGGATCAGGGTCTCGCCGGCGGTAAAGTCGAGGCCGGCCCGGCGGATGAACCGCGCCGGCTCCACGGGCTCCAGGACGCGCACCGCGCCCGCCTCGGCGGCGGCGTTCTCCTGGATCAGGATCGCGTCCGCGCCCTCCGGCACCGGAGCCCCGGTGAAGATCCGGACCGCCTCGCCCGGGCCGATGCGGCCGGAGAAGCCGTGACCGGCCGCGCTGGCGCCGATCAGCCGCAGGATCGCCCCGACCTCCCCGGCGTCGGCGCCGCGCACGGCGTAGCCGTCCATGGCGGAGGCCGGGAACGGCGGCTGGGTCCGTGAGGCGACGACGTCCGCGGCGAGCGTCCGGCCGCAGGCCTGCGCCAGCGGGACGGTCTCCGGCTCGACCGGCGCGGCGACGCTCGCGAGCACCCGCGCCAGCGCCTCGGCGACCGGGATCAGGCCGCTCATTCCGCCGGGGCCCGGTAAGTGCCCGAGCGGCCCCCGTCCTTGGCGGTCAGCCGGATTCCCTCGATCCGCATGCCGCGATCGACCGCCTTCACCATGTCGTAGACCGTGAGACACGCCACCGAGACGGCGGTCAGCGCCTCCATCTCGACGCCGGTCGGGCCCTGGACCCGGACCTCGGCGGCGATGCGCAGGCCCGGGAGCGCGTCGTCGGGCTCGCACTCGACCCGCACCTTCGACAGCAGCAGCGGGTGGCAGAGCGGGATCAGCTCGTGGGTGCGCTTGGCCGCCATGATGCCGGCGAGCCGGGCCGTGCCGATCACGTCGCCCTTCTTGGCGTCGCCCTCGCGGATCAGGGCCAGGGTCTCCGGCCTCATCACGATCTGGCCTTCCGCCCGGGCGGTCCGGTCGGTGGCGGGCTTGTCGGTGACGTCGACCATGTTGGCCGCGCCGCTGGTGTCGAGATGGGTCAGCGTCGAGCCCGGCCGCATGCCTTACGCCTTCTTCCGCGGCTTGCCGCCCTTGGCCTCCGCGGCGCCGAACAGCAGGGCGCGGGCCGCCTCCGCGACGTCCGGCTGCCGCATCAGGCTCTCGCCGACCAGCACCACGCCGAGGCCGTTGTCCCGCAGCCGGACCACGTCGGCGTGGTCGCCGATCCCGCTCTCGGCCACGGCGATCCGGTCCGCCGGGATCCCCGGCGCCAGTCGGATCGCGGTCTCGAACGAGACCTCGAAGGTCTTGAGGTTGCGGTTGTTGATGCCGATCAGCGCCGTGCCGAGGGGGATGGCCCGCGCCAGCTCGGCCTCGTCGTGCACCTCGACCAGGACGTCCATCCCGAGGAGGTGTGCCGTCTCGACCAGGGCGACGGCCTCGTCGTCGTCGAGGCAGGCCATGATGACCAGGATGCAGTCGGCGCCCCAGGCCCGGGCCTCGTAGACCTGATAGGGCTCGAACAGGAAATCCTTGCGCAGGACGGGCAACGCGCAGGCGGCGCGCGCCGCCGTCAGGTACTCCGGCCGCCCCTGGAACGAGGGCTCGTCGGTCAGCACCGACAGGCAGGTGGCGCCGCCGGCCTCGTAGGCGGCGGCGAGGCTTGCCGGGTCGAAATCGGCGCGGATCAGGCCCTTCGAGGGCGAGGCCTTCTTCACCTCGGCGATGAGCGCCGGGCGGTCCGCGGCGAGGTGGCTCCGGATCGCCGCCGCGAAGCCGCGCACCGGCTCCGCCTGCGCGACCTTCCGCTCCAGCTTGGCGAGCGGCACCCGCAGCTTCGCCTCGGCGATCTCGCGGCGCTTGTAGGCCTCGATGCGGGCGAGGACGTTCGGCCGCTCGGTCGGCGTCCCGGCGCCGGTCTCCGGGGTCGCCTCGTGCGTCAGCGAGCTCATCGGCCCTCCTGCCCGTTGGAGTGGTCGTTCGAGGCCCGGACGAGGCGGACGAGCGTCGCCCGGGCGGCCCCGGAATCGACGGCATCCTGCGCCTGCGCGACGCCGTCCGCCAGGGCCTGCGCGGCCCCCGCGACCACGAGCGCCGCCCCCGCGTTGAGGACCGCGATGTCCCGGTAAGCGTTCCGCGCACCCGCCAGGACGGCCTCCAGGGACCGCGCGTTGTCGGCCGGGTCGCCGCCGCGCAGCTCCTCGGGCGCGCGCAGCGCCAGACCGAAGTCGCGCGGGTCGATGGTGAAGTGGGACAGCCGCCCCTCGTCGAGGGCGACAACCCGCGTCGGACCGGTGACGGTGATCTCGTCGAGCCCGTCGGACCCGTGGACGGTCCAGACCCGGCGGCTGCCGAGCTCGGCCAGGACCCGCGTCAGCGGCTCCGCGAGCGCCTCCTGGGCGACGCCGAAGAGCTGGTAGCCGACGCCGGCCGGGTTGCTCAGCGGCCCCAGCAGGTTGAAGATCGTCCGCACGGGCAGTTCGGACCGGACCGCCGCGACGTGGCGCATGGCCGGGTGGTGGGCCTGCGCGAACAGGAAGCAGAGTCCGGCCTCGGCGAGGCAGCGGGTCTGCGCGGCGGGGTCGAGCCCGAGCCGCACGCCCAGGGCCGCGAGCACGTCGGCGGCGCCGGAGCGCGAGGTCGCCGCCCGGTTCCCGTGCTTGGCCACCGGCACGCCGCAGGCGGCCACGACGATCGCCGCCAGGGTCGAGACGTTGACGCTGCCGGAATGGTCGCCGCCGGTGCCGACGACGTCGACGGCGTTCGCGGGCGCGGCGACGCGGGTCATGCGCGCCCGCATGGCTTCGGCCGCGCCGACGATCTCCTCGACGGTCTCGCCGCGCACCTTGAGGGCGGTCAGGAAGGCGCCGGCCTGGACCGGCGTGACCTCGCCCGACAGCAGGTCGTCGAAGGCGGCGCGGGCCTCGGCGCGGTCGAGGGCGAGGCCCCCGGCGACCTTCGCGAGATGGGGTCTGAAGCTGTCCATGGGTTCTTACGGAGGGCCGCCCCGGCCCCCGGCGTCAATGCACGTCGGCACGCGTCCTGTCACGCGCCGTGTTCCAGGCGGCGGCGAGATCGAGAAAGTTCTTCACGATCTCCGTGCCGTGCTGCGACCGGATGCTCTCGGGATGGAACTGGACGCCGTGGAGCGGCCGGTCGGCGTGCTCCAGGCCCATGATCAGGCCGTCGGCCTCGGCGGTGACCCGCAGGGCCGTCGGACAGGTCGCGCGGTCGACCACCAGGGAGTGGTAGCGCGTCGCCTCGAAACTGTCGTTCAGGCCGCGGAACAGGCCGCGCGCGCCGTGCCGGATGGTCGAAACCTTGCCGTGGAGCGGTAGCGGCGCGCGCACGACGTCGCCGCCGAAGGCCTGGCCGATCGCCTGGAGGCCGAGGCACACGCCGAAGATCGGGATCTCCTCGGACAGGTCGCGGACCACGTCGAGGCAGATCCCCGCCTCCGTGGGCGTGCACGGCCCCGGCGACAGCACGATCGCGTCGGGCGCCTTGGCGCGGATGTCGGCGATCTTGAGCGCGTCGTTGCGCGCGACCTCGACCGCGCCGCAGAGCGGCCCGATCAGGTGCACGAGATTCCACGTGAAGGAATCGTAGTTGTCGATGACGAGGACGTTGGGCATCGCGGCGGCACGCTCGGGCATGCAGGCGATGTGACCGCTCGCACCCGCGCGGTCAACCGTCGGCGTCGGACGGCGGCGCAGCCGCGCGTCTGCCCTACTGGCCGCGCTTCGCCTGGGCGGCGAAGCGCACCGCCTCCTCGGCGGCCCGGAACAGCGCCTTGGCCTTGTTGACGCATTCCTGCTGCTCGGAGGCGGGATCGGAATCGTAGACGATACCGGCCCCGGCCTGGACGTGCATGGTCCCGTCCTTCACCACCGCGGTGCGTAGGACGATGCAGGTGTCCATCTCGCCCCGCGCGCCGAAATAGCCGATGCAGCCCGCGTACGGCCCGCGCTTCTCGCGCTCCAGCTCGTCGATGATCTCCATGGCCCGCACCTTCGGGGCGCCCGAGACCGTGCCGGCCGGGAATCCCGCCGCCAGGGCGTCCAGGGGATCGTGGCGCGGGTCGAGGTCGCCCTCGACGTTCGACACGATGTGCATGACCTGGCTGTAGCGCTCGATGAAGAACGAGTCGGTCACGCGGACGCTGCCGATCCGCGAGACCCGGCCGGCGTCGTTGCGGCCGAGGTCGAGCAGCATCAGGTGCTCGGCCCGCTCCTTCGGGTCGGCGAGCAGCTCCTCGGCGAGGGCAGAATCCTCGGCCGGGGTCGCGCCGCGGCGGCGCGTGCCCGCGATCGGGCGGACCGTGACCACGCCGTCGCGCACCCGCACCAGGATCTCCGGCGAGGAGCAGACGATCTGGAAGCCCTCGAAATCGAGGTAGCAGAGGAACGGCGCCGGGTTGGTCCGCCGGAGCGAGCGGTACAGGCTGAAGGCCGGCAGCGTGAACGGCGCCGAGAACCGCTGGGACAGCACCACCTGGAAGACGTCGCCCGCGACGATGTACTCCTTGGCGCGCGCCACCATGGCGAAGAAATCGTCCGGCGGCGTGTTCGAGACCGGCTCGGGCGGGGCGACCGCCGACAGGTCCACCCGCGCCTCGATCGGCAGCGGGCCCTCGAGGGCGGCGGCGACCCGGTCGACGCGCTGCAGCGCGTCCTCGTAGGCGGCCCGGGCCGCGGTGCCGGGGGCGGGCCGGATCGGCGAGACGACCGTGATGACGTCGCGGATCGAATCGAACACCACCATCACCCGGGGGCGCACCAGGATCGCGTCCGGCACGCCCAGCGGATCCGGGTTCGGCTCCGGCAGCCGCTCCATGGCGCGGACCATATCGTAGCCGAGGTAACCGAACAGGCCGGCGGCCATCGGCGGCAGGTCCTGGCCGTCCGACTCGCCGATGGCGCTCTCGGCAATCAGGGCCCGCAGGCTCGCCAGCGGCGCCCGCGAATCCGGCTCGAACCGCGTGAGATCGGCCCCCCGCGCGATCGCGGGCGCGCCCGCCCGGCAGCGCCAGATCAGGTCCGGATCGAGGCCGATCATCGAGTACCGGCCGCGGACGGCGCCGCCCTCGACCGATTCGAGCAGGAAGGCCGGCCCGGCATGGCCGGCGCGCAGCTTGAGGAACGCCGCCACCGGCGTCTCGAGATCGGCGACGAGGCTCACCGCCACGAGGCTCGGCTGCCCGGCCTCGTAGCGCGCCGCGAAGGCCGCGTAATCGGGCGCGTCGGCCATGCCTCAGTACTCGCCGCCGATGGCGCGCCGCAGGGCCGCCGGATCGACCTTCACGCCGGCGTTCTTCTGGACCTCGCTGATGTACTCGGACAGCACGTCGTCGGCGAGCGCCGCCTGGAAGCTCTGCGTGATCTGCTTGTCGCTCGGGCTGTCGGCCACGAAGGCCGGCACCGTCGCCGCCGTGACCTTGAAGACCGCCCGCGAATCGCCGGCAGCCGCCGTGCCGGCCTTGCCCACCGGGGTCGCGAAGATCAGGTTCACGACGTCGGCCGTGAGCATGTCCTTGGCTTGGTTGCGGGCGAGATCCTGCGCCTCCTGCAGGTTGACGCCGACCTCCTGGGCGGCGGCCTCCATGGTCTCGCCCTTGTTGATCTTCTCGACGAGCTCGCGGCCCTTGGCCTGGAGGCGCTTGGCGATCTCGGTCGCGCTCCAGCCGGCCTTCACGCCGTCCTTGACCTCGTCGAGGGGCTTGTCGTGGGCGGCGTCGATCCCGGTGACGTCGTACCAGACGTAGCCGCCGGTCTTGGTCCGCAGGGGCTCGTTGTCGCCGCCGATCTCGGCGCGGAACAGGGCCGGCAGGGTGGTCTCGGGGTCCGGGATGTCGGTGATCCGCTGCCCGTCCGGTCCCTTGCCGTTCACGTCCACCGCCTTCACGGCGACGACCTTGAGGCCGCGCTCGGCCGCGATGTCGGCCAGCGGCTTGGCGCCGGCCCGCTGGTCCTCGATCGCGTCGCGGGTGGTCTCCATGGCGTCGCGGGCGCGGGCCAGGGCGAGGGCCTTGCGGATCTCGCCGTCCACCGCCTCGAACGGCTTCACCGTCCCGGCCTCGATCTTGGTCACGCGCAGCAGCACGGTGCCGAACCGGCCCTGGACCGGCTGGCTCACGCCGCCCTCGGGCAGCGCGAAGGCGGCGTCGGCGACGGCCTTGTCGAACAGCTCGCTCTTGGTCAGCGTGCCGAGGGTCAGGTCCTTCTCGTCGGTGCCGCGCTCGGCCGCCACTGCGTCGAAGGTCTTGGAGCCGTCCGTGATCGCCTTGCGGGCCGCCTCGGCGGCGGCCGCGTCGGGGAACACGATCTGCTGGATCGTGCGCTTCTCGGGCGTGCCGTAGCGGTCCTTGTTCAGCGCGTAGGCGGCGCGGGCGTCAGCCTCGGTGATCGCGTCGGGCTTCGCCATCGCTTCGGGCTCGACCACGAGGAGGTTGGCCGCCCGGAACTCCGGCGCCCGGAAGCCGGACTTGTTGGCCTCGTACCAGGTCTTCAACTCGTCGTCCGTCGGCTCGGGGATCTGGCCGGCCACCGAGGGCGTCAGCATCAGGTAGGCGGCCGCGCGGCGCTCGGTGGTGTAGCGATGGACGGCCTCCCGCATGGCGAGCGGCACGTGCAGGTCCGACGACACCGCCTCGGCCAGCTGGAGGCGGGCGATCACCGAGCGCTGCTCGCGCACGAACAGACCCTCGTTGAGGCCGGCGCGCTGCAGGGTCTGGTAGAAGAGCTGCGGCTCGAACTGACCCTGCTGGTTCTGGAAGCTCTTCTCCTCGTGGATCGCCTTGATCACCGAGGAATCCGGCACCGTGAGGCCGAGATCGTGGGTCTTCTGATCGAGGGCGGCCTCGGTGATCAGCTGGGACATCACCTGCCGGTCCAGGCCGAGCATCCGCGCCTGGTCGGGCGTCAGCGGACGCTTCAGCTGGGTCTGATAGCGCTGCAGCTGGTTCTGGTAGGCTTGGCGCACCTGCTCGGCCGTGATCGGCGTGCTGCCGACCGTGGCCACCTTGTTGCTCGCGCCGCCGCGGAAGAACTCCTCCACCCCGAAGATGCCGACACCGGCGATCAGCAGCGTGAAGATGATCGTCAAGACGATCTTGCCGAGCCAGTGCTGGCTGGCGTTGCGGATGCCCTGAAGCATGGTCTGTGATCGAGTACCTTCGGCAGCCGCCCCGTCACCGGGCCGGCGCTGTCCCTGAGAGCCGACCGCGATAGACCATTCGCGTCCACAGGCAAAGGCTCGGGCGGTCCCGGCCGTTTGCACGCTCAAGCTCGCTCTGGTAGGCCCCGGCGACTTCGAGAAAGCCGCGGCGGAGCGAGGGCAGGAATGACGCAGTCTGGGCGCAAGCCGCTTGTCGCCGGCAACTGGAAGATGAACGGGACCCGGGCATCCATCCAGGTTGTCGAGGCGATTCGCGACGGGCTCTCGCCGGACCTCGCGTCGCGCATCGACGTGCTGATCTGCCCGCCTGCGACGCTGATTGGATCCTGCGTGGCGGCGGCGGCCGGATCGCCGATCGCGATCGGCGGCCAGAACCTGCACGCCCGGCCGAGCGGCGCCTTCACGGGCTCGATCTCGGCCGAGATGCTCGCCGATCTCGGCGCCAAGTACGTGATCGTCGGCCATTCCGAGCGCCGGGCCTACCATCACGAGACCGACGACGGGGTCCACGCCAAGGCGCTGGGCGCCCGCCGCGCCGGCCTGTGCGGCATCGTCTGCGTCGGCGAGACCATCGAGGAGCGCGAGCAGGGCCGCGCCCTCGACATCGTCCGCGCCCAGCTCGCCATCGGCCTGCCGAAGGGCGCGACGGCGGCCGACACGGTGATCGCCTACGAGCCGGTCTGGGCGATCGGCTCCGGGCGGACGCCGACGCCGCGCGACATCGCCGAGGTCCACGCCTCCCTGCGGGAGATGCTCGACAAGCTCGTCGGCGACGAGGCGCAGAAGATCCGCATCCTCTACGGCGGCTCGGTGAAGCCCGGGAACGCCAAGGAACTCCTGTCGGTGGACAACGTCGACGGCGCGCTCGTGGGCGGCGCGAGCCTCGTGGCGGAAGACTTCCTGGGGATCTGCGCCGCCTACGCCTGAGCGCGGGCCCGCGAAGCCTGGCTGGGCGCGGCGCGACAGACGCGCCGCGCGACCGTCAGATCTTGAAGGCCTGCCGGGCGAGCAGCCGCCAGCGGCCGCCGTCGCTATGCCAGACCTGCATCACGCCGATATGGACCGGCGACGTCTTGCCGCCCGAGACCACCTCGCCGGTGAAGACGTGGCGCGCGATGGCGTCGTCGCCGACCACCGAGACGGAGCGGTCCGACAGGGTGATGCTCGGGAAGGTCGAGCGCTTGCTGGTCAGCGTCTCGATGAAGGCCGCCTTGTCCTGCACCTGACCGCTGGAATGGCCGTAGCTCAGCCCGTCGAGGGTCAGGGCGTCGAGGGCTGGACCGTCGGCGGCGAGGAGAGCCTTGGTGAGGGCGTCGACCGCCTGCTCGACCGCGGCGCCCCGGGCGGAGGGATCGGTTCCGGCCGCGGAGCCGGAGCCCGGGCGGATCAGGACGGGTGCGGCGATGGCGGCGGCGAGCGCCGCACGGCGTGACACGGACATGGCTTGCCTCCCGGACCGGGCGGCGCGTTCGGTCGGCCGCCCTGCCCCGGCAGAGAGCACGGTGCGCCGACGAAGGCGAGGGTCGGAGCGGACAGTCGGCCGCGCGCGTCAGGTTGGCGGCGGGCGACCGGTGGTGTATGCCGTCGCCAAATTCCGGCCGGTCCGCCCGAAGCGTCCCCCGAAGCCCCCGCCGCACGCCCGTGCGTCGGGGCGGTTCGTGGACGATCGCGGGCCCCGGCCCTCGTGCGTTCGTCTTCCGGTGCCCGCTGCCGGCGCGCGGCGCTGAAGAAGATCCTGGAACACCGATGCAGACCGTCCTGATCGTCGTCCACCTCATCATCGTGCTCGCGCTGATCGGCGTCGTGCTGCTCCAGCGCTCCGAGGGCGGACTCGGGCTCGGCGGCGGTGGCGGCGGTGGCGGCGTCGGCGGGTTCATGACCGGCCGCGGCCAGGCCAACGCTCTGACGCGGGCCACCGCGATCCTGGCGGCCCTGTTCTTCGCCACCAGTCTGACCCTCGCGATCCTGTCGCACCGCTCGGCGGCGCCGAAGTCGATCCTCGACACGGGCGCGCCGCAGACGTCCGGCCAGCCGGCCAAGCAGCCGACCGGTGCCGACAACCTGCTCGACACGCTGCGCCAGCAGCAGGACCGGGCGCCCGCGAACGCCCCGGCCCAGCCGGCACCGGCTCCGTCGTCTCCCGCGCAGCCGGCGGTTCCGGAAGCGCCGCAGTCGCGCTGACGGCGCGCGCCACCGGCGGCGCAGCGTCCGACCCTTGTCCCGACGGACCGGCGCTCGGCCGGTCCACGCCATGCGTTCCGCGATCCCCAGCCCATGCGCGGGCCGGGGCCTCCGTCGTTTGGCAAATGCCAGCAGCTTCTTTATGGACCGAGGCCCATGACGCGGTACGTTTTCATCACCGGCGGCGTGGTCTCCTCCCTCGGCAAGGGCCTCGCCTCGGCGGCCCTGGCGGCGGTCCTCCAGGCCCGCGGCTACCGGGTCCGGATGCGCAAGCTCGACCCCTACCTGAACGTCGATCCGGGCACGATGAGCCCGACGCAGCACGGCGAGGTGTTCGTCACCGACGACGGCGCCGAGACCGACCTCGACCTCGGGCATTACGAGCGCTTCACCGGCGTTCCGGCGAGCCGGGCCGACAACATCACGACGGGCCGGATCTACCAGGACATCATCGCCAAGGAGCGCCGCGGCGACTACCTCGGCGCCACGATCCAGGTGATCCCGCACGTCACCAACGCGATCAAGGACTTCGTCCTCGACGGCAACGACAGCTTCGACTTCGTGCTGGTGGAGATCGGCGGCACGGTCGGCGACATCGAGGGCCTGCCGTTCTTCGAGGCGATCCGGCAGCTCGGGCAGGAGCTGCCGCGGGGCACCTGCTGCTACGTCCACCTGACGCTGCTGCCCTACATCCCGTCCGCCGGCGAGCTGAAGACCAAGCCGACCCAGCACTCCGTGAAGGAGCTGCGCTCCATCGGCATCCAGCCCGACATCCTGCTCTGCCGCTGCGACCGGCCGATCCCGATGGACGAGCGGCGCAAGCTCGCGCTGTTCTGCAACGTCCGCCAGACCGCGGTCATCGAGGCCCTCGACGTGGCCTCGATCTACGAGGTGCCGCTCTCCTATCGGACCGCGGGCCTCGACCGGGAGGTGCTCGGCCACTTCGGCCTGGAGCACGGCGAGGAGCCGGATCTCGGCCGCTGGCAGACCATCGCCGAGCGCGTGCGCAATCCCGAGGGCGAGGTCTCGATCGCCATCGTGGGTAAGTACACGGGGCTGAAGGACGCCTACAAGTCGCTGACCGAGGCGCTGACCCACGGGGGCATCAGCCACCGGGTGAAGGTCAATCTCGAGTGGATCGAGGCCGAGGTGTTCGAGCGCGAGGATCCGGCGCCCTTCCTCGAAGGCCTCAACGGGATCCTCGTGCCGGGCGGCTTCGGTCAGCGCGGGGCCGAGGGCAAGATCCGCGCGGCCCGCTACGCCCGCGAGAAGCGCATCCCCTATCTCGGCATCTGCTTCGGCATGCAGATGGCGGTGATCGAGGCGGCCCGCTCGCTGGCCGGGATGCCGGAGGCCAACTCCACGGAGTTCGGCGACACCGCCGAGCCGGTGGTCGGCCTGCTCACCGAGTGGCTGCGCGGCAACGAGCTGGAGCGGCGCGCGGCGGCCGGCGATCTCGGCGGCACGATGCGGCTCGGCGCCTACGAGGCGAAGCTCGACCCCGAGTCCAAGATCGCCCAGATTTACGGGTCCGATCAGATCTCGGAGCGCCACCGCCACCGCTACGAGGTCAACATGGCCTATCGCGAGCGGCTGGAGGCCAAGGGCCTGCGCTTCTCGGGCGTGTCCCCCGACGGCCTGTTGCCCGAGACGGTGGAGCATGTCGGGCACCCGTGGTTCATCGGCGTGCAGTTCCACCCGGAGCTGAAGTCGCGTCCGTTCGAGCCGCACCCGCTGTTCAAGGGCTTCGTCGGCGCCGCGATCGAGCAGAGCCGCCTGGTCTGAGGCCGCGGCGGCGCGCCGCTGCTCGCGCGGCGGCCCGCGGCCCTATATCCTCGGTGCCGTGACCGAGATCCTCTTCTACCATATGCAGCGGCAGCCCCTGGAGAAGGTGCTGCCGAACCTCGTCGAGCGCTCGCTGGACCGCGGCTGGCAGTCCGCGATCCAGGCGGCGAGCGAGGAGCGCCTGCAGGCGCTCGATGACCACCTCTGGACTTATTCCGACGAGAGCTTCCTGCCGCACGGCACCGACCGCGAGCCCGACGCCGCGAGCCAGCCGGTGGTGCTCACGCTCCGGGACGTGAATCCCAACACCGCCTCGATCCGCTTCCTGGTGGAGGGCGCCGACCTGCCGCCCGACGCCGGGCAGTACGAGCGGATCTGCATCCTGTTCGACGGGACCGACCAGGACGCGCTGCTGCGCGCCCGCGAGCAGTGGAAGCAGGCCAAGGACGCCGGTCACGCGGTGGCCTACTGGCAGCAGGACGAGTCCGGACGCTGGAACAAGAAGGCTTGATGGTGGCCCCCCACGCACGTCTCGCGCGCGCCGCGCTCGCCCTCGCCCTGGCTCTGGCCGCGCCCCCAGCCACCCTCGCCCAGGACGCGCCGCACGGCCATCCCGCGGAGAGCAAACCGGCGCAGCGCGGACCGGAGGGGCGCCGCCTGCCGCCCGATTCGACGACCAAGCAGAGCGTGACGCTGCCGGACGGCCGGACCCTCGACTTCACCGCCACCGCCGGCAGCCTGCCCCTCGTCGACGAGGCGGGCAAGCTGCAGGCCGAGATCGCCTACGTCGCCTACACGATGGCGCCGCAGGCCGGCCGGGAGCGTCCCGTCACTTTCGCGGTCAATGGCGGCCCGGGCGCCGCCTCGGCCTATCTCAATATCGGGGCGATCGGGCCCTGGCGGCTGCCGGTCGGCGGCGACAGCATCAGCCCGTCGCAGCCGGTGACGCTGACGCCCAACGACGGGACGTGGCTCGGCTTCACCGACCTTATCTTCCTCGATCCCGTGGGGACCGGGTACAGCCGGGCCGCGGACGGGAACGGCAAGGCCTACTGGTCGATCGAATCCGACGCCTCGACCCTGGCGGCGACCATCGCGCGCTACCTGCGCGTCAACGACCGCATGGCGAGCCCGAAATTCTTCGTCGGCGAGAGCTACGGCGGCTTCCGCGGCCCGCTGATCGCCGAGAAGCTCCAAGAGGAGATCGGCGTCGGCCTGTCCGGCATGGTGCTGCTCTCGCCGGTGCTCGATTTCGCGTGGCTGGAGACGCCGCGGGCCAATCCGTGGGGCTACGTGCTGAAGCTGCCCTCGCTGGCGGCGGGCGCGCTCGAGCGGGCCGGCACGGTGCCGACGCCGACCCTGCTCGGCGACGCGGAGGCCTACGCCTCGGGCCCGTACCTGAGCGACCTGCTCAAGGGGCCGAGCGACACGGCCGCCGTCGCCCGGATGACCGAGAAGGTCGCGCCCCTCGTCGGTCTCGACCCCGCCCTGGTGCGCGCGCAGGCGGCGCGCCTCTCGACCCGCAGCGTCCAGCGCGAGATCGACCGCGCAGAGGGCCGCGTGACCAGCGCCTACGACACCGGCATCACCGGCTGGGACCCGAACCCGGACGCCGCCCAGTCGAGCTTCGAGGATCCCCAGCTCACCGCCCTCCAGGCACCGCTGACGAGCGCGATGCTCGACCTCTACGCGCGGACGCTGAAATGGCCGGTGACCAACATGCGCTACGAGCTCCTGAACAACGCCGTCAATCGCGGCTGGAGCTGGGGCTCGGGCCGGCAGGCGCCCGAGGTCCTGTCGAACCTGAAGGGCGATCTGGCGCTCGACGGGCACCTGCGCGTCCTCGTGGCGCACGGCTTCACCGACCTGGTGACGCCCTACTTCGCCTCGAAGCTCCTGCTGGCGCAGGTCCCGGCCTACGCCGCCGGCCGCCTGAGCCTCGCGGTCTATCCGGGCGGGCACATGTTCTACACGCGTCCGGATTCGCGCGCCGCCTTCCGGGCGGACGTGGAGCGGATGTACACGGACGCCCTGAAGGTGCGCGACGCCGGCTCGACCCGTCCGGCCGGAGCCCCCGCCGAGCATCTCCGGACGGCGCCGTAGCGCCTCCGGCCCGCCGCGCCGGTCACGCGTCGTCGAAGGCGAGGGCCTCGGCCGGGTAATCCACCATCGTCCGGCGCTGCGCGTCGGTGTTCTGCCACTCGCCGACCTTCATGTAGCGGCCCTCGAGATCGCGGACCTCGACCACCTTCCCGATGGTGGGGATCGACTGGAAGCCCTGCGGCCAGTTCGACGCGAAGTAGAAGACCTGCTCGACGTGGTCCGAGAGGTGGCAGATCCCCGGCCCGAAGGTCCCCAGCCCGAAGACGAGGTAGCGGCCGTTCACGAGCGCCGCGACGTCGGAGATCAGCGACTCGCTCTGGATCTCCACGGGCAATCCGCGCCGCTCGGCGTACGCCTCCACCTCGGCGATGACCGGATTCAGTCTGTTCTCGAAGACGAGCTTGACCGAGCGGATCCGACCCTCGGCCAGGAGCCGGTCGATGACCATCCGGTAGAACGCGAAGGGCGGCTGCGGGTAGTGCGGATCGACCCAGGTGCTGAAGATGTCGCCCGACCGGATGTGGATCAGGAGTTGGTCGTGGGGCTTCACCGGGAAGCTCTTCGGCAGGCCGTTGAACAGCGGCCGGATCACGCTCTGCACGATCGCGCGCGAATCCGTCGGCCCCCGCAGCGCGGTCACGCGCTCGAACTGCGTCGGGTCGAAATACAGGCCCGACAGGAAGTAGCCGTCCGCCGGCAGCGGCTCGTCCGGCGGGATGAAGGTGATCCCGTCGCAGGTCAGCCGCTCGGTCAGGAAGATCACCTTGCTGCGGTCGACCTTGGGTACCTTGATGTACTTCAGGTTGAGCGCCTTCGCGATGGACACCGCGATGATGTACTGGACGAGGCAGTTGCCGAAGGCGCCGTTCTCGAACAGCGACAGGCCGACCAGGGCGTGGCTGGCGCGGTCGGGCGCCGACTGGAGCGCGTAGGTGACGTAGACGTTGGCGCCGGGCTTCTCGTTCAGGAGCGTCACGTCGAGGCCGAGCATCGCCCGCAGCGCGATCAGGTCGACCGCGGCCTCGTCGGCGCGGATGCCGATGCCGGCGATCCGGGCCGGTTCGGGCGCGGCGATCCGGACCGCGCGCGCCCAGGCCCGCTCGTCGGGGACGATTGCGGCGACGAGGGTGTCCGGGGTCGCGGTCCAGCCGGCGAGGTCCGGCTCGGCCCACGTCACGCCGTCCTGCGAGACCGCCACCGCGACGTCGCCGGGCTCCGCGGGAACCGCCCCCTCCCCCGGCCGCAGGGCGACGGAATGGATCGGGAAGCGGCCGCCGAGGTCGACCTCGAGCCACGTCGTTCCCGTGCCCGCATCGGAGACGATCCGCGGCTCACGGCCGGCCGCGAGATCGACGAGAACCGGGATCGGATCGTCTGTCGGGGCCATCGGGTCTCCGGGAGTTCAGCGCCCGCGCCGGGGCCGGGCGGGTATCGGGTGCGGCGGTGCCCGCTCCGGGGCGCGGCCGTCAAGCCCGCCCCGATCGCGGGGCGGGCACGGGAAACGGCCGCGATCCGGCGCCGCTCCGTTGTGTCCCGGCGGTCATGCGTCTACAACGGCCGGGCGACGGTGCCCCGGAGACGGGGTGAAAAGGGAATGCGGTGAGGGGTTTGAAGCCCCGATTCCGCGGCTGCCCCCGCAACTGTGAGCGGCGAGCGCCCGCCAAGCGCCACCGGAGCGATCCGGGAAGGCGGTGGGCGCGCCGAGCCGCGAGCCAGGAGACCTGCCGTCGTGACAGGATCCCGCAATGCCGCCGGTGGGGCGGCTGGAGACGCTTCTGATGACGACGCAAACCCTCGCCCCCGTCGCCGCCGGCACCCGCGCGTCGGAGCGCCCGATCGCCGTCGCGCTCGCGGCCGTGTTGGGCCTCGGCCTGCTGTTCATGGCGGGCTTCTCGCCGGCGATCGCGCTCCACAACGCGGCGCACGATTTCCGGCACACTCAGAACTTCCCCTGCCACTGACGTCCCGGGACCAGGGATGATCATCCGGCTCCTGTCGGCGGCCCTCGCCGCCGGCTTCTTCGCGGCTGCCATCGTGACGGGGCTCGAACTCACGCTGACCTCGCCGCTGATCGTCGCGGTCGAGCGCTACGAGCAGCAGGAGGCGCCGAACCGGGCTGCCAAGGCGCTCCCGATCAAGGCGTTCCCGATCGTGCTGGCCCATGCCGGGCACGACCACGCCGCGCCCGACGCCGCGCCGGAATGGCAGCCCGCGCCCGGCCTGCCGCGGATGGCCTTCACCGGGCTCGCGACCCTCGTGGGCGGCGTTGGCTACGCGCTGCTGCTCGGCGCGGTGATGCTCGCCTGCGGCCGCGAGCCCACGCCGCAGGTCGGCCTCGCCTTCGCGGTGGCGGGCTTCGCCAGCGTCGCCCTCGCGCCGGGCCTCGGCCTGCCGCCGGAATTGCCCGGCAGCGCGGCGGCCCCGCTCGCGACGCGGCAGGCGTGGTGGGTGATGACCGCCGCGGCGACCGGCATGGGGCTCTACCTGATCACGATCCGCCGCGCGCTGATCACGATCCTCGGGGGGCTCGTCCTGATCATCGCCCCGCACGTCGTCGGCGCCCCGCAGGCGCCCGAGGCCGCATCCGAACTTCCGGCGGCGCTCGCCGCGCAATTCGCCGCGCGGTCGCTCGCCATCAGCTTCGTGTTCTGGATCCTGATCGGGCTGGGGCTCGGCTGGGCGTGGCAGGCCTTCGCCCGCGGCGCGGATCGGGGAGCGGCCCGTGCCTGAGACCGTTCTCTACGTCTGCACCACCTGCCGCCGCCCGGACGACGATCCGGACGGGCCCCGCGCCGGGGCCCGCCTGCTGGAGGCGCTCCGGGGGCGGAGCGGCGCTACGCCGGACCTGCGGGTCGAGGCGGTGGAGTGCCTGTCGGTCTGCAAGCGGCCCTGCACCGTGGCGGTCGCCGCGGCCGACCGCTGGACCTACGTCTACGGCGACATGGATCCGGCCGCCTCGGCCGAGATCATCCTCGGCGGTCTCGCGGCCTACGCGGCGACCCCGGACGGCATCGTGCCCTGGCGCGAGCGTCCGGAGGCGTTCCGCAAGGGCGTGATCGCCCGCATCCCCCCTTTCCCAGAACCCCGCCCGGTCCCCGCCGGCACCCTGGAGCCCGCGGAATGACCCTCGTGAACAAGATCCCCTGCACCATCGTCACCGGCTTCCTCGGGGCCGGCAAGACGACCCTCGTCCGCCACGTGGTCGAGAACGCCAAGGGGCGCCGCCTCGCCATCCTGGTGAACGAGTTCGGCGACATCGGCTTCGACAAGTCCTTCCTGGCCGCCTGCGGCGTCGAGGGCTGCACCGAGGACGCCATCGTCGAGCTGCCGAACGGCTGCATCTGCTGCACGGTCGCGGACGATTTCGTGCCGGCGCTGGAGACCCTGCTCGGCCGCGCCGAACCGCCGGAGCACATCCTGATCGAGACCTCGGGCCTCGCCCTGCCGAAGCCGCTGGTCCAGGCGTTCCAGTGGCCGGCGATCCGCTCGCGGGTGACCGTCGACGGCGTGGTCGCGGTGGTCGACGGCCCGGCGGTGGCCTCGGGCGCCTTCGCGGAGGACCCGGAGGCCCTCGCGGCCCAGCGCGCCGCCGACCAGTCGGTCGACCACGACAACCCCCTGGAGGAGGTGTTCGAGGACCAGCTCCTCTGCGCCGACCTCGTGGTCGTCAACAAGGCCGACCTGATCGACGCCGCGACGCGGGCGCGGGTCCGCGCCGAGGTCGAGGGGCACCTGCCCCGCGCCGTGAAGGTGGTCGAGACCGAGAACGGCGCCATCGACCCGCGGGTGCTGCTCGGCCTCGGCGCGGCCGCCGAGGACGATCTCGACGCCCGACCCTCGCATCACGGCGAGGGCGAGGACCATGACCACGACGATTTCGAGACCGTGGCGCTGCCGGTGCGCCCGGCGGTGACCGCGGGGGATCTCGCGGCCCGGGTTGAGGCGGCGGCCGAGGCCGCCGGCGTCCTGCGCATCAAGGGCTTCGCCGAGGTCGAGGGCAAGCCGATGCGCCTCGTGGTGCAGGGTGTCGGCCGGCGCGTGACCCATCATTTCGACCGCCCCTGGCGGGCCGGGGAAGCCCGCGACGGGACGCTGGTGGTGATCGGCCTCAAGGGCTTCGACAAGAACGCCGTCGCGGCGGCCCTCGCGGGATGAGGCCGGTCGCGCACGCCCGCCCGGACTCGCTCTAGGGGCCGCCGCGGTGCATCTCGTGCGCATCGATGCCGTCTCCCTCGACGAGGGCGAGGCGGCCGTGGATCTCGGGCAGGAGCCCGGCGACCTCGTGGTGCTGTCCTTCACCGACAGCGACCTCGCGTCGGTCGGGCAGGCCCACGCCGCGGAGCCCGGCCTGCCGAGCCTGCGGCTCGCGAAGCTCGCCAGGCTGCGGCACCCGCTCTCGGTCGACCTCTACGTCGAGCGCGTCGTGGCGCGCGCCAAGGTCGTGGTGATCCGCTGCCTGGGCGGCCTCGATTACTGGCGCTACGGGATCGAGCGCTGCGCCGAGGCCGCGCGGGCGCACGGCGTCGTCCTCGCGGTCCTGCCGGGCGACGACCGGCCGGACCCGCGCCTCGCCGCCTTCTCCACCGATCCCGACCTCGCCGGGCAGCTCGACGCCTATTTCCGGGCCGGCGGCCCCGACAACCTGCGGCGGATGCTGCGGCGCCTCGCGATCCGCCTGGGCGCCGACGGCCCGGTCGAGCCGCCGCAGCCGCTCCCGCGCGGGTTTCCCTGGTGCCCCGGCTGCGGAGTTCTTCCCCTCGAGGCAGCCCTCGCCGCGGCCGCAACCGCGGTCCCGCTCGCCGGAGCGCGCAGCGCGGCGGAGCCCGTCGCGCTCCTGCTGATCTACCGCTCCGCCGTGCTCGGAGGCGACACCGGCCCGTTCGTCGCCCTCGCCGCCGCCCTGCGGGCGCGCGGGATCGGCGTGCTGCCGATGGCCGTATCCAGCCTGAAGGAGCCACAGGCCGCCGCCGCGGTCGCCGCGGCCGTGCGCGCGCGCAGGCCCGACCTCGTGATCGCCGCGACCGCCTTCTCGGCCCGCGAGGACGAGACCGGTTTCGTGCTCGACGGCGGCGACTGCCCGGTTCTCCAGGCCTTCACGGTCGGCTCGCCCCGCGCGGCCTGGGAGGCCTCCGCCCGCGGTCTCGGCGCGGCCGATCTCGCCATGCAGGTCGCGCTGCCGGAATTCGACGGCCGGCTCTCGGGCTTCCCGATCTCGTTCAAGGAGGAGAGTGCCGAGATCGCCGGCTTCGCCGAGCGGCGCGCCGTGCCCTACGAGGCCGGCATCGCCGCGCTGGCCGACCGGGCCGCGGGATGGCTGCGGCTGTCCGCCCTGCCCCGGGCGGCGCGGCGCGTCGCCCTGGTCCTGTCCGACTACCCTGCCCGCGGCGGCCGGGCCGGCTTCGCGGTCGGCCTCGACACGCCCGCGAGCGCCCGCGCGATCGCCGCCGACCTCGCGGCCGCGGGCTACGCGGCGGGCGCGCTTCCGGAGCCCGGAGCGCTGATGGCGGCGCTCACGGAGGGCCCGGCCGCCTTCCGGGTGCCGCTCGCGGACTACGCGGCGTGGTGGCGCACGCTCTCCGAGGACGTCCGCGCCGCCGTGACCGACAGCTGGGGTGAAGCCGAGGCGGACCCGGCCTGCGTCGACGGCGCCTTCCGGTTCCGGATGGTCCGGGACGGCGGCCTCGCGGTCTTCCTCCAGCCCGACCGCGGCCGCGATCCCGATCGCAAGAAAGGCTACCACGACCTCGACCGCGCCCCGACCCACGCCTACCTGGCCTTCCATCTCGGCCTGCGGCAGCAATTCGACGCCCTGGTGCAGCTCGGCACGCACGGCACCGCGGAGTGGCTGCCGGGCAAGGCCGTGGCCCTGTCACCCGACTGCTTCCCGGCGCTCTGCGTCGGCGGGCTGCCGGTGATCTACCCGTTCATCGTCGACGACCCGGGTGAGGCCGCGCCGCTCAAGCGCCGCCTCGGCGGCGTGGCGCTCGGGCACCTCACGCCCGACACCGCCGTCCACGCGCTGACGCCCGAGGCGGCCCGCCTCCGCGAGCTGGTGGAGGAGTATTCCGCCGCCAGCGTGCTCGATCCCCGCCGGGCCGATCTCATCGCCCGCGCCATCCTGGAGGAGGCCGGATCGGCCGGACTGCTGGACGGGGCCGGGATCGGCGCGGACACGCCGATGGACGAGGCGCTGACGCGGCTCGACGCGCATCTCTGCGATCTCGGCGAGACCGTCTTCCGCGACGGCCTGCACGTCTTCGCCCGCGCTCCGGACGAAGCCGCGGAGGCCGTCGCGGCGAGCGCGGACTCCGAGCGCGCCGGTCTGCTCGCCGCCCTCGACGGGCGGTTCGTCCGGCCCGGCCCCTCCGGCTCGCCGTCCCGCGGGCGGGCCGACGTGCTCCCGACCGGGCGCAACCTCGCGACCCTCGACCCGCGGGCCATCCCGAGCCGCGCCGCCGCGCTCCTCGGCGAGAAAGCCGCCTCCGCCGTGGTGACCCGCTACCTCCAGGACGAGGGCGCCTATCCGGCCCGGATCGTCATGGATCTCTGGGCCTCGCCGACCCTGCGCACCGGCGGCGAGGACGTGGCCCACGCCCTCGCCCTGATGGGCGTGCGGCCGGTCTGGGACCACGCCAGCACCCGCGTCACCGGCTTCGAGATCCTGCCCCTCGCCATGCTGGACCGGCCGCGGATCGACGTCACCGTGCGGGTCTCCGGCGCGTTCCGCGACACCTTCCCGGACACGCTCGCGCTGCTCGACCGCGCCGCCCGCGCCGTGGCGGACCGGGACGAGGCCGACGAGGAGAATCCCCTCGCGGCGGCGCGGCGGCGGGGCGACGCGTCGGTGCGCGTCTACGGGGCCGCGCCCGGCCGCTACGGCGCCGGCACCGCCGCCACGGCCCTGGACGGCGCCTGGGAGGACCGCGCCGATCTCGGCCGCGCCTACCTGGCCGCGAGCGGCCACGCCTACGGCGACCGCGAGGGGCCGGACGCCGATTTCGCCGCCAGGGTCGCGGCGGCCGACGCCTATCTCCACGCCTTCGACGTGGCCGAGCGCGACCTGTTCGACGGCGACGCCGCCGTCGACGCAATGGGCGGTTTCGCGGCGGCGGCGGCCCTGGAGGGGGCGAGCCCCACCCTCTACAGCCTCGACGTGTCGGTCCCGGAACGGCCGAAGGCGCGGACGGCCCGGGAGGATTCCGCCCGCCTGATCCGCGGGCGCCTCGCCGATCCCCGCTGGATCGCGGCCCAGCTGCGCCACGGCTACCGGGGCGCGCAGGAACTCGCCCAGGGGCTCGACGCGGTCTTCGTCCTGGCCGCCGCGAGCGACGCGGTGACGGATGCGGGCTTCGAGGCGCTCTACGCGGCCTGGATCGCCGACGCCGAGGTGTTCGAGCGCCTGCGCGCCGCCAACCCCGCTGCAGCCCGCGCGATCCTGGAGCGGTTCGACGAGGCCCAGGACCGCGGCCTCTGGCACAGCCGACGCAACGCCCTCCCGGCCGACGCCCTGATGCGCGAGGCCGCCGAGTGAGCGCGGCCTTGCATCGGCGCGCCCTGCCCGAGGCGCCGGCCCGCCGGGGCTGGTGCCCCGGTCTGACGCGTCCCATGCCGACGGGCGACGGCCTGCTCGCGCGCGTCCACCCGCCGCTCGGGCTCCTGACCCTCGATCAGGCCCGCGCCGTGGCGGAGGGCGCGCGCCGCTTCGGGAACGGGCACCTGGACCTGACCGCACGGGCGAATCTCCAGATCCGCGGCGTCTCCGAGGCGACTCGTGCGCCGCTGGCCACCTGGCTCGCGGCCCGGGGGCTCGGCGACGTGCGCGCCGACGGCGGCCCCCAGCGCCTGACGCTCACGAGCCCCCTGGCCGGCCACGACCCGGACGAGACGATCGACGTGCCGGCCCTCGCCCGGGCGATCGAGACCGCGGGGCTCGCGATCCCGGGGTTGCCGGCCAAGACCCTGGTCGCTGTCGAGGGCCGCCCCGGCCGGGTGCTGCCGGAGGCGGATCTCTGCGTCGTCGCCGAGGGGCCGGGCCGCGTCGCGATCACGGTCGCGCACGGTGAGACCCAGCGGACGCTCCTGACCTGCGCGGAGGACGCGGCGCCGGGCCACGTGGCGGCCCTGCTCGGAGCCTTCGCGCGGACTGGCCGGCGCCGGATGCGCGACCTATCGAACAGCGAACTGACCGCGCTGACCGAGGCGCTTCCGTCAGGAGAGTCCCCCGCAGGACCGGCACAAGCGCACCGGAGCTTCGCACGGGAATGGGAGCCGGCACGTCCGGCGGGCGGACGCCACCTTAGAAGCGTCGCCGTCGACGCGCCCTTCGGACGCTGTACCGCCGACGCCCTCGACCGGATCATCGCCGCAACGGCGGCACTCGGCGCGAACGAGATCCGCCTCTCGCCCACGCGCGGATTCGTGATGCTGGTGCCGGCCACCGCCTCCGACGCGGCGGCGGCCGCGGCGGCGCTCGCGGCGGAGTTCATCGTCGTCCCCGACGATCCGCGGCGCGCGATCGCGGCCTGCACGGGGGCGCCGGGCTGCGCCTCCGGATCGACCCCCACGCTCGCGGACGCGGCGCGCCTCGCGGAGGCGTTCGGCCCCCTGGCGGTCGCGGGGCATGCCGCGCACGTCTCGGGCTGCGCCAAGGGCTGCGCGCGGCCCGGCCCGGCCGACCTGACCCTCGTGGGCCGGGACGGCCTCTACGGCGTGGTGATCGGGGGTGCGCCCGGCGATGAGCCGGCGATGGATCTCCCTATCGAGGCCGTGCTGGAGCGGCTAGGAAGGGCCGAGATCGACGGGCTCTCCGCCGCCTTCGCGCCGGAGATCACCCCTTCGGAATGCGGGAGGACCAGGAGACCGGCATGAGCGCGAGCCAGAACGCCCTGCGCCAGACAGGATCGGAGCCGGCCGCGGCCCACGAGTCCCCGTCCCGCTACGACTACATCCGCGACGGCGGCGCGATCTACGCGCGCTCCTTCGCGATGATCCGCGCCGAGTCCGATCTCGGGCGCTGGTCGGGCGCCGCCGAGCGCGTCGTCGTCCGCATGATCCATGCCTGCGGCATGACCGACCTGCCGGCCGACGTGGAGATGGCGCCCGGTTTCGCCGAGGCCGGCGTCGCGGCCTTGAAGGCCGGCGCACCGATCCTGTGCGACGTCCGCATGGTCGCCGACGGCGTCACCCGGGCCCGCCTGCCGGCCGACAACAGGGTGATCTGCACCCTGGGCGACCCGCGCGTGCCGGATCTCGCCCAGAGCCTCGGCACGACCCGGTCCGCGGCCGCCATGGAGCTGTGGCGGGAGCACCTCCCGGGCAGCGTCGTGGCGGTGGGCAACGCCCCGACCGCGCTGTTCCGGCTCCTGGAACTGCTCGATGCCGGCGTGGCGCCGCCCGCCGCGGTGATCGGCATCCCGGTCGGCTTCGTCGGCGCGGCGGAGTCCAAGGAGGCCCTGGCGCGGGACGGCCGCGTGCCGTTCGTGGTCGTGCACGGGCGGCGCGGCGGCAGCGCCATGACGGCCGCGGCGGTCAACGCGCTCGCCAGCGAGGTCGAGTGATGGACGGTTTCGAGCGCCTCGACGGCCCGACCGAGGAGATCCCCGCGGCCGCGGTGACGGGCACGCTCTACGGCGTCGGTATGGGCCCGGGCGATCCGGAGCTGCTGACCGTGAAGGCGCAGCGCATCCTGATGCGCGCGCCGGTGCTGGTGCATTTCTGCAAGCGCGGCCGGCGCGGCAACGCCCGCACCATCGCGGACGCGATCCTGCGCGACCCGGCCCGCGAGATGGCCCTCGCCTATCCCTACACGACCGAGATCCACCCCGAGCACCCGGACTACGTGGCGGCGCTCGCCGGCTTCTACGACGACGCGGCCGGGCAGCTCGCCGACCACCTGGGCGCCGGGCGGGACGTCGCGATCCTGTCGGAGGGCGACCCGTTCTTCTACGGGTCGTTCATGCACCTGTGGCGGCGCCTGAAGGACCGCTTCCCCGTGGAGGTGGTTCCGGGCGTCACCGGCATGTCGGGCTGCTGGACCCGGGCCGGCACGCCGATCACCTGGGGCGACGACGTCCTCACCGTCCTGCCGGCGACCCTGTCGCTCGACGCGTTGACCGAGCGCCTGCGCGGCACGGACGCGGCCGTGGTGATGAAGCTCGGGCGCCACCTGCCGAAGGTGCGGGCCGCTCTCTCGGCCGCCGGGCTGCTGGCGCGCGCCGTCTACGTGGAGCGCGGCACGATGGCGGGCGAGCGGGTCGTGATGCTGGCCGACAAGGCCGACGACGACGCGCCCTACTTCTCGATGGTGCTCCTGCCCGGAGAGGGCCGCCGACCGTGAGCGGAAGCCTCACCGTCGTCGGCCTCGGGCCGGGCGACGCGGCCCTGCTGACCGAGTCGGCCCGCCGGGCGCTGGACGCGGCGGAGGACGTCGTCGGCTACTTCCCCTACGTGGCCCGCGTGCCCGAGCGTCCCGGCCTCGTCCGGCACGCCAGCGACAACCGGGTGGAGGTCGACCGGGCGCGCCACGCGCTGCAGCTCGCCGCCTCCGGCCGCAGGGTCGCGGTCGTCTCCGGCGGCGATCCCGGCGTCTTCGCCATGGCCGCGGCGGTGTTCGAGGCGGTCGAGTACGGCGAGCCCGGCTGGCGCGACCTCGCCATCACGGTGGAGCCGGGCATCACCGCGATGCTCGCCGCCGCGGCCCGGCTCGGGGCACCGCTCGGCGGCGACTTCTGCGCGCTCTCGCTCTCGGACAACCTGAAACCCTGGCCGGTCGTGACCGCGCGGCTGGAGGCGGTGCTGCGCGCGGATTTCGTGGTGGCGCTCTACAACCCGATCTCTACCGCCCGGCCCTGGCAGCTCGGGGCGGCGCTGGAGATCGCGGCCGGGATCCGCGCGCCCGAGACGCCGGTGATGTTCGCCCGCGCCGTCAGCCGGCCGGACGAGGCGATCCGCGTCGCGACCCTCGCCGAGGCGCCCGCGGTGCCGGCCGACATGGCCACAATGGTGATCCTGGGCGCCTCGACGACGCGGCTGATCCCGCGCGCGGGCCGGGCGCCCTTCGTCTACACCGCCCGCAAGGTCGAGGGTTCGGCGTGATCGCCCGCGTCCAGCCAGCGGCGCGCGCCCGCGGCGTCCGCGACGCTCGGCACGTCGGGCTTGCCCGGCCGCCGCACCATCACGACCGGGATGCCGAGGCCGCGCGCCGCCGCGATCTTGCCGTAGGTCGCCGCGCCGCCCGCGTTCTTGCTGACCACGATCTCGATCCGGCTGGCCCGCATCAGGGCCGTCTCGGACGCGGCGTCGAACGGTCCGCGCGCCTCCAGGGCGGTCAGATGCGGCACCGGAAGGATCCCGCCCAGCGGCTCGACCGTCCGCGCCAGGTAGCTGTGCTGCGGCGCCGCCGCGAAGGCCCCGGCCTCCTGCCGGCCGATCGTCAGGAACACGCGCCGGGGCTCGGGGCCGAGGGCGGCGACCGCCTCCTCCATCCGGTCGACCTCGACCCAGTCGTCGCCGGGCTCCCGGCTCCAGGCCGGCCTGCGGATCGCGAGGAGCGGCACGCCCGTCAGGGCCGCCGCGCGCGCGGCGTTGGCCGACATCCGCGCGGCGAACGGGTGGGTCGCGTCGATCAGCCGGGTGATCGCCTCGGCCTCCAGGTAGCGGGCGAGGCCCTCGGCGCCGCCGAAGCCGCCGATCCGGGTCGGCACAGGCTCGGGCTTCGGCGCCGCCGTCCGTCCCGCCAGCGAGAGCGTCACGGCGCGATCCGCCTGACCCGCGAGCGACCGCACCAGGGCGCTCGCCTCGCCGGTCCCGCCGAGGATCAGGATCCGCATCGTGCCGGTGATCGGGGGCGGCGTGTTCATGGGCGCCTTGTCCATGAGCGCTGACTCGCTGTCGAGCGCCCCGTGGCTGTCGATCGTCGGGATCGGCGAGGACGGTCGGGCCGGGCTGACGCCGTCCGCCGCCGCCGCGCTCGACGCCGCTAAAGTGGTCTATGGCGGCCGGCGCCACCTCGCCCTCGCCGGGCCGCTCGACGCGGAGACGCGGCCCTGGCCGAGCCCGATCCACGAGGCCTATCCCGAGATCCTGGCGCGGCGCGGCCGGCCGACCTGCATCCTCGCCACGGGCGACCCGTTCCACTACGGCATCGGCGCCGAGATCGCCCGGCTGGTGCCGGCGGACGAGATCCGCGCCTTCCCGCAGCCTTCGGCCTTCAGCCTCGCCTGTGCCCGGCTCGGCTGGCCGCTCGCCGAGTGCGCCCTGGTCACGCTCCACGGTCGCGCGCTGACTCGGATCGTCCCGCATCTCCAGCCGGGTGCGCGGCTGCTCGTCCTGTCGTGGGACGGCACGACGCCCGGCGCCCTCGCCGCCCTGCTGCGCGACCGGGGCTTCGGCGCGTCGACGCTGACGGTGCTGGAGGCGATGGGCGGTCCGCGCGAGCGCGTCCGCACCCTCCGCGCCGACGCGTTCGACGGCGCCGACTTCGATCCGCTGAACACGGTGGCGCTCGCGGTGGCGGGTGCCGGCCGCGCCCTGCCCCTCGCGCCAGGCCTCGACGACGACCTGTTCGAGAATGACGGGCAGCTGACCAAGTCCGAGATCCGGGCCCTGACCCTGTCGGCGCTGCGCCCGCATCCGGGACAGCATCTCTGGGATGTCGGTGCGGGCGCCGGCTCGATCGCGATCGAGTGGATGCTGCGCCACGCGAGCCTGCGCGCCACCGCGATCGAGGGAAGGCCGGACCGCGTCGAGCGGATCCGCCGCAACGCCGTCGCGCTCGGCGCCCCGGACCTCGCCGTCGTCGCCGGCACGGCACCGGGCGCGCTCGCCGGCCTGCCCGCGCCGGACGCGGTTTTCATCGGCGGCGGCGTCTCGGAACCGGGGGTCCTCGCGACCGTGCTGGCGGCGCTGCGGGGCGGCGGTCGCTGCGTCGCCAACGCCGTGACCCTCGAGGGCGAGGCCGCGCTGCTCGCGGCCTTCGCGGCGCATGGCGGGAGCCTGCGCCGCTACGGCGTGGAGCGGGCGAGCCCGGTCGGGGAAATGCACGGCTGGCGCCCGGCCATGACGGTGATCCAGTGGGCCTGGACCAAGCCGTGACCGGAGCGCTGGTCGCCGGCATCGGGTTCCGCCGGGGCACCGAGGCCGAGGAGATCGCGGAGTTGATCGAGCGCGCTCTCGTCCTGGTCGGCGCCGCGCGGTCGAGCCTCGCGGCCGTGGCCACGGCGGACGACCGGGCGTCGGACCCGGCGATCCGCGCGGCGACGGCCCGGTTCGGCCTGGCACCGCATCCCATCGCCGCCGCCGCGCTGGAGGCCCGCGACGCCGAGATCGTCACCCGCTCGGCGCGGATCGAGCGCCTGCGCGGCGTCGGCTCGCTGGCCGAAGCGGCGGCCCTCGCCGGCGCCGGGCCCCGGAGCCGCCTCGCCCTACCCCGGATCGCGAGCGGCGGCGCCACTTGCGCCCTGGCCGTCCGATACGACACGACACGGGAATCATGACCGTCCACTTCATCGGCGCCGGCCCCGGCGCGGCCGACCTGATCACGGTGCGCGGGCGCGACCGCATCGCGGCCTGCCCCGTCTGCCTCTACGCCGGTTCGCTCGTCGCACCCGAGATCCTGGGCTGGTGCCCGCCCGGTGCCCGGATCATCGACACGGCGCCCCTCGACCTCGACGCCATCCTGGCGGAGATCCGGACGGCGCACGCGGCCGGCCAGGACGTGGCGCGCCTGCATTCCGGCGACCTGTCGATCTGGAGCGCCCTGGCCGAGCAGATGCGCCGGCTCGACGCGCTGGCCATTCCCTACACGGTGACGGCGGGTGTCCCCGCCTTCGCGGCCGCGGCCGCGCTGCTGCGCCGGGAGCTGACGGTCCCGGGCGTGGCCCAGACCGTGGTCCTGACCCGCACCTCCGGGCGGGCGAGCGCCATGCCCGAGCGGGAGACGCTGGCGGCCTACGCGGCCACCGGCGCGACCCTGGCGATTCACCTTTCGATCCACGTCGTCGAGGCCGTCGCCGCCGAGCTGATCCCCTTCTACGGCCCGTCCTGCCCGGCGGCGGCGGTGTTCCGAGCCTCCTGGCCGGACGAGCGGGCGCTCGTGGGCGATCTCGCCGCGCTGCCCGGGCTCGTCGCGGAGGCCGGTCTGGAGCGCACCGCCCTGATCCTGGTCGGACCGGCGCTGGGCGCCGCGGAGTTCCGCGAGAGCGCTCTCTACGCGCCCGACTACGACCGGCGCTACCGGCCCGGCGGCACGGTGGGGTCGCGGTCGTGAGCGCCCCCGGCCTCCTCGTCGCGGCGCCGCGCTCCAGCTCCGGCAAGACGACCGTCGCCCTCGCGCTCATGCGCGCCCTCACCCGGCGCGGCCTTCGGGTGCGCGGCGCGAAGTGCGGCCCGGACTACATCGATCCGGCCTTCCACCACGCCGCGACCGGCCATCCGAGCTTCAACCTCGACAGCTTCGCCATGGCGCCGCCGCTCCTCGACGCGCTGGCGGGCGCGACGGCGGCGGCGGCCGATCTGCTGATCGCCGAGGGGTCCATGGGCCTGTTCGACGGCGTCCGCGCGGCCGAGAACCGCACCGGGGCGAATGCCGACATCGCCGCGCGCTACGGCTGGCCGGTGGTGCTCGTGGTGGACGTGTCGGGCGCGGCGCAATCGGCGGCCGCCGTGGCGCTCGGCTGCAAGCTCTACGATCCCCGCATCCGGATCGCCGGCGTGATCCTCAACAAGGTGGCGAGCGCCCGTCACCGGCGCCTCGTCGAAGCCGGCATGGAGCGCGCGGGACTGCCGGTGCTCGGCGCGCTGATGCGCGACGCGCAGCTCGTCCTGCCCGAGCGCCACCTGGGGCTCGTGCAGGCCGGCGAGACCGCGGATCTCGCCGCGCGCCTCGACAGGCTCGCCGACCTCGCGGAGGCGGGCATCGACCTCGACGCCGTGAGGGCCTGCGCGAGCGGCACCGTACCGCCCTCCGGTGGCCGCCTGCCCCGGCCGCCCGGACAGCGCGTGGCGGTCGCCCGGGACGCGGCGTTCAGCTTCCTCTATCCGCATCTTGAGACCGGGTGGCGGATGGCCGGCGCCGAACTCGTGCCGTTCTCGCCCTTGGCCGACGAGGGACCGCCCGAGGATTGCGACGTCTGCTGGCTGCCGGGCGGCTATCCGGAACTGCACGCGGGCCCGATCGCCGGCGCGACCCGCTTCCTGGACGGGCTGCGCCGCTTCGCGCGGACCCGGCCGGTCCACGGGGAGTGCGGCGGCTACATGGTCCTGGGCGAGACGTTGCAGGATGCCGACGGAGCGACCCATGCCATGGCCGGACTGCTACCGGTCGCGACCTCGTATCACCGGCGCAAGCTGCATCTCGGCTATCGCGTCGCGCAACTCTGCGAATCCGGCCTGCTCGGCGCCGCGGGCACGCGCCTCGTCGGCCACGAATTCCACTACGCCAGCGAACTCTCGCCGATCGCGCCGGAGGAAACGGCGCTCGCCCGCGTGACGGATGCCGAAGGTGTCGATCTGGGACTGGCCGGCCACCGGGTCGGACCCGTCACCGGCAGCTTCTTCCACCTGATGGCGACCGATCCGCCGTGACGCCGGGCTCGGCGCAGCCGCTTCGAAGGTCCCCGAGGTGAAGCCTGTTTCGCGCGCCGGTCAGGCCGGATCCGTCGTCGGCGCGGTTGCGCCGCGGTTCTGCGCGAGTCGCGCGGCGCTGCGGACCAGCGCGAGCACGTCGCGGCGCATCTGCTCGTCCTCGATCTGGGCGTAGGCGCGCAGCAGCTCGATGGCGCCGTGGGCGCTGAGGAAGCCGAACACGTCCTCCTGCGCGTTCTCGCGCGGCTCGTTCTCCTCGAAGAACGCGGAGACCGGAACCTCGAGGAGGCGCGCGATCTCGCGCAGCCGGCCGGCCCCGACCCGGTTCTGGCCCTTCTCGTATTTCTGAACCTGCTGGAAGGTCACGCCGACCGCGTTGCCCAGCGCGGTCTGGCTCATGCCGCGAGCCTTGCGCAACGCTGTGATCCGGATGCCGACGAGGCGATCGACGTCCGTCGTCTGCTTCGGCATCGTCTGGCCGGAGGAATCCTTGTCCATGGCGTGGGCTGCATCCTCCTGCGGACGGGGTGTCTTCGCCTCGCTGTCGCGCCGCTTCACCGTCCGCCCCTTAGTCGCATGTCCTGCACGCCAGGTTGCCGGTACTCCGTGCCGATGTCCGGCTATAGCCCTGATCCCGACACAGGTGAACCGCGGCGCAGTAGGACACCAAGTTGTCAAGCTTCGCAAGTCGAAGGTTACATCTTCTAGTTTAAGCCCACACATCTTTGCAACATTGTTGCTCAAATGTCGACGTGGAGGTCAGGGCTGCTTTCGAGGTGCGCCTTGTCGCCGCGCGGCGGTACCCCTTAGGACCACAGGGACATGTAGGTTCGGTACCGCGCAGGAGGCACGCATGTTCATCGCGATGAATCGCTTCAAGGTCGTTAAGGACGCGACGGCGGATTTCGAGGCCGTCTGGCTCGGGCGCGACAGCCACCTCGGCGAGATGCCGGGCTTCGTCGAGTTTCACCTGCTGCGCGGCCCCGAGCACGAGGACCACGTGCTCTACGCCTCGCACACGATCTGGCGATCGCGTGCCGATTTCGAGGCCTGGACCCGGTCCGAGCAGTTCCGCAAGGCGCATGGCCGCGTGCCCTCGACCAAGCCCCTGTATCTCGGCCACCCCCAATTCGAGGGTTTCGAGACGATCCAGACGGTCGGCGGGACGGCCGATGCGCGCCAGGACGCGGACGCCGTCTGAACGCGGCGGACCCCGGCCGCCCTTCGGCCGGGGTCATTCGAGCCGCCGATCCGGTTGAAACCGCGATGAAAGAAACCCGCGTGAATTGAAATAGCTCCGGCGAAAACGGTCCCCCGTCAAACCTCGTGACGGCTGGCTGCGCCGAACAGTCACTCAGCATTAACTATGTATTGCCTCCTCCGGAAGCAGGCCCTAAGTCGCAGCGCTCATCCGCGACTGCGATCGTGAACCCGCCGGGCCCGCGGCTTGCTCCGTGACCGTCACCAGGCGGCGCTGAAACCTTTCGTGTCTCAGACTGGTACAGAGTCCGACTAAGACGGGACGTTGCGGGTCAGATGTTTCACGATCGGCTTCCGGAGACGTTTCAGGCGCTACCGACCTCGGCGGAGCGCCGCCGCAATGTGTGGTCGGCCCTGCTGCCGCGCCGCGGCCGTGCGCTGGCGCGCATCGCCCTGTCCATGACTCTCGCCGCCACCGACATCGCGGCGATCGTGGCGGTCACGCTGGGCCTCGAATGCGCCTACCAAGTCCTCGCGCAGGACGGCACGGTGTGGGCGGGTCTCGTCCGCGGCTCGCGGCTGTCGGCGCTGCTGGCGCTGGTGATCGTCGCCACGAACGTCCTGCGCGAGGAGTACAGCCTCGAGAACGTGATGGCGCAGAAGCCGGGCGTCCAGCGGGTGGCCTCGCTCTGGCTGATCGCCTGGGCCGCCGTGCTCGTCGTCAGCTTCATGACGAAGACGACCAACGATTACTCGCGGCTCGTCTCGCTCGGGATCTTCGCCGCCGGCCTACCGGTGCTCATCGCGGCGCGGGTCGCGGTGCGCCGGCTCGTGCGCGAGCGGCTGAGCGCCGGATCGGCCACCGCCAGCCGGATCCACCTCGTGGGCTACGAGGAGGACATCGCGCGCTTCTACGCCGGCAAGGAGGTCGACCAGCTCGGCTCGCGGATCATCGGGACGAGCTACCTGCGGCGGGTCGATCCCGGCGCCGACGCGGCCACTCGCCACGACCAGTTGCAGGAGGATCTCGACCTCGCCGTCTCCGTCGTCCGCTTCCTGCGGCCGGACGACGTCTTCGTGCTGGTGCCCTGGGCCGACACCGCGGAGGTCGAGCGCTGCATCGACGCCTTCCTGCGGGTGCCCTCGGCCCTCCACCTGCGTCCCGGCGCGGTCCTCGACCGCTTCCCGGACCTGCAGGTCGCCCGGGTCGGCGGCGTCTCGGGGATCAACATCGGCCGCCGTCCTCTCAACGTCGGCGAGGTCATGCTGAAGCGCGCCCTCGACCTGACGGTGGCGACCATCGCCCTCGTGTCGCTGTCGCCGCTGCTCGCCGCGATCGCGGTGGCGATCAAGCTCGACAGCCCCGGCCCGGTCTTCTTCCGGCAGAAGCGCTACGGCTTCAACCAGCAGCCGTTCGGCGTCTTCAAGTTCCGGTCGATGCGGGCGGATCCGAACGCCGCCTTCCGGCAGGCGACCCGCAACGACAGCCGCATCACCCGGATCGGCGCGATCCTGCGCCGGACGAACCTCGACGAGCTGCCCCAGTTGATCAACGTCCTGCGCGGAGAGATGTCGCTGGTCGGCCCCCGTCCGCACGCTTTGGCGCACGATCGGAGCTTCGAGCGCCGGATCGCCCTCTACGCCCGCCGGCACAACGTGAAGCCCGGGATCACCGGCTGGGCCCAGGTCAACGGCTACCGCGGCGAGACGCAGACCGACCTCGCCATGGAGCGGCGCGTCGCCTGCGACCTGCACTACATCGACAACTGGTCGATCTGGTTCGACATCCAGATCATGATCCAGACGGTCGTCTCGCGCCGCGCCTACCAGAACGCCTTCTGACCGGCACCCGGCGGCCGTCCGCCCTGGAAGTGGCGCCTCAGGGGGCCTGCTTCCGCTCCCGGCAGGCGCCGCAATCGCCCTCGACCTCCAGGATACTGTGGGTCGGGGTGAAGCCAGCCCGCTCCAGCGTCCGCCCCAGGCTGCCCTCGACTTCCTCCGACGAGGCCTCGTCGACGCCGCCGCAGGTGCGGCAGATCAGGAAGATGACCCCCTCCCCGGGGGCGTGGCCGTGCGCGCAGGGGATGAAGGCGTTGCGGCTCGCGATCCGGTGGACCAGCCCCTGCTCCATGAGGAAGTCGAGGGCGCGGTAGACCGAGACCGGGGCCACGCGCTTGCCCGGCGCGCTCAGCCGCTCCGCGATATCGTAGGCGCCCTGAGCCTTGGCGGACTCGGCCACGGCCTCGAGCACCTCCCGGCGCAGGGGCGTGAACTGAAGACCGCGCTCGCGACACAGGGCCTCGGCCCGCGCGAGCATGTCACCGGTGCCGGCGTGGCACGCGTCGTGACCCTCGTGACGGTGCATGATCGCTCCAGACGTGATCCGCAGGTTGTCCCGCGGGTTTGTTACAGTGTATCACCGCCGCCCAGCACCGCGCCAGTAGCCCCGCGTGGTGCCCGCGCCGGCGTGAGCGCGCGACGAGGACCCCGTGCCGACCATTCCCAGCCCGAGACACGCGGCGCGGCGATCGCTGTTCCAGAGCGGGATCGGCCCGCGGCTGGCGCTCGCCGCGCTGCTCTCGGCGCTGGTCTGGCTGACCATCGCCTGGGCGCTGGCGACATGAGCGGCGCGCGCCCGGATCCGATCCGCCTCGTCGGTCTCACCCTCGGTTACGACCGGCATCCGGCGGTCCACCACCTCGACGGGTCCGTGCGGGCCGGCGACCTGCTCGCCCTCGTCGGCCCGAACGGGGCCGGCAAGTCGACGCTCCTCAAGGGCATGGCCGGGGAAATCCGCTGCCTGGACGGGCGCATCGAGCGCGCCGGCGCCCTCGCCTACATGCCGCAGGTCGACGAGATCGACCGGAGCTTCCCGCTCACCGTCATGGATCTCGCCGGCATGGGCCTCTGGCGGCGCGCGGGGGCGTGGCGCAGCCTCACCCGGCGGCGCCCGGCGATCGAGGCGGCGCTGGCCACGGTCGGCCTCGACGGCTTCGCGGCGCGGCCGATCGGCACCCTGTCGGGCGGACAGTTCCGGCGCGCCCTGTTCGCCCGTCTGATCCTGCAGGACTGCCCGGTCGTGCTCCTCGACGAGCCGTTCACCGGCATCGACGCGCGGACGGTCGACGATCTCCTGGCGCTCATCCGCACTTGGCACGCCGAGGGCCGGACCGTGGTCGCGGCCCTCCACGACCTCCAGCAGGTCCGCGCGCATTTCCCGACGACGCTGCTGCTCGCCCGAGAGCCCGTGGCCTGGGGTCCGACCGCGCGGGTCCTGACGGCCGAGAACCTCGCGCGCGCCCGCAACCTGTCCGAGGCCTGGGACGAGGGCGCGGCGATCTGCGCCGGGCCGCGATCCGTCGCGGCGGCGCACGACCACGGCGGCGCGGACCATCACCACCACGAGGACGCCGCGTGACCGATCCGCTCGGATCCCTGTTCGCGCCGTTCGTGGAGTTCGGCTTCATGCGCCGGGCCCTGGCGGGCTGCCTCGCCCTGTCGGTCTCGGCGCCGCCCATCGGCGTGTTCCTGACGCTGCGCCGCATGAGCCTGATGAGCGACGCGATGAGCCACGCGATCCTGCCCGGCGCCGCGGTCGGCTTCCTGGTCGCCGGCCTGTCGCTGCCGGCGATGACGCTGGGCGGCCTCGTGGCCGGCCTCGCAGTCGCTCTCCTCGCGGGCGCCGTCACCCGCGCGACGGTCGTCCGGGAGGACGCGAATCTCGCGGCCTTCTACCTCATCTCGCTCGCGGCCGGCGTGCTGCTGGTCTCCCTGCGCGGCTCGCAGATCGACCTCATGCATTTCCTGTTCGGCTCGGTCCTGGCGCTCGACGACGCCGCGCTGTGGCTGCTCGGCGGCATCAGCACGCTGACCCTGCTGGTCCTGGCCCTGATCTACCGGCCGCTCGTGATGGAATGCGTCGATCCCCTGTTCCTGCGGAGCGTCAGCCGCAGCGGCGGCCCGGTTCACCTCGCCTTCCTGGCGCTGGTGGTGGTGAACCTCGTCGGCGGGTTCCAGGCCCTCGGCACGCTGCTGGCGGTGGGGCTGATGCTGCTGCCGGCGGTGGCGGCCCGGTTCTGGGCCCGCGACCTGGCCGGCCTGATCCCGGTCTCGATGCTAATCGCGGCCCTGGCGAGCGTGTCGGGGCTCAGCCTGTCGTACCGGTACGACGTGCCGAGCGGGCCCGCCATCGTGCTGGCGGCCGGTGCCCTCTACGTCGCCTCGATGATGGTCGGCCCCCGCGATGGCCTGCTCCGCCGCCTCGTCCGGCCGCGCCACCTCGAGGCCTGATCAGGGCTGGTCCTTGAGGGCCGCGAGTCCCTCGCGATAGGTCGGGTAGGCGAGCACGACGCCGAGCTCGTCGCGGATCAGCCGGTTCCGGACGCGCTTGTTCTCGCCGTAGAAGCTGCGCGCCATCGGCGACAGGTCGGCGGTCTCGAAATCGATCTCGGGCGGCAGCGGCAGGCCTGTGAGGGCCGCGGCGTGCTCGGTCACGGTCTGGGGCGCGGTCGGCTCGTCGTCGGTGACGTTGTAGATCGCCCCCGGCCGCGGCCGGTCGATGGAGGCGATCAGCGTGGTGGCGATGTCGTCGACGTGGATGCGGTTGAAGACCTGCCCGGCCTTCACGATGCGCTGCGAGCGGCCCTCCCGCAGCTTCACGATCGGGTTGCGCCCGGGTCCGTAGATGCCCGAGAGCCGGAAGACCTGAACGGCCTTTCCGGTCGCGGCGCCGAGCGCCAGCCACGCCGCCTCGGCGTCGACGCGCACCTTGGACCGGGCGCTGCGCGGGGTCGCCGGCGCGGTCTCGTCGATCCAGGCGCCGCCCTGGTCGCCGTAGACGCCGATGGTCGACAGGTAGCCGATCCACCGGATCCGGCTCGCCGCGACGGCGTCGGCGTAGCGGGCCAGCACCGGGTCGCCGGCCTCGCCGGGGGGCGCCGAGACCAAGAGCACGTCCGTGTCAGCGAGGTCCGCCGCGATCCGGGGGTCGTCGGCCTCCGGCCCGAAGGCGCGCATCGCGAAACCGGTCTCCGCCGCGATGCGGTCGGCGGCCGCGGGGTCGGTGACGGTGGCGCGGACGGTCCCGAAGCGCGCCCGTGCCCGCTCGGCGAAGTGGCAGCCGGTGAAGCCGAGCCCGAAGACGAAGAGGTTCATGCCGCGGATGTCTCGTCCGTCCGCGGTTCCGTCAAGCCGGTGGCGGCCCGCCACTCGTCCCGCACGTGGGCGTCGGTCTCGGAATCGCCGTGCTGGCGCCCGAGCGCGCGCACGGCCTCGGGCGGCAGCAGCCGGCCGCAGGCCCAGACCGCCATGCCGCGCACCAATGGAGACGGGTCGTGCAGGCGCGCGACGGCCGCCTCCGCGAGCGACGGGTCATCGGAATTCCCGATCGCGATCATGACGTTGCGGAGGAAGCGGTCGCGCCCGGTGCGCTTCACCGGCGTGCCGGCGAAGAAGGTGCGGAACGCCGCGTCGTCGAGGCCCGCGAGATCCGCGAGCGCCGGGGCCGCCAGGTCCGCCCGCGCGGCGAGGCGGCTCTCCGCCGCGGTGCGGGCGAACTTGTTCCAGGGGCAGACGGCCAGGCAATCGTCGCAGCCGAACACCCGGTTGCCGATCGCCGCCCGGAACGCCGCCGGGATCGGCCCGGCATGCTCGATCGTCAGGTACGAGATGCAGCGGCGGGCATCGAGCCGGTAAGGCGCCGGGAACGCGTCGGTGGGGCAGACGTCCAGGCAGGCGCGGCACGAGCCGCAACGGTCGGGCTCCGGCGGGTCGGGCTCGAACTCCGCGCTCGTGTAGATCGCGCCGAGGAGCAGCCAGTTGCCGTGCCCGCGGGAGATCAGCACCGTGTGCTTGCCCTGCCAGCCGAGGCCGGCCGCCTCCGCCAGGGTCTTCTCCATGACGGGGGCGGTGTCGCAGAAGACCTTCACCCGCACGTCGCCCTTGGCCGACAGATACCCACCCAATTCTTTCAGGCGGCCCTTCAAAACCTCGTGATAATCCCGCCGCTGCGCGTAGGCGGCCACGGCACCGCGGTCGCGAAGCGCCACGAGGTCGAGGGGATCGTGCTCGGGCCGGTAGCTCATCGCGAGGACCAGGATGCTGCGCAGACCGGGCCACAGCGCGACCGGGCTGGCGCGCTGGTCGGCCCGCTCCGCCATCCAGTCCATGGTGCCCTGCGCGCCCTCGGCGAGCCAGGCGGACAGGCGGCCGGGCAGGTCGGGCAGCCGGTCGGGTCGGGTCACGCGCAGGCCGCAGAACCCGAGCGTCCGCGCCCGGGTCTCGACGAGGCGGCGCAGGTCGGCGCCGTGGTAGGTCCGTCGGGCGTTCAGAAATCCAGATCCGCGTAGTGGGCGGCCGGTGCCATCCCGGCCACCCGGTCGGCGAGCAGGGCGCGGAACGAGGGCCGCGACTTGACGCGGGCGTACCAGTTCCGCGCCATCTCGTCCTCGTCCCAGGGCACGTCGCCCAGGTAGTCGACGCAGGAGAGATGGGCGGCCGCCGCGAGATCGGCATAGGTCAGGTTGTCGCCGGCGATCCAGCGCCGCCGCGCGATGAGGTAGCCGATGTATTTGAGGTGGTAGCGCACGTTGGAGCGCGCCGCGCGGATCGCGTTCATGTCGGGTGGGCCGCCGCCCTCGTTGGCCGACATGAAGCGCTTCGAGATCTTCTCGTTGACGAGGTAGGCGGTCACCTCGGACTCGAACTTGACCAGGAACCAGTCGAGCAGGCGCCGCACCTCCACGCGCTCGACGGTGTCCTCCGGCAGCATCCGCCGCCCCGAGAGTCCGAGGCCGCGGGTCTCGTCGAGGTACTCGGCGATGACGCCGGCGCCGGGAACCACGAGGCCGTTCTGCTCCAGCAGCACGGGCGTGACGCCCGCCGGGTTGATCAGCAGGAAGTCGTCGCGCCGCTCCCAGGGCCGTTCTTCGAACAGCGTCGGCTCCATGCCCATCTCGGCGAGCACGAGACGGATGAAACGGGAATTCCCGCAGAAGGGGAAATGGTAGAGGGTTGCCATCGAGGCCGTGCGGGACGTTCGGTCTGCCAGCGCGGCCGGTCCCGCGCTCGTCGTGGGTCCTGAAGCGCGGGTCTTCGGCGCAGAGGACTTCGGACCGAGCGTTATTGCCCGACCGTTGCCGAGCCCTTAACACGCGCAGCCCGGCCCGGTAACTGCCCGTCAACCCTGATCGGCGAAGCCTCGGGTACAACCATTTCGCGTGGCAGGCGGTGGCCCGACGGGGGCCTCCGCGCGCGCGGCACAGGGCGTCGCGATGGATCCGGCAAGCATCGGCAAAGCAGTGCTGCTCGCCCTGGTGGAGGGGGCGACCGAGTTCATCCCGGTCTCCTCCACCGGCCACCAGCTGCTGGTGGGGCACTTCATCGGCTTCCACTCGCCCAACAACACCTTCGAGGTGCTGATCCAGCTCGGCGCGATCCTGGCGATCCTGCTGGTGTATTTCCGCCGCCTCCTGGGGATCGCCACCGCGTTGCCGTCCGATCCGAAGGCGCGCCGCTTCGTCCTCGGCATCCTGGTGGCGTTCCTGCCGGCGGCGATCATCGGCGGCCTCTTCTCGAAGCTGATCAAGGCCTACCTGTTCAACCCGTGGATCGTCTGCGCGACCCTGGTGGCCGGCGGCCTCGTGCTCCTCGTCATCGACGACACCGACCTCGAGGTGAAGAAGACGGACGTCTACGACTTCTCGCTGCCGATGGACCTGAAGATCGGCATCTTCCAGTGCCTGGCGATGATCCCCGGCGTCTCGCGCTCGGGCGCCACGATCGTGGGCGCCATGCTGATGGGCGCCGACAAGCGCTCGGCCACCGAGTTCTCATTCTACCTCGCGATGCCGACCATGGCGGGCGCCTTCGCCAAGGACCTGCTCGACAACTACAAATACCTCTCGAGCAACGATGTCGGGCTGATCGCGATCGGCTTCATCGTGTCGTTCGTCTCGGCGCTGTTCGTGGTGCGGCTTCTCCTCGACTACGTCTCCCGCCACGGTTTCTGGCTGTTCGCGTGGTGGCGGATCATCGTCGGTGCCCTCGGCTTCGCCGGCCTGATCATCCTCGGCTGACGCGGCGGGCGTCGCGCCTCGTTCGATCGGTCCGCGCGAGCCCACGGCGGCTCGGAATGACGATCCGAATCGAGGGATGTCCCTCGCCTCACCCCCGCCGCCTCACTCAAAAATCGGTGATCCGCGGCTTGAGCTTTCCTCAACCATCGGGCGATTGCCAGCGGCGGAGCGGCGTGCGAGGCAAACGCATGAAAGCGGTGCAGAAGACGCCGCGCCCTGGGACGTACCGATGGAAGACAGACCGCTCGCCGACCTCTTCGAGCCCGCAGACCGGGCGCGCTGGCTCGGCCTCGTCGAAGGCGTCCTGAAGGGCGCCGATTTCGAGAAGCGGCTGGTGTCGCGGACGGCCGACGGACTGCGGATCGAACCCCTCTACGGACCGGCCGAGCCGGCGGCGCAGCCGGTGCGTGAGCCCGGACCCTGGCGGATCGCCCAGCGGGTCGACCATCCCGACCTCGGAACCGCGAACACGCAGGCGCTCACCGACCTCGAGGGCGGAGCCGATGCCCTCGTGCTCGCCGTCGCGGGTGCGCCGGGCGCCCGCGGCTACGGTCTCACCGCGGCGAGCGTCGAGGAGCTCGACGCCGCCCTGAAGGGCGTGATGCTGCCGCTGATCGCCCTGCGGATCGATGCCGGCGGCCGCGGCCTGGAGGTGGCCCGGCTGGTCAAGGCGCTGGCGGAGCGCCGCGGCGAGGATCTCTCGACCTACGACGTCGATCTGGGGCTCGATCCCGTCGGCGTCCTGGCGGCCACCGGCAGCCTCGGAGCCGTCTGGACCGACATCGCGCCCCGCCTCGCCGAGGCCGTGGCCGAGCTGGAGGCGGCGGGTTTCCGCGGCCGGGCCTTCCTGGCCGACGGCCGGCCCTACCACGAGGGCGGCGCCGGCGAGGCGGCGGAACTCGGCGCGGTGCTCGCCACCGCCGTCGCCTACCTGCGCGCCCTGGAAGCGGCCGGTCACGATCTCGCGAGCGCGCGCGACGGCGTCGCCGTGCTGCTCGCGGCCGATGCCGATGAGTTCGTCACCGTCGCGAAGTTCCGCGCGATGCGGCGCCTCTGGGCGCGCGTCGAGCAGGCCTGCGGCCTCGACCCGAAGCCGCTGCGCCTCCACGCCGAGACCGCGTGGCGGATGATGACCAAGCGCGACCCGTTCGTGAACATCCTCCGGACCGGCATGGCGGCGGCCTCGGCCGGCATGGGCGGCGCCGACAGCGTCGCGGTCCTGCCGTACACGCAGGCCCTCGGCCTGCCCGACGCCTTCGCCCGGCGCGTGGCGCGCAACAGCCAGATCGTGCTCATCGAGGAATCGCACCTCGCGCGGGTCAGCGACCCCGCAGCCGGCGCCGGCGGTTTCGAGACCCTGACGGCCGAGCTCGCCGAGGCGGGCTGGGCGGCGTTCCAGGCGATCGAGGCCGAGGGCGGGATCGTCGCCTCGCTCAGCATCGGCAAGCTCCAGCGGCGGATCGAGCTGACCCGCGAGGCCCGCGCCAAGGCGGTGGCGACCCGCCGCGAGCCGCTCACCGGTGCGAGCGAGTTCCCGAACCTCCCCGAGAAGCCGGTGACGGTCCTCGACGTGCCGCCCGTGGCGGCGGTGCGCGGATCCAACTTCGGCGCGGGCTCGGCGGTCGCCTGCGACGCGCTGCCGTCCCAGCGCCTCGCGGAGCCCTACGAGGCCCTGCGGGACGCCTCGGACGCTTTCTTCGCCAAGACCGGTCGCAGGCCGATCGTGTTCCTGGCCAATCTCGGCCCGGTGGCGGCCTTCAACGCCCGGGCGACCTTCGCGGCCAACGCCTTCGCGGCCGGCGGGATCGAGGCTCTGTCGAACGAGGGCTTCCCCGATGCCGAGGCGGCGGCGGCGGCGTTCCGGGAGTCCGGCACGAGCCTCGCCTGCATCTGCTCCACCGACGGGATCTACGCCGAGCGTGCGGTCGCGACCGCGGAGGCGCTGACCGGGGCCGGCGCCGGACCGGTCTACCTCGCCGGGAAGCCGACGGACCTGGCCGAGCCGCTGAAGCAGGCGGGCGTGGCCGCCTTCCTGCATGTCGGTTGCGACCTCCTCGCTCTCCTCAACGCGGCACTCCGTGCGGCCATGCGGACGCCCGCGCCGCAGGCGCCGCGCTGACGGGGCGCCGGTCTCCCCGAAGCCCACGGCACTCCGGATCCGCATGACGCCCCGCATCGCCGTCGCCCTGCTCCTCGCCGGCACGCTGCCCGCCGCGTCCGCCCCCCGCGCCGCCGCCATGCCCGATCGGTTCGACGGCACCTGGAGCGTCGAGATCATCACCGAGACGGGGAACTGCGACCGTGCCTACCGCTACCCGGTGCGGATCGAGCGCGGGCGGGCGCGCTTCATCGGGACTGCCTTCGTGGTCGAGGGTGGCGTCGCGCGGAACGGGGCGATCCGCGGCTCGATCTCCAACGGCGCCGCCACCGCCGACGTGCGGGGACGCCTGGGCTCGGACGGCTTCGGTGCCGGAACCTGGGTCTCGACCGGGGCCCTCGCCTGCCGGGGACACTGGAACGCGGAGCGGCGCGGCTGAGCGCGGCTGTGGCCGTCGCGAAACAGCCCGGATCTTGCCCGGAATCGGGCACCCGGACCGAACCGCCAGCCCCGATCCCGACGCAATCATGAGCGAGAGCTGAACGCGGTTCGGACACCCGACGAGGCCGCCCGTATGAAGACTTCGATCCTCGCCACCTTCGCCGTCCTCGCGCTCGTCTCGGCCGCCGAGGCGCGGCCTCACCGGAACCCGGCCGCCCCGAAGGTGAACGCGGCGGAGGCCGAGAAGGTGTTGGCGCCGCTGCGGCAGGCCGCCACCGCGTGCTTCGCCGAGACGGTGCTGTCGAACCCGAAGGCGACGGCAGAGGCGCGCGCCGGCCGCTGGTACGAGGCCGTCGGCATCACGGGCTTCCTGTGCCGCCCGGAGGTCGCCGCGATGATCCGGACCCACGACAACCTCTACGGCGCGAAGACCGGTGAGCGCTACTTCAAGGGCGCGTACGTCAAGCATCTGGACCAGCAGCTCGCCGAGCGCCTTCAGCCGATGTTCGCCCGCAAGGCCGTCGCCAGCGCCGAGCCGCCGCTCGAGAAGGCCTCGGCGGAGGAGCCGGCCGAGAACAACTGAGCGGGAACCGTCCGGGGTCGCCGCGCCTTCCCCGACCCGGAGGCGGCGATGCCCTACGAGCTCCATTACTGGCCGATGATCCAGGGGCGCGGCGAGTTCGTCCGCCTCGCCCTCGAGGAGGCCGGCGCCGACTACGTCGACGTGGCCCGCCAGGACGACGATTCCGGCGGCATCGGACCGATGCTCGACCGACTGTCCGACCCCGCCGATCCGCGACCGCCCCTGGCACCGCCCTTCCTGCGCGACGGCGACGTCGTTGTCGGGCAGAGCGCCGCGATCCTGCTCTATCTCGGACCGCGCCTCGGGCTCGTGGGCCCGTCGGAGCGCGACCGGATCTGGACCCATCAGCTCCAGCTCACCGTCGCCGACGCGGTCGACGAGGCGCACGACACCCACCATCCCGTCGGCGTCGGCCTGTACTACGCGGATCAGAAGGTCGAGGCGCTGCGCCGGGCGGCCGAATTCCGGGGCGAGCGCATCCCGAAATATCTCGGCTATTTCGAGCGCGTGCTTGCGGCCAACGGCGGCCGCCGCCTCGTCGGCGCGGATCTCTGCTACGCCGACCTGTCGCTGTTCCAGCTCGTCGACGGCCTGCTCTACGCCTTCCCCAAGGCGACCGCTGCGGCCCTCTGGAGAACCCCGCAGGTGGCGCGGCTCCACGACACCGTGGCGCGGCGCCCGCGGCTCGCCGCCTACCTCGCCAGCGCGCGCCGGATCCCGTTCAACGAGGACGGCATCTTCCGCCGCTATCCGGAGCTGGATCCCTGAGGCGCGAGCCGGGACTCACCGACGCGGGCCGGCGATCAGGATCGCCGCGAGCACCAGCGCGACGAGCCCGAGCACCAGCGACAGCAGGCGCCAGAACAGCAGCGGGTCGCGCTCCAGGAGCGACGCCCGCCGGCCATCCGTGAAGGCCGGGTTGGGGTGGCGAAGGTCGTGGACGAAGGCCGACACGGTCGCGTAGCGCCGCTGCGGATCGGGATGGACGGCCCTGCGCAGCGCGCCGTCGACCCAGACCGGCAGCAGCGGGCGCACAGTCAGCGCCGACGCGTAGCGCAGCCGCCGCTGCGCCGCGCGCGTCCGGGCCCGGGGCACCGCGTCGCCGTAGGGCAGCCGCCCCGTGAGCATCTGGTAGGTCATCACGCCGACCGCGAAGACGTCCGACTGGGCGGTCCCCGGGGCGCCGAGGAAGCACTCCGGCGCCGTGTACTGCACCGTGCCCAGGATCTCCGCCGGGTCGTTCCGCGGGTCGCCCTCGACGACTCCGGCGACCTGGGTCGCGCCGAAATCGATGATCTGGACGGTGCCGGCCGGGTCGATCAGGACGTTGTCGGGCCGCAGGTCCTGGTGGACCATCTCCCGCCGATGGAAGGCCTGCACGCCCCGGGCGAGCTGCTCGACGAGCCCCCGCACCGCCTCCAGCTCGGGCGCCGCGTGGTCGCGCATCCACTGGGTCAGGGTCTGGCCCTCGACGTAGCGCATCACCGTGTAGAGGTGGCTGCGGCGGCCGGCCTGGGGATGGGCCTTCAGCACGTGGGGATTGTCGATCCGCCGCGCGATCCACTCCTCCATGACGAAGCGCTTCCGCTGGGCGGGATCGTCCCGCAGGTCCAGCGACAGCACCTTCAGCGCGACCTGGGCGCCGGTCTCCGCCTCGACCGCCAGGTAGACGCGGCTCCGGGGACCGGAGTGAAGGATCCGCAGCAGGCGGAAGCCGTCGAGCTCCGCGGGCGGGTCTAGTAGCGGCGCCGGGTCCAGCCCCTCGGCCTCGCCGAGGAGGTCGGCTGGCTCGCCCTCCGGCACGGTCTCGACCCGCACGATCTGGATCGTCAGGTTGTCCGGGCTGCCGGCCGCCAGGGCCATCTCGACGATCGCCCGCGCGGCCGCGCCCAGGGTCCCGGCCCGCGCGATCTCCGCGACCATGTCGCGGGGCCGGACATGCTCGTGGATGCCGTCCGTCGTCAGCACGAAGGTGTCACCGGCCTCGACGCCCACGGCGTGGTAGTCGATCTCGACGCGGCCCTGCGCTCCGAGGGCGCGGCCGAGATACGATTCCGCCGCGGAGACGACGACCCGGTGGTCCTCGGTGAGCTGCTCGAGCGACCGGCCGGACACCCGCCAGATCCGGGCATCGCCCACGTGGAAGAGGTGGGCCACGCGGGATTTCAGCACGAGGGCGTCGAAGGTCGTGACGTGGCCCCGGTCGGCATCGTTCGGATCGGCGCCGCGCCGCGTCTCGGCGTAGAGCCAGGAATTCGTGGCCGCGATCACGCGCTGCGCCGAGGTCTTCACCGACCACGTGTCCGGCGTGGCGTAGTAGTCGCTGAGGAAGCTCTTGACCGCGGTCTCGCTCGCCGCCGCGCCCGCCGCGCTGCTGCTGATCCCGTCGGCGAGGGCGACCGCGATCCCCTTTAGGCCCAGCGCCGGCTGGACGGGAACCAGCGCGCCGTTGAAATCCTGGTTGGCGGCCTTGCGGCCGGCGCTGCTGTGCTGGCCGATCGTGACCGTCAGGTCGGCCGGGCCGCGCGGTCCGGCGCTCAAGCGGCGGCCGCCGCGCTGTCGCCCCGGCCGCGGTACGACAGCGCCTCGGCGAGGTGGAGCCGGCGGACCTGCGCCTCGCCGTCGAGGTCGGCCAGGGTCCTGGCGACGCGCAGCGTCCGGTGGAAGCCGCGGGCGGAGAGGCGCATGCTCTCGGCCGCCTGGCGGATCAGCGCCGTCCCGTCGGCGTCGGGGCTCGCGACGTCCGAGATCAGCGTCGCGGGACAGGTCGCGTTGGTGGTGGATTCCGGCAGGCCGCGCGCGGCGTAGCGCGCGCCCTGGAGCGCGCGGGCCGCCGACACCCGCGCGGCCGCCTCGCGGGAGCCCTCGGCCGGCGCGGGCAGGATCAGGTCGGCGGCCGTCACCGCCGCCACCTCGACGCGCAGGTCGATTCGGTCGAGCATCGGGCCGGAGATCCGCGCCTGATACTGCGCCATGCAGCGCGCGTTCGGCCCGCGCCGGCAGGCGTAGCCCGGTTCGAGACCGTGGCCGCAGCGGCACGGGTTCATCGCCGCGACCAGCTGGAACCGCGCCGGGTAGGTGATTCGGTGGTTGGCCCGGGCAATCATCACCGCCCCGGATTCCATCGGCTGGCGCAGGCTGTCGAGCACCTGCGGGGAAAATTCGGGGAGCTCGTCCAGGAACAGCACGCCGCCATGGGCCAGGGAGACCTCACCGGGCCGCGCCCCGAGGCCGCCCCCCACCAGGGCCGCCATCGAGGCGGAATGGTGCGGCTGCCGGAACGGCCGGCGGTTCGAGAGCGCCCCGTCCTTCAGCGCGCCCGCCACCGACTGGATCACGGAGATGTCGAGCAGCTCGCGCGGCGTGAGCGGCGGCAGGATCGAGGGAAGACGCGCCGCCAGCATCGACTTGCCCGAGCCGGGCGGCCCGTTCATCAACAGGTTGTGGCCCCCGGCGGCCGCGATCTCCAGGGCGCGCTTGGCGCCCTCCTGCCCCTTGATGTCGGCGAGGTCCGGCAGCGGCCCGGCCGGCGCGGCGACGGCGGGCTCCGGCCGCGCCATCACCTGGCTGCCCTTGAAGTGGTTGGCGAGCTGGATCAGCGAGCGCGGCGCGAGCACGTCGAGGTCGCCCCCCGCCCAGGCCGCCTCCGGCCCAGTGGACGCCGGGCAGATGAGCCCGAGCCCCCGATCGGCCGCCGCCATCGCGGCCGGCAGCACGCCGCTCACCGCCGTGATGCTGCCGTCGAGGGCGAGCTCGCCCAGGACGCAGTAGCCGGCGAGCGCGTCCGCCGGGATCGCGCCGATGGCCGCCATGACGCCCAGCGCGATCGGCAGGTCGAAATGCGAGCCTTCCTTGGGAAGATCCGCCGGGGCGAGGTTCACCGTGATGCGCTTGGCCGGCAGCGCCAGCCCCGAGGCGATCAGCGCTCCGCGGACCCGCTCGCGCGATTCCGCCACCGCCTTGTCGGGCAGACCGACGACGGTGAACACCACCGAGCCCGGCACGATCTGGACCTGCACGTCCACCGCCCGCGCCTCGATGCCCTCGAAGGCCACGGTGGCGACGCGGGTGACCATTCGTGCAGTGTCCTCGCCGCCGCGTTCCGGTACGGCCAAGATGTGCGGCAGATTCGGTGGCGGCTCAAGGGGATCGTCGCCATGGAACTCCGCCGCGGCACGCCTGTTCACAGCCGGAAACAATTGCCGGATCGGAGACAGCCATGCGCCTTACCACGTCCCTTCTCGCCCTGACCTTGATCGCGGGCACCGGCCTCGCCGCCCGCGCCGACGAGAAGCTTCCGCCCGATCAGCAGGCCAAGGTCGAGGCCATGCTCAAGCAGGAGGGCTTCACCAAGTGGAAGGAGATCGAGCTCGACGACGGCATGATCGAGGTCGACGACGCGATCGACGCGAGCGGCAAGCAGTTCGACCTGAAGCTCGATCCGAAGACCCTGGCCATCGTGAAGCGCAAGGCCGAGTGAGGCAGCGCTTCGGCTGCGCTTCGACTCGGCTTCAGCAGCGCTTGCGTTCGGGCCGAGGCCCGGCCATATAGCCGGCGGGGGGTTGGCGAGGGACGTTTCACTCGCCAACCGGGTCAGGTCCGGAAGGAAGCAGCCCTAACGAGACCGAGCGGGTCTTCGTCCAGCCTCCCACCTCATTCCACGGCGCGCGGCAGCCGGACCCAGACACGGCATGGACGCTACGACCGGCACGCCTGACGACGAGCCGGGCCTGCCCGGGTTTCCAGCGCCCCCCGCCGCGGCGACGCCCTACCGGGTGCTCGCGCGCAAGTACCGCCCCACCAATTTCGGCGACCTGATCGGCCAGGACGCGATGGTGCGGACCCTCGCCAACGGGTTCGCGGCCAACCGCATCCCGCAGGCCTGGATGCTCACCGGCGTCCGCGGAGTCGGCAAGACCACGACGGCCCGCATCCTGGCGCGCGGCCTCAACTACGCCCGCGCCGGACAGCCCGACACCGGCCCGACCGTGTCGATGCCGGAACTCGGCCTCCACTGCGCGGCGATCATGGAATCCCGGCACATGGACGTGCTGGAGATGGACGCCGCCTCGCATACCGGCATCGACGACGTCCGGGCGATCATCGACGGCATCCGCTACGGGCCGGTCTCGGCGCGCTACAAGGTCTACATCGTGGACGAGGTCCACATGCTCTCCGAGAAGGCGTTCAACGCCTTCCTGAAGACGCTGGAGGAGCCGCCGCCGCACGCGAAATTCGTGTTCGCCACCACGGAGATCCGCAAGGTCCCGGTGACGATCCTGTCCCGCTGCCAGCGATTCGACCTGCGCCGGGTCGAGGCGCCGACCCTGCACGCGCATCTCGCGAAGGTCTGCGCGGCCGAGGGCGTATCGGTCGAGGACGAGGCTCTGGGCGCCATCGTGCGCGCCGCGGAAGGGTCGGTGCGCGACGCGCTCTCGCTGCTCGACCAGGCGATCGCCCACGGCGCCGGCACGATCACGGCGCAGAGCGTGCGCGACATGCTGGGCCTCGCTGACCGCGCCCGGATCCTCGACCTGTTCGAGGCGGTGATGCGCGGCGCGGTGCCGGCCGCCTTCGCGGAGCTGCGGGCGCAGTACGATTCCGGCGCGGACCCGTCGGTCGTACTCTCGGATCTCGCGGCCTTCACGCACCTCGTCACCCGGCTCAAGGTGGTGCCGGAAGCCGCCGCCGACCCGACGCTCAGCGAGACCGAGCGCGTCCGCGGCGCCGCGTTCGCCGAGAAGCTTTCGATCCGCGCCCTGTCGCGGGCGTGGCAGATCCTGCTGAAGGCGATTCCCGAGGTCCAGGCGGCGCCCCGGCCCCTCGCGGCCGCCGAGATGGCGATCGTGCGCCTCGCCTACGCGGCCGACCTGCCCACACCCGACGAGGCCCTGCGCCAGCTCCGGGCCGAGGCCGCCGCCGCGCCCGCGGACGAGGCCCCGGCCGCCTCAGCCCGGCCGCCCCTCCCGCCGATTCCCGACCTGCGCGGCGGCGGTTCCGCGGCGCTCGCCGCGGCACCCCGCACGGTCGCGCCGGAGCCCGTCCCGGTCGCGGCGCCCCTGGCCGCGCCCGTCGCGGTGAACGCGCCGGCGAGCGTCCCGATCAGCGCGCCCGCAAGTGCGCCCGTCGGTGCGCCGGCGCCGAGGCCGGCGCCCGCGGCACCGCCGACGCCGCGTCTCGGTCGGTTCGAGGACCTGATCGCGCTGGCCGACGCCAACCGGGACATCCTTCTGCGGACCGCGCTGGAGCGCGACGTCCACTTGGTGCGCTTCGAGGAGGGCCGGATCGAGTTCCGCCTCGCCTCCGGCGGCCGGTCGAGCCTCGCCAACGACATCGCCGCCGCCATCGAGCGCTGGACCGGGCGGCGCTGGGTGGTGGCCCTGTCGAAGGACGAGGGCGCCCCGACCCTCGACGCGGCCGCCCGTGCCGCGACCGAGACACGCCGGGAGAACGCCGCCGCCGACCCGTTCGTGCGCGAGGTTCTGACGCGCTTCCCCGGGGCCGAGATCGTCGACGTGCGCGAGACAATCTCCGAGGCCCTCCCCTCCGCCGAGCAGGAGATCCTCGGGGAAGGTGACGCCGCGCGGGTCGGCGAGGTCGAGGACGACGACGCCTGACGCACGGTGGCGCCCGGGCCGCGCCATACCCAGATCAGACGAGGAAACGGAAAGAGAGCCGCATGCGCGACCTGATGGGCATCATGAAGCAGGCTCAGGCCATGCAGGAGAAGATGGCCAACCTGCAGTCCGAGATGGACGAGATCGAGGTGACCGGCGCCTCCGGCGGCGGCTCCGTCCGGGTCACCATGAGCGCCAAGGGCCAGATGAAGGGAGTCAGCATCGACCCCTCGCTGATGGTGGCGGACGAGCGCGAGATTCTTGAGGACCTGATCGTCGCGGCCTGCAACGACGCCCGCGGGAAGGCCGAGGCGACCATGCAGGAGCGCATGGCCGAGCTGACCAAGGGCCTGCCCCTGCCGCCGGGCATGAAGCTGCCGTTCTAGGACGCATCCCGGACAGGACGTCCGAACCGTCTTCGCGAGCGCAGCGAAGCAACCCGGTCGCGCTACGCTCGCAGATGTCGCGCTGCCCTGGATAGCTTCCCTGCACTCGCGAAGACGAACGGGACGGGCGGCCCCGCGGGCCGCCCGCTTTCGGTTACGCCGCGATCGCCTGCGCGGTCGGCCCGGCGGCGCGCACGTCGGCGTCGACATGGGCCTCGAACCGCTTGAAGTTGTCGTCGAACATCTTCACGAGCCGCGCCGCCGTCTCCACGAAGGCGCCCTTGTTGGCCCAGGTCTTCACCGGGGTCAGGATGTGCGGCTCGACGCCCGGAACCGAGACCGGCACCGCGAAGCCGAAATACGGGTCGCGGCGGAACTCGGCCTGCGCCAGCGAGCCGTCGAGGGCGGCGCTCAGCAGGCGGCGCGTCACGCGGATCGGCATCCGCCGGCCGGTGCCGACGCCGCCGCCGGTCCAGCCCGTGTTGACCAGCCAGCAATCGACGCTGTGCTTGGCGATGAGGTCGCGCAGCAGGTTGCCGTAGGTGCTCGGATGCCGCGGCATGAACGGCGCGCCGAAGCAGGTCGAGAAGGTCGCCTCGGGCCCGGTCAGGCCGCGCTCGGTGCCGGCCACCTTGGCGGTGTAGCCCGAGAGGAAATGGTACATCGCCTCGGCGCCGGTGAGCTTGGCGATCGGCGGCATCACCCCGAAGGCGTCGCAGGTCAGCATGACGATATTCTTCGGATGCCCGGCCCGTCCGGAGGCGCTGGCGTTGGCGATGAAGTCCAGCGGGTAGGCACAGCGGGTGTTCTCGGTGAGAGACGCGTCGTCGAAATCCGGTGCGCGGGTGACCGGATCGATGATCACGTTCTCCATCACCGTGCCGAAGCGCTCGGTGGTGGCGTAGATCTCCGGCTCGGCGTTGCGCGAGAGGCGGATGGTCTTGGCGTAGCAGCCGCCCTCGAAGTTGAAGATCCCCTCGTTCGACCAGCCGTGCTCGTCGTCGCCCAGCAGCTGGCGGGAGCTGTCGTTCGACAGCGTCGTCTTTCCGGTGCCCGAGAGGCCGAAGAAGATCGCCGAGCCGCCCTCGGCGTCGAGCGCCGCGTTAGCCGAGCAGTGCATCGGCATCACGCCCTGGCCGGGCAGGATGTAGTTCAGGTAGGTGAAGACCGACTTCTTCATCTCGCCCGCGTAGGCCGAGCCGCCGATCAGCACGAGCTTCTTCGAGAAGTCGATGGCGATCACGGTCTTCGACCGGCAGCCGTGCCGGGCGGGATCGGCCTGGAAGCTCGGCAGGTCGATGATCGTCATGTCCGGCACGTAGGACGCGATCTCGGAGCGGTCCGGCCGGATCAGCAGGTTGCGGATGAACAGCGAGTGCCACGCGAACTCGGTGAAGACCCGGGCCTTGACCCGGTAGGCCGGATCGGCGCCGCCGTAGAGGTCCTGGGCGAACAGCTCCTTGCCCTCGGCGTGCTTCAGGAAGTCCTGGCGCAGGGTCTCGAACTGCTCGGGCGTGATGGCGCCGTTGTTGTCCCACCAGACCTCGTTCTCGGTGCCGGCGTCGCGCACCACGAACTTGTCCTTGGGCGAACGGCCGGTATGGCTGCCGGTGGTGGCGACGAGGGCGCCGCCGCGGGCGAGCTGCGCCTCCTTGCGGGACAGGGCCTCCTCGTAGAGGCGCGGGGCCTCGAAATTCCAGTGGACGGCCTTGAGGTCGCGGAAGCCCGCCGCCTCGGCACCGTGGGCCGCGTTGTGATCACCGATGTTGGTCATGATCGTATCTCCCGGGCCCCTGTTCGACCGTCGACGCGACTGAGCCGGACGGCACCGCCGTCCGGGTTTGCCCGGGAGACGTCCGTGCGGTCGTACAGGACCGCCGCACGCAGGTTCTCCGTTCCCGGCCGCTCGCCATCCCACTCACGCGTAGGCGGCGAAGCTTCGCTGTCATAATGGGCTCTGCCAGGAGCCCGCAACGTGTACAAACAGGTTAGACCACAGTCGTGGACTCAGGAACCCAGGTCTGTAAGCAGTTCCGTTCGTCGTGCAGCATAATGCCACCGGCGAAGCGGCGTCGGAATACCCATATACCACATACGATGGACCGCATCGGCGCGCGGACCCTTGCGCGGCGCTCGGCGCCGTCTATGCCCGTCCCGATCCGCAGCCCCTTCCTCGCCCCAGAGGCACGATGCCCCAAGCCGTCGCCGGCCCCGAGATCGAGCGCCTGATCCAGCTCCTCGCCCGCATGCCGGGCCTCGGACCGCGCTCGGCGCGGCGGGCCGCCCTGCAGCTCATCAAGAAGCGCGACACGCTGCTCGGGCCCCTCGCCGACGCGATGCGGGTGGCGGCCGACCGCATCATCGTCTGCACCAGCTGCGGGAACGTCGACACCTCGGACCCGTGCACGATCTGCCGCGACGCCGAGCGCGATCCGACGACGCTCGTGGTGGTGGAGGACGTGTCCGACCTCTGGGCGCTGGAGCGGTCCGGGGCCGTGAAGGCGCGCTACCACGTGCTCGGCGGCGTCCTCTCGGCGCTCGATGGCGTCCGTCCGGAGCACCTGAACCTCGCGAGCCTCGTGGAGCGCGTCGCCCGGCCCGAGGTGACCGAGGTCATCCTGGCGCTCAACGCCACCGTCGACGGCCAGACCACCGCCCACTACGTCACGGAGTCGATCCGGCACTGCGACGTGAAGGTCACGCGCCTCGCCCACGGCGTGCCGGTCGGCGGCGAGCTCGACTACCTCGACGAGGGCACGCTCTCGGCGGCGATCCGCAGCCGGACGGTGTTCTGAGGGCCGGCGACAGGTCGCGAACCGGTATTTGACCGGTCCTCGGCCGCATCCTATTCGACGGTGAGCCCGGACCCGTCCCGGCGCCTTCCCTGCCGGTTCCCGCCATGACCATCCGCCCGCTCGTCATCCTTCCCGATCCCGTCCTGCGCCTGGGCTCCGAACCGGTCGGGCCGATCACCGCCGAGATCCGGACCCTCGTCGCCGACATGTTCGAGACGATGTACGACGCTCCTGGCGTCGGGCTGGCGGCGATCCAGATCGGCGTGGCGAAGCGCGTCGTGACGATCGACACGTCGAAGGAGGAAGGCGTCCGCAACGCGCGGGTCTTCATCAATCCCGAGATCGTCTGGTCGTCCGAGGAGAAGCGGGTCTACGACGAGGGCTGCCTGTCGATCCCGGACTACTACGCCGAGGTCGAGCGCCCGGACCGGGTGCGCGTGAAGTTCCGAGACCTCGACGGCAAGGAGCAGGAGATAGAGGCCGACGGCCTGCTCTCGACCTGCATCCAGCACGAGATCGATCATCTCAACGGCGTGCTGTTCATCGACCACCTGTCGAAGCTGAAGCGCGACCGGGTGATCAAGAAGTTCACCAAGGCGGCCAAGCGCGACGCGGCCTGAGCCGGCCATGCGCGTCGTCTTCATGGGCACGCCGGACTTCGCGGTGCCGACGCTCGCGCGACTCGCGCAGGACGGGCACGACATCGCGGCGGTCTACACCCGCGCGCCCGCCAGGGCCGGCCGCGGCATGAGCCTGCGCCCCTCCCCGGTCCACGCGCTCGCCGACACGCTCGGCGCGCCGGTCCTGACGCCCGCGACGCTCCGCACGCCCGAAGCCGCCGAGACCTTCGCGGCGCACCGGGCCGACGTCGCGGTGGTCGTGGCCTACGGGATGCTGCTGCCGCAGGCGATCCTCGACGCGCCGCGGCACGGCTGCCTCAACCTGCACGGATCCCTGCTGCCGCGCTGGCGCGGCGCGGCGCCGATCCAGCGCGCCGTGATGGCGGGTGATGCCGAGAGCGGCGTCGGCTTGATGCGGATGGAAGCCGGCCTCGACACCGGCCCGGTCGCCCTCGAGGCGCGTCTGCCGATCACCCCGGGCATGACGGCGGGGGCCCTGCACGACGCGCTCATGCCCCTCGGCGCCGACCTGATGGCGCGGGCCCTCGCGGCGCTCGACGCGGGCACGCTGACCTTCGCGCCGCAGCCTGAGGACGGAATCGTCTACGCCCACAAGATCACCAACGACGAGGCGCGGATCGACTGGTTCCGCCCGGCGGCTGAGGTCGCCAACCGGATCAACGGGCTGTCGCCGTTCCCCGGCGCCTTCTTCGAGGTCGATCTCGGCAAGGGCTCCGAGCGCGTGAAGGTGCTCCGCGCCGCCCCGGCGGAGGGTTCGGGCGCGCCGGGCACGCTGCGCGATTCCGAAGGCACCGTCGCCTGCGGGGACGGCGCCGTCCGGCTCCTGGAGCTGCGCCGCGCCGGGAAGGGCGGCAGCGCCAACGGGGCCGAGTTCGTCCGCGGCGCCCGCCTGACGCCCGGCGCCCGCCTCGGCTGATGCGCGTCGCCCGTTCACGGCATTCGGCACGCGGCCCGACCCGTCATCGCGAGCGCAGCGAAGCGACCCAGGGCAGCGCACCCTGGCGAGGCTCGGCGCGACGCCGGATCGCTTCGCCACGCTCGCAGAGACGATCGCGCGCGCAGCTTTCCGAAGCTCTGTGCCGTATCGCGAGATCGAACATCGGAGCGCTATCGAGAGACCTTGAGGGCGCCGGCTGATGCCCCGCTACAAGCTCGTCATCGAGTACGACGGCGGTCCGTTCTGCGGCTGGCAGCGGCAGGCGGACGATCCCACGGTCCAGGGCGCGATCGAGGCGGCGGTCACGCGCTTCTCCGGCGAGGAGGCCCGGCTCACCTGCGCGGGCCGGACCGATGCCGGCGTGCACGCGATCCATCAGGTCGCCCATCTCGACCTCGCCAGGGACTGGCGGACCGACACGGTGCGAGACGCCCTGAACGCCCATCTGCGGCCGCAGCCGGTGGCGATCCTGTCCGCCGAGACCGTGCCGGAGAGCTTCGACGCCCGCCACTCGGCGATCCGCCGGCACTACCGCTACCGCATCCTCAACCGGCGCAGCCCCGCGGCGCTGACGCGCGCCCATGTCTGGCACGTGCCGTGGACCCTCGACGCGGACCTCATGCACGAAGCCGCCCAGCGCCTCGTCGGCCGCCACGACTTCTCGGCCTTCCGGGCCGCCGAGTGCCAGGCGAACAGCCCGATCCGAACGCTGGAGCAGCTCGACGTCGCCCGCGCGCCGATGGCGCTCCACGACGAGATCGTGGTGGCGACGTCGGCGCGCTCGTTCCTGCACCATCAGGTGCGGGCGATGGTCGGCACGCTGATGCTTGCCGGTTGCAGCCGCCTCTCGGCGGACGAGGTCGCCGCCATCCTGGCCTCGGGCGACAAGCGCCGGTGCGGGCCGCTGGCCCCGGCCGCCGGGCTGACCTTCGTGGGCGTCGACTACGAACCGGGGAAGTAGGCGTCGAGCACGCGCCCGTAGATCGCCGTCAGCCGCTCCAGGTCGGCGACCGCCACGCACTCGTCGATCTGGTGCATGGTCTCGCCGACGAGGCCGAACTCGATCACCGGGCAGGCATCCTTGATGAAGCGGGCATCCGACGTGCCGCCCGTCGTGGAGAGCGTCGGGGTCAGGCCGGTCTCGGCCCGGATCGCCTCCGCGACCAGCGTCACGAAGGCGTCCGGCCGCGTCAGGAAGGCCGGCGCGTTCGAGGGCTGCAGATCCAGGCTGAAGCGCACTGCGTTCCCGGCCGCCTGTTCCAGGCGCCGACGGATCTCTTCGCCCAGGCTCTCGGCCGTCCAGTCGTCGTTGAAGCGGACGTTGAAGGTCGCCCGGGCGGTCGCCGGGATCACGTTGGTGGCCGGGTTGCCGACGTCGATCGTGGTGAATTCGAGGTTCGAGGCGTCGAAATGCGCCGTCCCGCGATCCAGCGGCTCGGCGACCAGCGCCGAGGCGAGGCGCAGTAGGCCCGGGATCGGGTTCTCGGCCTTGTGTGGGTAGGCGACGTGGCCCTGCCGGCCGAGAACGGTGAGCTTGCCGGTCAGCGACCCGCGCCGACCGATCTTGATCATCTCGCCGAGCCGGCCCGGATTGGTCGGCTCCCCGAGGACACAGTGGTCGAACCGCTCGCCCCGGCGCCGCGCCCAGTCGAGGAGCTTCACGGTGCCGTTGACCGCCGGTCCCTCCTCGTCGCCGGTGATCAGGAACGCGATGGAGCCGCCGAAATCGGCGCCGCGCCGGTCGAGGAAGGCGAGGGTCGCCGCGAGCATGCAGGCGACGCCGCCCTTCATGTCGGCCGCTCCCCGCCCGTACAGCATCCCGTCGGCCACGGCGCCCGCGAAGGGATCGTGGCGCCACGCGCCCTCGCCCTCCGGCACGACGTCGGTGTGGCCGGCGAAGACGAGGCACGGACCGTCCCGCCCGACGCGGGCGTAGAGGTTCGGCGTGTCGGGATAGCCCGGCTCCGAGAAGACCGGCCGCTCGACCGCGAAGCCGGCCGGCCGGAGCGCGTCGGCGACGACGTCGAGGGCGCCCCGATCCTCCGGCGTCACGGACCGGCACCGGATCAGATCCTGCGCGAGGCGCAGGGCCGCGTCGGGGGCGTGATGATCTGCCGGCATGAACCCGTCCTCGGCGGCGCGACGTGCCGCGCGGCCCGCTTAACCCGAAGCGGGCCGCCCCGGAACTCCCGTCCCGGGCCCTACTTGGTGACCACCACCTGCACGTCGCCGTGGCGGCGCTGCACCGACACGGTGACGTCGTCGTCATAGCGCTGGAACCGGATGTCCAGGCGCGAGCCACCGAGCTTGACGTTGTAGAGCGTCACCCCGTCGAGGAAGCCCGGCAGGATCGGGTTCTTGAGCCGGACACGGTTGCGCTCGTGGTCCAGTTCGAGGCCGAGGCAGGCCGCCAGGAACGCGAACGGCGCCGCCGCCGCCCAGGCCTGCGGGCTGCAGGCGACCGGGTACGAGACGGGGCCGCGCTGCTTGCGGCGCATGAAGCCGCAGAACAGCTCCGGCAGCCGCTTCTGGTCCTGGTACAGCGAGGTGTCGAACATCCCCTGGAAGATGCGCGCGGCCTCGTGCTTGCGGTCGTAGCGCGCCAGACCCATCGCGATCAGCGCGTTGTCGTGCGGCCAGATCGAGCCGTTGTGGTAGGACATCGGGTTGTAGCGCGCCTCGCCCTTGGCGATCGTGCGCACGCCCCAGCCGTTGAAGCCGTCCTTGCACAGCAGCGTCTCGGCGACCCGCGCCGCCCGCTCCGGCTTGGCGATGCCGGTGAACAGGGCGTGGCCGGCATTGGAGGAGCGCACCGCGCACTGCTTCTTGGCGCCGTCGAGCGCCAGCGCGTAGGTGCCGATCTCCTCGTTCCAGAACGCCGCGTCGAACCGCTCGCGCAGGCGCGCCGCCTCCTGGGTGAGGCGCTCCGCCATCGGGTCGTGGCCGAGGAGCGCCGCGAGCTTCGCCATGCCGTTCTTGGCGGCGTAGACGTAGCCCTGCACCTCGCAGAGGGCGATCGGGCCCTTTGCCAAGTGACCGTCGGTGTGGAAGATCGAGTCGTGGCTGTCCTTCCAGCCCTGGTTCTCCAGACCCTTGTCGGTGTCGCGGGCGTACTCGACGAAGCCGTCGCCGTCGCGGTCGCCGTAGCGGTCCATCCATTCGAGCGCGAGTTCGAGGGCCGGCCAGATCGCCCGCACGGTCTCGAGGTCGCCCGTGACCGCGTAGTACTCCCAGGCCAGCATCACGAAGAGCGGCGTGCCGTCGATGGTACCGTAATAGTGCCTGAACGGCACCTCGCCGAGCATCGCCATCTCGCCGCGCCGGGTCTCGTGGAGGACCTTGCCGGGCTGCGCGTCGGCGGCCGGATCGACCGCCTTGGCCTGGGTCGAGGCGAGGTAGCGCAGCACGCCCCGGGCGAATTTCGGGTCGATCCAGAGCGCCATCATCGCGGTGATGATGCCGTCGCGCCCGAACACCGTGGAGTACCAGGGGATGCCGGCGAAGGGGTAGATGCCCTCCGGGGTTCGGCTCGCGAGCATGTAGAGGTCGGCGGTCGCCCGGCACAGGCCCTCGTTGAACTGGTCGTTCGACGAGATGATCGTGGTGATGCCCGCCGTCAGCGCCCGCAGGTCGCGCCGCGAATCGCGGTAGGCGCGGGCGAAGATCGTCCCCTCGCCGAGATCCTTCGGCTCGCGCCGGGCACCGCCGGCATTGGCGGCGAGCGTCAGCTTGGCGGCCGCGTCCTCGCCGACCATCGTGTCGGTCGGGGGCTTGGTGAAGGCCCGGTGCGCCTCGAAGGTGACGCGGATGAACAGGGAGGTCCGGCCCTCCGGCGGGAGCGACACGTCGAACACCACCTTGCCGGGCTCGATCGAATCGGGCTTCGGGCCGAAATGCAGGGAGGTCGTCCGGACGATCTCGTCCAGGCCGACGTAGCGGAACTGCACCTCGCGGTCGCTCGCCACGAGCACGCCGCGCTTGCCGCGCTCCTGTCGATCTGTCCCGCGGACCTCGAAGAGGTCGCGGAAATCCGCGTCGAAGGTGACGGCGATGCGCAGGCGCCGGTGCTTCGAATCGTAGGAACGGAGGCCGATCCGGTCGTAGCAGGCGCCGCGGAACAGGAACTTGGTGCGCTCGATCGCGATCGTCTCGCGGGGGATCGAGGTCTCGTCGTGGGCGTCGATGCGGATATCGGGCGTCGTCATGTCGACGCTGAGCGCGCCGTTATCGTCCTGCATCACCGAGGAGAGCATCAGCGGGCGCTGGCCCTCGACCGTCACCTCCAGGCGCGAGAGGTAGCGGGTATCCTGGAAATAGAGGCCTTCCGGGCCGGGCTGGACGCCGATATCGCCGTAGGAATCGAGGACGCCGAAGGCTTCGCCGAACTTCAGCGAGCGCAGCGGCCGCTCGACCAGGGAGGTCTGCGCCTCGATGTGATAGGTCGGGAGGACGTCGTCCGCGTCCTGGAATCCGTGCGCCACGCTTCCGGCGCTCGCCGCGGTCCGGGCCTTCGCATCGTGGGCCGCTGCCGTGTTGTCCGCCGCCATGCAGGGCATCTCCGGGTGCAAGTGAGGGGTGCGAATCGAGAGGGCTGCTGCATCCCTTCGATGCAGCAGCCCTTGTTCACCCTACGGATGAGTCGCCTTTAAGACGCTAGGCCGAGCCGGACCCGCCTCGCAAGCCCGGTGCCGGTTATCAGGCCGGCATGGCGGCGACCGGGATCGCCGGACGCGCGGAGCCGTTGACCTCACCGTACTGCGGCATGAAGCCGGACTTCGGCAGCTTGATCACGTCGGCGCCGCGGGCGAGCAGGTCCTCGTAGGCGGCGACGTACTTCTTCACCATGCACTCGGCGGTGAAGGCGCTCTCGAAGTGGCGGCGCACGCCGGCGCGGCTCATGGTCTTGACCTTGGCAACCGCGGCCACGGCGTCGTCCATGTTCTCGCAGAGGACGCCGCCCACGCCGTCCTTGATGACCTCCGGCACGGAGCCGTTCCGGAACGCGATCACCGGGGTGCCGGCCGACATCGCCTCGATCATCACGAGGCCGAAGGGCTCCGGCCAATCGATCGGGAAGGCGAGCGCCAGGGCGTTGCCGAGGAACTCCTTCTTCTGCTCCTCATTGATCTCGCCGATGTACTCGATCAGCGGGTGATGGATCATCGGCTCGATGACCTCGTCCCAGTAATCCTGGTCGGCCTTGTCGACCTTGGCGGCGATCTTGAGGGGCGTGCCGGAACGGATCGCCATCTCGATCGCGCGGTCGGGCCGCTTCTCGGGCGAGATCCGGCCGAGGAAGGCCAGGTAACCGCCCTTGGCGTCCGGGTAGTACGGGCAGTTCTCGGCCGGCAGGCCGTGATGGATCGTCGCCAGCCAGTTCGAGGTCGGCGGCATGGGCAGGCGCTGGTTGTCGGAGATCGAGACCAGCGGCATGCCCGTGAAGGTGCGGTAGACCGGCATGAAGTCCGGCACGTCCAGGCGACCGTGCATCGTGGTGATGCACTTATGGTTCAGATCCTCGAACATCGGGTACTGAAGCAGGTCGATGTGGAAGTGCAGGATGTCGAACTCGTGCGCGCGGCGGTGCACCTGATGCAGCATCGCCAAGTGGCTGGCCGTGTGATCCCGGTAGCCGAGCAGGCGCAGGCCTTCGGGCGTGCAGGCCGCGAGCTTGGCAGTCGTCTCGGAGTCACCGCTCGCGAACAGCGTGACTTCGTGGCCCTGGCGAACCAGTTCCTCTGTAATCCAGCTGACGACGCGCTCGGTGCCGCCGTAGAACTTCGGAGGGACGGCCTCCGACAACGGAGCGATCTGGGCAATGCGCACGAAGTGTCTCCTGGTTGGCCAATTTGACGGGGGGTCTAACCCTGCCGGCCTGAGCGGGACATGAATGAAACCGACGGCTAAGGTTATGGTTCCTGGCGCACCCGCTGTCCCTCGCCGTTTTGTGCGGCGCGCAAGCCGTCCCCGAATTCCTCCGAATCAGCACGGGCGAAACGGCCGCTGCCCCGCCGTTGCCGGCTCGCCGGCGCGGGTGTGTGCAGAGAAGCCCGGTCCCAGGGCTCGTTACGCCGGAGCCCGGCGACGCGTTCCCACGGATCTCGATCTCGTGCTCGGATCCGCGGGCGTTGCCGCCGCGTCAGCTTTCTGTCATAAGCCGCCCCGCGTCGAACCGCCCGGCCGATAGGGCTGCCGTGGCGGCTCGTGCTGCTCCACCAGAAGCATCAGCGCGCGAACCTCATCCGATCCTCCCGGGTCGGTCCGGGATCATTTCGCGCAACGGAGAGCCAAATGCCCAAGTTGAAGACGAAATCGGGCGCGAAGAAGCGCTTCAAGATCACCGGCACCGGCAAGGTGATGTACGCCCAGGCCGGCAAGCGCCACGGGATGATCAAGCGGACGACCAAGCAGATCCGCAACCTGCGCGGCACCACGACCCTGTTCGAGGGCGATGCCGCCAACGTGAAGAAGTACTTCCTGCCGAACGCGCGGTAAGTCCTTCAGCACCCGTTGCCACTGTCTTTCGTCGAATCCAGGAGATAACCGATGGCCCGCGTCAAGCGCGGCGTGACCAGTCACGCGAAGCACAAGAAGGTTCTGAAGGCCGCCAAGGGCTATTACGGCCGGCGCAAGAATACGATCCGCATCGCCAAGCAGGCGGTCGAGAAGGGCATGCAGTATGCCTACCGCGACCGCAAGAACAAGAAGCGCACGTTCCGCGCCCTCTGGATCCAGCGCCTCAACGCGGCGGTCCGCGAGCACGGCCTGACCTACTCGCGCTTCATCGACGGCCTGGCGAAGTCCGGCATCGTCGTCGACCGCAAGGCCCTGTCGGAGCTGGCGATCCACGAGCCGGCGAGCTTCGCCGCCGTCGTCGAGAAGGCGAAGGCCGCGCTGCCGCAGAACACCGCCAAGGCCGCCTGATCCAGGCCTGAGGCGAGACGGACGGAAGGCGCGGTTCCCCAGGGAGCCGCGCCTTCGTCGTTTACGAGGTCCCGCGCTTGCGCCGGCGCCCGCAACGCGCGAGAGCACGGCCCGACGGCCGACTCCGCCAACCCTGCTCGAAGACAGCGATGACCGATCTCGACACCCTGGAACGCGACCTCCTGGCCCAGGTGAGCGCGGCCTCCGACGAGGCCACCCTCGACGCGGTCCGCGTCGCCGCGCTCGGCAAGAAGGGCAGCGTCTCGGATCTGCTGAAGACGCTCGGGTCGATGACGCCGGACGAGCGCAAGGAGCGCGGGCCCCTGATCAACGGGCTGCGCGACCGGGTCCAGGGCGCCGTCACCGCCCGCAAGACCGAACTCGCCGAAGCCGCCCTGGAGGCCCGCCTCGCCTCCGAGCGGGTCGACGTGACCCTGCCGGTCCGCGAGGCCCCCGAGGTGCGCGGCCGGATCCACCCGATCTCCCAGGTAATTGACGAGATCACCGCGATCTTCGCCGACATGGGCTTCGCGGTCGCCGAGGGTCCGGACATCGAGACGGACGAGCTGAACTTCACGGCGCTCAACTTCCCGCCCGGCCACCCGGCCCGCGAGATGCACGACACCTTCTTCCTGGCGCCCGACCGCGACGGGCAGCGCAAGGTGCTGCGCACCCACACCTCGCCCGTACAGGTCCGGACCATGCGGGCGCAGACGCCGCCGATCCGCGTGATCATCCCGGGGCGGACCTACCGGCACGACTCTGACCAGACCCACACGCCGATGTTCCACCAGGTCGAGGGGCTGGTGATCGACAAGGCGGCCAACATCGCCAACCTGAAATGGGTGCTGGAGGAGTTCTGCAAGGCGTTCTTCGAGGTCGACGGCGTGAAGATGCGCTTCCGCCCGTCCTTCTTCCCCTTCACCGAGCCCTCCGCCGAGGTCGACATCCAGTGCTCGCGCAAGGGCGGCGAGATCCGCTTCGGCGAGGGGGACGACTGGCTGGAGATCCTGGGCTGCGGGATGGTCCACCCGAACGTGCTGCGCAATTGCGGGCTCGACCCGGACGCGGTGCAGGGCTTCGCCTTCGGTGTCGGCATCGACCGCATCGCCATGCTGAAATACGGCATGCCGGACCTGCGCCCGTTCTTCGAGGCCGACGTCCGCTGGCTCGACCATTACGGCTTCCGCCCGCTCGACGTGCCGAGCCTCGTGGGCGGCCTCACCGGCTGAGCCGCCCCGGCCCCGCCGCGGCCCCCGGCCCCGGCGACGGCCCCGCGATCCTGTTCCTCCGACGGTCGAGCCGATACCGGGCTCTCGAAGGTCCATCATGAAATTCACCCTCTCCTGGCTCAAGGACCACCTCGACACCGAGGCCTCCCTCGACACCGTCGCCGAGACGCTCACGCGGATCGGCCTTGAGGTGGAGGGCGTCGAGGACAAGGCCGCCGCGCTCAGGCCCTACGTGATAGCCCGGATCCTGACGGCCGAGCAGCACCCGAACGCCGACCGGCTCCGGGTCTGCACGGTCGACACCGGCACGGGCGCCCCCGTGCAGGTGGTGTGCGGCGCCCCGAACGCCCGGGCCGACCTCGTCTCGGTCTTCGCGCCGCCCGGCACCTACGTCCCGGGCAAGAACATCACCCTGTCGGTGGGCACGATCCGCGGCGTCGAGAGCCACGGCATGCTGTGCTCGGGCGCCGAGCTCGGCCTCGGCGACGACCACGACGGCATCCTGGAACTCCCGACCGACGCGCCGGTCGGCCAGGCCTACGCGCTCTACGCCGGGCTCGACGATCCGGTCATCGAGATCAACCTGACGCCGAACCGTCCGGACTGCACCTCCGTCCACGGCATCGCCCGCGACCTCGCGGCGGCCGGCCTCGGCACGCTCAAGGGCGAGGCGCTGCCGGCGCTGCGCGGCGAGGGTCCCTGCCCGGTCGCGGTCGAGCTCGCCCTCGATCCGGCCGACCGGCACCTCGCCCCGATGTTCGCCCTGCGGCTCGTGCGCGGCGTCCGGAACGGCCCGTCGCCGGCCTGGATGCAGGCCCGGCTGCGCGCCATCGGCCTGCGGCCGATAAACAGCCTCGTCGACATCACCAACTACGTCACCTTCGACCGCGGGCGGCCACTGCACGTCTTCGACGCCGCCAGGGTCGCCGGCACGCTGACCGTGCGGCGGGCGCGGGCGGGCGAGAGCCTGCGCGCCCTCGACGGCCGGACCCACACGCTGACCGACGACACCGTGGTGATCGCCGACGCGAACGGCGTCGAATCCATCGCCGGCATCATGGGCGGCGAGGCGTCGGGCTGCGACGCCGGCACCACGGACGTGCTGATCGAGTCGGCCCTGTGGGACCCGACCAACATCGCCCAGTCGGGCCGACGGCTCGGCATCATCACCGACGCGCGCTACCGCTTCGAGCGGGGCGTCGACCCGGCCTTCACGGTTCCCGGCCTCGACCTCGCGACGCGGCTGGTGGTCGATCTCTGCGGCGGAACGCCGACCGAGGCGCACGTCGCCGGCGCGCCGCCCGAATCCCGGCGCAGCATCGACTTCCCCTGGACCGAGGTCCGCCGCCTCGCCGGACTGGACGTGCCGCGCACCGAGATGCAGCAGATCCTCGAGACGCTGGGCTTCCACGTCTCCGGCTCCGGGGACCGGGTGACGGTGCTGCCCCCGTCCTGGCGGCCCGACGTCGAGGGCAAGGCCGACCTCGTCGAGGAGGTCGTCCGCATCGCCGGGCTCGACCGGATCGTGGCCGAGCCCCTGCCGCCGCTCGCCGGGATCGGCCGCCCGCTGCTCACCGTGATGCAGAAGCGGACCCGCCTCGCCAAGCGCGCCCTGGCGAGCCGCGGCCTCATGGAGGCGGTCACGTGGTCGTTCGTGCCGCACGACGACGCCGTCCTGTTCGGCGGCGGCGGGGCCGACCTCGTGCTGGCCAACCCGATCGCCTCGGAGCTGTCCGACATGCGGCCGAGCCTCGTACCGGGCCTCCTGCGCGCGGCGCAGCGCAACGCCGACCGCGGCTACCCGGACGCCGCCCTGTTCGAGGTCGGCCAGTGCTTCGCCTCCGACGTGCCGGAGGGCCAGACCGTCCGCGCGGCGGCGGTCCGCCGCGGCGGCGCGACCCTGGCCGGCGCCGGGCGGCACTGGGACGGCACGGCGGCGACCGTCGACGCGTTCGACGCCAAGGCGGACGCCATCGCGTTGCTCGGCAGCCTGGGCGTGCCGACCGGCGGCCTCCAGATCACGCCCGGCGGCCCGTCCTGGCTGCATCCCGGCCGCTCCGGCACGCTGCGTTTCGGTCCGAAGACGGAGATCGGCTGGTTCGGGGAGGTGCATCCGCGAACGCTGCAGGCCCTCGACCTGAAGGGAACGCTCGTGGCCTTCGAGATCGTCCTCGACGCCCTGCCCCTGCCCAAGCTCAAGCCGACCAAGGCCAAAGCCGCCCTGGCACTGTCGGAATTCCAGCCGCTGTCGCGGGACTTCGCCTTCGTGGTCGGCCGCGACGTGCCGGCGGGTGACATCGTCAAGGCCGCCCAGAACGCCGAGCGCAAGCTGGTGACGGGTGTCGACGTGTTCGACCTCTACGAGGGGCCGGGCGTGCCGGACGGCGCGAAGTCGGTGGCGATCGCGGTGCGTCTCCAGCCCGTCGAGCGGACCCTGACCGACGCGGAGATCGAGGCGGTGAGCGCCAGGATCGTCGCCGAGGTCACCCGCAAGACGGGCGCGACGCTCCGGGCCTGAGGCGCCGCCATGGACCGGATCGCCCTGCTCATCGACGACCTCGCGGCGGCCGAGTACCGGCCGAAGGCGGCGTTGCGGGAGGCCCTGAACCACCCCGCCGCCGTGGCGGAGGCGACGCTGCCGCTGCTGGAGGCGGCCGCCGACGGGCGCGAGCTGGCAGCGGAGGAGACAAACCTCCTGTTCTGGGGCCTGCACGTCATGGCCCATGCCCGGGACACGCGCGCTCTCGCGCCGCTCCTCAGGCTGCTCCGGCACGACGAGGAGACCCTCGACGCGGTGCTGGGTGACGCCGTCACGGCGACGCTGGCCAAGGTTGTGGCGAGCCTGTTCGACGGCGATCCGCAGCCGCTGTTCCGGCTGATCCTGGACAGCACGGTCGACGATCACGCGCGCATGGCGCTGATGTGCGCCTGCACCTTCCTGACCCTGGAGGGACGGATCGACCGGGCCGCGATGCACGACCTGCTGGTCCGTTTCGACGACGCGCAGGCCGCCGTGGAGGACGGGCCGGCCTGGGTCGGCTGGGAGGAGACGATCGCGCATCTCGGCTTCCGGGACCTCGCGCCCCGCGCGGCCGCGGCCCGCGCCGACGGACGGCTCACCGACGAGATCAGCGACGCCGACTGGTTCAAGGAGGCCCTGCGCAAGGCCGAGACCAAGCCGGACGACCGGGACCGGCTCGGGCCCTACCAGTACGGCTACCTCGACGATCCGGTCGAGGCTCTCGACTGGGCCGAGGAGGGCGCGGGCGAGCCGCAGCGCAACCCGTTCAAAGATGTCGGCCGCAACGATCCCTGCCCCTGCGGCTCGGGCAAGAAGTTCAAGAAGTGCTGCCTCGGCAAGGCGGAGGCGGAGGGGCCTTGGATGCCGCCGGAACCCCTAGGCCGCTGAGGCGCCGCTGCCGCTGAGCGGGTTCTCGGGATCCCAGCCGTAGCTCAGGGTCTCGAACCGCATGGCGCGGGCGTCGACCATGAGGAGGCGCCCGACGAGGGGCTCGCCGAAGCCCGCCACGGCCCGGATCACCTCCATGGCCATCAGCGAGCCCATGACGCCGGCGAGCGCGCCGAGCACGCCGGCCTCCGCGCAGGCGGGCACACTGCCGGGCGGCGGCGGGTTCGGGAAGAGGCAGCGATAGGTCGGGTTCGGCGTCCCGTCGGGCCCCGTCTCGTGGGCCCGGATCGTGGTCAGCGTGCCGTCGAAGCGGCCCAGAGCCGCGGTCACCAGCGGCCGACGCGCCCGGAAGCAGGCGTCCGACACCGCGTAGCGCGTGGCGAAATTGTCGGACCCGTCCGCCACGAGGTCGTAGCCGGCGATCAGGTCGACGGCGTTGTCCGCGTCGATCCGGAACGGGTGCGGGACCACCGACACGTGCGGGTTGAGGCGCGCCACCGCGTCGGCCGCGCTCTCGACCTTCGGCCGACCGAGATCCGGCGTCCCGTGGATCACCTGCCGCTGCAGGTTCGACAGGGAGACCGTGTCGTCGTCGACGAGGCCGATCGTGCCGATCCCCGCGGCGGCGAGGTACTGGATCAGCGGCGCGCCGAGGCCGCCCGCCCCGACGACGAGGATCCGGGCGGCCTTGAGCCGGGCCTGACCGGGACCGCCGACCTCCGCGAGAACGAGGTGGCGGGCGTAGCGTTCGATCTCATCGGGAGCGAGGGCCATCGCCTGCCCATAATCCGCGGCGCCGCCGATCGGAAGCGCTGAAAAAGACAACGCCGCCCCGGTGAGGAGGCGGCGCGGGTCTCGCGTCTCTGGATCCGGGCCGCTCAGCGCGGCGCGAGGATCATGATCATCTGCCGGCCTTCGAGCATCGGCTCGCTCTCGACCTTGGCGATCTCGGCGGTCTCGCTCTTCACGCGCTCCAGGAGGCGCAGACCGATATCCTGGTGAGCCATCTCACGACCGCGGAAGCGCAGGGTCACCTTGACCTTGTCGCCCTCCTCGAAGAAGCGGTGCACCGACTTCATCTTGGTGTCGTAGTCGTGCTTGTCGATGCCGGGGCGGAGCTTGATCTCCTTCACCTCGACGGTCTTCTGCCGCTTGCGGGCCTCGTTCTGCTTCTTCTGCTCGTTGAAGCGGAAGCGCCCGTAATCGAGCAGCTTGCAGACGGGCGGCACGGAGTTCGGCGCGATCTCCACGAGATCGAGACCGGCCTCCTCGGCCAGATTGAGGGCGTCGAAGAAGGGAACGACGCCGCGGTTCTGCCCGGTGTCGTCGATCAGCTGCACTTCCCGCACACCGCGAATGTCGCGGTTGGCGCGCGGCCCGTCCTTCTGCGGGGCCGGCATGGCTCTCATCGGTCTACGAATGGCTTAGGTCTCCTGCTGCAACGGCGAAACGGCGGATCTTCAGGAAGATCTCCTGACCGCCAGCCGCTCCGGTCTCATCCGGACATACAACGTTGGTGGAACCGCGGCCAGAGTCAACCGGCTACCATCGCGACGCCGGAAATAATCGGCCGCCGCGTCGCGATTCGAGTCCGATGCCCTCAGGTCGAACGGCCGAGCAGCTCGGCGTAGACCGCCAGCGTGTCGCCGACCATCCGCTCCAGGGAGAAGTGCGCCTCGACATGCGCGCGGCTGCGCCGACCGAGGGCGTCGCGGGCGCTCGCGCCGAGGGAGAGGGCCTCGGTCAGAGCGGCGGCGAGCGCGGCCGGGTCGCCGGGCGGCACGCGCCATCCGGTGCGCTGGCCGGCGGGGGTCTCGGGCGGTGCCAGCACCGTCTCCGGCACCGCGCCGAGATCCGAGACGACCACGGGTGCGCCGAGCGCCTGCGCCTCGACGGCCGAGCGGCCGAAGGCCTCGGGCTCCACGGACGGCACCGCCACCACCGATGCGGCGCGGAAGGCCGCCGGCATGTCGGTGCAGTGCCCGACCCTGCGGACGATGCCCTCGAGCCCGCGCGCGGCGATCAGTGCGTCGAGCTCGCGCTCGTAGGCGGCGCGGCCCTGCGGGTCCCCCGCGAGGACCACGGCCAGGTCCGGGACGCCGCGATCGCGCATCCGCGCGGCGGCCTCGATCAGCACGCGGTGGCCCTTCCAGGCCGTGAGGCGGGCGGCCAGCAGGATCACCCGCTCGTGCGGCGCCACGTTCCAGCTCCGGCGCAGCGCCTCGACCCGGGCGGCCCCGACCGCCACCGGGTTGAACACCGCGAGGTCGGTGCCGCGGTGGATGACCCGCACGCGGTCGCCGGCCTGCTCGGCGTGCAGCCGGTGGATCAGGTCCGCGGTGTAGTGCGAGTTGGCGATCACCACGTCGCCGCGGGCCATGATCGAGTTGTAGAGAACCTTCACGCCGGTCCGGCCGGAATAGCTGCCGTGATAGGTGGTCACGAACGGGAGCCCGAGCCGGCGCGCCGCCCCGAGGGCGACCCAGGCGGGCGCGCGGGAACGGGCGTGGATGATCTGCACCTTCTCGCGGCGGCAGAGCGCCATCAGCCGCAGGACATTCACCGCCATCGACGCCGGGTTCTTCGACGCGGCCGGGAATCGGAGCCAGTGCCCGCCCTTGGCCTGCAACTCGCCGACGAGCCGTCCGCCCTCGGTCGCCACCAGGGCGCGGGCGCCCACGGCCGCGAGGCCGCCCGCGACGTCGACGGTGGTACGCTCGGCGCCGCCCGCGTCGAGTTCGGGGATGATCTGCAGGATTCGCGCGCCGACCAGCGCCCCGACCTCCGCCGGGAAACCCGACAGGGCGTGGGGTCCGTCGCCCGTTCGCGGGCCCTCGGCGAGGACGCGCAGGCCCCCGGCCGGTATCTGCCAAATGCTCGCTGCCATTGATCCAGCATCGCCGCCGGGCTTTACGGTCCGGTAAACGAGAGTTGAAGCCGAACCGTTCAGGACCGGACTTCTTCCATGTCGAGACAGGGATACCGGAGAGAACGATGACGGATACGGCCCCCGAGTTCCTGACCGTCGGCATCGGCGACGCGGCCCGTCGCATCGCCGTGCGGGTGCGCGCGGGCGGCGGGCCGCCGGTGGTCTGGCTCGGCGGCTTTCGCTCCGACATGACCGCGACCAAGGCGACGGCGCTCGATGCCTGGGCCGAACGGACGGGCCGGACGCTCGTGCGGTTCGACTACGCCGCGCACGGTGCCTCGGGCGGCACGTTCACGGACTGCACCATCTCGTCGTGGCTCGAGGACGCGCAGGCGGTCCTGGCGGCCTACGTGACGGAGGCGCCGGTGCTCGTCGGCTCGTCGATGGGCGGCTGGATCGCTTGCCTCGCTGCCCGCGACCGGGCCGCGCGCGGGGAGGCCACGGCGGGGCTGGTGCTCATCGCGCCGGCCCTCGACTTCACCGAGGAGCTGATCTGGAACCGCCTCAGCGAGGCGGCGCGCGCCATGCTGATCCGCGACGGCGTTCTCAGGAAGCCCAGCGACTACGCGCCGGAGCCGGACCCGATCACGCGGGCCCTGATCGACGACGGCCGCCAGCACTGTATGCTGGGCGGCCAAGTCGATCCGGGCTGCCCGGTGCACATCCTCCAGGGCATGCGGGACACCGACGTCCCTTACACGCACGCCCTGAGGATCCTCGACCGCCTGCCGGCCGAAGGAACGGTGCTGACGCTGATCGCCGACGGCGACCACCGGCTGTCGCGGCCGCAGGACATCGCGCGGCTCGTGGCGGCGGTCGCCGAGATCGCCTGACCGGTCTCCCGGCCAGGCCTCTCAGCGGGTCGGGTGCAGGGTCAATGCAGGCTGACGGGCTGCAGGTCGTGCGCGGCGGCGTTGGCCAGCACGACGTCCCGCGAATCGGCGAGCATGATCGGCGCGCCGCTCGCCGAGAGCAGGGCGAACAGGTCGAGGCCGGGCGTCAGCTCGGGGGCCTGCGGGAAGAAGCGGCGGACCTCGTCGGACCGGATCGGCCGGACGTAGGCGATGTGCCCCTCGCCCAGCGCCGCGAGATCGGCCGGCTGGAAATCGGCCGGATCGAGATCGGCGGGGGTCAGAGGAGACGGATTCAGATCGGTCATAAAGCCCTCCTGGGGTGGCAGAGCGTCCACCGCCGATCCTGAAGGCATCGGCGGCTCCACCCTGATGTGGGGATCCGCGCCGGCCAATCAATCGGTCGGCGTCAGCCGCGGGCGCCGATATCGATCTTGCGCACGATGCGGTCCGGCTCCGGCCGGACCAGATCGATCGACAGGAGGCCGTTGGCGAGGTCGGCGCCGAGCACCTCCATGCCGTCCGCGAGCAGGAAGGCCCGCTGGAACTGCCGCGCCGCGATGCCGCGGTGCAGGAAGTGGCGCTCGCGCTCATCGACCTGCCGGCCGCGCACGACGAGCTGGCTCTCCTCCAGCATCACGTCCAGCTGATCGCGGGTGAAGCCGGCCACCGCCAGGGTGATCCGCAGGCGCTCGGGCTCGCTCTCGGTGCGGGGCAGACGCTCGATGTTGTAGGGCGGGTAGCCGTCGTTGGCGGCCTTGGAGACTCGGTCGAGGGCCTGCTCGATCTCGTCGAAGCCGAGCAGGAACGGGTGCCCGAAGGGCGAGGATCGAGTCATCGCGGCCATCATCCAGAAAGCGAAGCCTCCGACCCCGGGATCTGCCGCAATCCCGGGATGCTCGAGCACCTCGTCGACAGGAGCCCGCCCGGGGCAGCGCTCCGCCGGACGCGACGACGCCGGCGACTCGGAGATATGGCCAAGGCCTTCCGGGCCATCAAGGGAGGGGACCGGAATCGACGGCGACCCGTGGTCGCGCATTTCCGGGGAGTTTCGGCAAATTTATGCGGGATCGATAGGCAAAGCCTGCAACGGCCACGCTTTCTTCTAACAGTTTGGAACTGCTCTGATTTTCTCGCCGGGCCTTGATCCGGGCGGCGGGCCTGGATACTGCCGCGGCAGGCGACGATCCGGCTCCCGAGCTCGATCGCCGCGATCCATTTCCGCGAGGCGCCGGAGCCGTGAGCACGCCCATGACCCCGTCGGACCACGCGGCGATGCGGCGCGTCGCAGACGTGTGCGGCGACGAGGCCGACATCCTGGCCCTGTCGGTGGCCCGCTTCGTGGCGGCCGGCTACATGACCAGCGACGTCGCCTGCTGGAACGCGGCCTTCGACGGGGCCGAGCAGTTGCTCGGGCCGACGGAAGGGTGCCGCTTCGTCGCCTGCGTGGTCGCGATCATCCGGGCGCTCCGCGCGGAACGCGACGGCGACTGGTCGTTCATGCCGGCGAGCTGCTGCCGCGTGACAGGCCACGAATGCGCGCTGGTGAAGCTGATCAACCGGGGCCGGCAGCGCCTCTGGGCGGATCTCGAGGCCGCCGCGGCCGAGATCACCGGCCAGGACGCGGCGCCGCGCCTCGTGGCGGCGGTCCGCGCCGCGGTCGGGCCGCTCGACGCGGCGGCCGAGCGCCTCGCCCCGGCCTCCTGCCCCGCCGGAACGGTGCTGCACTGATCCGGCTCCCCGTCACCCCGGACCGCGCGGCCCGAGCCGCCGGCCGGCGCGAACTCGAAGAGGACTTTGTCACGGTGCTTGCCCTGCGCGCTCCCCTGTACCGCCGTCGGATCGGGCGTGTCGCCCTCGACACGGCGGCCTGCTTCGCGCTCTCGGCGCTGCTCGTCGTGTCGGCCCTGGCGCAGGACGCCTCCGAGAAGGCGCCGATCAAGTTGCAGCTCAACAAGGTCGAGACCGCGGGCGAGGCCTGCCGGATCACCATGGTGATCGACAACAAGGGTTCGGGCCTCAAGTCCTACAAGGTGGATCTCTTCGCCTTCGACCCCGAGGGCGTCGCGCAGAAGCGCGTGGCGGTCGAACTCGGGCCGCTGCCGCCGAAGAAGACCACCGTGAAGATCTTCGATTTCCCCGGCATCGCCTGCAACAAGGTCGGTCGCGTCCTTCTGAACGACGTCCTGACCTGCGACGGCGGCGATCCGGGCCGCGAGGCCTGCCTCGAGCGGACCGAGACCGACAGCAAGGCCGGCCTGCCGTTCGACCGCTGATGCGGATGGTGTGACGGCTGACGAGACCAAACCGCCCGGCGGCGAGAGCCGCCGGGCGGCCTGCGGCTTTCGCCGCACCCCGAGACGATGGCGGCGCGACGCCGCGTGAGACCAGGACGCCAGGAGCCCGCGATGGACCCGACACAAGCCCCGATCGAGGCGGCCCACGACTTCTCGTTCCTCGGCCTGTTCCTGCAGGCCGACCCGATCGTGAAGGGCGTGATGATCCTGCTGGTGATCGCCTCGATCGCCTGCTGGACGGTGGTGTTCGAGAAGGTCATCCGGCTCGCCGCCGCGCGGCGCCAGGCCAAAGCCTTCGCGAATCTGGTCCGCTCCGGGGGCAGCCTCGACGGCGAGCATCGCGGCATCGCCGGCCACGTGGTGAAGGCGGCGATCGACGCGTGGCGCGATCAGGATTCTTCCGAGACCCGGGCCGAGCGCCGCGACCGCATCGAGCGGGCGATGAAGGGCGCCCTCGCCATCGAGGTGAAGCGCCTGCGCACCGGCCTGTCGCTGCTGGCGACCTCCGGCTCCACGGCCCCGTTCGTCGGCCTGTTCGGCACCGTCTGGGGCATCATGAACTCGTTCTCGTCCATCGCCCGGAGCCAGGACACCTCCCTCGCCGTCGTGGCGCCGGGCATCGCGGAGGCGCTGTTCGCCACGGCGATCGGTCTCGTCGTCGCGATCCCGGCGGTGATGGCCTACAACAAGCTCTCGAGCGACGTGAGCGGCATCCAGAGCACCTTCTCGTCCTATATCTCGGTCCTGGGCAACCGCCTCGCGCGCGACCGCGCCGGCGCCCACCGCGCGGCCGCCGAGTAGCGCGGCCGGCGCCAGCCCCCAGAGAGCCGAACGTAAAGGTACCGGAGACGCCCCATGGCGATGGGATCCATTCGCGCGAACGACGACGACGACCTCGACGACGTGCCGATGTCCGACATCAACGTCACCCCGATGGTCGACGTGATGCTCGTGCTGCTGATCATCTTCATGGTCGCCGCGCCGCTGATGACCACCGGCGTGCCGGTCCAGCTGCCGAAGACCGCGGCGCCCAAGGTCGCGCAGTCGAAGAAGCCCGCCGAGGTGACGGTCGACAAGGACGGCAACCCGTCCATCGCCAAGGAGGTGTTCACGATGGAGAGCATCGTGCCGCGCCTGCGCGAGATGGCGGCGGCCGACAAGGATCAGGTGATCCTCGTGCGCGGCGACCGCGACGTGCCCTACGGCAAGGTCATGGAGGTCATGGGCCTCGTCGGGCAGGCCGGCTTCACCAAGGTGTCGCTGATCGCGCAGTCGCCCGGCGGCGCCGCTCCGGCCTCGCCTGGCGCCGCCCCGGCCGCCCCCGCCGCCCCCGCAGGGACCGCGCGCTGAGCCGATGAGCACCTACACGTCGACGGATATGCCGGCCGGTCTCGGCGAGCGCCGCCCGTCCGGGCTGCTCGCCGCTTTCCTGGTCGCCCTCGGGCTGCACGCCTGCGTGCTCGCCGCCGTGATGTTCCTGCGGCTCTCCCCGCCCGCACCGCCCGGCGAGCAGCAGATCACCGTCGACCTCGCGCCGCTCATGACCGACGCGGCCACCGAGGCCCCGGCGGAGCAGCAGATGAGCCAGGAAGCCCCGCCGGAGGCGAAGCCGGTGGACACGCCGCCCGACGAGGCCGTCCAGCCGCCGCCGCCGACCGAGATGACCGAGGTGAAGCCGGAGGACACCCAGGCGGTCGAGATGCCGCAAGAGGCTCAGCCCGTGGAGGCGCAGAGCCAGGTGATCACCTCCGCGTCCGAGGCCGCCGAGCCGCTGGCGCCGCCGCCCACCGAGGTCGCCAAGTCCGAGGAGCCGCCCAAGCCGACGCCCGATCCGGCGAAGCTGAAGGCGGAGCGCGAGGCCAAGCTGCGCAAGATCCGGGAGGAGAAGCTCCGCGAGCAGAAGCGCGAGGAGGCGCGGCAGGAGCGCCTGGAGGAGATCCGCGAGGCCAAGGCCAAGGCTGCGCGCGAGGCGAAGGCGCGCGAGGCCAAGGCACGGGCTGGCGCCGAGCGGAGTTCGGCGTCGGCCTCGCGGGCTAACGCGGCCGGCCGGGCCGCCGCGGGCAACGATCCAAGCGCCATGCGCCAGTGGCAGGGCGCCATCAGCGCGGCGATCCACAGCCGGATGAACGTGAACGCGGCCGTCGGCACCGGCGGCGGGACCGCGGTGGTGCGCTTCACCGTGATGCGCTCGGGTCAGGTGACGGGCGCCGGCGTGGCCCGGTCCAGCGGCGTCGGCCAGATCGACAGCGCCGCCCTCGCGGCGGTGCGCGGATCGATGCCGGCGGCGCCCCCCGGCGTGACGCAGTCCAGCCTGTCGGTCTCCATTCCGCTCAACTTCCGCGTGCGCTGATCGGAGGACGATCCGGGCCGGATCCCGCCCGGCCGACCGCGAGCCCGATCCGGATCGTCCGGCGAACGCGTACGAATGGTGTGCGCCGTCAGTCCCACCCGGCGATCCGGATTCGCCATCGGCCGCGCGGGCATGCTAAAGCCTTCGTGAACCTGCCTTCCCCGCGCGCCTGACGGCGATGCGGGAGGGCGCCGATCCGGCCTTGCCCCCCGCCCCTCGAACAGGCCGGACCCGCTCAGACCCCGTCCCGCGCAGGCTGCGCCGGGTCGGACCCGTCGAGCCGGGGTGAAAGGGACAGGATGAACGACGACACTGAGTACGACCTCGACGAGGTGAATGCCACCCGCGACGCGGAGGCGGAAGCCAAGACCCGGGCGGAGAACCGCGCCGAGCGCGCGGAACGGGCGGAGCGCATGGCTCGCGAGGGCGCCCAGGCGATGGCGGAGCACCACGCGGCCATCAAGGCGATGGACGAGCGGACGGTGCGGCTGCGCTCGCTCCGGCTCGCCAAGGAGGCCGCGGACGCGCAGGCCAAGGCGGCCGAGAAGGAAGCCAAGGCGGCCGCCAAGGGCAGCGCGAAGAAGGCCGCGCCGAAGAAGACGACCGCGAAGGGCTAGAGGTCGATGGCCGAAGACCGCAACCGCCGCCGCTTCACCGACCCGCGCGCGGCAGCCGAGGCGGCCTTCCGGGCCGCGACGAGCCCGAAGACGGCCGCTCCGCCGCCTCAGGCCGCGCCGCGGCCGGCGACGGTCCCGGGCTCCCGGGAAGTGGTGAGCCTGCGCCTCGACAGCGCCGTGCTCGCGCATTTCCAGAAAGACGGCCCGGGCTGGCAGGACCGCATCAACGAGGCGCTCAAGGCCCTCGTCCCGGCGGCCGAGGCCTGAGACCTCCCGCGCGGGGAACGCCGGCGCGCCTGGGACCGGTGCTCAGACCGGCTTCGGCCGCTCGCGCAGGATCCGGTTCACCGCCCGGTCGAGGGCGGACAGGAAGGCCGACCGGTCGGCGCGCGAGAACGGTTTCGGCCCGCCCGTGATGGTCCCGGCCTCGCGCAACGATTGCATCAAGTCGCGCGTCGCGAGGGCGAGACCGATCCCGGCCTCGCTGAACGGCTTCCCAGTAAACGCCAGGACCGTGGCGCCGGCCTTCACGCAGCGCGCGGCCAGCGGAACGTCGGCGGTGAGGACGATGCTCCCGGGTCCGGCCCGCGCGGCGATCCAGTCGTCGGCGGCGTCGAGTTCCGGGCCGACGACCACGCGCTCGATCCAGGGCTCGCGCGGCAGGTTCAGCACGCTGTTGGCGACGACGTGGACTGTCAGGCCGTAGCGCTCGGCGACCCGGTAGGTCTCGTCTTTGACCGGGCAGGCATCGGCGTCGAGGTAGATCGGCGGGCGCGCCGGCGCGTCGATCATGGCCGGGGCACCAGCTTCGAGGTGAAACCCGCCAGGATCAGGAGCACGCCCAGGGCGAACTGGCCGTGCTCGATATCGCCGCCCACCGACAGAACGACGGCGCGGCCGAAGACCGCGAGCCCGATCAGCGGCAGCCCGAAGCGCAGCGCCATCTTCACGGCGATCAGGGTGTTCGCCCGCGCGGTGCTCGCCCCGGCCATCAGCGGGCGACCGCGGCGCGGCGCGGCGCCAGATCCGCCACGGGCGCGGTCTCGGCGGGTCCGCGCTCGAGCGTCGCCACCGACAGCGGCGCGCCGCGGCCGCGGAGCGCGTGGGCGCCGAGGGACCGTGCCCGGACGCCGGCCGGAAGGCGCGGGAGGCGGTTGAGCAGATCCTGCGAGATCAGGATGCCGACGCCCAGCGGGCGGCACAGGGCCTCGATCCGCGACGTCACGTTCACGGCGTCGCCGAAATACGCGATCTTGTGGCGGTCGACCCCGACTTCGGCCGTGACCACCGAGCCGCCGTGCAGCGCCGCCCGGAGCCGCGGGACCGTCCCGAACCGGGCGGTCCAGGCCGCGGCGTCGGCCTCGATCCGGTCGAGCACCTCGAACACGCAGGTGACGCAGCGCGCGTCCTTCAGGCCGCGGGCCATCGGCCACGTCACCATGGCGAGATCGCCGATATAGTCGTCCACCGAGCCGCCGTTGCGCCGCACCGGCTCGGCGAGCGTGGCGAACACGGCGCTGAGATATTCCTGGGCGCGCAGGTCGCCGTGGGTCTCCGCGAAGGCCGTGGAGCCGACCACGTCGAGGAACAGGAAGACCCGCTCCTCCGCCACCGGCTTGTGGTAGCGGCCGATCATGAAGTTCACGAACACCTCGCCGCCGATCAGGTCGCGCATGCGGATGACGAAGACCAGCAGGCCGGACACCGCGAGGGCGTAGGCGAGCACCCGCGCGGTCATGCGGGTCGCGGTCGTGAGGTCGTCCGGTGTCAGGGCGAACGCCCAGACGAGCAGGCCGCCCAGGGCGTTGCCCGCCATGATCATCAGGACGTAGGCGAGTTCCGCGGCCAGCACGTAGAGCCAGGCCGGCAGCCGCCGGATCTTCGCCTGCAGGCCGGCCAGGATCAGCCCGCGGTCGAAGGCCAGCACCGTGGCGCCCATGCAGAGGCCGTACGTGAAGCCGGCAAGGGGCGAGGCGCCGGCCGCGAAGATGATGTTGTAGAGCAACCCCGCGCCGGCCGCCGCCAGCAGGATCAGACCCCAGAATATCCGGTGGGCCGGCAGCATCGAGGCATCTCCAGCATGGCCAGCCGACGGACCGTGCGCGGGTCCGGGCGTCGCGTGGCCCTGCGCGGCGGCACTGCGCGGGGCGGCGCAGACTCGGCAAGCCCGCGCCGCCGGACTTCGGGCATGGGCCTAAAGTTTAGCGCCGCGGGAGGCCGCATGCCATTGCTCAACGCCCCAAGATGGCGCGAGTAAGGCGTGCCGGGTTGTTGCGCGGCCGAGCCGTGATACGCCGGCGGCCCGGGACTCGACCGGACCGCCGCCAGCAACCCCCTGTGACAGCGAAGAGGGAGCGCTGCCATGTACGCCAGGAGCTTCGGCGCGACGCGCGTCTCTGTGCCGGTTATCGGCCAGGGCACGTGGCACATCGACAGTTCGGACCGGACGGACGCGGTCCGGGCGCTGCGGGCCGGGATCGACGCCGGCATGACCCATATCGACACCGCGGAGATGTACGGGGACGCGGAGGCGATCGTCGCCGCCGCCGTCGCGGATTGCCGCGAGGAGGTGTTCCTCGTCTCCAAGGTGGTGCCCGGTAACGCGACGCGCCGGGGCGTCGCGCGGGCCTGTGAGGCGTCGCTCCAGCGTCTGCGGACGGACCGGCTGGACTGCTACCTGCTGCACTGGCCGGGTCAGCACCCGCTCGAGGAGACGATCGCGGGCTTCGAGGATCTGCGCCGGGCCGGCAAGATCCTGTCCTGGGGCGTCAGCAACTTCGACGTCGAGGATCTCGATCGCGTCCGGGCCATCGCGGGGCCGGACCGGATCGCCTGCAATCAGGTCCTCTACCACCTGAACGAGCGGGCCATCGAGCACGCCGTGCTGCCCTGGTGCGAGAAGCACGGCGTCGCCATGGTGGGCTACTCGCCCTTCGGCAGCGGCGACTTCCCCGATCCGGCCAGCGCGGGCGGCCGCGTCCTGGCGGGCATCGCGCAGAACCACGGCACGACGCCCTACGCGGTGGCCCTCGCCTACCTGACCCGGCTGCCGGGCACGTTCACGATCCCCAAGACCGGTCGCCCGGACCGGGCCGTCGAGAATGCCGGCGCGGCGGACCTGCACCTCGGTGCGGCCGAGATCGCCCTGATCGACGCGCATTTCCCGCGTGGACCGCGGCCCCGGATGCTGCCGATGCTGTGAGCCGCGGGGCCGCTCAGGCCCGCAGCGCCAGGGCCACGGGATCCGCCGGCGCGGCGGCGCGGACGCGGTTGCGCCCGGCCTTCTTGGCCGCGTAGAGGGCTCCGTCGGCCGCCGTGAACAGCCCTTCGGGCGGATCGCCGCCGGCCGGATCGGCACAGGCGACGCCGATGCTCACCGTCGCGATGCCACCGACCTCCGGGGCGTGGGGGATGCGGAGGTTCACCACGGCCCGGCGGACGCGCTCCGCCGCGACGCTGGCGGCCGTCGCGTCGACGCCCGGCAACAGGGCGACGAACTCCTCGCCGCCGATCCGGAAGCTCAGGCCGGCGGTATCGAGGGAACGTTGCAGGCACTCCGCCACCGCCTTCAGCGCCTCGTCGCCGCACTGGTGACCGAAGCGGTCGTTGAACTGCTTGAAGTGGTCGGCATCGACGATCAACAGCGCCAGGGGCGTCCGCAGCTGTGCGGCCCGCTTCCACTCCACGGCGAAGTGCTCGTCGTAGCTGCGCCGGTTCGGCAGGCCCGTCAGGCCGTCGGTCCGCGCGAGCACGGCGAGCGCGGCGTTGGCCTCGCGGCTGGAGGCTTCCGCGGCCACGTGGCGCCCGACCTCCCGGTGCAGCAGGATCGTCAGGCCGAAGGCGAGGAGGCAGAGGCACAGGATCAGGACGGCGACGATCGCCGCCTTGTAGATCCAGACGCTGCGGATGCTGTCGACGTCCGTCGCCACGGTCACGATCAGCGGCAGGTCGTCGAGGTCGGCGAAGCTGTAGACCCGCTCGACGCCGTCGAGGAACGAGCGTCCCTGGAACTCGCCGCGCGGCTTGGCCCGGTACATCTTGTAGCCGGGGCTCGCGCTGATGTTCTGGCCGAGCGCCTCCGGCCGTGCCGGCGCCCGGATCAGCAGCGTCCCGTCCCGGTGGAAGACGTTCAGAGCGATGCCGTCGTCGAAATGCAGGCGCTCGAACAGCGCCTGAAAATGCGCGAGCCTGATCGATCCCGACACGATCCCGGCGAATGAGCCGTCGGGCGTCCGGATCCGCCGGGTCATGCGGATGATGGGCTCACCGGTCATGAGAGATACGGTCGGCCCGGACAGGATCAGGCCGCCTTCGGGATTCGACCGATGGAATTCGAATTCCGGCAGCGTGCACATGTTGGGCCGGGTCCGCACGCCGGGATCGCTGGTCAGCCGGACGTCGCCGGCCGCGTCCGTGACGGCGATCGGGCCGAGGCCGGAGCCCGCCACAGCCGTGTCGAACAGCGCCAGGCGCCGAATATCCGGGTCCAAGGCCGCGATGTCGGCGCGGCTCGCGAGCCGTGCGGAGTTCCGCAGCGAGAGGTCGTAGACCCGCAGGCTGTGGCCGACGCCCTCCTCGATCACCGCCAGCAGATTCCCGGCGTTGCGGCGGGCGTTGTGCCAAGCGACGTCCCGCAGATCCAGGCAGAGATAGACGCCGAGCAGCGCGAGGCAGAGCAGCAGGCATGTGCCGGCCGCCGCGATCAGGCGCGAGGCGCGATCATCCAGGTGAGCTCTGATCGCTGTAGCGGTCGCGCGCAGGAGCATGGGCTCGATCGGGCTGCCACGAACCGCGCCATTGCGGTTGACGGGCTTACTGTTCACCCGATCTTACGTCCACGAAGATTGAAAAAGCGGTTATTGGCGGCACTAAGAAGCGCTGAATCGCCGCTAATACAAATACAGGCCGCCGCGGCTGTCAGTCCCGCCTCGACGCGGTCGCCTTGAGCCGGAGCCCAGGCGTAGTCGCGCGGATGCGCGACGGCGCGCGCCGCGGGCCGCCGCCTGGTCCCGACGAATGCGGAGACCGCGGAGCGTCAGTCACCGATGCCGAACAGCTTCTCGATGAAGTTGCGGTCGTCCTTCGGCGCGCGCCGCGACGGCGCGGCCTGGCGCGGCGCCGGGGCCTCCGGCTCACCGAGGATCTGGCCCAGGAGCCCGCCCGGGCCCGCCGGGGCGGCGCTCGCCACCGAGGCGGTCGTCTCCGGCTGGCGGCGCCAGCGGTTGAGGCCCGGGAGCGGGACCGGCGTCTGCCCCTTCAGGGCCTGGGTCATATAGGTCTTCCAGATCTCCGCCGGCAGGTTGCCGCCGGTGACCTTCTTGGTGAGCTCGCCGTCGTCGTTGCCGAGCCAGACGCCGGTCACGAGGCTGCCCGAGAAACCCATGAACCACGCGTCGCGATAATCCTGGGTGGTGCCGCTCTTGCCCGCGAGGTCCCAGCCGGGGATGTCGGCCTTCTTGCCGGTGCCGCTGACGAAGGTCTCGTGCATCATGGCGTTCATCATGCCGTCGGCGTTGGCGTCGATGACCCGGCCCAGACCGTTGTCGGAGCGCTTGTAGAGGACCTTCCCGTCCTGGCTCTTCACGGCGGTGACCACGTAGGGGATCACGCCGATGCCGCCGTTGGCGAAGGCCCCGTAGGCGCCGACCATCTCCAGGAGCGTGACCTCGGACGTGCCGAGGGCGATGGAGCCGTTGGCCTGGAGCGGCGAGGTGATGCCGAGCCGCTGGGCGGTCTGAACCACGGTCTTCGGCCCGACCTCCTGGCCGAGGCGCACCGCGACGGTGTTGAGCGACTGGGCGAGCGCTGTCCGCAGGGTGACGGGACCCTCGTAGCGGTGGGAGTAGTTCTCCGGCGCCCAGTTACCGATCCGGATCGGCGCGTCCTCCCGGACCGTGTCGGGCGTGGCGCCGTGCTCCACGGCCGCGAGGTACACGAAGGGCTTGAACGAGGAGCCGGGCTGACGCTTGGCGGTCGTGGCCCGGTTGAACTGGCTCTGCGCGTAGTCGCGGCCGCCGATCAGGGCGCGGATGGCGCCGTCCGGCCGCATCGAGACCAGCGCCCCCTGGCTGACGTTGTAGCGCGTGCCCTTGGCGTTGAGCTCGTCGGTGAGCGCCTTCTCGGCCGCCGCCTGGAGGCTCGGATCGACCGTGGTCTGGACCGTGATGTCGGTGTCGAACTTGCCGACGTAATCGTCGAGCACGTCCATCACGAGGTCGGCGACGTAGTTGGCCGACCCGCCGCCGCGGGCGTTGGCGGGCTTCGCCGGCTGGGCGAGCGCCACCTTGACGTCCTGCGCCGACGCGAAGCCCAGCTCCTGCATGGCGGCGAGCACCTGCGCGGCGCGGGCCTGGGCGGCCGGGAGGTTGCGGTTCGGGGCAAGGCGCGAGGGCGCCTGCACGAGGCCGCCGAGCATCGCGGCCTGCGCGAGGCTCACCTCCTTGGCAGGCTTGCCGAAATAGCGCTGCGCCGCCGCCTCGACGCCGTAGGCGCCGGCGCCGAAATAGACGCGGTTCAGGTAGAGTTCGAGGATCTCGTCCTTCGTGTACTTGTGCTCGAGCCAGAGCGCGAGGATCGCCTCCTGGATCTTGCGCGAGGCCGAGCGCTCCGGGGTCAGGAACAGGTTCTTGGCGAGCTGCTGGGTGAGGGTCGAGCCGCCCTGCGCCACGCCGCGCCGGGTCAGGTTCTGGCCGATGGCCCGCATGATGCCGACCGGGTCGACGCCGAAATGCTGGTAGAAGCGCCGATCCTCGATCGCCACGAAGGCGCGCGGCAGGTAGGGCGGCAGCTCCTTGATCGACACGACGCGGCCGCCGGTCTCGCCGCGATTGGCGAGCAGGGAGCCGTCGCTCGCCAGGATCGCGATGTTGGGCGGCCGCTTCGGCACCGCGAGCTGGTCGATCGGCGGCAGCTGCGAGGCGTGGTAGGCGATGAGCCCCGCGAGCCCGATCACGCCCCAGAGGCCGAGGACGACGCAGCCGTAGACGATGCGGCCGAGCCAGGAGCGCCGGCGTCGGCCGCGACCCGAGGCCTTCGCCCGCCCCGTTGTCCGCGCCGGCGCCTTGCTCGGCTGCCGCGCTCCGCCGCCCGATCGCTTCGCCACGCCGTCTCCTGCCCCGGGGCGGTCCTCACGGGTCAGGCGCAGGTCGAGTTCGCCGCGATCCCGCGCGCGCCCTTCGGGCACGTCGAAGTTCGGCTCAATCCTGCCCCGACCCTTGGCCATGCATCCCGTTCTCGAATGTTCCGCCGCGATGCGCGACCGTCAGGCACGCCGCAGGACGGTTTCCGCACGCCAAATGCGGCGGTTTCGCGCCCCGTCCGGCAACGACACCGGGGCCGGCACCGCCGGCGATCCTTGTCGAAACCGTTTGTGACCGCTTCGCGGTACGGTGCGGAAAAAGGCTGGCCAATCCGTTAAGGACCGCGCCGGACGGTCGGGATCGAGCCCGGCCACCGCGTGCCGGGAGGACGCCGCCCTAGCGCGCGGCGCCCTGAAGCTCGCCGGTGCTCGCCAGGATCGTCTCCTGCAGCGCGGTCGCCGCCGCGTGGTGGCGACCCGGGCCGAGCACGACGAACTCGACCGCGCCGAGCGGCGGCAGGCCGGCCGCCTCGGAGATCGCGGCGAGGCCCGGCGGCAGGATCTTGGCCGAGTGCGGCGCGATGCCCAGGCCCGCCTCGACGGCGGCCCGCAGCCCCATCAGGCTTCCGCTGGTGCAGGCCACCCGCCAGGACCGGCCCACCGCCGCGAGGGCGTCGAGCGCCAAGGTGCGGGTCATCGACGGTGGCGGGTAGAGCACGAGAGGCAAGGGCTTGGCCCGATCCGGCACGAGGCCGGGTCGGCCCGTCCAGATCAGATCCTCCGCCCAGGCCAAGGTCCCGCGCGGGTCGCCGCGCCGCCGCTTGCAGAAGATCACGTCGAGCTCGCCCGCATCGTAGCCCTGGTAGAGGGCGCGGCTCAGCCCGACCGTGATCTGCAGATCGACCGCGTCGTGCCGATCGGCGAAGCGGGCCAGGACCTGTGCCAGGGTCGACAGGGTGTAGTCCTCGGAGACGCCGAGCCGGATGCGGCCGCGCAGGCCTTCCGGCGAGAAGAAGGCGCGCAGCCGGTCCTGCGCGTCCACCACGTCGCGGGCGAAGCCGATCATGGCCTGACCGTCCGGCGTGGGCGCGACCCGGTGGGTGTCCCGCGTCAGGAGCGCGCGACCGAGCGCCTGCTCGAGCCGGGCGATGTGCCCGCTCACCGTGGATTGCCGCAGACCGAGAGCCTGCGCCGCGGCGGTGAAGCTGCGGCTCTCGACGACGGCCAGGAACGAGCGCAGCAGCTCGATGTTCGGGTTGCCTATCATGAGTCACGATAACCGATATCGGTAACCTGCGGGTGCCGCGCAGCGTTAGGGTTCGGGACAGCCTCGTCCCAGAGCCGCGCCGCGAAGCCTTGCCCGATGTCCGCACCCGTTATCGTGACCACGCTGTTCGTCGGCGGCCTCATGGCGATCCCGACGCTCGGGAAATGGGCGACGCAGGTCACAGAGGTGCTCGCCTCCCTGCTGGCGATCGCCACCGTGCTGGTCGCGATCCTGTATCTCTGCGATCGCTGGCCCGACTACTTCGCCAATCCGCGGATGCCGGTCGGCCTGACGGCGACGCCCTTCGCCGACTGAGACGATGACCGGTCCCGCGCGAGCTCGGAGACCGGGGACCGGTCCCTTCGCCGGCGCCGCCCTGGCGTTCGTCGCCGGCTTCGTCGACGCGGCGGCCTTCATCGCCCTGACCGGACTCTTCACGGCTCACGTCACCGGCAACTTCGTCCTGATCGGCGCCGAGCTGGTCGCGAGCTCCAGCGGCGTGGTTGCCAAGCTCCTGGCGCTGCCCGTCTTCGTCGGAGCGGTGGCGGGGGCTCGAATTCTGGCCCTGGCGCTGGAGCGGCGGGCTTTCGACCCCCTGCCCTGGCTCCTCGCCGTGGAGGTGACCCTGCTCGCGGGATTCGGGCTGTGTGGCACCGTGTGGTCGCCCCTCGGCGGAGCGGACAGTGCCGCTTCCATCGCCGTCGGCATGCTCGCGGTCGCGGCCATGGGGTTACAGAACGCCATCGGCCGCCTGTCTCTCGGCCATCTCGCCCCCACCACGGTCATGACGGTGAGCGTCAGCCAGGCCGTCATCGACGCGACCGACCTCGTCCTGGGACGCGGCCCACAGCGCGATCAGACCCGGGAGAGGTTCCTGCGCGTGCTCCCGGCGATCGCGGCCTTCGCCGCGGGCGCGCTGTTCGGCGCCTTCGGGATCGCCCATCTCGCCTTCGGCAGCATCGTCCTGCCGCTCGGCGTTCTGACGGCCCTGATCGTCCTGGCCGCGGCGCCCGGAGACGCCGGCGCCGGGCCGTGAGGAGCCGCGCCGCGCGGCGCTCGGGCGGCGACCGCCGTCACCGCTCGGCCGGCGGTTCGGGCGATGGCTTACCCAGCACCCGTCGCGCCTCGGCGAGCAGCACGGGATGGCGGGCCGCCTGCGGACCGGAATCCGGCGTCTCGCGGCCGAGCCGGGCGATGCGCGCCCCGAACAGGCGCCGGCGCAGACCGAACCGGCGGACGCTCATCAGCAGCGCCTGAAGCACGAGGCGGACGGCCTCGGTCCGCTCGCGCTCCTCCACGATCGCCGCCGCGAGAGCGGCCTCGCGGCGGAGCGCGGCCTCGAGCTCCTCCCGGACGGCGGCGCGGGCCGCCTCGTCCTTGCGCGCCGCGTCGAGCTGGATCCGGCATTCCTGGAGCGCGCTGAGCAGCAGAAGCTCCTGCGCGGACGCATCCCTCATCAAGGCCTCCCGGCTCGCTGTCTTCCGTCCGACGACGGGGCGTTCCGCCCGATCACCGTCGCGCCGGCCGCGGACCGGCCCGCGCGCATCCTGGTGCGACGCCATAGCGAGCGCGGCCGCTGGCCGGAAGCCGCCGACCGGATTATTCGGCACCCGCACCGCGAACCACGGGGGAATCGGGGACGTGCAGATTCGGATCGCTCTGGCCTTCGGGGCCATCATGCTGGGAGGCGGCGCGCTGGCACCCGCCCCGGCCCAGGCCTACCAGCTCGACACGGTGAACCTGGTCGGCTGCGCGCAGGAGGGCGGCGTCTGCCGGATGCCCTATCCCACCAACGTCTATTACGGCGTGCCCGGCCGGACGAACGGCCGGCCGTTCCCGCAGGGCGGCGTCGTGCCCTGCAACACCCAGACCTTCGGCGATCCGGCGCCGGGCCAGGCGAAGAGCTGCTGGTACGCCCCGCGGATCAACGCGGGCGGCGGTGGGGGCTACGGCGGCGGCTACGGCGGTGGCGGCGGGGGTGCCTACGGCGGCGGGGGCGGCTACCGGAATGACGGCTACGACGACCGGCGCGACGCCTACCGCGACCGCCGCGACTACGACCGCCCGCCGCCGCGCCGATCCTACGACGACGATTACGGGCCGGGGCCACGCCGCCACCGGGGTGATCCCGACGAGTACTGATCTCGGTCGAGCAGGGTAGGCACGGGAACGTATTTGCCCTGTTAACCGCGATCCGGCATCGTCCGGCTCCGCGGAGCCGCGAGACGGGACGGAGGAGCTGATGACGGAGAATCGCCGCGGCACCTTCCGGAAGAACGCCTTCACGTTCGGCGCTGTGCTGCTCGACGGCGGCGAGGTGAGCTGCCTGGTCTGGGACGCCACCGACGTCGGCGCGCAGATCGAGGTCGAGGACGATCAGGCCGTGCCGGACCGCTTCGCGCTTCGTGTCAGCACGGGCACCGAACCGCGCCCGGCCACCGTGGCGTGGCGGCGCAGCCGGCGGATCGGTATCGCCTTCGACGGCTGAGGACCCTCAGGTCGCCTGCAGGGCCGGGCTCGGCTTAGGCCCGGACCCGGCCAGCCGGAACCGCCGCGGCCGGACGAACAGCAGGTCGAGCGCCGTCCCGCGGACCAGCCGCTCCAGCACCAGCGGCAGGATCACCGCCATCGCCATGACGGTCAGGCTCGCGAGGCCGATATCGGTGATCGCGCCGGTGCGCACGAGGATCTCCCGTGTCGCCGCCATCGGCAGCGAGAAGGCCAGGTAGATCACGATCGAGCGCTGGCCGCAGGTCCGGACCGCCTCGGCGGCCGGACCGCCGGCGCGGCCGATGAGAGCCGCCGCCACCACGATCGCGAGGGCACCGGCCCCGCCGAGGGCGAGGCTCACCAGCGGCAGGCTGGCGAGGGTCGGATGATCCGGCAGGCCCGACGGGGTCAGCGCGAGCCAGCCTTCCAGGACCGCCCAGGCGCCGAGGCCGCAGAGGGCGAGCGGGACGCGGCGGCGCGCCGCGTCGGCGAGCGCGAAGATCCGCCCGGCGAACAGGTAGCCCGCGACGAAGTAGACGTAGCGGGCGCAGAACTCCTCGATCAGGGTCGACTCGCTGCGGATGTCGGCGATCTGCAGCAGGGCGGCGCCGGCGAGGAGCACGCCGCCGGGCACGCGGCGCAGGGCCTTGGTGACCACCGAGAACACCGCCAGCAGGTAGATGAACCAGAGGCTGGAATAGGGCTCGATCAGTGCGTGGGCGAGATGCGCCGCGAAGGCCGCGGGACCGGCATCGCCGACGATCTTGCCGTACTTGGCGACCGACTGGATCACCAGCCAGAGCAGGTAGAAATAGGCGAAGTGGACGACCCGGCGGTCGGAGAACAGGCGCCAGTCGCGGTCGATCACCCGTCCCACGAACAGGCCGGAGAGCAGGAAGAAGTCCGGGATGCGGAACGGCTTCGCGAAGGCGACGACCGGGTGGAGGAAGCCCTCGCCGCCCATGGCCTCGCCGGTGCCGATGACCGAATGCATCATGACGACCAGGAGGATGCAGATCCCCTTGGCGATATCGACCCAGGCGAGCCGATCCCCCGTATCCCCGACCCCGGCCATCGTCCGAACCCTCGCGATCGGGGCGATCCTGGACCGGTTCGGGTTGACGGCAAGGAACGGGGCGGCGGCCACCTGCGGATGTGACGAACGCCCGGTAAACGCCGGCCGGGCAGGTGTCAGATCTTGCGGCGCGCCGACTTCCGCTCGCGGGTCATGCGCGTGGCGGCGTGGAAATCGTCGGGCTTGCCGCGGACCCAAACGAGGAAGCGCGCGATCTCCGGATCGGCGCGCAGGGCCTCGACGTCGGCGAGGCGCTTGGCGATCTCCGCCTCGCTGTAGCGGGCGTGGATCGCCGAGTGGCAGATCTGGTGAAGCCGGACCGTGCCGCGATGGGTCCCGCCCTTCAGCTTCGGCGTGAGGTGATGGAGGCTGGAGCGGGCGCGGCGCGGGATCGGGCGCTCGCAGAGGGGGCAGACCGGGTCCGGCGGGCCCGGGACGCCCGGCGCGTCCGGATCCTCGGCGCTCCAGCGCTGCGAGCGCCGTCCGACCACGCGAGCCTCCCTCTCCTACCCCTGCTGGTCCACCGGCTGCGGGCAGGCCGGACCGACGCCCTGTCCGAACAGCGCCTCGGCCTCGCGATCCCGGCTCCCCAGGATGGAGACGTGGTCCCCCGGGATCACGTCGATCCGCGCCCGCGGGCCGGCCGCCTCAGCGAGGTTCCGCGCCAGCTTGGCCGGCACCACCGTGTCGTCGCGGCCCTGCACGATCAGCACGGGCGCCGACCCGTCGCGGATGCGCAGGTCCGAGCGGTACGTGTCGCGCAGGAGCCAGATCGGGGCTAGCGGGACATGCAGCCGCACGGTGTGGGTCATCGAGTCGAACGGCGCCTCCAGGTACAGGCCGATCGTCGGCACCCGTTCGGCGACGGCCACGGCCACGGCGGCCCCGAGGGAGTGTCCGTGGAGGAGGATAGGCGCGTCGGGCGCCCGCGCCCGCGCGGCCTCGACGGCCGCCAGCCCGTCGCGGATCAGCCCGTCCTCGCTGGGGCTGCCGGTGGAGCCGGGATAGCCGCGATAGGCCACAGTGAGCACGCCCCAGCCGCGCGCCCGCCAGGGCTCCGCGGCGAAGCGGGCCGCGTGCGGCTCGGGGCGGGACCCGTTGCCGTGGAAGCTCACGACGACGCCGCAGCCCGGCCGCGGAGGCCGCCACAGGCCGTGCAGGGTCTCGCCGTCGGGGGTCGCGACCGTGATCGTCGCGAGGCCCGGCGGGATCGTCCACGGGTTCTGCGGCCCGAAGGCGCCCGGATAGAGGAACCGGCGCTGCCCGAGCGCGAGCGCGGCGCAGGCCAGCCCGCAGAGGAGGAGCGCGGCGAGCAGGAGGCCGGCGATGAGGCGCATTGCGGTGAGATTGCGGCGGGGGAGAACGCGTGCGTTCGGACGAACGGTTTCGGGGATGTGTTTTCTAGGGCGGCCGGTCAGCATTGACAAAGCCGTCCGCGGGCCCGAGTCTGGAACCGTTCCGAGGGGGGCCCTGAAGAGGGCTGAGATTGGGCACGCTGCCCTGACCCTTGAACCTGATCCGGCTCATACCGGCGGAGGGACGGGAACCTGCGGTCGCATCTCGCGCGACCTCATCTCATCTCGGCCATCGCGTGGACCGGACCGCTCCAGCACGAGGAGAGGCCCACGATGAACGCACCCGTTCTCCCGAAGGACGTGAAAGGCAGCCCCGAGACCGTGACCACGGGTCCGGTCAGCGGATCGCGCAAGGCGTACGCGAACCCGGCCGGGCGGCCGGACATCCGCGTTCCCTATCGCGAGATCGTCCTCTCCGATCCGAAGGAGGAGCCGGTGCGGGTCTACGACCCGTCGGGCCCCTATACCGAGACCGATGCCCGTATCGACCTCAACGCCGGCCTTCCCGGCGTGCGCGAGCCTTGGGTCGCGGCCCGCGGTTACACGGCCGTCGCGCCGCGCGCGGTGAAGCCCGAGGATAACGGATTCGCGGGCGACAAGCTCGTGGCCCCCTGCCCCGCCGAGCGGACCATCCGCAAGGCGGCCCCGGGCCAGATGGTGACCCAGTACGAGTTCGCCCGCGCGGGGATCATCACCGAGGAGATGATCTACGTCGCCCATCGCGAGAACGTCTGCCGCGAGGCCATGCTCGCGGGCGCCGAGGCCGCGCTCGCGGACGGCCAGAGCTTCGGGGCCTCGGTCCCGCCCTTCATCACCCCGGAATTCGTGCGCGACGAGATCGCCCGCGGCCGGGCGATCATCCCGGCCAACATCAACCACACCGAGCTGGAGCCGATGGCGATCGGCCGGAACTTCCTGGTCAAGATCAACGCCAACATCGGCAACTCCGCCGTGACCTCCTCGGCCGCCGACGAGGTCGAGAAGCTCGTCTGGTCGATCCGCTGGGGCGCCGACACGGTCATGGACCTGTCCACCGGCCGCAACATCCACAACATCCGCTCGTGGATCATCCGCAACAGCCCGGTCCCGATCGGCACGGTGCCGATCTACCAGGCGCTGGAGAAGGTCGGCGGCGACCCGCTCAAGCTCGACTGGGAGGTCTTCAAGGACACGCTGATCGAGCAGGCCGAGCAGGGCATCGACTACTTCACCATCCATGCCGGCGTGCGCCTCGCCCACGTGCCGCTGACCGCGCGGCGCGTCACCGGCATCGTCTCGCGCGGCGGCTCGATCATGGCCCGCTGGTGCCTCGCCGGGCACCGGGAATCGTTCCTCTACGAGCGGTTCGACGAGATCTGCGACATCATGCGGGCCTACGACGTCTCGTTCTCTCTGGGCGACGGCCTGCGCCCGGGCTCGATCGCCGACGCCAACGACGCCGCCCAGTTCGGCGAGCTTGAGACGCTGGGCGAGCTGACCAAGGTCGCCTGGGACAAGGGCTGCCAGGTGATGATCGAGGGCCCCGGCCATGTGCCGATGCACAAGATCAAGGTCAACATGGAGAAGCAGCTGAAGGAGTGCGGCGAGGCGCCGTTCTACACTCTCGGCCCGCTGACCACCGACATCGCCCCCGGCTACGATCACATCACCTCGGGCATCGGCGCCGCCATGATCGGCTGGTTCGGCACCGCGATGCTCTGCTACGTCACCCCGAAGGAGCATCTCGGCCTGCCGGACCGGGACGACGTGAAGACCGGCGTCATCACCTACAAGATCGCCGCCCACGCCGCAGACCTCGCCAAGGGGCATCCCGCCGCGCAGCTCCGGGACGACGCGCTCAGCCGCGCCCGGTTCGACTTCCGCTGGGAGGACCAGTTCAACCTGGGCCTCGATCCGGATACCGCCCGGCGCTTCCACGACGAGACCCTGCCGAAGGACGCCCACAAGGTCGCGCATTTCTGCTCGATGTGCGGGCCGAAATTCTGCTCGATGAAGATCACGCAGGACCTGCGCGCCGAGGTGCTGGCGATGGAGGAGGCCGGCGAGGTCGTGGGCGCGGCGCCCGCGATGTCGAAGGCCGAGGCCGAGGCCGGCATGCGGGCGAAGTCGCAGGAATTCCTGGCCGAGGGCGGCAAGCTCTACGTCGACGCCGCCGAGTGAGATGGCGGCGCGCCCGGTCCGCTCAGGATTCGGGCGCGCCGCAGCCCCGCCCCGGCGTTCCGCCGTGCGGGGCCTCGATATCGAGAATGTCGCCCGGGCGGGCGCCGTAGGCATCGTGCAGCGCCGCGAGCATCAGATCCGCGGCGATGCCCGTGTCGGGCGGCGATCCCAGCTCCACCAGGCGCGCGAAGTTCTCCGCCGGGTCCGCCTGGACGTATCCGAGCGCCGCCAGCGCCTGCCGTGCCGTCGCATCAAGCCGCAGGCGCCTTCGGCCGGGTGGCCCGTAGGCGCCCGACGCGGCCGCGCAGAACATCCGCGTATCCCGATCCTGGAAGATGCACTGGACGTAGCGCTGCGCCTGTCCGTGCGGCGCGACGACGATGAAGCGGTCGCGCGAGACGTCGACCGGCCCGCGCCTGTGGATGGCGTCGAGACGCTCCACGACGGCGCAGCGGTGCTCGCAGATGAACGGCGCGCGCGTACCCGGATCGCCAGCCGCGGCCGGCGCGGCGAGCGCGGGACTGGTCGCTAAAACGAGCATCGCCGAGATCCTGTACATCGCGTGCTCCACGCTGCGCGGGGCGGGCCGCAGTCCCGTCGCGGGAAGACGAACCGGCTGGGCGCCGAGTCGACCCAGGAGAAAATTCAGCACGGATTTGTGTCGCCCCGGTAACGCGATGTTCATCGCATCTCCGATCCCGCCGCATCATCCGGTGGACCGGCGGTCGCCATTAAGGAACGATTAGGCAGGACCGCGCCTCAATCCTTCGATCACAGGATCGCAGGAGACCGGCGATGGAGATCCGAACGCTGACATCCACGACGCCGGGGCCGCAAGGCCTCGACGCGCTCGGAGCGACGGCCGCCGCCGCCGTGACCCAGCAGGCGCCCGAGCCCGAGACCTCCGCCAAGCCGCTCGAGCCCGCGGTGAAGCTCGACATCGGCACGAACGGCGGCAAGGCGCGGTACATCCAGGATCCGGACACCAGCTCGATCGTGTTCCAGGTGGTCGATCCGTCGTCCGGCAACGTGATCGACCAGCTCCCGAGCGAGACCGCCCTGCGCAATCGCGCCTACGATTCCGCCCGCAGCACGCAGGGTTCGCAGAGCGGCAGCCTCTCCCGCGTCGCCTGAGCGGAGTCGCTCAGGCGCGCAGCCGGCGGACCGAGTCATCGACCGGCGGCGCGGCCAGGCCGAACTGCGCCAGCGGCAGGATCTCCACCGGCGCGTCCCGCCGCGCGACGAGCACGCTGTTCTCGGCGACCGTCGTCCAAGTGCCGTGATCCCGGTCGAGCGGCTCCGAGGCGACGACCACGCCGCCCTCCGAAGCGCGGTAGTAGAGCGAGTTCGCCTTGTCGTTCGCGGCGTAGCGGAACGCGTAGAGATCGCGCCCGTCGGCCAGCGCCGCGGTGAACCGGAACGGATGCGGCCCGGCGAGATCGGTGAGGCGCGCGAGCGCGCGCGCCGTCGCCTCGACAGGATCGCGGCGCGGCCCCGGTCCCATCAGGCCGCAGCCCAGCAGCCCGAGGAAGATCGCTTCGGAATCGGTGGTCCCCGCGCGCGACGGGTACAGCTCGTCCGGGATCAGCGCCTCGACCGGGCGCCGCAGGCGGCTCCAGTCGCCGATATAGCCGTTGTGCATGAACAGCCACGGACCGCAGGCGAAGGGATGGCAGTTCGGCCGGGTGATCGGCGTCCCGGTCGCGGCGCGCACGTGCGCGAAGAACAGGTGCGAGTGCAGGTGCCGGCACAGGTAGCGCAGGTTGTCGTCCGACCAGGCGGGCTGGACCTCGCGGTACCGGCCGGGCTCCGGGTGATCGCCGTACCAGCCGAGCCCGAACCCGTCGCCGTTGGTCGCCGCGGTCGATTCGAGCGCCGCGATGCTCTGCGAGACGAGGCTGTGGGACGGCTCGGTGACGTAGTGCTCCAGCGGGATGGTGCGTCCCGCATAGGCGATCCAGCGGCACATCGACGGGCTTCTCCGGGTGTCTGTCGACCGGCTGATCCGGGACGATCGTGGACAAAGCGCGGCACCTTGAGCGCGCGATCGATCACGATCCATCGCGAAAGGCGTGCCGCGGCCCGTCTCAGACGCCGTGCGTCTGGAGCCAGCTCTCCAGAAGGGCCACCTGCCAGAGCTTCGAGTTGCCCTTGGGCGTCAGCGTGCCGTCGGGATCGGCGAGCAGGTGATCGACGTAGGCGCGGTTGAAGATGCCGCGCGCGCGCGCCTCGGGACGGTCCAGCACGTCGCGAACGTAGTCGAGGAACGGGCCGCGGATGTGCTTCAGCGCGGGAACGGGGAAGTACCCCTTCTCGCGGTCGATCACCTCGGCGGGGACGACAGCCCGCGCGGCTTCCTTGAGGATGTACTTGCCGCCGTCCCGGACCTTGAGCTCCGCCGGGATGCGTGCCGCCAGCTCGACGAGGTCATGGTCGAGGAACGGCACCCGCGCCTCGAGGCCGCAGGCCATCGTCATGTTGTCGACCCGCTTGACCGGATCGTCGACCATCATGACCTCTTGGTCGAGTTGCAGAGTCTTGTCGATGGCGCTGTCGCTCCGCGAGTTCGCGAAGAAGGTCGCGATGTAGTCGGTGCTGTGATCGCCGCCGACCATGTCGGGCGTCAGGGCCTCCCGCATCTCGGCATGGTCGCGGTCGAAATACGCTTTCGCGTAGTCGGCGACCGGGTCCGTCGAGCCCATCAGCTTCGGATACCAGTGATAGCCGCCGAACACTTCGTCGGCGCCCTGCCCGCTCTGGATCACAGTCACGTGCTTGGCGACCTCCTGCGAGAGCAGGAGGAAGGCCACCGCGTCGTGGCTCATCTGCGGCTCCGACATCGCCGCGATGGCCGCGGGCAGCGCCTCCAGCGTCCGGGTGCCGTCGACCGCGAGCTTCGTGTGGTCGGTGGCGAAGGTCTCGGCGATGATGTCCGAGTACTTGAACTCGTCGCCTTCGACGCCGTTCACCGCGTCGAAGCCCACCGAGAAGGTCTTGAGGCCGCGCTGGCCACCGCGCGCCAGCAGGGCCACCAGCAGCGAGCTGTCCAGGCCGCCCGAGAGGAGAACCCCCGTCGGGACGTCGGCGACCTGCCGGCGCTCGACAGCGGTGCCGAGGGCGTCGAGGACGGCCTCGCGCCAGTCCGCCTCGGTCCGGCCACGGTCGGCCGCGCGGGGGCCGATCGCCAGGGTCCAGTAGGTCGACGCGTGCCGCGTCCCGTCCCGCTCGATCGTCAGGATCGTCGCCGGTGGCAGCTTGCGCACGCCCTTGAGGATGGTGAGCGGGGCCGGGACGCCCGCGTGCCAGCTCATGTAGTGGTGGAGCGCGACCGGATCGACCGCGGTATCGACGTCGCCGGCGGCGAGCAGGGCCGGGAGCGACGAGGCGAAGCGGAAGCGGCCCTTCGTCTCGCTGTAATAGAGCGGCTTCACGCCGAGCCGGTCGCGCGCCAGCACGACCCGCCCGGAATCCCGCTCCAGGATCGCGAAGGCGAACATGCCGGCGAAGCGCTCGACGCAGGCAGTTCCCCAGGCGTGGAAGGCCTTGAGCACCACTTCGGTGTCGCTCGTCGAGAAGAACGCGTAGCCCTTCGCCTCGAGTTCGGCGCGCAGCGCGCGGAAATTGTAGATGCAGCCGTTGAACACGATCGCGAGCCCGAGGGCGGGATCGATCATGGGCTGCTGCCCGGCCTCGGACAGGTCGATGATCTTGAGCCTGCGATGGCCGAAAACGACCCGGCCGGAACCGAAGAGCCCCGCTGCGTCGGGCCCGCGCGGCCGCAGAGATCCCATCATCGCGTCGACGGCGGCGGGGTCCGCCGGCCGGTCGAAGCAGATCTCGCCGCAGATTCCGCACATAGTGTCAGCAGGGTCTCGGTCCGGCGCCACGCGCGCTTCTTCGAGCGAAACGGCTCGCGCGCCGCGGCGTTCCGCCGACCCGGCCGGGACGCCGCGCCGGGCTCACGCGGGGTCGCCCGGGGATCACGACCGGGAGATGCCGGACCCGTTTGACGCCATCGCCGTCGAACTGCTAGACCATGGCCGTACATGAGCGCACGGCGCCGTTCGGAGCTCGCGCTCCGCGACAGACCTTATCCGTGCCGACCATGTCGGCGGGCGTAGTTCAGTGGTAGAACGTCAGCTTCCCAAGCTGAATGTCGTCGGTTCGATCCCGATCGCCCGCTCCAACTAACTCGTTGAAGCGTCAGCCTTTCTGACAGTCTACCGCTGATCTCGCGTTCCCCACGTTCCCCATCGCGTTCTGGCCTGCCCCCATGCGGTGGCCCAGGTTCGAAGTTAGTGCATCGTCGGTCGCGTGACGATGGCTGGGCGAGCGAGCGGCGCTGAAGTGCTCGGTTCCGTTAGATCGGAAGAGCGTCNTGGCCTGCCCCCATGCGGTGGCCCAGGTTCGAAGTTAGTGCATCGTCGGTCGCGTGACGATGGCTGGGCGAGCGAGCGGCGCTGAAGTGCTCGGTTCCGTTGGCCAGATGACGACCTCCGGCGCAGGTGGCTGGTAGCCGAGCGACGAGTGGGGTCGAATGGTATTGTAGTCTTTCCGCCACTGCTCGATGACGACGCTGGCTTCTTTGAGGGTGTAGAACACCTCGCCGTTGAGGAGTTCATCCCGCAGCTTTGCGTTGAAGCTCTCGCAGTAGCCGTTCTCCCACGGACTGCCCGGCTCGATGTAGGAGGTCGTCGATCCAACCGCCGTGATCCAGTCCTGAACGGCTTTGGCGATGAACTCTGGCCCGTTGTCCGAGCGGATATGCCCTGGCACCCCGCGGAGGCTGAACAGGTCCGAGAGCACGTCGATCACGTCGAGGGCCTTCAGCTTGCGAGCGACCCGGATGGTCAGGCACTCGCGGGTGAACTCGTCGATGACGTTCAGCATCCGGTACTTCCTGCCGTTGTGCGTGCGGTGCTCGACGAAGTCGTACGACCAGACGTGGTCGGGGTGCTCAGGCCGTAGTCGCAGGCAGGAACCGTCGTTGAGCCAGAGACGCGCTCGCTTCGGTTGCCGAGCCGGGACCTTGAGCCCTTCGCGGCGCCAGATCCGTTCGACCCGCTTCACGTTTACCGTCCAGCCGTCACGCCGGAGCAAAGCCGTGATCCGACGGTAGCCGTAGCGCCCGTACTGCAGAGCCAGGGCCACGATGGCGGCTGTGAGAGTGGCCTCGTCCTCGAGCACCACAGCACACTTGCGCTGGGTCGAACGATGCTGTCCCAGGACACGGCAGGCAAAGCGTTCCGACACGCCATGCTCGGCAACGACGTAGTCGACACAAGCCCGGCGGCGAGCCGGGCTCAGAAGTTTCCCGATGCGGCCTCCTTCAGGATCAGCTTCTCCAAAGTCAGGTCGGAGATCGCCCGACGAAGCCGTTGGTTCTCCGTCTCCAGGGACTTCAACCGCTTGACCTGGTCACCCTTCAGGCCGCCGTACTCAGAGCGCCAACGGTAATACGTGACCTCGGTCACCTCGATGGATCGAATTGCTTCAGCTACCTTGCGTCCTTGCGAGACCAGAACGTCCACTTGGCGAAGCTTGGCAACAATCTCTTCAGCCGTATGCTTCTTCCGTCCCATGATGACATCCTCCACATGGCTCAAAGCCATACCTTAGGGAGGACCACTTTTCAGGGGGCAGGCCA